>NZ_JBMHFF010000002.1:172623-793917 GCF_049166575.1 Chryseobacterium sp. GP-SGM7 | reverse complement strand
CTTCCTCACCCTGTTGGTTGAGTTTGACTAAATGAAAATCGTAGCCGTTATTTTGTTGTGATTTTGCAGTTGAACTTCCGGCACCCAACTTCCCGCTTCCTGCCTGTATACTGCTTCCCGTAATCAGATATTGCTGATCGATTGTTGTGGTCACCTGCGAAAGAAAATCCTGTGTTGAAGATTGAATGTCTTTCTGCCAAACCACATTCTGAGCATGAAATCCTGCTGCAGTGCTTATCAGAAACGCACTCATGTAGAGTTTTTTCATAATTTGGTTATTAAAATTTGTACGAATTTAACTTATTTTAACTGATTATATTTTCTGATGAATAATAATTAATAAAGATAATTCTGTATCAATACCACAAATATAATAGCATATGACGACAAAACCTGTCGTATAATTTCTTTACGATTATCTTTTTTATATTAAAAACGCTTAATTTTTATTTCTAAAATATTGCAATTGGTGTAAAAATTCATATTAATCAATATCCGTTTTTAATTATAAAACTAAAATGAGCATTCATTTTGTCATTTCGCAGAAATCTAGACCGCTTTATTTTTGTTGAGATGGACATTATCGAACCACTTCGTTAGGTTTCCTGCAGAAATCGAAGATTCGACGAAGTCAATAACAGACAAACCGTTAAAATCAGGTTATTACTATTGACATTTTTAAACGTCAATTTATTTTGAAGATGGAACGACAGAGATGGAGCGATACACCATCAAAATAATGTGTAAAAATGACAAAACCCACCGAACTTCGGTGGGTTTTTAATGAAAAATAGTATGATAATTTAATAAGATTTTGTTCTTGTCTATTGAGAAGAGATACTCCCCTCTTTTATAGAACGGGAAAGAATTTTATTTTTTTTAAGCAAAAAATCGGGCATCAGATCGGTTGGAAGATACAGCGTGCTTTCGCCATTTGAATCCAGTTCATTCTTGATTCCCGGATTCCAGGAAAGGATTTCATCCATCGGTATCTTTAGCTCGTCTGCAATAATATTCAGATTAAACCCTGCATTAATTTCAGTTTCAGACAATGGAATTCCCGGAGTATAACTTTCCCTTGCTTTCAAAAGTGATATCGTTCTCGAGTCACTATAATTAGCCAAAACAGAAGATAATTCTCCCGTTGCATAACACGCATTGAGATATTTTTTCACATGATTGATGGTTTCTGCCGGCAAATATTTTGAGAAAACATGATACTGCGTTGAGTTTGCTAGCTGCATTGCCTTGGCAATATTGCCCTCACCACAATTGTAGGCCGCCACAACAGTTACCCAATTATTGTATTTTTTGTAAAGATTTTTAAGCGAAACGGCCGCCGTTTTTGTACTTCTGTACAAATCATTCCGGCGGTCTTCCGTCAATCCATATTGATTGGCATGAGCGGTCATAAACTGCCAAACTCCTACTGCTCCTGCGCTTGAAGTGATATTTCTGTTAAAATGAGATTCAATTAAAGCTAAATTTCTTAGATGCTTTGGCAAACCTCTTTCAACCATAGAATATTCGATGAAAGTAACGATTTCTCTGTTGGCTTCAATAATATTCCTGTATTTCCTTACACTGCTTTCAGAAGTATCGGAAGCAGAAAGAAACTGCGCATTCACAAAATGTGAACAGCTTAAAAATGCCGCAGCTAGAATGATATTTTTGAAATTCGATTTCATTTTAATGTATTTATAAAATACTTTTATTCAGATCATTTGAATTTTTAAATGAATGTCCGCTTATAATCATAATATAAAATTCAGCGATCGTTTTGTCATTTCGTAGAAATCTCAACAGCCTGAGAATATTGAAGTTTAGATTCTTCCAGAATGACAAAGTAACTGTTGAATTTTAAAACTGTTAAAAATCTAAATTCAAATTAATTATTTTTACTATTCTCGCAGATTAAACAGATTTTGCAGATTTAAAGATCCGCTTGATTAGTTTAATCTGCGAGAAATTTTATTTTAAGTTAAATAAAATCTGCAATCAATCTACTTTCCAGCTTATTTTTTCTTCTTCAGTATTCCAGTCAACGGATAAATTTTGTCCGGTTTTCACTTCTTCTCTTACAATCATTTTAGAAATCGGTCTTGCCAGTTGAGATCTGATAACTCCGGAAATCTGTCTTGCTCCATATTTACTGCTGAATCCGTTTAAGGCTAAGTTTTTCACTGCTTCATCACTGATTTTCAGACTCATTCCCAATCTGGTTAATGAATTATGAAGCGACTTTAACTGAATATTAAAGATTCTTTCTGCAATTGATTCTGTAATCGGTGCAAACGGAATAATTTCGGTAATTCTCGCCAAAAATTCCGGTCTGAATTTCCCTGAACTTGACATGATCTGCATTAAAGAATTTGATTCCGGAACATTTCCCTGCTCAAACTGTTTTACAATTTCTTCGCTACCAATATTTGAAGTAAATAAAATCAAAGCGTTGCTGAAATCTCCTTCTTTTCCAAGCTTATCATGAACTTTTCCTTCGTCCATAATCTGTAAAAACACGTCAAAAACCGAGTGATGCGCTTTTTCAATTTCATCAAATAAAACAACAGTATAAGGTTGCTGTCTGATTTTATTCACCAACATTCCGCCTTCTTCATAACCTACGTAACCAGGAGGCGCACCGTATAAAAGCGCTGCAGAATGTTCTTCTTTAAATTCTGACATATCGAAACGAACCATTGCTTTTTCATCGTTAAACAACAATTCCGCCATGGATTTTGCCAATTCTGTTTTTCCAGTTCCTGTTGGGCCTAAAAGGAAGAATGAACCAATGGGTTGTCCCGGCTTATTTAATCCGCTTCGGTTTTCAACAATTGCATCAGAAAGAATTTTCAAAGCGTGATCCTGCCCCACAACTCTGTTCATCAAAAGCCCTTCCATATTCAGCAATTTCTCTTTTTCCTGAGCCTGAATTTTCCCGATCGGAATATTGGTTTTTGCAGCCATTACTGCCGCCAATTCGAGACGGTCTACTTTTTCTCGTTTTTTGGATGCATGCTGTAAAAGTTCGGCGTATGTGTCTTCAATTATTTTCTGAATCGATTCAACCGGCATCGAATTATCAATTTGTGGTTGCTCATTTAAAGAACCCCACAAGATAGGACTGATTTTATCTCTTAGTAAGTTGTAATTCCAGATTAATTCGTCGGCTTTGTCTTTATCGTCAAAATATTCTTCTTTTAAAATATTTTCATAGATTTCTTTCCAGCTTTCCAGTTCTTTTTCAGACAATTCATCGAGCATTTTGATTGCAGCCATTGTTCGGTCTAAAAGATCAATTGCTGCATCCGGAAGTTTTTTTCCTTTTGCATATCTTTTCGCCAAACGTACACATTCGGGAATTGCGGTTTTTTCCACTTCAATTCCGTGGTGCTTTTTATAACCATCGAGTAAAACATCAATCATTTTGACGCAGGTTTTTTCATCCGGCTCATTCACCGTTAAAACTTCAAAACGCCTGTTAAACGCCTGTTCCGGTTCAATAATTTTTCTGTATTCTTCCTGAGTTGTCGCTCCGATTACGGTAATTTCTCCGCGAGCCAATTCAGGTTTAAGCAAATTTGCAACATTTCCAATGCTTCCTTTCGGATCTAAAAGAGTGTGAATTTCATCAATAAATAAAACTGCTTTTTCAATCTTTTTGCATTCATTGATTACTTTTTTCAGCCGGTCTTCAATTTCACCTTTATAAGAAGTTCCGGCTAATAATGCTCCGGTGTCGAGTTCCAATAAGGTTGCATTTTTAAGCATTTCAGGAACATTCCCTTTGATGATTTCTGTGGCAAAACCTTCAACCAAAGCTGTTTTCCCGACTCCGGGTTCTCCGATTATAATCACATTTGGTTTGCTTCTCCGACAAAGAATTTCTACCAGCATTCTCAGTTCTTTATCTCTACCAATAATATTTTCAAGATCGCCGTTTCTAGCCTGCGTAGTTCTATCTACGCAATATGCTTTGATTGATGGAAAAGAAGAATCTGAAAAATCTGATGAATTTCCACCAAAAAGCGAAGAAATTTCACCATTTTGAGTCGCCGCAAAAGGTGCATCTTTTCTGTATAGATTGAAAATTTCATGTTCTCGTAACGGAAGTGATTTCAATTGCTGTAAAGTAAAAGCAACCTGTGGTTTTACAATCGCCGTTAAAATACAAACCGGCGTAATCTCATCCAAACCTAATTTTAAACGAATATCATCGGCTTCTTCAAGGATTTTATCTACAAATTCTCCTTCTCCAACTTCGGCCGGAAGATGTGTGGTTTTAGGATAATCTTCAATTCGGACATCTGCCCATTCATAAAAATATCCCGGATCTTTGTCTATAGATTTTAGAAACTCGTTCAGACCAATATCTTTGTGCATTAAAGCCTGTAAAATATGAGGCCCACTGTAAGTTGCATTGTAATTTTCTCTCGCAATTGACTGTGCAATATGAAATAACTGTTTCACAGTTTCATTGGTAACAAGTACTCCCATTTATATTTTAATATTTTGATTTTTGGTGTAACTAAAATAAGCCTTTTTTATCAATCATTAAAATTAAAAATTGGTTATTTTCATTGACCGGGAATATTTTGGACGAATTTATTCTTATTTTATTTCTTTTTTAAATTAAATATGAATGTGGGTTTTAATCATAACTCTAAAATCAGCAGTCATTTTGTCATTACCCTCGTCGAATCTTCGATTTCCAGAAGAATCTAAACTGCTTTATTTCAGAATGTTTAAATTCCTTCTGAATGACAAACAAACTCTTAAAATAAAATTATTATCAATGATGGATTCATAAATTAAAATTGTATCAGTCTCTTTTTATATTGTGGTGCAATAAATTTCTCAATTTCTTTATATGTAAAAGAAGCTGAATATTCAGGGTAACCGCTGTTGGTTCTATTTTTTTCATCATAAAAAATGAAATCTATGCCTGTCATGTTTCCCGCGGTATTGGTGTTTATTTTATATTGGCTGAGATTCTTCATAGGAAAGGATATACTTTTATCTGTCTTTAATTTTTTACGACATACCTGTAAAAGCATTTTTTTGTTGAGGAATAAGTTTTCTCCAACTTCTGTATCATTCATTTCGTCAAAGAAATAATACACTGTAGCTTCCCATGGGGAACCATATGACTGAATATGTACTGATACATTAAGCAATTCATTTTTATTCAAAAAAATCTTATAATTTTCAAAACCATATTGGTTATCACGCAATGAATTTGTTGAAATTAATTTATTTAAAGTATCTTTTTTGGCGTTCAATCTTTTCTCCGGACTGTCGAAAAAAATACCGTTAAAAAGATCATAGCTTTTTTGAATTCTCTTATAAATTCCAGTATTCTTAGTTCCTATTTTTAACTCCTGTAACTCAAAACATTTCTTAGAAATACAGACCGAATCTTTTAAAATAAAGACTTGCTGAGCATATGAAGATAGGCTAAACAAAAAAATAAATAATATATTGAACAGGTATTTTATCATTTTATTCTTTCTGTAACATATTTCGGAATTTTGTTGAGGTCTTTCTTTTGAGACTTCATTAAAGAAATATATGTTTTATAATTTTCTATAGCCTTTTCTTTTTTACCTGTAATCCAATAACTATTTGCTATATTAAGATATGCTACAACTCGATCTGGGTATTTTTGAATTATTTTTTGAAGCACATTAATTGATACCGAAGGATTAATACTTTCAAGACTAAAGGCAAAATCATTTATTTTAGTAATGTTACTAGCTGAAATAATGATATAATCTAACCAGCTTTTATCCGCAACCCAATCATAGTAACTAAATTTAATCTTGGAAACATCTTCCGCATTCAATAGTATTGATGCATTATCGTCTGCTTCAACTGAAAAATAGCTCTCTTTATATTTAAAGAGATTAAAAGTATTTTTTGAATATTTTAATGTAAAATCAATAACAGAATATTTATCAGAAGCAAAAGGAGCATTACAGGTGGTGTAAGAAAGTAAATTATTTTCAAACTTCAGATTGTCAATATTCACATCAGATTTACCGCTACACTCTTTGCATGGAAAAACAGTATCGCTTTCATAAGTAGATAGTTCGGTATTATTTTTATTCTTAAAAACAATGATTACTTTTCTTTGGGTAAGTTCACTAGTCTCTTTTATATCTTTAGCATTCTTTAATGTTAAAACATATAAATCATCACGGGTACCATCATTATTGAAGTCATTATGGAGTTGAGCTACAATTTCATTCGATTTTAACAATGACTGCAATTGAGAAGTTTGGGAATTACAACTTATTCCTAAAAGTAGGATTAATAAAGAAATTTTATTTATCATCATCTTTAAATATTTTAACAGTTCTATCAAAAGCATCTCTTCTGTCGCTATATGATTTTGTAGAATAATTTATTTTTGCTGTTATCGAATTCACAACATCATGTGTTGCACCATTCTTAGCCAAAGTGTTAGCTTTTTTTAAAATCCAATCTCCTAATCCTGCAAAAACAGCTTCTTTTGCTGTAAATACTGATTTACCTGATGACAAATCAGTTCCTGATTCAGGTAATCTTGTATCAATTATTTCCTGAATACTTTTATAATTACTCCTTCCTGTAATTTGCATTAACCCACGTCCTCTAAACTTCCATCCGTCACCTTCTTTTATATTTCCTAATTTATAATCTTTTCCTCTATTATCATCATCATAAGCTATGTTAGCAATTTGCTCTTGATCTGCAGCGTGTACAAGTTTCTTTTTTTTAGTTTTGGGATCAATTTCACTTTTACGCCCAATTTCGTCTGCATAATCATAATATTTTTTATTGTTTTTGAATACAGAAAAGGGATAACCAGATCTCAGCGCTTCAACTGAGTAATTTAAGCTTTCTCCATTAAACGCTCCTGATAAATTATCACCACTTTCAACAAATGCTTGGGCAAAAAAATGAGATCTATTAAGACATGTATTAAGCTCAAATATCTCATATAATTTTTTAGATTCACCATTTACTGTATATGATTTATTCAACTCATCCACTATACCTTGCATCCAAACAAGATTAGAAGCATTTGGCCAAACTTTTTTTATTTGTGCTAAAGTAAAATCGTCTGAACATGGACTTTGTTTCTTTTCCTGCTCCGGCACCGGTGCTCCCTTCGGATCAATCTTTTCCGGTACATTTACTTGTCCGGAGGTTACAAATTCTATTTTTCCTGACTCTGGAGGTATATTCCCCGGCATTTTTCCTGTTCCCGGTAAAGTAGATTTTTTTAGCAGCACATAATTTTCCTGCACTTTTGCAGTTCCAAAATCCTGCCATTCTGTAAGGGAAATCATCTGAAAACCATCATCAAAGATAAAATTAGGAATTTGTTTTTCTACTACAGTCCCTGTAAGTTTATCCTGTGTTGTCGGTACATTATTTAATACTTTAAATTTTCCCAAATGAGCATTGAATTTTATTCTGGCACCGTCTATTGCCAATAACAAACCTTCTTCTGCTTTATCTTTCTCTTCATTTTCAGCACGCTTCTCCTCCATTTTCTGCTTGTTATCAGCTTTCATTTTGTCGGTATCCTGTGCCGGAGTTTGAGTGTGAGTTTCCGGAGCATTTGCTTCTCCTTCGTTATTTAACCTATCCATAATAATGAATGTTTTAAATGAAAATTCTGTTTCTTTATTTCTATAAAACCTTCTTCATACTGATGACCTTTGCAGATAAATATTCCCCTGAAATCATCAATTTCTGTAAGTTCCAGGTTTTGAGCAGATACCTTTAAAATCATTTTTTCTCCATCTTTTTCTGGAATCATGATTTCTATAAACCCTTCCGGAGAGATTCTTTTTCTTTTGGTATCGAATGACTCCAACAAGCCGTTGAAGAGCAAACCGAACATATTATAACCCGTCAGAAAATCAATTAGTTTTGTTTCATCTTCCAATATGCCGCTGATCTGATTGAAATAATGATCTACAGCTTCTCCTTTGTGTACTTTTGATAATTTAGCCTGAATATTAATCCATCTTAACCGCAGGAAAAACAGATTATCTATTGCTGTAATGTTCCCTTCATGATCAACCCTGCATTCCAGTTCATCAAACAGATAACTGATTTTTTTTATCAATTTCCCTATAGCAGTATCATCATCCGAAAAATCAAAATCAACAACCAGAATCTGAAATTGATGTTCTTCTTTAGATTTTCCGAGATAATACACTTCAACCTCTCTGGCATAGCTCTTGGTAGTGGCATATACGGGATTTCTATGCTCCGTTACAATTGTTTCAAGCCTGTAAATTTTCTGATGAAGATTTTCCAATATCGTCAACATCATTACGGATATATTACTCTTTCGTAATTACTATTAGGATCCATTCCCATCCAATCCCTGTTGGCCGACCAATGCAGATATTGATTGCGTATAATTCTCAATAGTGTTTGAGGATGATAGCCGGTAACCACGACTTCCTGTAAAGTTGTAGTTTTAATTTTACTACCGTCTTTATCATATACTTCATCCGGTATTAGTTCTTGTACCGGCTCCGGATTTTCTAATTTTTGTCTTGCTCTTTCCTGCTTGTCTTTTTCAACTTCTTCATCTGATTTGAAATTCCATTTTTTTCCATCCTCAAAAACATAGTGGTGCAAAAGATCTTTTGCAGAAGGAAGGTATTTGTCATGCTCAATAGAATAGGTTGTTTCTGTTTTTGTCATCATATGGTTATCATAAAAACCTATCCCGTGTTCTTCCATGAAATGGAGCGGAATATAACTGTACTCTTTTCTCAAAAACCGGATTCCGGTAATCTTACGGTAAACACTTCCCAACGTTAAAACATTGAGTAAGCTGTTATTAATTTTTATTTGCTCATCATTAAACCAATGCTCATCGATCAACTGTTGTCTACGCTTATTTAAGAACCACGCCGGCTTATGATTGGATGTTTCTATTTCATCTACTGTTTCTATTCCATTTTCATAAGCTCCTCCTATATCACAATGAACGCCAGGAAATTCTCTTTCTATACTTCCCGGAAATCTCGTCAGTGAAAAGTTTTCACGATGTTCATTTTCTGCAGTAAAATGAACTGCTTTGAAATAAGATCCTGGGTTCAGCAGCTGCAACTGTTCTACATCGTCTCCGAAATTGTAAGAAGATCCTAAGGTAGAATGCTTCATTCCTTCCCATCCCACTCGTCTGATTGCTCCCATATCACCATATTCTTCATAAGACGATACCGTTTCATATACCCCTATAAAACGAACATCCAGATCTAATTCTTCAAGTTGCTGCTCTGATAAAATTCTTTTACTTAAAAGATAATATCCTAAAAATCCGAATTTTGGAAGTTTGCCGTCTTTAATATATTTTGGATCTACTTCAGTATTATCTTTATCTATCCAGATATCTCCATATTCCGGAACCGTTACCGGGCCTTCACGAGATTCTATCTGTGTATATCCTATTATCTTTCTGGATTTTTTTATTTCAACATCTTTGGGTCTTTTATTACCATTTATTTCGTACGCAAAATTTCTTGCAGCTGTCGCTCCACGGCTAAACCCAAAGGTATCGATGGTAATTTTAGTTATTTTTATTTTACCATTAGCTTCAAGAACAAGTTTTTTAATTCTGTCGGCTGCCATTTCACAACCTTTTCTCACCTTTCCTCTTACGCCTGTTTTACCAGAGCCGTATTGAAAACCATCATCCACATCTCTATGATTATTCAGAGTTCCAATTCCTTCTACATAAATTCCGTAAGTATTTTGTCTACAGCATTGATACATTCTCGCCACGTTAGTATAATCATTACTAAAACTATTATCAACACCCTGTTTATCTAGCCATCCTCTGTGGCTTGCTTTGAGATATCTTTGATATTCATCATCATTATCAGATATATCTTTATTGGGAAGGTTTTTATATTCTTTTTCCTGTTGGGCTCTCGTTTTTTCGATCTCTTCCTCTTTTCTCAAGATCTCATCTTTGGTATCAGTACTTTCCATTTTATTCTTTCCGTCTCTGTACTTCATCCTTAGCTCACTATTTTTCAAGTTATTTAAAGTACCATCAAAAAATACTCCTATCTCCAGATGCAATTCATCTACTGGAGGTTTAGCATTGCCTGTGTTGTATACGAAAGTCTTTCCCATAACCACCTCTTTTTAATTTTGATATTTCTTTTTAGACCTGAACATTTTCATGTTTTCTGTTTTAATAAACGCTTCTTTTCCATTTTCGCTTTCCAACAGGATGGTAAAAAACTATATGATCCATTTACTTTTATCACAATATCAGCTTTGGTTGACTTAGGATCTTCCCCAAATACTTTGACAAAAGCTTCGACGCCCGATTTCTTTTTAAGAATGCAGTCAGCTCCATATCTGTTGTTACCATCATCTACGAGAGAGAAAATTATTCCTGTTGATATTGTGGTTTGTTCATTTTCAAGCAAAGAAATTGTCGCCGTATTCAATTAATAAACATTTTTATTTTTTTAATGAAAAAAATTATTCAATCAATTTATTTGCTGATCTTTTCTTTAAAAAACTTCCACTTTATCTGTCTTTATAAAAGCTTCTTTACCATTTTCACCCCTTAGCTTTATTGTAAAATAGCTGTTTGCTTCATTCACCTTAACGATGATATCGGCTTTAGTTGAATTAGGGTCATCACCAAACACAGCTTTAAAAGCTTCAAAACCTGAGTTTACATTTAGATCACAATTTGCACCATATATTTTATTATCTCCTCCCAGATAGTCAAAAATAATCCTTCTTGGAATTGCCCTTTTTTCATTTTCAGCCAATACGCTTTTTGCTGTGTCGAATTGCTCTTTTTCTCCATTAATTGTAAATATCTTTACATTAGCTAATGAATTGAGCTTGCCATTTTCCGGCAAATCAAAAACAGGTTTCCAGCTGTATCGTATCCTGTAGGTATCCCACAAGCCGAAAGGAATTGCTTTTCCTCTATTTTTTTCTCTTATCTCGCTAGGAATAACCTTACCGTTATTAAACACGTCATCAAGGTAATCTTTCCTCCAGAAACGATTTTCATGGCTATCCAGTTTAGCAATTTCGGATTCAGGAATTGTTACTTTTTTTCCTTGATACCTTCCCACTTCTTTCTGCACTCCTACACCGGCTACCCAAACAACAACAATTCCTCCGGGGGCCATTCCAACACCAATTTCATCATAGTTTAAATGCTCAATTTCACCACTGCCATTTGTCACTTTTGTTTCATATCCTTTATTAAAATACTCTTTTATTTTAGCAATATCAATAGCAGTATCAATCATATAAAACTGGTTTTCCATATAAGACATCCAGATAAAATCCAATCGTGCGGGAAGGCTTTTAAAACCATTTCCCATCCCATGGTTGATAGTACCCCACTGATCATTGCCTGGAATAATACCAAAGCTCAATCCTACCCATTCCCCACCTTCGCATTCCATACCTCCTTTGTATACTTCCATCGGATATCCTAAGGGAGCGGAAGTACCTTCAGTCCATTCATATTTCGTCATAGTTTCAATTTTTTTAGAAGCTTTTTTTTCCTGACACGAAATCTGGGCAAAAAACAGAAAGCTTAGCAGATATTTTAATATTTTATTCATTCTTAATACCTTATAAAGTAATTATTACACCATGCCGATGCATAATTAGTTTTCATGTTCTTTTTGATACAATAATTTCTGGTTTTCATGAGCATAATAAAGGAACTATAATTAATAAGATCACGGATATGATGATAAAACCAATACAATCTGAATAGATACAATACCATGTAAAATCACTTATTGTTTTTTTCTTCTTCTGTGCGGCTATTATAAATGGCAGAAAAAACAATAGGGGCAGAAAAGCTCCGCAGAGCCAAACAGCCAACCATCCGCAATCACCATGACTATATCCTGTAAGATCTAAAATACTTAATGTAATGATACCAGTGAGGATAACAGAAAATACAGAAGAGAATAAAGCAATCAGCACTTTTTTTATCATAGATTTATCCTTTATTTACCTTAGCATCTATTTTTCCTAACATTTTCGCAACTCCTGAACTTTGTAAAAGAATGTCACCATTTTTTGCCTTGTGAGTAGTAGTAGAAGTTGTTTCCTTTAAATCTCCCGTTATATTAATCGTTTTATTTTCGTTTACAGTTTGCTTGTAATTCTTTGAGGTAAATTTATGATCATTAATAATATTAATTGCATTATCATTACCTACACTGGTTTTCATATCTTTACCTACATTAATATTTAGATTTTCACCAGCATTAAAAGTCATATTCTTTGGAGCGGTGACTACAATATTGCCTTTACCATCCATAAAATAATTGTTTCCACTTGGATCAATAATATTTACACTTCCCTCTTCATCATTCATTAAAATTCGTATTCCGCTTCTGGTTTGAATTGATTTTAAATGATTATCAATTCCTCCCCCCAATCCAACCCCTCCATGAAACATTCCTCCCATTACAAAAGGTCGGTCGGGGTGATTGTGTACAAAATTTACCATCACCTGATCTCCAATTTCGGGAATCGCCACATAACCCCGGTTTTGGGTAATCTGGTCTGTTCCTCCTGCATCAGGACTCATCATTCTTATAAAATGCGTTGTGTCATTGGTTTGCCAATCAAATCGTACCTGGATTCTTCCCTGCCCTTCAGGATCTGCATTGGAAATCACCGTGGCAATCTGCGGCTGTGCAATCGGAACTGTGAATTCCGGCTTGGGTAAAAAGCCTGTATCGGAGGCTATTCCACTGAAACTTCCGGTGTAATGACCGATGGTGTCAATTTCATGCGTCGTTTCTGTTACCATGATTTTAGTGAAATATGAACTTTCGTTCGTATCCACTTTTCGCATTTCAATATCTACACAACATCCCGGATGTAAAAAAGGAACAGTCGTATTTCCTGAAATATTAAAAACATTCACCGCCTCACTTCCTGCCGTACTTTTCTGAGAATATTCAACATCTAAATGAGTGGTCGCTTTGATCGGAGCAACTCTTAATGAAGGTGTTTTGTAAATTTTATCGTTGTGCTCGTAAGCGGTTTTTGCCAAATCTCCAACATGCTGAATCGGTGTTGAACCTGATTTTAAAACTTCATTTTTATTGCTGTTATAGCCATAATACTGCGGCTTGGTATGAACTGCTTTTAATTCAACTTTAATATCATTGGCGCTACTTCCGTAAATTAATTTAATCGGAGTATTTTGTGGCGGAAGTTTCCCGAAATGCAAGACTTCGCCGTCGTAATAAAACTGTTCACCATACGCTTCTGCCATTCTTGCCAGATAATTATAATGCGTTTCATCATACTGACTGCTGTAAATAATTTGAGAATAATCATTCGTATCGATTCTGATATCAAAACGGCTTTTATCTAAACCCTGCTTAATCACTTCTTCCGCAATAATTCCCATATTCACCGCCTGATTTCCACCAAAACTTTGAATATGCGGAGCGCCATCCAGCAAAATAGTCGGACTGTAACCCGAAAGCACAATATTTCCCAAGCTCATTCTTTCCTGGCTGAAACCAACTCCTGTGATGACTCCCACAAAAGTTCGTTCCGGACTTTTCTCAATATCTTTATAAGAAATAACGGCCGTTAATCTCTTGCCTAAAAACGTATTGGCTTCCTCCAGAGTATGAGTTTGGCGGTCGCCTAAAGCATCGTGAGCCAAAGTAAGGGTAAATTCGTGGTGTTTTCGGGAACTTTGAGTCAGCTTAAAATGCTTGTAATATTTGATTACTTTACCTTCGATGACTAAAGATAATTTAACCAAACGGTTGATTCCCGTATGATGATTTTCTGAGATTCCTGCCGCATTTTGTGATGGGCGGAAAGCGGAACCTCCATTTTTAGTTGAGGTATTCATATTTTTGTAATTGTGGTATATAAATATATAAAAAATTATTCAAGAAAAAAGGATTTACAAACACAAAAATCCTATGTGGAAAATAACAAACTTAAATTTTTTATTAAATTATCCTGAAAACTATATAAATTCTTGAATTGTCAAAAAAAGACCATCTAAACAGACAGTCTTTTGCGTACCATATGCTGAAAATCAGTATGATGAATTATACCGGCCAAAGTCCTTCGTATGCTGCATTTCCGTAATTTATTTTTTCTGCACTGATGACAAAGCTGATCAGCATTGAGTTTTCGTCAACCGCATCAAAGTCTACTTCGTGCTGAATGACATAACCGTTTTCCCAGTTTAATGTAATTAAAGTTCCTTCTTCGTGAGATTTGTTGAAAGTAATTTCGCCGGAAGTTGGCTTGTATTTACCATTAAGCAAACTTTCTAAAATTTCAGATTTTTCTGTTGCTTCAATCGTCAATTTGATGATGGCATTGGATGGATCTGATGCTACTCTACCAGAAACATCGGTAGATCTCGATACGCTGTAGTTCAGCTTTAACAGTTTTTGTCCTTCGCTGCCGTTAAATTTTAAGATTCCTCTTGAATTTGCTGCCATGATGTGTAAATTTTATTCGTTCGTATTTTGTGATTTGTTATACCTCAAAGATAAAACCAAGACAATTATTTTTTAGTTTTTTCAAGCATTATTTCAAAATTTGTAGTAATTCTACGATTTAATGTCGTAATTCTATGACTACTTTCTAAATCGTTAAAAATAAGATCTTTCTTACAAATTTGCCCTTTTTTTAATTTTTACTCCGTTCAGAATATTGTATTTTGAAAATATTCCTATAAAAAAAAGACTGCATTTCTGCAGTCTCCAATATGTAAATTAAAATTAGCCTATCGATTTTGCAAATCCTTTAATCTTTCTTGCATCAATTCTGGATTTGAAAGTGCATCCATTCCGAAATATGCTATACAGAAAATAAAGTAAGCAATGGTAAGTACACTTAATACAATGCCGATAATTGCAAGAATTCTTCCTGTATTTAAATTATTATAGTCCGAATAAAGACTAGGATTTTGCTGATATAATTTACTGTCTTTGTTAAAAAGTACAATTGCAATGATTCCGGTAATTAGTCCCGGAACGCCATAACAACAGCAAGATACAATAGAAACGATTCCTAAAACAAGTACCGCCGTAGCATTTGGTAATTTTTGTTGATTCATAATTTATTTTTTTAATGTTTAGTTTAGTTGTGAATAAAAAAATGTTTATAAAAATAAGAAAAAACCATTATTACAGAATTAATTATTGCCAAAAAAATTAAAATCTGACCGTAATTTCTTTTTTTATCAATAAAGTTAAGTCCCACAAAGCAGAAAAACAACAATAAAGTGTAAACTGCCGGAAACATTTGAAAAGCCTCAGAAAATTTACCCTGAAAAACCATTACAATAGCTCTTTGAGTTCCGCATCCGAAACATTCTATTCCCAAAAACTTTTTGCTGGGACACGGAAGCATAAAATCTTCTATATGCATTGTCTTTTTTTAAATTCGCAGCTAAAATTAAGAAGAAATTTTCGCTCTCAAATACTGATGCGGAAAAAAACATTCTTTTTTCGTTTCAAAAGAGCCCTGAACTGCCAAATACGGGTTTCTTAAAATCTCTCTCGCTACAAATATCAAATCTGCGTCACCGTTTTGCAAAATGTCTTCCGCCTGTTCAGTTTTTGTAATCAAACCAACCGCCGCGGTTTTCACATTTGCCTGATTTCTCACTGCTGAAGAAAACGGAACCTGATAACCGTCAAAAACCGGAATTTTTGCTCCGTGAATATTCCCACCACTTGAAACATCGACTAAATCTACATTATGCTGTTTTAAAATTTTAGACAGCTCAACACTTTCATCAATATTCCAACCGTTTTCAGCATATTCTGTCCCGGAAATTCTTACAAAAAGAGCAACATTTTCATTTAATTCCTGGTTAACAGCGTCTACAATTTCAATTAAAAATCTAATCCTGTTTTCAAAACTTCCGCCGTATTCGTCAGTTCTCACATTCGAAAGTGGAGATAAAAACTGATGAACCAAATATCCATGAGCTGCATGAATTTCAACAACATCAAAACCAGCATTTACAGCACGTTTTGCAGCATTTTTAAAATTCTGAATCTGTTCTTTAATTTCTTCTACAGTCAATACGTGTGGAATTCTTTCTGTCGGGTGATAAGGAATCGGACTTGGCGCGAGAGTTTCCCAGCCTTCCTCCAGAGAAATCTGTTTATTTTCCCACGTAGAACCTTTCCTTCCTGCATGTGCCAATTGAATTCCTATTTTACTTTCTGAGTTTTTATGAACAAATTCTACAATTTTCTGAAGTTTTTCAGCCTGTTCGTCATTCCAGATTCCCATGCAATGATTGGTAATTCTGCCTTTCGGTTCTACGCCGCTTGCTTCCACAATTAAAAGTCCGGTTCCACCTTGAGCCCGACTTCCGTAATGAACAAAATGAAAATCATTAGCCAGACCATTTTCAGCAGAATACATGCACATTGGCGACATTACCCAACGGTTTTTCAGCTCTACATTTCTGAATTTTATAGGAGAATATAACATTGAATTTATTTTTTAAAAGTTTAAATTTACGATTTACTATCGTAACAAAGATATTGCCAGCTTCGTCAAAAAGGTTTACTTTTATGCCCCTTTTTACGCAGACAAAAATGAAAAAAGATATAAAAATCAGTTACGAACATTTCAAAAGCAGGAACGACCTTAACGAAGTTGAAAACAGCCTTTTTGAAAAAGCAATTCAGGCAAGAAAAAATGCTTATGCACCTTACTCCAACTTCTTTGTGGGTTGTGCGGTTTTGCTTGAAAACGGCGAAATTTTCTCAGGAAACAATCAGGAGAATGCTGCTTTTCCTTCCGGACTTTGCGCAGAAAGAACTGCATTATTCTGGATTGGAGCTAATTTTCCGAATCAGATTGTTAAAAAAATATTTGTTGTAGGCGGACCAAAAGAATTTTCAGAGAAAAACCCTCCGATTCCGCCTTGTGGAGCTTGCCGACAAAGTATTATTGAATATGAAACCAAGCAAAATGAAAATATCGAGCTTTATTTTTCTAATTTAAATGATGAAGTGATTAAGGTGAGTTCTATTAAAGATTTGTTGCCGTTTTATTTTGACGGAACGTTTTTGTAGTAATTTTCCCACAGATTAAACAGATTAACACAGATGATTGAAAATATTTTTTTATTATTTTGCTTTAAAAAACTTTAATTTAAATAAAGATTAAGATTATATTTTAGCATTAATAAAATTTAATCTTTCTTTTCAAAAAAACTATATTTGCAAAAATTTTGGTTTCCAAGGTATTGGAACTAAGAGGGAATTGGGTGGAAATCCCAGACTGTCCCCGCAACTGTAAATCGCAACCTTATTTTCTACAAAAAACCACTGTCAAAAACGGGAAGGTGTAGCAAAAGCGAAAGTCAGGAGACCTGCCGGAATTTTAGAATATTAATAAATGATTGCTTTCGGAGGAAAGGCAAATAGATTATGATTTTAAAAAGAACACTCGTTTTGGTTTCTGTTTCTTCCTGCTTTGCCTTATATTTTGGTCAGGAAAAAACGATTGATACCGTATATGTTTTCGACAATCAAATGAAAAAAGTTAAGCTTTTTCATTCGTTACATACTTTATCTCCTAAAGATATTCAAAAAAACTCGTCTAACCTTTCTGAAGTATTGCGTTTTCAATCGCCGGTTTACATCAAAGAAAATGGTCGTGGTGCAGTTTCTTCACCTTCTTTCAGAGGAACAACGGCTCAACAGACTGCTTTTGTCTGGAACGGAATTAATATTAATTCTCAGTTTTTAGGACAGGGAGACATTAATAATATTGCACTTTTTGGATATGATCAAATGGAGATCAAATCTGGTGGCGGAAGTGTGATTTACGGAAGCGGAGCCATTGGCGGAAGTATTCATTTGAATAATAATCTGAGCTTTAATAAAGGTTTTAGCGGATTATTTAACTCTGAAGCTGCATCTTTCGGGACTTACAACAATTTTTTGAAAGCAGGTTACAGCAATGATAAATTCAGCATTAAAGCTTCGGGAAATTATTTTATCAGTGAAAATGATTATAAAGTTCCGGAAAAAAATAACTATATCAACCGAAACGGAAAGTTTTACAATACGACTTTTAATTTTGGAGCAGCTTATAAGATTGCCAATCATCAGACAATATCATGGCAAAGTCAGTTTTATGATGCTTCACAAAACTACAGAATTCTTGAAGAGAACGGAAATAAGACCAGTTATAAAGCACAGACTTTAAGAAGTTTACTTTCCTGGGACATTAATAAATCTAGAATTTCAAACAGTTTAAAAGCAGCTTACACAGAAGATAATTTCCAGTATTTTGGAGTTTATAATGCACCTTTTACGAGCGGTGGAATTAATAAAAATTACATTTTCAAAAATGATTTTAATTATTTCATCATTTCTAAACTGAATATTAATGTGATTGGTGAATTTCAGCAAAATCAGGGCGATGGTTTAGGAGATTCTGGGATAAAAAATGTAAGTAGAAACATAGGCTCAGTTGCTGGTTTATTAAGATATTTTGCAACACCGAATCTTAGATTTGAAGCAGGAATTAAACAAGATTTTGTTGAAAATATAGATTCGCCTCTTCTCTACTCTTTTTCAGGAAAATGGAAAGCGAACAGTTGGTATCAGGTTAATGTAAACGCATCAAAAAACTTCAGATTCCCTTCATTTAATGATCTGTACTGGAATCCGGGAGGAAATCTTAATCTGAAATCCGAAACCTCGGTTCAGGCAGATATGAATCATGAATTTAGTGTGGCGGGTTTTACGCTAAGTTTAAACCCGTATTATATGAAAATCGATAATATGATTCGTTGGTTACCAACAACGTTTGGTTATTGGGGAGCTTTTAATACCGATAAAGTAGAATCTTATGGTTTGGAATCTCAATTGAGTTACCAAAAAAGTTTTAATAAAAATCATTCTGTAAAGCTAATTGCAGGATATGTTTACACAAAATCCGTAGATTTGGCAACTCAAAAACAGCTGACGTATGTTCCGTTGCATAAAATGTCTTCGAATATAGATTATCAATACAAATTTTTGAAAGTTTACGCACAGGGAATGTTTAACGGATTAACTTATACG
The DNA here is from genome assembly GCF_049166575.1 of Chryseobacterium sp. GP-SGM7. Classification (NCBI taxonomy): domain Bacteria; kingdom Pseudomonadati; phylum Bacteroidota; class Flavobacteriia; order Flavobacteriales; family Weeksellaceae; genus Chryseobacterium; species Chryseobacterium sp. GP-SGM7. The sequence goes on along the minus strand of NZ_JBMHFF010000002.1, from coordinate 774,793 downwards.
ACTTCTGATGAAAGTAAAAAATATGCGATTTATCCTTATTTTGTAATGAATGGAGGAATTTCTGCAACCATTTTAAAAAAATACACTTTAGGATTTAGAGTGAACAATATTACCGATACTGTGTATGAAACGGTAGATTATTATCCGCTGCCAAAGAGAAATTACAGTGTCAACGCAACAATAAATTTTTAACATTATCATATTATGAAATTAAACAAATTACTACAGATTATTTTCGGATTCGTCCTGTTATTTTCGATTTCGTGTACTTCGGATTACGAAGAAGTTATTCCTGAAATCACTTATAACAACGGAATTTTTATCACTAATGAAGGTAATTTTGGAAAACCAAATGCTGAGGTAACTTTCGTTACAAAAGATCTTAGCCTGATGCAAAATGACATTTATAAAGCAAAAAACAACGAAAACTTAGGTGATGTACTTCAAACCATGGTTTTCAATGGGGATAAAGCATATCTTTTGTTGAATAATTCAAACAAAATTAAAGTTGTAGATCGTATAACTTTCAAAAAAACAGGAGAAATTACCACTCAATTGGATAATCCTCGTTATATGGCAGTTGCTAATGGAAATCTATATGTTTCTAACGATAAATACGGCGGAGCTAAATATGTAAACGTATATAAATTATCTGATAATTCTTTCGTAAAGAAAATTGATTTTGCATCAACAAGTACAGTTGAAAACGTTGTGGAAGCAGGTGGAAATATTTTTATACAGAATGCTTCTTATGGGTTTGGTAATACCATAACTAAAATCAATACCACAAGCAATACTATTGACGGAGCTGCAATCCCGGTTCCCAACGGAAACATCAATAAGACTGTTTCTTATAACAATAACGTTTACACGATTTCGGCAGGAACTACAGATTCTTACATTTATCAGATTTCTCCGGCAGGAGCTATTGTAAAAACAACTACTCTTACGGGAATTACAAACGGAAGAAACCTTCAGGTTGATGGCGGAAGATTTTATTTCAGCTCAAGCAATAAAATTTATTCAATGGATATGAACGCAACCACAGTTCCTTCTACACCTCTTATCACTGCAGTCGATGGTGGAGCAAACTTTACTGTTTACGGATTTTCTGTTTTAGATGGAAGGATTTTCGTATCTGATGTAAAAGGATTTACGCAGGCAAGTGAAATTACTGTATATACTACTGCAGGAGCAATCATTAGCAAATTCACAGCAGGAATAGGAGCTACATCAGTTTACAGAAACTATTAATCTCAGATTCTTTTTTAAAATAAAAAATGCGGTTTCTTTTGAAGCCGCATTTTTTTGTATTGTTATTTTTTAAGCTAAAGTTAAACCTAATTTTTCGGCTTCCGCAATCACAAAAGTCTTTGCCTCTTCATGATCATTTCCAATCTCGCCTTCCAGAATTGCTTCTTTTACTTTTTCCTTTAAAATACCGATTTCCCGTCCGGGTTGTAAATTAAACATCGTCATAATTTCTTCTCCAGAAATCGGTGGCTGGAAATTTCTTACCTGATCTTTTTCTTCAACCTCTTTTATTTTTACTGCAACATATTCAAAGTTTTTCTTGAATTTTTCCTGTTTTCTTGAATTTTTGGTCGTAATATCGGCTTTACAAAGTGTAAATAGATCTTCCATATCCTCTCCTGCATCAAATAATAATCTTCTCAATGCAGAATCTGAAGCATCATCGGTAATCAAAGCGATTGGACGAGACGAAAGTTTCACCATTTTCTGAACATATTTCATGTCTGCATTCAATGGTAATTTTAATTTTTGAAACAGCTTTTTCACCATTTTTGAACCTAAAAACTCGTGTCCATGGAAAGTCCAGCCAGTTCCTTCAACGAATTTTTTGGTGGGAGCTTTTCCGATGTCGTGAAGCAATGCAGACCAGCGAAGCCAGAGATTATCTGTGTTCTCAGAAATATTGTCAACAACTTCCAAAGTGTGGTAAAAATTATCTTTATGGGTTTGTCCTTCTACTTCTTCTACTCCTTTCAGATCGATCAATTCAGGAATAATTAATTTCATTAAACCCGTTTGTTCCATTAGTTTTAATCCAATTGAAGGTTTTTGGGAAAGCATGATTTTATTAAATTCAACCATAATTCTTTCCATCGAAACAATCTTTATTCTCTCAGCTTCCTGTTTAATGGCTTCCAATGAATTTTCTTCGATTGAAAAATTTAAAGTCGAGGCAAAACGAATTGCTCTCATCATTCTCAACGGATCATCAGAATAAGTTTGAGCAGGCTCTAACGGAGTTCTTAAAATCCCTTTTTCCAGATCATCAATTCCGTTAAAAGGATCAATTAATTCTCCAAAATTGTCTTTATTCAGAGAAACTGCCATTGCATTGATGGTAAAATCTCTCCTTTTTTGATCGTCTTCAATGGTTCCGCCCTCAACTTCCGGTTTACGGCTATTTTCGGTATAACTCTCTTTTCTTGCTCCTACGAATTCCAATTCCAGATCCTTATATTTGATCATTGCCGTTCCGTAGGTTTTGAAAACAGAAACTTTCATTTTCGGATCAATAGTTTTGGCAACATTTTGAGCCAGTTCTATTCCGTTTTGTTCAGTCACAAAATCAATATCCGTAGAAGCTTTTCTTTTCATTAATAAATCTCGCACAAAACCACCAACAATGTACACAGACTGATTGTTTCCGGAAGCAACTTCAGAAATAATTTTGAAAAGTTTTAGATTTCTATTTTGATTAAGATTAATGAACATTTTTTATAGATGTTAGATATTAGATTTTAGATATTAAATTCTCAAATAATGTTAATGAAAATCCATTTCTAATGTAAAACCATTAAGAAATCAGATTTAAGGTTAAAAAACTTAATTTCCGACTTCTTAATGGTTAGCTATTTTGCAAAGATAAATATTTACAAACAAATCGCTTTTTAAAGCAGCAAAGATTTTTTACACATCAGTTACATTAGTTTTAGTTAAATGACACCAATATTAGAGAAATCATTTTAAAAACTAAGATTTTCTCTTAAAAATGATCAGAAATCTGTGCAAATCTGCGTAATCTGTGGGAAATAAATTATTCTCTTAGAACCTTAATTCTATTGTCACTCCATATTTTAATCACTGATGAACCAGAATATTGCGAAACTTTTTCTCTGTCTTCTTCCACAGCAAAATCAACCAGATCAATGATTTCTTTCGAAATATCAGAAAACTTCAACGGACTTTTCTCCCCACTGAAATTGGCTGAAGTGGAGACCAAAGGTTTATTTAATTTGGTAATCAATTTTTTACAGAAATCATTTTTCACCAAACGAATTCCGATACTTCCGTCTTCCGCCAATAATTCTTTTGGCAAACCTTTTGGATTCTGATAAACCAATGTCACCGGTTTTTCGCTCAAATCCATAATTTCCCAAGCCATTTCCGGAACGTCGACTAAATCCTGCAATCTTTTTTCAGTTTCCACCAAAATAATCATGGATTTGTTTTTTTCACGCTTCTTGATGTCAAAAATTTTGTTGATCGCGTCGATATTTGTTGCGTCACAACCGATTCCCCAGATTGTATCAGTCGGGTAAAGGATTGTACCTCCGGATTTTAATATTTGTATGATGTTTTCCATATTTTATTTTTTATAAATATTGAGCAGAAAGTTGCAAATAAAATTGATATTAACCACAAAAAGTAACCTAATTCTAATTTAATTATTGGAGCTATTCTTCCACTTTTAGTAATTGTTATGTTTTCAAAAAACATAAATGCAACTGCCAAAAATGATGAAATAATGAGAGAAAGAACTGCATTGTGATTTCTTTTAATAATTAAAACAATTCCTAAAAAATAAAATGGATTTGCTAACCAAACAAAGCATTCCCAACGAACTCCATCAAAATATGTCCAACCTAACAAAAAAGCTAGATATGATGGATAATGTATCTCATCAAAATATTGATAAATAATACAATTTTGTGTGAGTGATATTAAAAAGATCAGCACACTAATTATAAGTACAATATTTATTTTTTTTGATATCACAGGTTCGGCAAATATCTCTCTTCAATCACATTTAAATGATGAATATTATGACCGACAATTAATTTGCATATGGTCTGAACAGAAATCTGGTTTCCGTTTGCAGTCCCGATATTATTTAAAACTGACGGATTTAAATTCTCTAATAAAACCTGCGAAGAATTTCTTACCAATTGATATTCTTCCACCAAAGATGCTACACTTCTTTCGTTAGCAAAAGAATTCGAAGCGTAACCTTCTTCATCAAATCCCGGAAGTTCATTTTTTTCGTTTCTTGCAAAAGCTAAAATTCTGTACTGAAAAACTCTTTCGGTATCTGATAAATGAAGAAGTACTTCTTTTAAAGTCCATTTTCCTTCTGCGTAGGCAAATTTAGACTGTTCTTCCGTCAAAAAACAATACAGGGAGACGGTTTTATCACCAACATTTTTCAATTCTTCCGACCAGTTTTCAGATGGAATTAAATCTAAATATCGTTGAATGTATTTTTGAAAATCAGTCATTTTTTTAGTTATAAGTTATTAATTATAAATTATGAGTTTTAGAAAATTGACGATTGATGATTGACAATTCACTACACTTCATTCGTCCATTCATAGAAATTCACTTCGTCGTATATTTCAAATCCGCAACTTGGGTATAATTTATTTCCTATTTCGTTGGATTTTCCTGTTTCAAGGAGGATTCCTGCTGCACTGGTAGATTTTGCCAAATCTTTTGATTCTTCAATCAATTCTTTTGAAAAGCCTTTTCCGCGGTGATTTTCATTAACAAATAAATCATTCAGCAACCAATATCGTTTCATTCTTGTAGAAGAAAACAATGGGTATAATTGAACGAAGCCAACCAATTTACCTTCATTTTCAGCAACAAAAATTTCAGAATCTTTATTTTCAATTCTTTCTTTTAAAAAGTTTGCTGCTGCAGACAAGTCAGAATCTTTATGATAGAAAATCCTATATTGGTCAAATAATTCAGTCAATTGACTTAAATCCTCCATTGTAGCTTTTCTTGTATTTTTCATTACCATTGGTTTAAAAATAAACATCCGCTTAAAAACGGATGCTTATGGTTTTTATTTTAAGAAAAAGCTTTCTCTAAATCTGCAATTAAATCTTCCGCATCTTCGATTCCAACGCTAAGACGAACCAAATCATCTGTAATTCCCAATTCTGCACGTTTTTCGGCAGGAATGGAAGCGTGTGTCATCAAAGCCGGATGATTTGCCAAAGATTCTACGCCTCCCAAAGATTCAGCTAAAGTAAACACTCTTACTTTTTCTAAAAATTTAATGGCATCTTCTTTTTTCCCTGATTTAAAAGTAAAAGAAACCATTCCTCCGAAGTCTTTCATCTGAGTTTTTGCCAATTCATATTGCGGATGAGATTCCAATCCCGGGTAAATTACCTGTGCAACTGCAGGATGAGATTCTAAATATTTTGCTACAGCCATTCCGTTTTCAGAATGTCTCTGGACTCTTAATGCTAAAGTTTTAATTCCTCTTAAAACCAAATAAGAATCGTGCGGACCTAAAATTCCACCACTTGCAAACTGGATGAAATGAAGTTTTTCTCCTAATTCTGCATCTTTTGCGATCAAAGCTCCTGCAATAACATCAGAATGACCTCCTAAATATTTTGTCGCTGAATGCATCACAATATCTGCTCCCATGTCGATTGGTCTCTGAAGATATGGCGTTGCAAAAGTATTATCTACTGCAACTAAAATATCTTTTCCTTTTGCAATTTCTACAACAGCTTTGATATCAACCAACTTCATCAATGGATTTGTTGGAGTTTCAACCCAGATTAATTTAGTTTTATCGGTAATAACATCTGCAATTGTAGAAACATCATCGAAATTCACGAAGGTAAATTTCAACTGATATTTTTCGAAAAGTCTGGTGAACATTCTGTAAGTTCCACCGTATAAATCATCCACAGCAATAACCTCATCGCCTGGATTTAATAATTTTAAAACACAGTCGATTGCCGCCAAACCAGAACCGAAAGCCAAGCCTCTCGCTCCGTTTTCGATGCTTGCCAAAGAATCTTCCAAAGCCTGTCTTGTAGGGTTTGCTGCTCTTGAATATTCGTATCCTGAATGCACTCCCGGGCTTTTTTGTGCGAAAGTAGATGTTAAAAAAACCGGAACGTTTACAGAACCTGTTGCAGATTCGTGGTGTTGTCCGCCGTGTATAACTTTTGTATTGAAATTCATAATATTTTTGCTTTTAGCTTATTGCTTTTGGCTATTAGCTTGTCGCTTGACCGCCAAAAGATTGATTATAATTTATTTAACCTTTGGCAAAAAGCCAATTGCCATTTGCCAAAAGCCAAACGCTTTCTACATTTTTATTGCTGATTTTACTGCAAATTCTTCTGCCATTTGCTCGATCCATTCGGCAACATCATCTTCACCAGTAGCTCTTTGGTAAGTATTTCCCATAGAAATAAGAATCTGGTGCATAAACATTTTCATTTGGTCAACCGGCATTTCTTTTGTCCAAAGATCAATTCTTAAAGCTTCTGAGGCTTTTTCGTCCCAAACGGAAATCATTACAGCTTTTGTCTCTTCTTTTTCTACTCCGCCATCTTCAGCATTCCATGTCATTTTTTCAGGAATGTGGTTTTCATCCAGCTCTACATCTATCGTTATCTGAGTCTTTCTCATTTTTCCTATTTTTCTAATATGTTTAATTGGTTACTGGGTTTTGGTTGTTAGTTGATGGTCGTGAATATCACATCTTTTTATTATCTATCAACTATCAAACAATTTCTATCAACCATTTTTATTCTTCTAATTTCGGTTTGTATCCAGCTTTATTAAAAATTTCTGTGGCATCCATTTTCAGGAAATCAGTTAATTTTGTTTCAGGATTTTTCTTTAGATATTCTTTACATATCTTCCATCCGACGTAAACTCCCACCATTGGTGAAGATTCATTATCAATTTCTGTGTAAAATTTCGAAAACGGGCCAGGATTAATGAAACGGTCTACCAAACGGTGATCATCACCAAAAATCAAATTATTTTCAACAAAATAATTATAAATGTTGGCTTCGTTGGCAACTGACCAATCGTATTGCTTTTTGTCATAATCCATTTTCAGATAATCAGGAGTTTCGGGAAGAAAAGCATCCTGAAGCAACATGATTTTTCCGTTGTACACCAGAAGATCGATGAATTTCTGGTGATCTGTTGAGAAAGGAGCAATCTTTTCAGCAAAAATTCTTGAAACTTTAGGAACAATATTATTCGGATTCATCGATTTTTGAAAATAAGTTTCCAAACCTTTATAATTCGCATTATTGGTTCCCATAAATCCGCTTACATCAATGAAAAGGAAATTGGTCTTATCATCATAAAAAATGGGATCCTGAATCATCTGAAATGTTGATGAAAACAAATACACTTTCGGGGTTTTAAATGCCGGAAAATAATATTTGATGTGTGAAAATAAATCCTGAAGCTCTTTCTGAAGTTTTGTTTGGTCGATTTTAGAAATTGCTTCTTTGTAAATCTTTACTTCATCAGAATTCACTCTGTTTTTAGCAAAATCTGCATCAGAAACAGTTCCCTGAAACCATGGAAATTTAGCTTTAAACTGCTCCATCGGAACGTTTATGTCATAAAATTCTTTTGAAATATCGGTCATCTCTACTTTTTCGGCAGGATTTTTTATTTCTATTTTCCAATTGGTTTGTTCCTCTTTTTTACAAGAGTTTAAACTTAAAACTAATAAACATGAAAGTGCTGCAATTCTAAAAATCTTCATTATTTTTACATGAAATTTAAGTTTACAAAAATAATGAATTAAACACAATTTAATGATGAAATGCAAAATAATTACTTCCCTTTTTATGATTTCAGCCATTTCTTTTTTCAGTTGTCAGAATCTTATTTTTAAAGATAAAAACTTAGAAAAGGCCGTTGTAGAAAACTTCGATTTAAATAAAGACGGAATCATTAATCAGTTTGAAGCTGAAAAAATAGAAAACCTTTTCGTTATGAAAAAAGGGATTACAATGACCAGTGACCTGGTGTATTTTAAAAATATTAAAATGGTTGTTCTTGATGAGAATTTAATCCCGGATATTTCTATCAAAAATCTACATCAACTCAATTTTTTTTCATGTTCCCACTGTGAAACCTCAACTTTCTCAGCAGAAAACCTTGAATTTTTAACGGCACTTTATCTTGACAATAACCAAATCACAGATATTTCGCTGAAATCTACACCGGCAATTGATCAATTAACATTATCTTTAAATAAATTAAAAGCAATCGATATCAGTTCTCTTATCCATTTAAGGAGATTAAATATTGAGCATAATCAGATTCAAAAACTTGATATTTCTAAAAATCTGAATTTGCAGAGCTTGAATTTAATCGGAAATCCGCTGAAAGAAACAGATATAAAAAAAGGAACAAAAAATGTTACCTTTTTCGGTTTCGAAAAAAAATAAATTTGAATGTCCGTTAATGGTAATAATTTAGTTTTAAAAGTTTGTTTGTCATTTCGGAGGAATCTAAACCGCTTAATTTCAGAATGTCTAGATTCCTCCGGAAATCAAAAATTCCACGAGGTCAATGACAAAAATGACTGCTGATTTTAAACTTTTGACTAAACGTACATTTATTAAAAATAAAACATGTATTTAGAAACAGTAAGACTTATTCTTAGAAAATTTGAAGAAGCAGATTTTGAACGTCTTTTTCTTCTCGATTCTAACTCTGAAGTCATGAAATATATAGGAATGCCTACTCTTTCAAAAGTTGAAGAATCGAAAGAAGTGGTGAAAATGATTATGAAGCAATATGAAGAGAATGGATTGGGAAGACTTGCTGTTATCGAAAAAGAGAGTGGACTTCTCATTGGCTGGAGCGGACTAAAACTAAATACTTCCGAAGTAAACGGTTATCAAAACTTCTATGAACTTGGATACCGATTTTTACCCGAAACATGGGGAAAAGGTTATGCTACAGAATCGGGAAAAGCGTCTTTGGAATATGGTTTTAATGAATTAAAGACCGAAATAATTTATGCTTATGCTCATTCTGAAAACCTTGTTTCTAACCATATTTTAATGAAACTTGGTTTTGAAAGTAAAGGTGAATTTACCGAGCCAGACGGAATCTGTTTATGGTACGAATTAAAAAAAGAAAATTTTAAAAAATAAGATATACAATGCAGACACAAAAAGTAATCGATCATATTGTAGGATGGCTGAAAGATTATGCCGAAAAATCAGGAGTAAAAGGTTACGTGATCGGAGTTTCTGGTGGTGTAGATTCCGGAGTGGTTTCTACTTTGGCAGCAATGACGGGTTTGAAAACTTTGTTGATTGAAATGCCGATCCGCCAAAAAGAAGATCAGGTAAACCGAGCATGGGAACATATGGATGATCTCAAATCTAAATTTCCGAATGTTGAAGCGATGTCGGTAAATCTTACGCCAGCTTTTGAAGAGCTGTACAAAACTTTCGACGTTCATGATGACGAATTTCCGAACGAAAAACTGGCTTTTGCCAATACAAGATCACGTTTGAGAATGTTGACATTATATTATTACGGACAAATCAATGGACTTTTGGTGTGCGGAACAGGAAATAAAGTGGAAGATTTCGGAATTGGTTTCTATACGAAATATGGCGATGGTGGTGTTGACCTCTCTCCTATTGCTGATCTTTACAAAACTGAGGTTTATGAATTGGCAAAAGCTTTAAATTTAGTTAAAAACATTCAGGAAGCTATTCCTACAGACGGACTTTGGGATGCAGAAAGAACCGATGAAATGCAGATTGGAGCAACATATCCTGAACTGGAAAAAATCCAGAAAGAATGGGGAACAAAAACGGAAGCCAATTACAGCGGAAGAGATTTGGAAGTATTCAAAATTTTCAGCAGAATGAATAAAGCAGCTCAACATAAAATCAACCCAATTCCGGTGTGTGATATTCCGGAAGAATGGAGAGATTAAAAATGAATCTTGCTTCACTGGTGAATTGTCAATTGTGAATTTTTGCAATTCGCATTTTATGGTTTAAAATTGACAATTCACTAACGAAGTTAAATTAACTATTGACTAAAAAATTATGAATCCAAAAATCCGTTCGCTTTTTTTTGCCTGTCTCGGACTTCTTTTCGGAATGTCGGTGATGTATATTTATAATAATTTCATCGCTGAGAAAAAACCTTATCCGAAGACAGAGAAAGTTTCAGAAGCGTCTATTAACCAACCTATTCAGCAGCCGATTGATGTTTTGACTAATGAAAATACGGTTATTAGTTATGTAAAACAAAACCATCAGCTTCCTGAATATTATCTCACCAAAAATGCAGCAAAAAACCAAGGCTGGAATCCTTCTCAGGGAAATCTATGTGAAGTTCTTCCAGGAAAAGCAATTGGCGGAGATTATTTTGGAAACCGTGAAGGAAAGCTTCCAAAAGACGAAAAGTATTTTGAAGCCGATGTTAATTATAATTGCGGAAACAGAAATGCTGACCGAATTATTTTCACTAAAAATGGTGAAGTATATTTAACAAAGGATCATTATAAGAGTTTTGAGAAGAAGTAAGATTATTGCATAAAAAAGAGCGACGATCCTTATATTGTTTCAGTGATATTCGTATTGAGATTCCTTTGTTCCTCGCAAAGACAGTAAAAAACTCCTACCTTTGCAAACATTAAAATAAACTATGAGCACAATATACATCGACTTTACAGACATCGGAGATTACGAAGATTTTTATACTCAGCTTAAAGAAAAGATAAAGCTTCCGGAACATTTTGGAGATAATTTGGATGCACTTTCTGATGTGATTTCAGGCGAACTGGAAATGCCGCTTCATATCGAGTTTGTGAATTTAAGCGTTGATCAGCTTGAAATTTTCGAAGATCTTTTACTTACTTTGGAAGATGCAGAAGAGGACGTTGAAGATTTTACTTTCACTTATTTTCTTGAGCAGTATCAAGATGAGGACGAAGAAATTGATGAGAGTATAAATGAATAAAAAAGTTCTCAATGATAAACCTTCAAGGTTTTTGAAACCTTGAAGGTTTGTTAAAAAGTTTATCTGCCAATCACTTCTGTAATCGGGTTTCCTACATTTCCGCTCGGAAACTGAATATGTAACAAAGCAGAAATCGTTGGCGCAATATCCGTCATAAAATACTGTTTGTTGCTTTCCCCATGTTTAATTCCCCATCCCATAAAAATTAAAGGAATGTGTGCATCGTAAGAATTCCAGACACTGTGTGTTGTACCGGTTTTAGAATACGGAGGAAGCATAGAATCGTGAGAAATTAATTGAATATCACCACTTCTCTGTCTGTTGATTCCATTAATAATTCTCTGTTTGATAGGCTCCGGAATACTCGCTTCCTGAACTGCCGTTGTAGAAACGGCATACAAATCTGAAGGATCATTTTCGAGTTCCTGAACAGCAAATTTCTTAATCAGTTCCAAATCCAGATTATTATCCGCAATTAATTTTCTGTCGAAATAAATCTGATAATTATCTACTCCGTTAATTAATTTATCAACTCCAAATTTTGCTTTCAATTTTTCAGTCAGGCTTTTTTCCATTCCTTCTCCGTAAAAACCTGTTGTTATCTTATGTTCCTGCAAAAACCCAACAGAATGAGCTCCACCATGATCTGCAGACACAAAAATTGTGTACTTGTTTTTCCCTACTTTTTCATCTAAATATTTGAAAAATTTCGCTAAATCCTGATCCAATCTTAAATAAACATCTTCCACTTCGATGGAATTTGGTCCAAATTTATGTCCCGCATAATCTGTGGAAGCCAAATTAATCGCCAAAATATCAGTAACATCATCTGCTCCTAAGTTTTCACCTTCTATAGAAGCTTCTGCCAATTTCAGCGTTAAAGTATTTCCGAAAGGAGTATATCGGATGTTGTCTTTTTTAGTTTTATAATCTTCAGCAAGATTTGAGTACGGGAAAGTAGGTGTTTTTGAACTTCCCAGAAGCCCTTCCCAAGGCGAATTGTCGGGCGAACTTTCTGTGTATTGACTGATGGGTAACAAAGTATTCCAGCCATTTGCCACTAACTGATCCGGAAGATTTCGTGCATTAAAATCTTTCATCCATTGTGGTAAATCGTTCATGTACCAAGTGCTTGTGATGAAGTTTCCCGAAGAATCATCAAACCAATAAGCACCATTCGGAGTATGACCTGCAGGAAGAATTGAAGCTCTGTCTTTTAAAGAAACTCCCACTACTTTTCCCTGGAAATTGGTTGCCAATCTCAACTCATCAGTAATTGTTGTAGACCAAAGGTTTTTTGGAGAATGACTCCCAACTTTTACATTGGTTGTTCCTACCGGTTTTACACTTTCGTCGGTGGTACAGTATACATTTTTGCCCGTTTCTTTATCTGTCCAGTCATTTCCGGCAATCCCGTGAATCGCAGGAACTGATCCTGTATAAATTGAAGTATGACCTAAAGCCGTAACTGTAGGAACGTACGGAATATGTATATTATTTAGAGAATATCCTTTGTTTAAAAGTCTTTTGAAACCGTCATTTCCGTATTTGCTGTAATAGCGGTACAAATAATCCCACCTCATCTGATCAATAACCAAACCTACAACCAATTTCGGTCTTTCCACCTGTGAATTTTTATTTTTCTGAGCGTTGATTGTAATCACAGACAGCATCGCAACTGCCGCAACTGAAATTTTCCTAAACATTGAATAACTTTTTAATGACCACAAATTTAAGGGTTTTGAAAGTTTGGTGTGTGAAATTTTAATTAATTATTTTGGATTGTAAAAATTCGTAAAATACAACCCTCTTTACCCGATCTAATATTTTAAGAAGTTTAGAATCTATACAATTGAGCTTCTTATGAATTTTAAAAAATTTATTTTATTCTTAGAACTGATTTCTTTAAATTTGAAACCGACCTAAATTAATTATCAATTATTTATTACCATGAAAAAAATTCTTCTTTTTATATCAGTTGTTCTTTTAAACTCAGTCGTTTTTGCTCAGAATAAGCAGTATTATGATTTCATTAAAACATGGAATTTTATAAAATATTATCATCCCGACGTTGCAGGCGGAAAAGTAGATGTAGACAGCTTGTTTTTAAATACTTTCAAAAATATCAGTTCAAAAGACGATTTCAATTCGGTCATCCGAAAATTATCTCAACATTTAAATAAAAACCTCACGACTCCAGCTCCGAAAGAAACTTCAAAAGATGTTTTAGCTAAAAACCAAAACTTCGACTGGTTTCAGAAGAACGGAAAAGTAAGCTCTGAGAATAAATCTCTGCTGAATACCATTTACAGGAATCGATATAATTTCGAGCTTTTAGACAAAGGAAAATCGGTAAGCGATGAAAAGGAATATTCATTTCCAAAAACAGAAAATCTTCCGCTTGAATACCGTTTTTTGGCTTTAGCAAAAATTCAGGGAGTTGTAGATTATCTTTTTCCACATAAATATCTGATGGATAAAGATTTTAATGCATTTTTTAAAACGATGTTGGAGGAAAACCTGAAATCAAACAACCGAAAAGATTTTGAAATTATCATGGCTAAACTCGTTGCCAAAATGGAAGACAGCCATGCTTTACCTTTTTACCGTCAACTGAATAATAAAAAAGAGATTTTTAACGCTTCTTACTTTGCACCTTTTGATTTTCAGATTGTAGACGATCATTTATTGGTTACAAAACTGATCTTCTCAGATGCTTGTGCAAAAGCCGGGATTAACATTGGTGACAAAATCACTTCTATCGGTGGAAAAAGTATTTCCCAAATGCTGAAGGAAAAGGGCGACCTGATATCTGTTTCAAATAAAGAAAAACTGAAACACACCCTTTCAAAATACGAAAACAACCTGATCTGGACTGATAATCTCCCAACAAAAACCTTAAAAATACAGTCTTTAAAAGATAACAAGAGCTCCTCTAAAACTGTTGATTTTATTGACATTACCAATAAAGAAAAATATGCGGTTTTGGAAAATTATCTCAAGGAGAAAATTCTGAAAGCACAGGGTAAAAAATTAAATCACAAAGACATTGCTTACTTTAAAATAGACGATACATACAAATTTATCAACACTACAGACAATGATAAAATGGATGCAAAAATGGACAGTATTTTAGCCGATGCTTCAATGAAAAAAACCATCGTTTTTGATATGAGAGATTATCCTGATTGGGGAGGCTTTGTTTTTCATTATGTATACAAGTATTTCTCACCAAAAGAGAATTACTTTAGCAAATATTATGCACCAAACTTGAAAAATATAGGTACATTCTTCTATAGAGAAGATTCCATGCATTATTTTCCTGAGATTAAAGATAAAAAAACACATTCTTACAACGGAAAAGTTTTCATTCTCGTGAATCCAGAAACCCGAAGCGCAAGTGAATGGTATTCTATGAGTTTGCAGAAAATTTTCCCGCAATCCGTAACGATTGGCCAACAAACTTCCGGTGGAGACGGAGATCTTGTAAAAGTAAAGCTTCCAGGCAATTATCTTCTGGAGTTCACCGGAAACGGAATTTTCTATCCCGATAATTCTCAGACCCAACAAATAGGAATCAGAATCAATGAACTTATAAAATACAGCGACAAAGATATTCTGGAGGATAAAGATTTGGAATTTGAGAGGGTTTTAAAGTCGATCAGGTAACTGCAATACATTGTAAGGCATGCTATTTAAAATAATTTTTGAAATTATTTACCCCTTTTAGCATCAATTTTGTTACTCCTGAAGAGCAGAATTACATTTCTCAATCTCTTGAAATATGAAGAATATTATTTTAACAAGTGCTTTAACTACACTCACTCTTTGGTCATGCAGTAAGAAAGATCAGGATCAAATTGAACAGAAAACCGAAAATATGCAGTCTGAAGAAAATTCTTCTGAAGCCATTTCTGATACGGGTTACAACATAAGTAAAATTCCTGTAACCGATAAATTTCACGGAACATTTCCTTATTTTCAGCTTCCCGAAGGGTACACTTTCACAGATCCCAATTCGTATCACGGAAATGGACAAACCAAAGATTTTGATAAAGAATATTTCTACGATCACGGTTCTTATACACCGATGGAAGGAAAAACTTTCAAAGCAGAAATAAGAATATCAGAAGAATTTAAAGATAAAAAATTCTCACCTTTGGAAATTCAGAAAAGCTTTGATGAACTGATTAAAAATGTAGGCGGTATAAAAATAAATGCAGGTGAGCCGTTAATAGACAACGAAGTAGAACGCATAAAAAAAAGAGAGCCGGAAGCTTACAATTTAGGCTACATGCATTCCTGCAACAACTGGAAAAATGTAAATACATACATCATCCGAACTTCCGAAAAAACCGTTTTTGTACAATATAATTTAGGAAAAGAGCAAACCAGCATTACCGTTTTAGAAGCGAAACCTTTCGAAAACAGAATGTCGTTAGTCGGAGAAAAATCTAATACAGATTCTTTAGAGACAAAGAAAAAATAGTTACAAATTATAATCCTCTGTAAAATCTACAGAGGTTTTTTTATGCACAATCATTACAAATTCCAGTCAAAATACAATTAACACGTTCCACAGAATAGCCTTTTTCCAGAGAAAAATGAACGGCAACAGGAAGACATTCTATCGTTTCACATTCTGTACATCTGAAATGAAAATGATGATCTGCCTGTTTTTTTTCTTCACATGTAATGCAGACTGCAAAATACTGTTTCCCATCTTCAGCAACAATGCGGTGGAGAATTCCGTCTTCACAAAATCTATTGAGAATGCGGTAAATCGTCGCTCTGTCGATATTGATGTTAACCTTTTTCATAACAGCTTCCTGACTCATCGCTTTTTCTGAATTTATTAAAACATTTAAAACGGCATCTTTCGTAGGTGTACTTCTTCTTATCATTCCATTAATGCGATTATGTTGCAATAATAAAAATTTATTCTAACTTTGCCAAACTTTTCAGAGGAGAATATTTTATTTAAACTTAAAATTAAGAATTATGAGCGCGGCACATTACGAAGTAATCATCATCGGCGGAAGTTATTCGGGGCTTTCTGCAGCAATGGCTTTAGGAAGATCATTAAGAAAGGTTTTAGTGATTGACAGCGGAAAACCTTGCAACGAGCAAACTCCACATTCTCATAATTTTCTCACTCAGGACGGAAAATCTCCTAAAGAAATCGTTTCTCTTGCTAAAAAACAGGTTGAAGAGTACGAAACCATTACTTTTTATCATGGAAAAGCAATTGACAGTAAAAAAGTCGAAAATGGTTTTGAAATAACAACGGCAAAAGGCGAAACACTGACTTCAAAAAAACTAATTTTAGCGACCGGAATTACAGATGAAATTCCCGAGATTAAAGGTTTTGAAGAATGTTGGGGAATTTCACTGATTCATTGCCCCTATTGTCATGGCTACGAATACAAAGGCAAAAAAACAGGAATTATTGCCAACGGAGATAAAGCGGTACACATTGCTTCTTTGGTCAAAAATCTTACTGATGATGTTACAGTAATCACAAAAGGAAAAGGCAAATTTACAGAAGAACAATTACAAAAATTGAAAAATAATAAAATTGAAATTATTGAAAGCGGAATTTCAGAGCTAAAACATCAAAACGGAATTGTTGAAAGCATTATTTTCTCAGACGGAGAAGAGGTAAAATTCGAAGCCGTTTATGGAGCATTCCCATTTAAACAACATTCGGAAATCCCAAAACAGCTTGGCTGTGAGTTTACAGAATTTGGTCATATCAAAGTCGATTTTATGCAAAAAACAAACATTCCGGGAGTTTTTGGCTGTGGTGATAATTCTTCAATGATGCGTTCGGTTTCAAATGCTGTAATGACTGGAAATGTTGCAGGAGCAATGGTAAATATGGAACTGGTGACGGATTGTTTTTAGATAATCAATTTTAAAATATTTTCAATCCTAAAATTACTTATCTTTAAGTTCAATATTCAAAAATATGATGAATAAAGATATTTGGGGAAAAATTGAGAAGTTCGACTTTGATCTTCCTCGAAGTGAATATGATTTTACACTGAGGCTAGCTGACGAAAATTATTGGAATCAAAATTTCACAAAACAGGCAATTTTAGAATACAAAAAATTCATGTATCTGGCTGCCGTTTCAGATAAGATGGTTTCGCCGTCAGAAATTGTAGATACGGTTTGGCATCAACATCTTATTTTTACTCAATCTTATTCAGATTTTTGTAAAATTCTGGGAAAGCAGATTCAGCATATTCCTTCTACACACAATAAAAAAGATTTTCAGAAATTTAAATTAGCAAAAGAGCGTACAAAAAAATTATACGAAACTCACTTCGGAAATCAGCCCGAAAATATTTGAAACCACTCAAATCCTTACGAAGGCCTGAATCTCAGAAAATCAAAATTCAAGCTCAGAACTGCTATAAATATAGGAATATTATCATTTATTATTTTCACAATTCCACTCTATTTTTGTTGAAACCAGTATATTTCAGCATAAAAAATCCTGATTTCATTCTCTTGTATTTAGGATTAATCATTATTTCAGTTGTATTTTTACAATGGTTTAATGGAAGAAAATTTCAGAAAACCATCAATTTATTTCACCAGGATTCTTTCGTTTTTGATCTTAATTCTTATGAACTGATTTATTTAAAAAACGGAAACATTTCATCAGCTATCAACGGAAGTATATGTGAACTTATCGACAATGGCTCAATTAAAATTAATGCAGACAAAACGATCAGTACTTGTGAATTAACTGTAATTCAATCAAGAGAACAACAACAAATTATGGATTTACTAAACCAACTTGGGAAAACATCTTATTCTAATTTTTTGGCTCAGCTTCTCTTAAAACCGGTATTTTTAAACATTGCTAAATCAATGAATTCATTAAAAAAATACGTTACCAGATCTAAAATTTTATCCAATTTATTTGTTTTGAATTTCATTGTTTTTCTGTCATTAATTATGTTTGGATTTCTTAGGATTGCAACAGGAATTTTACATGAAAAACCGATTTTTCAAATAAGTTTTATTGTTATTTTATTAACCTTTTTTATGATTGGATATCTATTTAGATTGACAAATTTATTCAATATAAAATTTCTTCCTGATGTCTACAAAAAAGTTATTTTAACAAAAAAGGAAATCAAAGATGATTGGCAATGGAACTATTTTCTGATGGGAACTGCAGTTCTTACAACTTCATTTATTCCGCTTACCCATCGTAATATATCGGATGGTTCAAGCAACACTTGCGGAACCTCATCGTCGTCCTCCTACTCTTCCTGTGGCGGAAGCTCTTGCAGCAGTTGTGGTGGTTGCGGAGGAGATTAATTTAAATTTTAAATATGAGAAACATAATTCTATTATACTCTTCAGTTATTTTATTGACTACTTTTTCCTGCAAATATGAAAACAAAGAAACTGCAAAACCGTTGGGAAGCACTCAGCAAACTTCGGAGTCTGAAACTATTAAAATACCTGTGGCAGAAAAGAAATTTAAGGACATTGACTGGCTGGAATTCAGCAATTTGGTTCCGATTGAAATTAAGGATGTAAAAAATAAAGATGTTTTCAAAAAATACGGAATTGAATTTACGGGAAATTGTTATGCATGTGATCTAGCCGAATTTAAATTTAACAAAAAGAATTTTGACCTTGTAAGTCTATGTGAGAAAAATGATTTTCACAGATACAAAGAATTCAAATATGAAAATTCAGAAAATAGTTTGAAGATAATCACTTCCGATGCTACTTTTATTTTCACTAAAGTTGAGAATGACCCGATTTACAAACTTTCCATCGAAGGCAAAAAACCTCAACTTAAAAACAAAAGGATTTCAGAATATTATGTACCACAACGTTTGATTGAAAAATTTGAAGAGCATGATTGTGGAGATTTTGGTGGATAATGTAGGAAGTAAATTCTTAAATAATGCCCATTCATGATCGAAGTTTTAGAGTTAAATTTAGACAAAAAAAGAATCCGCAACCTTTCGAGTGCGGATTCATTTATGTAAAATATTCTAATCGATTAGAATTTCAAATCACCATTTACTTCTCTTACTGCCTGTGCAGCTTCAGCGAATTTAGCTTTTTCTTCTTCAGTTAAAGAAATTGTTACAATGCTTTCTACACCGTTTTTCCCGATAATTGCAGGAACACCAAGACAGATATCGCTTTCGCCATATTCTCCGTCAAGCATTAATGAACAAGGGATCATTTTCTTTTGGTCACAAGCAATTGCCTGAACCATTACAGAAACTGCAGCACCCGGAGCGTACCAAGCTGAAGTTCCTAATAATTTTGTTAATGTAGCACCACCAACTTTAGTTTCTTCGATAACGTATTTTTGTTTTGCTTCGTCAAGAAACTCAGTTACAGGAACTCCGTTTCTTGTTGCTTTGCTTAATAGAGGTAACATTCCTGTATCACTGTGAGCTGCGATTACCATTCCGTCAACATCAGAAATTGGAGCTTCTAAAGCTTCAGCTAATCTGTATTTGAATCTTGCAGAATCTAAAGCACCACCCATACCGATGATTTTGTGCTTAGGAAGACCTGAAGTTTTATGTACCAAATAAGCCATAGTATCCATTGGATTAGAAACCACGATGATGATTACCTCAGGAGAATTTTTCACCAAGTTTTCGGTAACTTCTTTTACGATTCCAGCATTGATACCGATTAATTCTTCTCTGGTCATTCCCGGTTTTCTCGGGATACCAGAAGTGATAACTGCAACGTGAGAACCTGCTGTTTTGCTGTAATCTCCTGTTGTACCCGTAATTTTTGTATCAAATCCGTTCAAAGATGCAGTCTGCATCAAATCCATTGCTTTTCCTTCAGCAAAACCTTCTTTAATATCTACTAAAACTACTTCTGAACAGAAGTCTTTCATTGCGATGTATTCTGCACAACTTGCTCCTACAGCACCTGCACCTACTACGGTTACTTTCATAATATATTTATTTATTGTTTTTATTTGTATTATGGAACTTTATAGTTTCATAATGTACTTTTTATTATTTATTAGTTTAATTTTTTGCTTCCCAAATGTACAAATTCCCGAAAAATTGAGCAATCTTTCGGGAATTTAATTATATATGATATAAATTAGTTTACGTTTAGCAAAAACGTATATAATTTTTTAGCACCTTCCAATACTTCGTTGTAGTTTTTTTCAGTAACCTCGGTATCCAAAACCTCTTTGAAGTTTTTCCACATCGGCCCTGTATTTTCCTGGTAACAACCGAAGAAATTAAACGTTACATTATCAAAACCTTCTGTTTTAGAAAGCTGTTTTGCAATAACATTTCCACCTAAAGTAGAACCTTCAATGACATACATTGCTCCCAAAGCTTCGTAATCATTTGCCAACTCAAAATCGTGAGAAGCCGTTTGATTTTCTAAATCTAAACTTAACAGATCTTTTTCAATTAATGGAAGCTTTACCCTTTTGTCTAACTGAAGTTTTTCAGAGAATTTATCTGAAAGATTGGTGAATATCTTGTTTTCACTGTGAAGAAGCATCAGATAATTGGTATTGATGATTTTTTTGTAATCTTCTAAAGTGAAAGTTTTGCTGAAAATTTTATCAGAACTAAATAATTTCTCGGCTGCATCATGAAACTCGGCAGTGTTTTGTTTTAAATACTCAGATACCATTGTTTTTAGCGTTTAAATTTTCACAAATTTAGGCTTTTGAAACGTTAAAATAAAACAAGTACCCTCATGAGTGCTTTCATAGTCTACACTCCCGCCCAATCTATTCATAATTCTATGAACAATAGACAATCCTACTCCATTTCCTTTAAACTTTTTGGCATTATCCATCCTGTTGAAAATCTTAAACATTTTGTGTTTATTTTCCTCAGGAATTCCGATTCCGTTGTCTTTGATTCTATAAATGATTTTGTCGCCCTGTTCAGTTCCTTCGAT
The DNA here is from genome assembly GCF_049166575.1 of Chryseobacterium sp. GP-SGM7. Classification (NCBI taxonomy): domain Bacteria; kingdom Pseudomonadati; phylum Bacteroidota; class Flavobacteriia; order Flavobacteriales; family Weeksellaceae; genus Chryseobacterium; species Chryseobacterium sp. GP-SGM7. Next base: position 753,802 of record NZ_JBMHFF010000002.1, on the reverse strand, counting down.
TTCTATAATAGGCTGTTCCTGATCTGATGAATATTTCACAGCATTATTGATGATATTTAAAAATACCTGATGCAGCAATGTTTTATCTGCCAAAACTTCCGGGCATTCTTTGATTACGACAACACTTTTCTGTGTATCGTAAGTCATTTTTGCATTCTCTGTAATTTTCTGAATCGTTTGATTGGTCTCTATATTTTCAAGCTGAATCTCACTATGTTTTGCGCGGCTCAGCTGAAGAACATTCTGCATCATTTCTGCCATATTGTCGATTTCATCGATGATAGAATTGATTTTATTTTTATTCTTATCTGAGGTTTCTCCATAGCTTTTGAGAAGCATCTGAGCATTTAGTTTCATTACCGTAAGCGGAGTTCCCAGATCGTGTGAAATTGTGTACGAAAAACTATCCAGCTCTTCATTTACTTTTTTTAGCTGATCATTTAGTTTTTTAATGGTAATATACTGTTTATGCGAAGTTTCTAAAATCAAATCCCGGATCAGCTTTACCGCAATTAAATTTTTAGAACCCCATCTTTTTGAACTTCCTCTGATATTTTCGGTAAAAACTTCAAAAGACTGGCGAGGCGAAACAAACTGAGTTTCTATACCGTCTTTAGAAAAAACATCAACTTTTTTTTCAGGATTTCCGGCCCAGTTGATATGTTCGTCAAATTCTTTTCTGAACCAGATTAAAATTTCCTTTTTACTTCTTTCAATAAAATAAATGATAATTCCGGCAGTATCTGAATTTAAATTTAATTCCTGACCGTGATCTTTCAAAAAACTGTTGCTTACAAAAATGTTTTCAGACGTATTTTGATAAGCCCAATCTATAATATGATTAATAACTTCTTTATCCGGAGTGACACCATCTGTTACGATTTCGTTATCTGAAATAATTACCAGGCCGTCTGCTTTCGGTATTAATTTTAAATCTGTTTTATGCGCATTCAAAGAATTAAATAAACTTCCGTGTTTTAGAAATTCAGATTTCAGATAGCTTAATTTTTCATTGAGATCCAATCTGTATCCCAACTCTTTTTTAGCTTTGAAAGAAGAATAAGCATTCGAAGCCAGAACAGTGAAAATCCCTGCCTGTACACGATTTTCGAGATCAATATGTTTCGGCTCAGAATTTTGGCAAGTAACCAAGCCCCACAATTTATCATCAATAATAATAGAAATACTGAAGCTTGAAGAAGCCCCCGAATTTTTGATGTACTGACCATGAATAGGCGACATTGCTCTTAACGCCGAAAATGTGAGATCAATCTGCGTATCTTTAAGGCTTAAAATAGGAACAGGCTCGGTATAAACATTTGAAAATATTCTTTTTCTTTTCTTTTTATATAGTTCGCGCGCCTGTCTCGGAATATCGTGTTCGGGATAATGAAGTCCCAGGTAACTTTCGAGATGATTGTTGGTCTTCTCGGCAATTACTTTCCCGGAACCATCGTTCATAAACTTATAAACCATCACCCGGTCATAGCTAATAATATTGAACAGTGTAAGGAGAAGCTGATCCCAAATTTCCTGATCATTATCTACAATATAAAAATTATCGTATTTGTTGGTGATGCGCTTTTGAGAGTTTTCGGCAACTGCTTCAAACTCAAGATATATATAATCATTTGCGCGAAACACAGAAAAGTGAAACTGCTTTTCGCCTATAAAAATTTTATCAAAATAGGTTTCGTTTTCTCTCCTTTCAAGAAAATCTGCATCCTGAAAAATTTCAGAATTGATAACGTTCTGAAAAATCTCCGGAAAATGTGAAAGTTTTTGACCAAAAAGGTCTCTGGAGTTTTCCATTTTGAAAATCTCACTAATATTTTCACTGAAAAAAGAGATGGTAAGAGAAGCTGTGTCAATGCCAATCAAGTATCCAAAACTTTGTATATAGCCCGGAATATGGATGGGCTCATCATGACATTCTACAAAATTCATAGTAACTAATAAATATCAAAGGTACTTAATTTGTAATTCACAAAGACATATGTGGTATGTAATTAATTATCCGTCAAAGACAATTATTAACATTTAAAATTAATTAAATTATTTTATAATATTTATTAATTTAACACAATAATTCCTAACAAAAATTAATAATTATTAATTCCAAAATCCCTTATTATAGAATGAATCAAAATAAATACTTAATTCCTATTCAATTTCATTCTTTAATCCATTGATTTTTAACAAAGTAAAATGCTTTTTTTGTTTAAATAATCTATAGTTGTGAATATTATATGAATCGAAAGATTACACTTCTTTATCAAAGTAAAGCATATAGTATTTCCCTTTTTCATCCTGTCCCTGCTCCAGCATTTTTCGGTCTCCGTGAATATAAATATGGAAATTTTTATCTAACTTAATAATACTTTTGAAATGACGCTGCGTTTTTTTTACCGCTGCTTCACTAATCGGGAATTCTTCAGAAATATTAATCTGCATATCCTGCTCGTAATCGGTTTTAAAATTATTAAAACTCTCAATAACGTGCTCATCCACCAAAACTTCAGCAGCAAAATCATCCAGCTTAAATTCTTCTTTTTCTTTAAAAAAATTAATCGACTTATTTAAAAAATCCGCCTGATCTGCTTTTGAAACCTCAAACTCCTGCGGAAGTTGCTTCACAATATAATCTTTGTAAACCATCAAAGCTTCCTGCGTGTGAAAATATTCATCATCACGCTGTTTTACCTTCAGGAAATCTTCAAACCAATAGTACATATCTCCGTTTTTGTTATTATCAACCACAGAAAGTACATAACCATTTTCTTTATGATTATTATAAATAAGAGCTGCTTTATCGATTTTTGACAAGCTGATTCCCTGATCTTTTTCCAATTCGAAAGATTCGTTTTTAGGAAATATTTTTAAGAATGAATCTCTCTTTTCTGTTTTAAAAATTCCGATTTTATCCACTCTTTCGTCGCTTTCCCTTTCGTCTTCAAAGAAAACAATAAATAATTCTCCACCCTGAACCCGTGGATTTTCTGCCGCTTCGAAAAGATGTTTTGCAATATTCTCTGCTTCCCAAAGAAACTTCGCTTTGTCTTCAAAAATCTCAGAAACCGAACTAAAAACCGGATTGTTTACCAAATATGTATCGCTGTAAAACTGATACGTTTCTTCAGTTTTAAATGAACCTAAAAAATAATTTTCAAGCATTTCTACAGTACCTTCATCCAATTGAAGCTCTTCCTGAGAAAGTATAAGTGATTCTCCGTTGATTTTATTTCCGACTCTGTGGACTACAATTTTTGTAAACATCTTTGATTTTTATTGGACTGCAAATATATTTATTCTGAAAGTTAAAAAGGAATAAATTTTTGTTCTCACAGATTTTTTTGATTCATAAGACTTAAAATAGATAAAAATAAACGAGAATTAAATTTTGATATTAAAAAAAATACGAATCTCTTTAATTAGTGACACATTGGCTTTAACGTTTCGTTTGTCATTATTCAGGAAACCTAACAATATAGTTTTACGAAGTCAATCTCAACATTTTGAAAATAAAGCAGTTTTGATTTCTACGAAATGACATAGTGGGTGCTAATTTTAGCTTTATGATTAAAACGGATATTCATATGAAATGTGAACATCTGCTATTTTTTAAGTTTAATACAAAGTCAAATAAAGAATTTTTAAATAGTAAACCCTATTTAAGCTAAAACAAAGGTGTAAACTTAACCAAGAAAACCTAAGTTCTTTCAGTTATGACGGATTGTGGATTAATGGAAAAAATTTCATTACATAATTTAAACGTTTCATTACAAAACAATAAAAATCAATATCAATTAATCACATTAAAAATCAATGAATTAGATTTTAAATCACAAATAATAGAAATAATAATATTTTGAAATGACGATTAATAAACAGTTTTTAAAAAAAAATAAATTTTTTAAACTATTTTTAAAGAGAACCATTTTTTTAATATTAAATGAAAAACTTGGTACAGTTTTAGCTAATGTATGAATGTTCTAAAAAAAAATATCTAAAAATGAAAAATATTGAGAAGAAGGGAATTAATGAAAACGGGGCAATTGAACATTTAAAGGTATTTTATCCTTCACTGCAAAATGAAATTGAGAAACTTTCTGTGCAAAACAATTTTGCAGGCGTAATACAAACAACAGTAGATCATTTGAAAAATCTTTTACAGGAATCGAAGATCAACATTGTAAATCACAATATCAAAATGATGGACTGGCTTTACAGAAACGGAACAATTACTGTAAAACAAATGATTGAGAATCTATTTGTAAGATCTTTCAGAAGTTTTAAAAAGCAAACCGATATCCATCAATGGAATATTTTATATCAATATATGCCTTTAAGTTTCCAGAGAATTTATGTTAAGCAGACGAAAATGGACGAAGTATTATTCAAGAGACACTAAATCACATTATATATCACGAAAAATCCCGGGGCAATTACGCTTCGGGATTTTCTATTTTGAACAAATAAATTATTTTACAGAAAATTTAAAACGGCTCAATCTCAAAACTTGGGGACTAAGCAAAAAGTTTATATAATCTGAATAGGAAAAACGATTTATCCCTTACGCCTCGCAGCTGTAATCTGAAGTTTTTAATTTTTGCATTGAAAGATTCTGCTGAAGCATTTGTACTGCGTGCATTAAAGTAATTTAGAATACCATTATAGTTTAGCATTATTGTTTTCATTAAGGTGTTGAAAGATTTAAATCCGGATTCCTCAGCGTTCTTGAACCAGTGCGCCAGCTTGAGCATCGCCACCGATTTCGTGATATTTTGATTGTAAATTTTGCGAAGTCCATCAGACAGACTGTATGCTTTTTCCAAATCGGGATACTGATAAAATAAAATTTCCGCTCTGTGAGTTTGTTCCAGAGTCCATTTCTCTTTGCTTTTGTATAAGAGGTATCTGCTTCTTGCCAAAAGCTGTTTTCTGGTATCGCCATTGCTGAAAATTTCAATTTCTGTTTTTACTTCTTTTTCTTTAGATCTTTCCAAAAGCTCATTTTCCAGCTCAATAGCTTCCCAGCGGTGTTTTATTCTTATCTCCTGCAGCGCTTCGGTGGCAAGCTTCTGAACGTGGAAACGGTCTATAACCTGCGTTGCAGCCGGAAAACATCTTTTAGCAATCAGCTTCATTGAACCTGCCATATCAAGAGTGATTTCTTTAACTTTCATTCGTGTTTTTCTACTTAATTTTAAAAGATGTTCAATGACGGTTTCACTTTTTGTTCCCCTGATAACAGCAACAAGACATCCTTTTCTGCCTTTTGCCTTTTTTGAGGTTAAAACGGTGTAGAGTTCACCCTCGGAAAGTGCTACTTCGTCAATGGAGAGCTGTGATGAGATATTTTCAGGATAAAGAATCTGTTCTTCAGCATGCGGTTTTTGTTCCCAATCGTTAAAATTGCTGAGGCTTTGTTTATACTGCCTTTGGAATTTCTTACCATCCACGCCATACATCTCGCCAATTGTTTTGCAGGGAAGTGCTTTAGTATCGGCTGATTTTTTTTAAGAACTCGGCAAAATCCTGTGTCATGCGCGTTCCATTGGCAATAAGATTCCAGTCTCTCTGAATAATCTTTCCGGTTTTTGTTTCCGTCCATCTTCTGCGTTTAATATGGAGTTTTACGGTTTTTCCGCGGAGAGGAAAATCATCTGCCGTAATTTCAGGAACAAATCCTTTTGACTGCAAAATGAGTGTGGAAAACTCTTTGGGAGCTGTATTTTTCTCTTCAAAATAAATATGGAGAATTTTATTTTCCTCTTCAAATTTCACAATCTCAAAATGTTCAATCAAGAGTTCCGGTAAAAATAATTTAAAAAGTTCGGCATCGTTTAACATCCTGCAAAGTTATTATTTTATTTTGCTCCCCAAGTTTTGAGATTGATCCTTTAAAACCTTCCAGAAACATGAAAGGTTTTAAAAAATAGATAAAATATGAATGTATTAAATTGTGTATTGATTTTTACTGAACAATAATTTTAAAGTTACTGTTGATATTTTCTCCCGAGACATTCAGAATATAATTTCCTGAAACTTTTTTACCCGCAATATTTAAATTGAAAATTCCGTTTCCATTAGCTTTTACATTTTCTTTTACGATAACTTTTCCAGACATATCCATTATTGTAGCGGTTAAACTGGATTTTTTATACTCAGGAAGCTTAATATTGATCTGATCTTTTACAGGATTCGGATAGACAGAACCTACATTTTTACTGATGCTGAATTCTGAATTACTCAAAACTGCCTGATTGTACAAAGCAGAAATTTCTGTGGCAGATAAGGCATAATTGTACATTTTCAGTTCATCAAAAGCACCTTTGTAAGGAGCCGGAGCGTTAGTTGTAGCCTGAAATTCAAGCTCACCGATATTTCCGATGATTAAATCACTTGCTTCACCAATTCCGGTAACCGCAGTTTCATCACCTTCAGAACTCAAAACTCCATTGGTGTAAATTCTCATTTTATGAGCTGTAACATCTCTTTGAATCACAACATGAACCCAGTTATTGGTAAAATAATTGGCAATGGGAGACGTTATTTCTTTTTTCGTGATGTCATCATCAATCGCATAGCGTAGTTGACCACCTTTTATTTCTACATTAAAACGTTTTCCTGTAGCACCTGTCGTAAGATTTTTCGTGAAAGAACCTTTACACAACACATATAAACTTGTCGCCGAAGAAGTTGGAATCATAGTTACAGGAGCTTTCATCCAATACGAAACGGTAAAAGAATTGGTATTAAATAAAATCTGGTCCTGATGCGGAATACTTGCTATATAAGGAGTGTTGGGAGAAGTTGCCAAATCCAAGGCATAATTTTCTTTTCCGGGAACTCTTATGCTTGCATTGTCATAAGCAACATTCAAAGTTCCGTTATTGGCGTAAGATGTAAGATCTGCAATTTGTTCACCCGAAAAAGGAGCTTCTGAAAATGGCCAGTTCCCGACAAGACTTGGAGTGAGCGCACGGAAATTCCAGACATCTCCTGTCACTGCACCTAAAGAATTGGAAGAATCTATTCTCCAATAATAATTGGTTGCCGTATTTAAATTACTTAACTGATATGACGGTGTAGCAGAATAAGGAACTGTAGCTATATTGCTTAAATTTTGAGGATCTGTTCCAAAAAACACAGTATAATTGGTTGTGTTTGTACTTCCTGTCCATTTTAAAAGAAGATTTCCGTTGGCTAATTGTACATCATTAAATCCGTTTGAAGGATTCGGAGCAGTTGCTTTCGTAGGAGCTGAAGGAACAGGAGGCGTAGTAACAGAAGCATTCGGTGTATATACAGAAGAATCTGTAGCATTCACTGCTTTTACTCTGTAATAGTATTGCGTATTTGGAGTAAGCCCTGTTTCATTATAACTTGTAGTATTTGCAGGAAGTGTAGCGATCACCGTAAACGCAGTTCCGTTTAGTGAACGTTCTAAAACATAATGGGTTTCATTCGTTGCATTATCACTCCAGTTCACTGTAAGAGCGCTTGAAGCCGGAGTTCCAGAAGTTAAGGCATTGGTAAAATTCGTACCAGTAGGCGGAATAACAAAATCCGGAGCAGGAGTATTTGGTAAACCATTAATGTAAACCTCAATATTCAGATAAGGTGCATTGGTAGAACTTACAGCCAAAGCATCGGCAACATTAGGATTCAGACCATGTGAAATTTCCCATGCATCGGGCATTCCGTCATTGTCTGTATCTAAAGGAGCCGGAGCGCCATAAATATGCCCTGCTCCACCGTTGGTAAATCCAAACTGGGTCGTTAAATCAGTTTGTACATACACATAAGTCGCTGTTGTTCCTTTTGATTGTAAATCTGAAACCATCAACTGATCTACCTGATCACGTTTAGGGTAAGATGCTCCAACGCCTGCAATAATATTATCGAATGCACCTTGAGCAGTCAGAGTTGGATTTTTCATCGGATAATCATATGAGGTTGACTGAATTGCCGTTACATCACCAACCGGATAACCCGTCAAATCCTGTGGAACTAAAGTTCCGTCTAAAATTCCGTTTTTATTATTATCAAAATAATTTCCGGAGCCATATAGATTGAAATTGGCATTTCCAACGCTGAAAGGTGTCGTAACTGTACCGCTTGTATTCGGCCCTCCGATAAAATAATTATTGATGATATTCACAAAAGAAGCTCCCGCAGAATCTCCGCCCATAATGTACGCTTCACCAGATTGTGTGTGACCATAGGTGTTTCCGTAATTTCCCCAGTTGTAAACAACATTGTTTACAAACTCATTAATTCCTTTTACTTTATTATTCCGGGTTTTATTACAGATGTATAAATTTCCGATCAAACTGATTTTTCCGCCTGCAGAAGGCTGCATTAATCCACCTGCAGAATGATTGTGACGGTGCAATCCTTGTCCGATAATAGAATTTTGGATGGTAATATTATCCGGACTGTTCCCGTTATTATCCCAATTGATAGAGAAAACCTCATCAGTTCCCCAAGTAAAAGTCATGTGATCCAGAATGATGTTTGCTCCGTTTGAAATTCCTGATGCATCCTGATTTTGAGCGGTTCCGCCATAACGGAGACGCATAAATCTTGCAATCGTATTATTAGATCCAGAAAATGAAACCCGCGGTCCTAAAAATAAAATTCCTTCTCCAGGCGCGGTTTGTCCGGCAATTGTTGTGTTGCTTGCAACAGCGACAACAGATTGCAAATTGACAATACCACCCACTTTAAAGATCACAAATCTTCCAGGCTGACTCACCGCGTCACGGAAGGATCCTGCTCCACTGTCATTTAAATTCGTAACGAGATAAATTTGAGGATTGGCTGCTCCTCTTGCTCCTGTTGTAAATCTGCCAAAACCGGTAGCTTCCGGAAATGCCAAAGTCTGAGCATTTAGATCAACTGTGGATAAGGTAATTCCACAAAGCAGTAAAGATTTAAAAGCCTGCTTAAAAAGTAAGGATTTTTTCATGAATATTAATTTTGTGTGAACTAATCTACCAACAAACCCAAACTGAAGCATCCTGCCCCATCCTGCTACGCTCTACATATCAAATGATTATAAATGAAACATTGAAAAACAATTGAGATCTAGCTATCTAAATTTTTATAAATAAATCTTTGACTATATTTATTATTTTTGGATTACAAATTTCTTTGATAATATTGCGTTTAAACATCTACAAACTGATTGATAATAAGTTATGAAAATTCTTTACATTCTTTTTTTGTTTCAATTATTTTCATGTAATGAAAATAAACCAAAGCATTCTTTAAATCAGAATACAACTATAACTGAGAAACAAATTCAGGAGTATAAAGTACTTAATTTCAGAAGAACTTACGTAGGTCATGAAAATTTACCCGAAAAAGAATTAAAGAAATTACATGAATCAAATCCAACTTTGTTGGTACAAGAAGATTCAGAAATTCTTAGAAAATTAAACGAGTTGAAAATTTTGGAAGATAATAATTTACTGGTATCGAAATTTGATAATAAAAAATTAAATAAAGCCTATTTAGATCATGAAAATGTAATAGAAATTACCTGTAAATATGATTCACTAAATTATTCTGAAATTAAACTTTCAATACAAAACGGAACTAAAAAAGCTTTGAAAACATTAGATTTTAAAGGAGATCATATAGTCGGAATTATCCTGAAAGATATAGATAATGATAACGTTAAAGAAATTCTTATTCTTAGGTACTATTATATTATGAATGGAGATAATTTTGATCTGTGGGTTTTGAAATATCAATAAAATGGATTTCTTCTAAGATCTAAAAAATTTGTTTTTCCATAACTTTAAATATTATTACAAGAAACGAACCTAGTACTTTTACGAAATTAAATAAGAGTAAAGTTTACAAGCCTTTAATTATACAAATCATATATGGCAACAAAAAATAAAACTACAGAAACTCAAGTTGATGTCACAGATTTCATCAATTCATTTGTTGATAATGAGCAGAAAAAACAAGACAGTTTTCAACTAATCGAACTTATGAAAAAATGGTCAGGTTTTGAGCCTAAAATGTGGGGTCCGACGATGATCGGTTTTGGAAGCTATCACTACAAATATGCGAGCGGATATGAAGGAGATGCCATGATTATTGGTTTTTCGCCCAGAAAAGCACAGTTTTCACTCTATGTTGCAGCTCCCGGAGAGGAAAATCAAAAACTGCTCGAAAAATTAGGGAAAATAAAAATGGCGAAAGCCTGTATTTATTTCAAAAAATTATCAGATTTAAATCTTGAGGTTTTAGAAATTTTAAGCAAAGCAACCATCCAATATATCAGCGAAAATAATGAGTGTGCTTGCAGAATTCCCGATTAAATATTAAAAAAACCTAACTTTTCACCAAGCAAACTAACAAGCAAATTGACAAAATGATCAACATTTACCGTAGAACCGCAATTATTGAAGGAATTTCGTATTTAATTTTACTCTTCATAGCGATGCCCATAAAATACATTCTTAAAATTTCAGAACCTGTAAAATATTTTGGCTGGATTCATGGCGTTTTATTTCTAATTTACATGGTCATTCTCATTATTGCTTCTATAAAATATAAATGGAGCATCAAAAGAATCGCAATCTACCTTATCGGCTCTGTTTTACCGTTTGTTCCTTTTATTTTAGATAAAAATTTAAAGAAAGAATATCAATCTCAGAATAATTGATATTTAAATGTAATGAAATGGCTTACTCGTTTTGTTCATTTTCCCTTATTAAAGAAATAAAATTCCGGCTAATTCATTTATCTTTACGCCAAATTAAACTAAAGTTAAAGCTGGATGGATAAGAGCAATTTGTTAATTATTGTAACGGTCATTTCTTTGTTCATTGCCTTTTTTCTTGCCTTTTTTCTTCTCACCGTAAAGAACAGAAACAAACTCAGCAATTCGCTTTTTGCATTTTATCTGATTCTTATTGCGATAGACGTAAGTGAGCCGATATTCAGTCTGATTATTAATCGTCCTTCAAATTTGGGAATGTTCAGAGGTACATTTGCATTTTTACAGATTCCTGTTTTTTATCTTTATGTGATGTCGGTTTGCTACTCAGATTTTAGGCTGAAAACAAAACATTTTTTTCACATTCTACCCTTTTTGTTAGTAAATATTATTCTGATTCCGAATTTTTATTCTGTTGATCTTATTTCTAAATTTGATTTTATCAAAAATCGACAAAATATGATTGAGTTTCAATTCATTCATATTTTAATTCACATTCAGTTGACCGCTTATATTATTGCTGTTTTTTTGCTTTTAAGAAGAACAAAAAAACTTTATCTGGAAAATTTTGCCGGCACAAATGTTCATTCTTATCATTGGTTGTTCCAGTTTACAATTGTTCTCACTGTTTTGTATTCGGTAGCACTTTTGAAAAATATTTTTAAATTTTCAGCTTACCCCGAAGTTTCCGAATGGATAAAAATTATCGGTTTGGTTTTGCAGATGTTTATTGTCTGCTGGTATTTGTATAAAGCATTAAATCATCCTGATTTATTCAGAAATATCGATTCTAAACTAAAGCTCGTTTCCGATATTATTTCAGAAGAAAAAAACATTGAATCATCATTTATAAATGAAAAAGAACACAATGAAGATTTAGTGAAACTGCAAAAATATATGGCTGATGAAAAACCATTTTTAGACCCGTCAGTTACCATTCAGAATATCTCCGAAAACATCAAAATTCCTGTTCGGGAATTATCTGTTTTAATTAACCATCAATTAGGTCAGCATTTTTATGATTTTGTAAATACATATCGTATTGAATATGCAATGGAAATCTTAAAAAATCCGGCAAAAACTAAAGTTACCGTTCTCGAAATCTTGTATGAAGCAGGATTTAATTCTAAATCTTCATTCAATACTGCATTTAAAAAACATACAGGAAATACACCTACCTCTTACCGCAAAGCACTATAAAACAATACTTTGTAATTACTCGTACGTTTTAATTTCATCATTCGAACTCATTTTTTATCAAAAATCCGTTTGACTGCATTTATTCGGTCGTGTAAAATTCAGTTCTTCTGCACATTTGTACCATAATTTTAAAACAAGGTACAATGAGAACTACATTCACACTTTTAGCAGCATTATTATTCGTCAGTAATTTTGCTTTTTGTCAGGACTTTTCTAAAAAGATTGACTCTATTATTAAAGCCAGTTACAACAAAAATCCGGATGTTGGAATCAGTGTTGGTTTCGTCAGCAACAACAAAGAATTCTATACTTCTTATGGAAAACTGAGCAAGGAAAGTAAAGTCGATATTGATAAAAATTCAATCTTCGAAATTGCTTCTATCACCAAAATCTTAACCGGAAATATGATTGCTCAGGCTTTTTTGGAAAAGAAATTAAAACTGGATGATTACATTGATAATTATCTTCCTGAGCAATATATTCTGCAAAAAAACCTTGAGAATAAAATCAAAATTTCAGATTTAGCTTCACACCAATCAGGCTTACCGGATTTTGATTTTCAGAAATTAATTGAAATAAACTCTCAACAACCGATAAACAGCGTTACAAAAGAATCATTAGCAATGATGATTAATCAATCTACAGACCTCATCGATTATGGAAAATTCAGATATTCAAATATTAATTTTACGCTGTTGGGACAGATTTTAGAAAAAATATATGGTAAAAGTTATGATGAAATTATCAGAGAAAAAATATTAAAACCCGCAAAAATGTACAATACATTGACGAAAGATTTCAATGTGAAAAATATTACAACAGGCTATAATCCTGAAGGAGGGGCTCAAGAGTTTTTCTTGTGGAATGTAACCGCACCTGCAGGATTGGTGAAATCTAATGCTTCTGATATGACGAAATATCTTAAAGCACTTTTAACGAACGGAAATTTAATTTCAAACGCAGCATTATCAGCCGAAAAAATCTATTACAAAGATGAAAAACGTGAAATGGGACTAGGTTTTAATATCAATACTGAAGATAATGATACTATTTTCTTAAAATCCGGTGATTCTATGGGACAATCTTCCATCATCTGTTACAACAGAGACAAAAACTGGGGAATCATTATTCTTTTAAATCAAAGAAACCCAAAAATGAGACAGGATTTGCTGAATCAGATTTATGAAACGGTTTTGAAATAAAACCGTTTCATATTTTGAAAAAATTCATTTTACGGAACTTTAGCTGTAATTTTGTATTTAAAATTAAAAAAAGTGATTGAAGATTATTTTCGCAGTTTCAATATATTTAAAGAAGAAGAAATCAGAGGTTTTGTTCCGTTATTTGAAGTCAGAAAACTTTCAAAAAACGATTTCTTTGCCAATGAAGGCGAAAAGTGTAATGAAGTTGCTTTTATTAAATCAGGAATTTTCCGTTCATACTATTCCACTTCAGAGGGAAATGATATCACGTATTGTTTTAGATTTCCAAATGATATGCTTGCTTCTTATTCTTCATTTATCACCGGAAATCCAAGTTTAGAAACTCTACAAGCGATTTCACCGGCAGAATTATTGGTTATCGGAAAAGAAACGATTGAGAAACTCTCAGACAACAGTTATCATTGGACGATGTTTTTGAAAATAATTGCTGAACAAAATTATATTGAACTTGAAAAACGAATTTTTCAGCTTCAAAAAGAAACTGCTATCCAAAGATATACTGCTTTAGTTGAAAATCAACCCGAATTTATACAGCAGATTCCATTACAATATCTTGCTTCTTATCTCAACATTACGCAAAGGCATTTGAGCAGAATCCGGAAAGAAATTACTTTTTAGACATTTGTCCTGCGACAGGAAAACTGCCCGAACTATTTTTGCCATATTAATCAATGAATATGAAAAAAATAGTCATAATAAACGGCCATCCGAATAAAGAATCTTTCAATTTTGGAATTTCCCAAGCTTACAAAGAATCAGCTGAAGAATCAGGAGCTGATGTGAAAGAAATTGTGATCGCTGATTTAAAATTTAATCCGAATCTACAATTTGGTTATCAAAAAAGAACCGAATTAGAGCCAGATTTGCTTCAAGCCTGGGAAACCATACAATGGGCAGATCATTTGGTTTGGGTACATCCCGTTTGGTGGGGCGGTTTACCTGCAATTACCAAAGGATTTATAGACCGACTTTTTTTACCGGGATTTGCTTTTCAATACAGAGAAAATTCGATTTTCTGGGATAAATTATTGAGAGGAAAATCTGCCAGAATCATAACAACACTCGACCAACCAGGCTGGATTTACAGACTTTTATTTGGCAGACCAAGCGTTAATCAACTCAAAAAATCCACACTTCAGTTTTGTGGCATTAATCCTGTAAAAGTTACTTACATTGGTGTTATTAAAACTTCTGATGAAAAAACACGAACCAAGTGGCTTGATAAAATTAAAAGTTTAGGAAAAAAGAATAAATAATCTTAAAATTTAAGATGAATACATAAACTAATCTTATCAAGTTTGGGAATGATTTCTTAAATCCAAACTCTTGATATTTTTGATCCTATTACACGTTTTAAATCTTTAATGGGAAAATTCAAATATGGATTTTTTTTATTGAAATTTTTGCATAAGCAGCTTTATATTTTTTATATAAAATCATACGCCAAAGATTATGAACTCTGAAAATGATATGAGATTTACATCCTTTAAATCTTAAAAAATTTCATATATTTTAAATAATTGCTTTGACTGAAAAAATCAAATAATATCATAAAAAAAATTAATTATGTTAAATTAACATTAATTTAATTTAAAATAATTCAGATTATTGATTATTAAACGATAAAAATTTAAAAAAATCCATATATTCGCAAAACGATAAGTAATAATTATGATTATGAAAATTTCTTAATAGGAATATAACCCTTTAAGAATGTGTAACTCATATTTTATGTAATACGCTTTGCTTATCTAGGTCTTTCAACAAATTTAAGACGTACAAACCAGCTATAAAATACAAATTCAATGAAAAAAATTTTTTGTCTTACAATAATATTTACAATAGTATTAACTCAAGCTCAAACAACCATTTTTGGTGGTGTTCCTAATCTCATATTCAGGAAAAATAATGTAAGAGATACAATCTTGCCTACTGATACTTTAAATAATAAATTGATGAATTTTCATTTTATTAAAGACCCTATTTCAGGAAATTTCTTTAAGAAACTAAATACGGGGTTAAACCAATCATCTATATTTATGGTGAGTAATAAGTTTGGTGGTGGTGAAAAGAAAGTATACGGTAAATTTGGCAGTTCTATTATAAATAGCAACGCTATTTTTGATTTTAATGATACTTTAAAGATCGATAGTGCTGAACCGGCTCATAAAATATTGACTTTTTCAAAAAGTGATCCTAATAATAAAATTAATCCTATAATTTTTATCAGTAAAAAAACAGATCCGTCGCTTCTGATTCCGGAAATATTAATATTCAATACGAATTTATCTGATATCAATAAGCAAAAAATTGAAACTTATCTTTCAATAAAATATGGCATCACCATCAATGATATTTCCGAAAAAAACTATGTTTCTTCAAAAAGTGAAATAATCTGGAACTCAAAAAAATAAAAATTATAATTTCAGAATTACAGGAATTGGTAGGGATGATTTATTTGGTCTATATCAAAAGCAATCTAAAAATTGGGAAGACAATCATTTTGCGGCATCTTTAGGATTAGTGCAAATAACAAATAATCAGAACTTAAGCATACTCAATGATGATAGTTTTATAATTTGGGGTGATAATAACCAAGAATTGTCTTTTAAAGAAGCTGATCTTCTCTCAGCTCACCCTAAGAGAGATATGGAAAGAATGTGGAAAGTTCAGGTGAAAAATGCAGGAACGATCCCAATAAAAACACATCTTTATCTTAACCAAGCAGGATTAAATCAAAATGATGTGCTAAAACTTAGAGTTTTTTCTAATGAAAATAACTATCAAAATGATATCTCATCTGATATAGTTGGAGAAAAAATTAACGATTCCGTATTTATTTTTAAAGATATTATCTTGGATTTAGATCATGATGGGATTGATTATTTCACATTTAATCTTGATGATCTTCAAAGTAATATTTTAGTTCAGCTCAACAGTACTTGTGAAGAATTAGGAAATGGTATAGTAAAAATACTGCTTCCAGAAAATGTTTCATCATATCAATATACGTTAGAAAGTACTACAACCAATCAAGTTGTGATTAATACAAATACAGGTACTAGTAATACAATTTTATTTAACAATTTGCCAGCAGATAAATATAGAGTTCGCATTAAAAGGCAGGGACAGACGGATGTAATAAGAACCTTTGATTTAGAAGGAATTATAAATCAAAATATAGATAGTTATTATGTATGGCAGGATACGCCTATAGAATTAGATCTAAATACCGGATCTTATCATTACAAACTTATATCTCCTGGAGGACAGACAACAGAAGTAGCACCCTATCACCTGAATGGAATTGGAAATTATCAATTAAAAATAAAAAATAAGCGGGGTTGCGAAATCACAAAGGTACTTTCTGTACTAAGCCAGACAGATTACGACGTATTGCAAAACAATTCTCTATTTAAAAGAATTTCCGTATCACCCAATCCTTCACATGATGGAAACTTTATAGTAAAAGTTGAGCTTAAGACAGCTAAGCCATTAACGATTAAAGTATTCAATGGTCTTGGAATTCTAGTAAAGCAAGGACAATATAATTCAGCTGCTGACTTCTCAATCCCAATGAGCATACCAGCTGTAGTAGGATACTACAATATTAAAATTTTTATTCCTGAAGAAGGAAAAGGAGTCAATTTTTTAATTAACTAAAAAAACAAATGATAAAACATACCAATATGAAAAAAACTTTTTATGCAACTATAAAAAAAAATATAGAGTTATTACCAGTTTTCATTCCAATTATACTTTCTCTCAGTAGTTGGACTTTATATAAAGTTATCAATAATGATAAAGATATAAAAACAGTAAAAACATCAGATATTTATAAAAGTCCTTTTAAAATCAATTGTGACTTTTTAAAGATAAATAATAAAGTTTCAGGCAATTCTGTTTTGACTAAAAACAATAATGACTCTTCTTTAATCAATCATAAAACGGCAAGAAATATTTTGTCTCATCCTTCACCAGATTTAAATCTGAAATCTTTAAAATCATTTTCTGAAAATTTTTATTCTAATCTTGCCAAGTCAGGATATGTAGGAGAAATTGGAAACTCTAATACAGAGCTAAGAGACGCAAATGCTGCAGACAATATTTTTGACATTCAGCTTTCAAATTTTGATAAGGATAAATCTTATATACTTATATATGAAATAGATGGATATTCAAATATAAATTCTGTTACACGAAGCATTAATGGAAGCTATGCTATGGGGGGCTATCTCAAGTCTAAAAAGAATGGATGGACAGAAGTTTATGAATCTGTTGACCCTGCAATATTAAAAAAAGGAGTTAATAGAATATTATTTAATGCTCTAAATAAAGGAGATTACTATATGGTTAAAAATGTAAGGATTACAGAAAAGCAAGACGTTGTCGCTCCTTACACACTGGTCTCAAAAACATACACAGATAAAAACATTTATATTCGTGGTTTTATACATCCAGGATATGGAATTAAATCAGTAACTATCGGTGGGAGTAAAGTTTATCTTCAAGGTAACGAATTCGAATATATTTCTGATGCCGACGACAAGTCAGATCAGGTAATTTTAAAATTTGAAGGCTTGTTGGATGTTGCGGAAGTAGTTATTCGAAAATCAGAAAAAAATACACAGTTTACAGAAATAAACCCTGTAGATAAAAAAGGGCATCATATCATTTTTCAAGACAATGCTGTACAGTTGAAGGGATTGAGATTAATTGACATACCACCTTCAGAACTTTCCACCACTAATGTTAGTGAGGGTTATGAAGGGTTTCGCTTTGTTAACCTTACTTCGCAGGAACAGAAACTCCATTTAGCTTACGATATAAGCAAACTTCCAAAAGGATATCAGGAAAAAGACATTTCAGTCTTTAATTTTGATTATCAGAAAAAAAGCTGGGTGCCAATGAAAATAGACAGTTTGAATACTGCCAAAAAGTATCTTATTGTTAATTCGTCATTAAGCTATGGTGACTTTATGCTCGGCGTTGCTCAGCAACCTGAAAGTCCTGATGGAGGAGGGCATGCTCAAACATCATTCAATGATTCACCAATAGCAAACCCTGCTGCGAAAATCAACTTTATTACCCCACCCACTCCTAACCAGCGAGGATCTGCCAACGTTTCTTATCCTATTGAGATTCCGGCAGGTATTGGAGGTTTTCAACCAAACGTTACATTGGTTTATAACAGTGATAATAAATTTGGATGGGCAGGAACAGGATGGGATGTTCCGGTAGAGACTATTGATATTGATACAAGATGGGGAGTTCCGTCATTTGGAAATCATGAAACTGAAATTTACCAGATGGCCGGTGAACAGCTTGTTTTCAGAGATGATTACCTTCCAAATAAATTGCCTTATAGTGAGGTCAGAACAAATGACAGAAGATTTTATTACCGTAATGGAATTAAAGAAGGATATATCATTACCAGAAAAGGAAACTCTCCTTCTAATTATACTTGGGAAACCTTGGATGGAAGTGGCGTTAAAAAAGAGTATTTAAGTATCATAACTACTAATCCATCAAATAATTCTTCAGGAAATATAGTTAAGTGGTTCTTGTCGAAAGTAACAGACCGATTTGGGAATACAATTATGTACAGCTATACAGACTCATTTGATGGTGGTGGAAAGAATAAATATCTTTCAAGAATAATATATAGCAATAATACAGTAATTGAATTTGAGAATGAAGGAGGTGTACGAGGAGATATGACGCTAAACTATAAACTTGGTGTAAAACTTACTGATTCTAAAATATTAAATAAAATCGTAGTCAAACGAGCTAACATTAAAATTAGGGAATATCAGCTTGATAATGTCGATAAAGGGCTTTTCGCAAAAAGACTGCTTACGGAAATCATTCAAAAAGATGGAAATGGCAAAATTTTCAATCAGCATTCCCTGCGATATGCAAAAAATATTGATGTATTTGGAAAATCAGCAACACACATATATAGCACACCAAAAGATAATGCTGATGCAGGATCTTTTTCAGGAGGAAATACCAGTTTTATTTCCGGGACTTATGCTAAAAATAAAAACTTCCGGGGGGCTCTTAGCTTTGGAGGAGGATTCTGCTTTCTGTTTGGTATTAATAAAAAAGGAACGCTTGGCGTAACAGCAAGTTATGATGACAATAAGGCTTATGGAAAAAACCAATTGGTAGATATCGACGGAGATGGACTATTAGATAAGGTATTTTATGGATCAAATGGAAATATTAATTTTCGAAAGAATACACGTACTGGTTTTAGTGGAGTTCATTCTTCTATCGGTCTTGCAGGAACTCCTCTGCACCGCCACAATACTTATGGTTTTACTTTGGGTCTTGAATATTCTTTCGCTAATGGTGTAATAGGTGCCAACTATTCTTTTGGAAATAGTAATTCTCCAACTTACTTTTCGGATGTCAATGGCGATGGATTAATTGACATGATTAATTATGGAGATGTATTTTTTAATAAAATACGAAACGGAGTACCTCAATTTCAATCTCAACCTATTAATGCCACATCTAATGTAACTGAAGAAACTCCTAATGCAATTCTAGCAGGGAGTGCCGCAAGACAAGATACAATCATCACAACAACGGTTTCAAAGTCTCTTGCTAATATTGTCAGAATGTGGGAAGCTCCTGTGACCGGGAGTATTCAGATAAATAGTGATTTCTTTTTAACACAGAACTCTCAGGATGGTGTGGATGTGTGGATTGAGAAAGGAGATATGAAGAAGTCGAATGAGGATATCAATGGATTCAGTCCTTTCAATTCTACACAACTTTCACCTATAGCTACCTTAAACACTCAAGGACAGAATCAATCGCTTAATGCTGATACATCTGTAGAAAAAGGTCAGAGAATATTTATTGTAGCCTCTTCTAAAAACAATGAGACTGGAGACAGAATAAAGGTCAATTCAGATATTAGATATACCTCTGTATCTGGAGTTTCTGATTTGGGAATACAAGACGCGAATGGCAATTATTATTTTAATTTTAATTCAAAAAGTCATTACTTGGCATCCAGCCAGAAACAAAATATAATTGCTGACCAAAGTAGAGTGAAAATTTCCTGGGATCAGTTAGGCAAAGAAATTTTCACAGATGATGTTGATTTTAAAATTTATAAAAGTGTACGAGATATTGCGGATACAACATCCGTAATATCTCCTGCATCTGCAACATTACTCTATCATCATAAGTTAATTAAAGATGAAAATCAACAAAATGTAACTCCAGTAAGTAATCAGATTCCTAATATTGATATTACTGACATGTTGGTCAATACCACTGGTAATACAGTAACAATGTTTCATTTTGATGTTTCTGCAGATACGAATGTCTCTTGGGAAAAAATTAAATGGCGACCAACTATGACAGTCATTAATCCTACAGATACTACCAAGGTCTATGCAACGGTACAATATAATCCTTATTCTGAAAGACACATCAATACCCTACCCAAAGATTTCAGAAAATATTTAGATCGGCATTTTTGTAAGGATGATTGTATCAGATGTGATGCAAATGCTTCATATCTATTTCCTGATTTTAACGGAAATCAGAGTATAAATACGAATTATACTATTAACCTGCCTTCTTTACATTCTACCAAAGTTACTTTTTCTTTAAAAATAAAAGATAGTAATGGAAATGTATATACTGAAAAAAATACAGTGGATGTAATAAATAATGTAATGCCCATTCCTAAAATTAGTCTTTGTGCTTTTTTAAAGAAAATACCGCTTAGAGCAGAAGAAGTTTTCTCATATCCGTTTTATTTTGAAATAAGTTCTGCAGATTATACCGTTTCAAAAAAATTATCGTCGGTCAATCCGTTTATTTTTCACTCTGAATATTTATCGGATCCATATTTTGCGAATACTGATCATAAAGCCGATTATTTTGGAGCTCGCTCAGCTAATCCTCACTACAATATTAATACAGGTTTGGTGTATCAAGGTTGGGGTGGTTTTAGCTACAACGGATCCAAATATTCTAATGAGCCTATCCGTGAAAGTGAATTCATAACCAATCCGTTGGCCAATGTACCACTTCCTGGAGGTGCGTCTCCGTGTAATCAATCTGCACCTGATTATTATACGTGTATGACAAATTACATTTTACAGCAAAATAATAATCGTTATTTTACACCGTTGGAACTAAATGCAGAAAAGTATGCTTATACATCTCCTATTGAACCAGCAGAGTTAGGTGAAGAAGAATTACAACCATACTTACTTGGAGTTTCTTCGACGAGTTCAAATATAATTACAACACCTCTTTTTGCAGTTCCTAATCCAAGAGGGATCATTCTAAGGTCGACATTTGATTCGTTTCATGCTTACGTTTCCGGACAGATAATACCATGGCTGGGAATTAGTGCTCATGGAGGTATTTCAACAGACAGAACTTCAGATTATTTTCAAGATTTCAATGGAGATGGCTATCCTGATGTTATTTCAGGAAAAAAACATCAAAGAACCAATATATTAGGTCAATTGGGCAATGTATCTTCTATTGCTGAAAAAGAAGTAAAAAATAAAGGTTTTATATTAGGAGCTGGTATTTCTGCTTCCCCATCAGTTGCCAAATTTAGTAACACAGACAGCAAATTCTTCGCTATTGGCGCAGATAAAGATTCACAAACAAGCTCATCTTCATTTGCTCTTGGAATTGGTTTTGGATTAAATATAGGAAAAGCTTGGGCTCAAGGGACAGGAGTTTGGGCAGATATTAATGGTGACGGATTAACAGATTATATCTCAGATGGCAATTCTTATATCAATACAGGAGACGGATTTATTGTTGATAATTACAATTGGGATGTTTCAGAAGTATCTAAAGGTGACTCTTTTGCAATTTCAGGAGGTGGAGGATTCAGTTTTGCCAACGGAAGTTGGGCTGCAGGTATTGGTCTTTCTAAATCCAGTTTTACAGCTAAAGTGGGGATGATAGATATTAATGGAGATGGTATGGCCGATAAAATTGTAAAGAATGGAAATACTTACGAAATGTGGATTAATACGGGAACATCCTTTGTACAATCTACAGATTTTAACAAAGACTTTAGTCTCGATAATAAACAAAACTCTTCAGGCTTCAATTTATATGGAACTTTGTGTGCTTGTTTGGGAGTAAAAGTTTGCATTTCTTTTGGGGGAAACACCGATAGTTCGGTAAGTAAACAGGAAGTTGACCTGAGGGATTTTGACGGTGATGGATATCCTGATTTACTTATATCTGACAATGACGGCCAATTAACCTACTATCACAATAATTTTGGGAAGGCAAACCTTCTTCGTACCGTTGAAAATCCTCTTCAGGGAGCGATACAGATTGGATACGACAACGTAAATCAGACAGAAAACCTAAGTACATTAATTGGTGGAACTTATCAGATGCCATTTTCCAAAACAGTGATGTCAAAAGTTGGTGTATGGAATTTTAGACCTATTGATACCACCCTGCCATATCTAGGCAACGTTTTGGATCCTCAAAAGGTAAAACCTCAGCAAGTTTTTGATTTTGAGTATGAAAAAGGTATTCAGGACAGAAGAGAAAGGGAATTCCTGGGTTTTGGTATTGTTAAAACCAAAGTTCTTAACCATCAAGACCTTAATCCTATTCTTCATCAGACTTATGTTACCGAATATGAGACCGATTATACGGGGAATGAAAATGATTTTTATGTTAATTTTAATGACACAAAGGTTAGGAAGTATTTTTACAAAAAGGGGTTAATACGTTCTACCTATATGCTTGATAGCCAAAACAGAAAGCGTAGCGAAACAAAATATACCTATAAATATTTCGATCAGGTTTCTACGGAGTATGTGCTTAATGAAACATTATCTGACCCCCAATTTAAAGATATAGGAAGAATTATTCCACTGCTTTACAAAACAGAGTCTACTTTTACAGAATACGTTGGATCAAGCAGTCATTCAAAGACGACCTATACTACTGTTGATAAATATGATAGTTTTGGTAACATTACTCGTTCCGTTGATAAAGGGTCGTCATTGTCTATGACGTCGGATGATATCGTTACGCAGTTATCATATCATGCACCAGGCTTAAAAAACATTGTGGGAACACCTTCCGAACAGCTTGTTATTAAAGCGCATAATAATGAGGTTGTGCGAAAAAATACAACAGTTCTGGATGCTGCTCAAAATATTACTAGAATTAGCAAAGACTTATTGGGGACTTCAAATGTATCAGGAACTGCAGATTTTGATATGGAGTATGATGCCTATGGTAACATGACGAAAATTACATATCCTGAATCTGAAAATGGACAGCGTATGTTTTACAACTATGAATACGATCCGAGCTATCATACCTATTTAATTTCTACTCTTGATGCTCAAGGTTTTACAAGCTCAACGAAATATGATTATAATTATCTTTTCGGGGTTCCAATTAAAATAACAAATATCAATGGAGGAATAAGTACTTATGCTTATGATACATTTGGTAGATTAACAGAATATTTAGCGCCATCGGATACAGATTATACGTTCAAATTACATTATTATCCTTCTAATACAATACCAGTTGCAATTACGGAGAGAAAAACTCCTTACTACAGCGATACGGCAGAGCTAAATTATTTTACCAGTTTATTTACAGATGCTTGGGGACAGGGGTTAATGATTAAAAAACTATTCAAGAGAGAGGGTAATAATTTTTATTTTGCAAACAACATTTATGATATCAAAGACC
Organism: Chryseobacterium sp. GP-SGM7; assembly: GCF_049166575.1. Classification (NCBI taxonomy): domain Bacteria; kingdom Pseudomonadati; phylum Bacteroidota; class Flavobacteriia; order Flavobacteriales; family Weeksellaceae; genus Chryseobacterium; species Chryseobacterium sp. GP-SGM7. Next base: position 729,895 of record NZ_JBMHFF010000002.1, on the reverse strand, counting down.
ATCTTGGCAGACCCATAAAAACTATACTAAGGGATAAAGTTACAATGGGGACAGATATTATGCATTCTCTAAAACTTTTTGATGATTATACAACTGGTGAAAATCAATCCAGTCAAATATTTTCAACTACAATTTACGATGATTTAGATCGTCCCGTGAGTATTACCCAACATAATGTTGAAACAAATAATGGCGTTCAAAATCTTACGACTCAAATTTTCTATGAGTTTGATAATGATAGGTTTGGAAATACTCAATTTGCAACAAGAACTGTAAACCCTTTAGGTAATACAAATGTGACTTACACTGATGAGTTTGGAAGAACAGTTTCAACAAAACAGACGAACGGAATTACTAATATTTGGCAAAGCTATAGTTATAACCGTCTTAATGAGCTTACAGCGACGCAAGATGCAAGTAATAATCCTACATACTACGAATATGATAATTTGGGGAGAAATATCAAAAAAAATTCTGCGGATTCTGGTATATCTGTGTTTAATTATGATTTGAGTGGTAAATTGATTCGTTCATCCAATGCTATTCTAAAATCGCTTGGGCAAAATATGCATTATACATATAATTATGATCAGTTAACAAAAATATCATATCCAGCATACCCCTATCATGAGACAACTTTTGAATATGGCTCTGTGACGGGGACACCTTTTGAAAGAGGAAGACTTATAAAGCAAAAAGACCGAACTGGTACTCAGGATTATAAATATGACATCAACGGCAATGTAAGAGAAACTACACGTATAGTTGTTGCAGCGAATAATGTCCCGAAAATGTTTAAAACTTCTTATACCTATGATACATATGGTAGAATCGAATTAATTACATATCCGGATACAGAAACTGTATATTACAAATATAATACACCAGGATTATTGGAGTATGTACGAAATAAGTTACCGGGATATAGTAAGCCTACAAAACTAATCTACGATCTTCAGTATAATAACAGAGATCAGCTAGTTTCTTATAATGCCAACAATAATACTAAAACAGAGTATAATTATGATACCTGGGGTAAAATGCAGGAATTATTACTTATTAAAAATAATCTTAATAATACTGTAAGTACTATTCGCAAAAATCAATATTCATTTGATGGCAGCGGAAACCTTGTAAATGTGGCAGGCACCACACCTATGGTTGGAAACTTTCCATCAGACCCATTAGCAATAGCTAGTAATAAACAATATATTTATGATTCTTTCGGAAGGCTTAAGACGTCTCATATTACCGCTACTGGAAAAGAACAGACGAAATATAACTTTCTCAGTATGAAGTATAACGCCGCCGGAGCAATTTCTGTAAAAGAATCAAAGCTAAAGACATATATCAACAGTATCGGGTGTCAATATCCCAATAATGAGGGAGATGTCGGCACTTATTTATATACTGATGTAAATCATCCTAATGCTCCCACCGTTATTGATTATACTAAATTTCAGAATTTCAATGCTCCGATGGATTGTGGTCAACCTCTTCCTGATCCAACCAATATGACAAGGGAAGAATTCCAATATGACCTCAATGGAAATCTCATTAGGATGAGAGAGTTGGATACACAATCAAATCTTCTAAGCGATAGAAAAATGTTTTGGGATGAAGACGACAATTTAAAAGCAGTGGTAATCGATAAAACATATCTGAATTATTATGCTTACGATGCAGCTGGTGACCGAATACTTAAGAACGACGCAATTTCAAAAAATTTGTATGTAAATGGTAACGACCCTGATGAAGTAACACAAATGGATGCATTTATCTACTATCCAAACGGATATCTTGTACTAAGCGATAAAACTATGACTAAACATTATTACATGGGAAGTCAGAGGATTGCGACAAGTGTATCTAAGATACCAACACACAGGTTTAAAATTAATCTTACAGGTGTGTACGATGATTTGGCTGCAATTATGAATGAGGATATACATCTGATTAACCAAGATGCAGGTCTTACCCATGTGGTTTGGGTTCCTAATGCTGATTCACACGGAACTTATACTGCACCAACATCATCAACGCAATCAGACCATTTGTGTGATTTTCTTATGGCTCAACAGATGTACGCTTTTTATACAGATAACAATATCGAGTGCTTTGATAAAATTTCCGATTTATATAATAGCGCCATGAGTAATGGTAACTATTGTGATATGTGGAATCAATTTTTGGCAGACGAATGTATGATAGGTTACACCCCGCCCGAAATTGTTGAATCTGAAATGTACTGGATTCATCCCGACCATTTTAGCGGAGCCTCGATTTTGACGGATAATAAGGGAGGGGTAACCAATTGGTACGAGTACATGCCCTACGGAGAAATGCTGATGGAGAATACCAATTTTAGCTATGACAACCCTTACAAATACAATGCGAAAGAGTTTGACGCATCTACAGGTTATTACTATTACGGCGCAAGATACTACGACCCAAAACGCAGTTTCTGGTTAAGTGTAGACCCTTTAGCCGAAATTACCATGTCTCCTTATGCCTATGTTTGGAACGATCCTGTTAACTTTGCAGATCCAACTGGGATGATGGGTGAGAGAGTTGGGGGGAAAAATCCTAAAGACTGGTATAGAGATAGATTAGGAAATGTTTCTTGGCACGATAGTCAGGCAGATGAAATTATAGGAAAAAATGGAGAAACTCTCAAACGACTAGGGAAATCAGGATCATACTTTAACGCTAAAGGAGGAGTTACTGACCTTAATAGCGATCGTACTGTTACTGAAGGAGGAAAAACATCTTTTCTAATTAATCCAACACCAATGTCTCCGAGCTCACTTTTAGGGGATGATGATCGCAAGATATCATCACCAGGTATTACTCCGGCATCTTTTAGTTCTTTCGACACTACAAAAAATACTCCTTTGGCATCTCCAAGAAGTGGAGGGCATAGTTTAAGTTACGATATATCTATATTAGCAGTTCCATATATGCTTTTAGAGGCAGGGCTTGCAGAAGGTTTAATGCAGGCAGGAGCGGATGGAAATACTGCCAGTAATACTGCTAAGGTAGCAACTTTGTTATATGGATTTAAAGCTCCTAAAGGAGTGACAGGTGAGTTAGGGATTTTAGGAGGAAAAGGAGCTGGTAGAAACATTAAGATTGATGTCAGTAATTTGCCTAAAACTGTTACTGAGGATTTTACAGAAATACTTTCAGGACGGGGGACTCCAAGAATGACAGGAAATACACAAACAATTCTTGAAAATAGAGGTGGTGTCAATTTAAAATGGGTTGGAGCATCAGAATGGAAAATAAGGGATGTTAAAAATACAGGGTTAAATGGTAGTAGAATTTTACAACATCCAGATGGAAGATGGGGTCTCATTATAAATCATAATTATAAAAATGTTATACAATTACCAACAAGTAGTAAATTAAAATGAAAATAGAATTTTTAATAGGAGAAAAATTTTTGTTAAAAGCTGATTACGTAAAACTAATCCGTAAAAAAGCTCTTGATAAAATAATTGTAAAAAAAGATAATATAAAATTTATAGACTTGCAGATTAATGACGTTTTGAATAAAGACTTAATTATAAGAATTTCTTTTAAAAGTTTTGAAAATGAATATACATTTAATATTTCTGATATTTTAATTAAAACAAATGAGATAATTTTGAATGGAATTCTTAATGATCCTCTGCAAATATATAATCAGGGATATATAGATAATTTTAAACTCCTTACCGAGAAGAAGGAAAAAATAAAATGGTATGAGTTAAATGATAAACAAAAATATTATTATTTAAGGGGTTGTTATTTATTATTTGGGTTAAGAGAAATAATAGATAATAAAAATTCTATTATCACAATTGATTTATCAAAAGTTGAAACAGATCTGGACGTATATTACGAAATTGGTAAAGCATTTTTTTCATCATATGGTTATTTCGGCACTGAATTTCATTCATTTAGAGATTGTTTAATTAATATTGACGAATCAATAAAAAAAAGAGATACAATCCCTATACTTAAAATAAAAGGATATAAAAATTTTGAGAAACGTTTTTCAGATAATATTTTATTTGCTGATTTTTATAATCAATTCAAAATAAGTGGATTCGAAGTAGAAAATTAAGAAAAATATTGATTATAAATTCCGGACGCTGTCGCAAGTATCTTGCTCGTACTAGTTTTCAACTATACAGAGTAGGAGTTTCTTAAATTTTAAATTTTCTAGATTCATCCCGACCATTTTAGTGGAGCTTCTATATTAGTAAACAGCAAAGGAACTATCACCAATTGGTACGAGTACATGCCCTACGGAGAAATGCTGATGGAGAATACCAATTTTAGCTATGACAACCCTTACAAATACAATGCGAAAGAGTTTGATGCATCTACAGGTTATTACTATTATGGCGCAAGATACTACGACCCTAAACGCAGTTTCTGGTTAAGTGTAGACCCATTAGCAGAAATTACGAACTCTCCTTATGCCTATGTTTGGAATGACCCTGTTAACTTTGCAGATCCAACTGGGATGATGGGGGAAAGAGTTGGAGGAAATGACCCTTGTGATCCGCCTGCAAAGAGAAGTTTTGTTAGAAGAACGTGGGATTGGTTTTCTGGATTATTTAGAACTAAGCATCATGGTAAAGTTACAGTTGGAATGCCAACAATGAGTCGTGAACCTGATCTGCCAACATTTTCACAAGCACCCGGTAAGAGAATGCCAAGCACAATTGGTGCAGCTATCCAAGATTACAGAGATTCTGGACCTACACCAGGCTATGGAACAGCCATGGGCATGAATATTATGGCAAAAGGAGCTATAGATCAAATACTTGATTTTGGTAACTACATGCGAAATAGTGCATTTAATAAGTCAGACTATTCTGGATTAGGTCCAAGAATGACCAAGTGGGATGGAAATACAATGTCAGCAACAGAAAGTCAAGATGCTAAATTTAATGCTCTTTTAACTGCTGATGGATTGGTAACATATGGAGTCATGTCTCAGCTAGCTGCAGAAAGTGAAGTTTCTATAAAAAATACACTTCCTGTTAGTACGGAAGGAAAATTATTAGGCTCTATCAAAAATGGTGAAATTTTAATGGAGGGTAAAACTATTGCATCAGGTAATTTTGATTTTGTAGTTATGAAAGATAAAAGTATTTTGTTAGGAAGAAAACATACTTTTTTATCCAAAGGTGTTGATGTATTAGCAGCCGGTGAAATAAAGATTCGAGGTGGACAGATAGTAGGAATAAATAATTTATCCGGACATTATTTGCCAGGATTGGATGTCAGCACAAATTATTTAAATATTTTTAAGAAAAGTGGTGTGAATGTTTCAAAAACACATCTAAAAATATATAATTCTAATGGAAAAATTATTAAACATATATTACCGAAATGAAAAAAATAGTTAGTATAAAAATTAAAGAACAAGAAGTAGTTTTAGATGAATACACTTCATCATATATCTCTAATTCATTAAACTTACTTTTTTTAAACGAAAATATTTCCATTAAAAAAAATACTATAGTTTTACAAGATGATCTTATATTTAAATTAAGAAATACAATTCTGAATTGTCTTACGACATTGGTTGAGAATTTACATATTGAACCATCAATAAAAGAAATTCAGAAAAATCCTACTAGATTTGAAAAAATTGTTTTGAACAAAAAAGTTTATAAGGTTAATTATAGGATGTCTGAAGTTGATCGTTCATGTTATGTTCTCTATTGTTTATTGCTCTCTTTGGAAAATGCAAATAATAATCATGAGTACGTTTTAATTAATTTAGATTAGCTCCTCAAATCCATTCTCCAGGAAGCCCACGAGCTAGCTTTAGTTCATTTGATGAAACCAAATATTATCCACCAACCTCAAAAAATCCTTTACTTGTAAGCATTCGGAAAAAAATTGATTAATTTTGCATATATATTCTCTTTATATTGAAATATTTTTTTTAATTTTGACTTACATTAATCAAAAATTATTTTATGAAAAATCTTAAAAAACTTTCAAGAAACGAATTAAAGGATCTAAAAGGTGGTTCTGAAGCAGCAACATGGTGTCACATGACATATACTGGTACTCTTTGGGGAGAAGATATGGTTATTCAATCTTCTGGGACTGGCGGTTGTAAAACAGGAAGGGGCAAATGCTATGAATGGTTTCAGACCAGTAATGATTGTAGTGTTAAATAAATCTTAATGCTGTACACTTTGTACAGCATTTTTAATTTAATGATATGAAATTTATTATAATATTTTTTTTATTTTTTAACACGTATTTGTATAGTCAATCTGCAGGTAGATTTATATACGACTATAAGCTCATACAGGATAGTACCAAGAAAAATGATATATCAAGAAAAATAATGTATTTAGATATTTCTGACAACGGCTCAATATTTTATGATAATCAAGAATATATAAATGATTCTATTTTAGCTGCTTCAAATGAAATTTTATCCAAACGAAGTGATAAAGTTTTAAAAAAATATCCAGATTATTCTATCCATTTGATTTCTGAGTTACAAAATAATTATTACAAAATATCTGATGAAAGACTACAAAAATGGAAGATTGTTAATGAAAAAAGCTTCATCCTGAACTATGAAGTGCAAAAAGCTGAAATTAAATTTGGAGGTCGTACATGGATTGCATGGTTTACCAATCAAATTCCAATACCTGATGGTCCATATAAATTTCATGGTTTACCTGGACTAATCATTAGAATTGAAGATTTAACAAAAAGTCACATTTTTGAGTTAGTTGCTATTGAAAACAAATATTATCAAAGAAAATTTAATTTTAAAAATGCAATTTCTATTGATTATAATAAATATAAAATTTTAAATAAAGAATATAAGGAAAATCCTTTAAAAAATTTACTGGGTGTTGAAATTACCAGCACTCAAGATGGTTTAAATAATAATGAATTTAAGAAAAAGATGCTACAATATAAAAAAAATCAAATATTACGAAATAATAATATTTTGGAAATTGATTTGTTAAAATGATTTTAAAATTAGAAAGAGAGAGAGAAAATAATTTTAAATTACCTTAAAAAGTAAACATAAAATTCCGGCACATACTCGGAAATTATAACTTGTTTTGTCAAAATTTTATTTCTTTTATTACACTAGTTACAGTTCTTGGATTAGCATGGAATTTTAAACTAATTTCGAGAACTATAATTAGATTTCTCAGAGATTTCCTTCTACTTATCTGGTATGTCAATAGTTGTAAACATTGTGTTCTTATCAATTTTATATATCACTCTCCCAAATTAATTGCAGGTATTTTTTTACTTTTAATTATTGTGAGTAAAATATATAAGTAAAAAAACTTGAATAACAATCTGTACTAAAATAAAAAAACCGCCTTAGAAATTAATCTAAAGCGGTTTTGTAATATTTAGCTATTTTTTGCTAATCAAATTTATTTTACCTCTTCAAAATCTGCATCCTGAACATCTTCTGCCCCATTTGCCTGACCTTGATTCTGTTGAGCTCCTGCATCAGCACCTTGACCTTGCGCATACATTTCTTCAGATGCTGCCATCCAAGCTGCGTCTAGAGCTTCAGTTTTAGCTTTTACATCATCTCCGTTTTTAGCTTCGAAAGCAGTTTTTAATTCTGCGTGTGCAGTTTCGATTGCTGCTTTTTTGTCTGCAGATAATTTATCACCGAATTCTTTCAGTTGCTTTTCAGTTTGGAAGATCAATCCGTCAGCTTTATTAAAGATTTCAACTTCTTCTTTTCTCTTATTGTCTGCTGCAGAGTTTTCCTGAGCTTCTTTTTTCATTCTTTCGATTTCTTCGTCAGAAAGTCCTGAAGAAGCCTGAATTTTGATAGACTGCTCTTTACCGGTTCCTTTATCTTTTGCAGAAACGCTCAGGATTCCGTTGGCATCGATGTCGAAAGTTACTTCAATCTGAGGAACACCTCTTTGTGCCGGTGGAATATCTGTTAAATCAAATTTACCAATCTCTTTGTTGTCGTTGAACATTGGTCTTTCCCCCTGTCCTACTCTGATGCTTACTGCAGGCTGATTGTCAGACGCTGTAGAGAATACTTCAGATTTTTTAGTTGGAATAGTTGTGTTTGCATCAATTAATTTAGTGAAAACAGAACCCATTGTTTCAATACCTAAAGAAAGTGGTGTAACGTCTAGCAAAAGAACGTCTGTAACGTCTCCAGTTAAAACTCCACCTTGGATCGCTGCACCAATTGCAACAACCTCATCCGGGTTAACTCCTTTTGAAGGTTTTTTACCGAAGAATTTCTCAACTTCTTCCTGAATAATCGGGATTCTTGTAGAACCTCCTACCAAGATTACTTCGTCGATATCGCTGATAGAAAGACCTGCGTCAGAAAGTGCTTTTTTACAAGGCTCCATAGAACGTCTTACCAAATCAGCAGATAACTGCTCAAATTTAGCTTTAGTTAAAGTCTTCACCAAGTGTTTAGGACCTGTAGCTGTAGCAGTAATATACGGAAGGTTGATTTCAGTCTGCGGAGAAGAAGACAACTCGATTTTTGCTTTTTCAGCCGCTTCTTTCAATCTTTGTAACGCGATTGCATCAGATTTTAAGTCAACACCTTCTTCAGCTTTGAATTCGTCTGCCATCCAGTTGATAATTACATCATCAAAGTCATCACCTCCTAAGTGTGTGTCACCATTGGTAGACAATACTTCGAAAACACCGTCTCCTAAATCAAGGATAGAAACATCAAAAGTACCACCACCTAAATCGTAAACTGCAATTTTTTGGTCTTTGTGAGATTTATCCATTCCATAAGCCAATGCTGCTGCTGTAGGCTCATTGATAATTCTTTCTACTTTAAGACCTGCGATTTCTCCAGCTTCTTTTGTAGCCTGTCTTTGTGCATCGTTAAAGTAAGCAGGAACAGTAATTACCGCTCTTGTCACTTCCTGGCCAAGGTAATCTTCAGCAGTTTTCTTCATTTTCTGAAGCGTCATTGCAGAAATTTCCTGTGGTGTATATTCTCTGTCGTCAATTTTAACTTTTACAGTATCGTTCGGTCCTGCAACTACTTTGTACGGCACTCTTGAGATTTCAGCAGAATCATCCTTGAAATGAGTTCCGATAAATCTTTTTATAGAATAAACTGTTTTTGTAGGGTTAGTTACCGCCTGTCTTTTTGCAGGGTCACCTACTTTTCTTTCTCCGTCTTCTGTGAATGCCACAATAGAGGGCGTTGTTCTTTTACCTTCTGCATTAGGGATAACTACAGCATCTTTACCTTCCATTACTGCAACGCAAGAGTTTGTTGTCCCTAAATCGATTCCGATTATTTTACTCATAATATTTATATTTTTTCTAATTTTTAAATTTTAATAACACTGTCACTTTCTCAATATCTGTACCAAGAGAATTTTTGTGACAAATTGACAGATTCAGATATAAATCCTGAAATATAATTACAAAAACGACTTTAAATTTTAAAATAAAACTTAATCTAAGTTTAACGTAAAATATAGTTTAAGCCCGTTTATAATTCTTATTTTTGAGAAATTATACACACAAATATGTCATTACATTTTAATCCCAGAGATATTACATGGTTATCATTCAACGAAAGGGTTTTGCAGGAAGCGATGGACGAAAATGTGCCTCTTCATCTCAGAATTCGTTTTCTTGGGATTTTTTCAAATAATCTGGATGAATTTTTCAGAGTGCGTGTTGCAGGTTTAAAACGTGCGATGGATTTTAAGGAAAAGGTAATTGCCGAATCTTTTTATCAGCCGCCATCGAAAATTCTTCAGAGAATCAACGAAATCGTTATTACACAACAAGCCGATTTTGATAGAACCTGGAAAAAAATTCAGGTTGAAATGGCAGAACAAAATGTTTTCATTAAAACCTCAAAAAATTTAAGTGCAAAGCAGAAAGAATTTGTAAGACAGTATTTTGATGAAGTGGTAGAATCCAATGTGATCCCGATTCTTCTTCATGAAAATACACCCATGCCTTATATGAGAGATAAAAGTCTTTATCTGGGTGTTGCCATGAGGAAAAAAGACTGGAAGTATCACAGCAATTATGCAATTATTGAAATTCCGTCGCGTTTTGTAGGAAGATTTGTTTTGCTTCCCACCGAAAACACAGAAGAAAAAAATGTAATGCTTCTGGAGGATGTCATTACTTTCAACCTTCCGCATATTTTTTCTTATTTTGGATATGATGAATTTGCTGCAAATGCTTTTAAAGTAACAAAAGATGCCGAAATGGACATTGATAATGACATCAAAACCAATTTTGCGGAAAAAATAGAAAAAGGACTCAAAAACCGAAGAAAAGGGAAGCCAACTAGATTTGTTTTTGATAAAGATATGGATAAAGGTATGCTGGAGCTTCTGATCAGAAAATTAAATTTAAGCAAAAAAGACAGCATCATTCCTGGAGGGAAAATTCATAATTTTAAACATTTTATGGATTTTCCTGATGTTTTTGAAAATTATAAAAAACCTGTCGAAAGAACATCATTCACACATCAGGCTTTTGAACACGGCGAAAGAGTTACCGATGTTATTTTAAAAGAAGACGTACTGCTGTCTTTTCCTTATCATACTTACACGCCCGTTATTGACCTTCTTCGTGAAGCGGCAATGGATCCCGATGTAAAATCGATCCAGATTACCGCGTATCGTTTAGCGAGCAATTCAAAAATAAGCAATGCCTTAATTTACGCAGCCAGAAACGGGAAAGAAGTAACTGTAATGCTTGAACTTCAGGCAAGATTTGATGAAGAATCAAATCTCATGTGGAAAGAAATGTTTGAACCTGAAGGAATCAACGTCTTAATAGGAATTCCGGATAAAAAAGTTCACGCAAAATTATGCGTAATTAAAAAACGTGCAAATAACAAGACTTTACAGTACGGTTTTGTGAGCACAGGAAATTTTAACGAGAAAACAGCGAGAATCTACGGCGATCATTTAATTATGACTTCAGACCGTGGAATTATGGCAGATATTAATAAGGTTTTTAATGTTCTTAAAAAACCAAAAGAAGATTATTTAACGGTTTTAAAAACATGTAAATCTTTAATGGTTTGTCCGCAGTTTATGCGTGAAAAAATCATGTTACATATCGATAAAGAGATTGAAGAAGCCAAAGCAGGAAGAAAAGCTGAAATGATTGTAAAAGCCAACTCAGTAAGCGATCGGGCATTAATTACAAAATTATATGAAGCTGCAGAAGCCGGCGTAATAATCAGGATAATTGTACGGGGAATCTACTGTGCTGTAAACCAGAAAGATTTCAAAGAAAAAATAAAAGCAATAAGTATTGTTGATGAATATCTGGAACACGCAAGAGTGATGTATTTTTACAACAAAGGAGCTGAAGACATCTATATTTCTTCGGCGGACTGGATGAACAGAAATCTAGATTACAGAATTGAAGCTGCAGCCAAAATCACCGATAAAAATCTAAAAAAAGAATTGAAAGACATCCTGAAACTTCAATTAAGCGATAATATGAAAGCTAGAATTTTAGATAAAAAACTGAGCAACGAATACATTAAAAATGATGAAAAAGATTGTCGCTCTCAGATTGAAACCTATAAATATCTGAAAGCAAAGACTTCAAAGAAATAATTTACAAATAACTGATAATCACTATTTTAAACTTCATAAGTTTATAAAGAAAATAATTTTTGTAAATTTCGGCTTTAAAGTTTTTTATAAATTTAACCAAGACACTGAATTTCAATAAAATACATCATCAACCATGATCATTGCAGCGATAGACATAGGAAGTAATGCAGCCAGACTTTTAATAAACGAGGTGAAGATTCAAAACGGAGTACCTGAATTTATTAAGCTTAATCTTTTACGAGTTCCGCTGAGATTGGGAATGGATGTTTTCACTCTCGGAAAAATTGGTATTGAAAGAGAAAAAATGGTTATCGATACGATGAGAATTTTCAGCGATCTGATGACGATTTATAAAGTAGAACATTACCGCGCCTGTGCAACCAGTGCAATGCGTGATGCCGAAAACGGACAGGAAATCATTCAGATCGTAAAAGAAACTTCAGATATTAATATTGAAATTATTTCCGGAGACGAAGAAGCTACATTAATTTACGAAAACCACGTTGCAGAAGGTCTTGATAAAGATTTCGCTTATCTTTATGTAGATGTTGGAGGTGGTTCTACCGAGCTCACATTCTACGAAAACGGAAAAATGATTTATGAAAGATCTTTCAACATCGGAACCATCCGTTTATTGAATAACCTTGTTACAGAAGCCAATTGGAAAGAGATGAAAGAAGAAATTAAATCTCATATCGTCAGCAAAAAACCAATTGTGGCTATCGGATCCGGAGGAAATATCAACAAAGCATTTTCGATGAGCAAAACCAAAGACGGTAAACCGATGGTGGCTTCTTATCTGAAAAAAGTGTATAAAGAACTGAGCGTTCTCACCGTTGACGAAAGAATGACGAAACATAATCTGAGACAAGATCGCGCCGATGTTTTGGCTCACGCTTTGAAAATCTACAATAATGTAATGACCTGGTCTGAAATCAATAAAATTTTTGTTCCGAAAATTTCTGTTGCTGATGGATTGATTCATAATATTTATGATAAAGTTTCGGGTAAGAAATAATTTCATAAAACATTAATTTTCATAATATAATACAAATTGAGAAATAATCAGTTTGCCTTTTTATATTTAACAATTCCTTAAAGAACCTGCATTATTTAAACAAAATATTAATCATTTCTTAAAATTAAATTAAAAGTCTCACAACTTACAATCTTCATTTTTGCAACAATCTAAAATTTGTAAAAATGAAGAAAAAATACCTTTTGAGAGGTCTTTTGCCAATTGCCGCTTTATTTCACGGCGCAGTTTCAGGACAATCGCTTATCCACTACTGGAATTTTAATAATAACGCTTCGGTTGCAGCAATTACAACTCCTACTTCTACACTTCTAAACGGTTCTATTACAGCAACTTCTACAGGAACAGGAAGTAATGATACTTTCATTGATTTTGCCGGTGGAACATCACAAAACTTTAATGTTGAAAATTTAAACAGCAGAAACGGAGACGCTTCGGGAACGCATTTAAGATACAACTATCCAATCAACGGAAACATTCAGTTTTCTTTACCGACAACAGGTTATAATAATGTTGTGGTAAAGTTTACAACAAGAAGATCAGGTTCGGGAGCAGGAAAGCAAATGTGGTCTTATTCTGTTGACGGAATCAACTTTATTCCTTATCAATATGCAGGTGATAACGATGCAACAGGAGCTGTAGTTCCTATGGATGCCAATCCTAAATTAATAACTTTTGATTTTTCAGCAATTGCCGGAGTTTCAAATAACCCGAATTTTAAGCTTAAAGCACAATTTACTCAAGGAGCAGGAGGCACAGTCGGAAACAACAGATTTGATAACTTCACCGTTGATGCAACTTCAATAGGCGGAGCTGATACTACTCCACCAACAGTTACTTATTTGCCTGCAAACAACGTAAATAATGCTTCTACAACGATAAATCCGACGATTACTTTTAACGAAAATGTAAGATTGATCGATAACTCTGTGATTACCGCAGCAAATGCACAGAATCTTGTAGAATTAAGATTAAATAACGCAACAGGAACAGTTGTTCCGTTTACGACGACATTTGCTAATAATACAATTACAGTAATTCCTACAGGAGGTTTGGTTCCGAATCAGGCTTATTATTTAGCTTTAAAACCAAATATGGTAGAAGATACAAGTGATAATGCAGTGACGACGGCAACATCAAGTATTTTTACAACAGCCGGAACGAGCATTTCTTTAGATAAAAATTTAATTAAAGTCAGCGAAAATGCAGGAACTTTGGCGTTTAAAATAAATGTTAATAATCCTGCGAATGCAACGGTAAATTTAGTTGTAAAACCATCTTCATTCAATACCGCAAACAGCAGTGATTTTACATTCACCAATCAAACAATCAATATTACACCTTCTACAACAAGTGTAACGGTAAATATTCCGGTTATTGATGATACTTTGGAGGAACAACAGGCTGAATATTTTGTTTTAAGTCTTGAAAACCCAGTTGGAACAACAATTACGGGCGATGCCAATTCAACGGTTTATATTATTGATAATGATAAAGCAGCTCCGGTTCCGTCAAATCCAAATATGCTGAGTTACATCGGAAGTTTTGATCCTTCAGGAAACAGCACAAGCTCTACAGAAATTGTCGTTCACGATCCTGCAACCCAGAGATTATTTACAATCAGTTCATTAACAGATGTTTTTGATATTATTAATTTCTCAAATCCGTTATCTCCATCAGTTATTCAAAGTGTAAATATGCTACCTTATGGTGGAATCACAAGTATCGCTGTGAAAAACGGAATTGTAGCTGTAGCTTCTCCAAACGGAACAAATCCTCAAGGAAACGGTTCTGTAGTTTTCTTTAACACAAATGGAGTATTTCTTAAGCAGGTTACTGTAGGAGTTTTGCCGGATATGATCACTTTTACTCCGGACGGAAACAAAATAATGACCGCAAATGAAGGAGAACCCAACGACGCTTATACAGTAGATCCGGAAGGTTCTATCAGTATCATCGATATTTCTGGAGGAATTGCAAATTTAACGCAATCAAATGTTACGACTCTTTCTTTGACACCGTTCAACGGACAGGAAGCTACTTTAGCTTTAACGGGTGGAAGAAAAGTAAAATCTACAAGCACTTTAGCTCAGGATCTTGAACCGGAATACATTACAATCAGTCCGGACAGCCAGAAAGCCTGGGTTTCTTGTCAGGAAAACAATGCGATTATTGAAGTTAATTTAGCCACAAATACGCTTGGAAATATTTGGGGATTAGGTAAAAAAGACATGAGTCTTCCAGGAAACGGTTTTGATGCTTCAGACAACAATGGTGAAGTTTTAATTGCAAACTGGCCGGTAAAAACATACTACAATCCAGACGCTATGGCTTCTTTCAAAATTGGAAGCACCAATTATTTGGTTACAGCCAATGAAGGAGACGAAAAAGATTTAGGCGGATTCAGCGAAAGAACAACAGTTGGAGCCAACGAATATACTTTAGATTCAGCAATTTTCCCGAATGCTTCTATTTTGAAAGCCTCGCATAACTTAGGAAGATTCAGAGTAACGAATGTAAACGGAAATACAGATGGTGACGCAGATTTTGAAGAAATCAATGCTTTGGGAGCAAGATCATTTGCCATTTTTAATGCAGATACAAAACAAATCGTTTATGACAGTGGAGATCAGTTTGAAAGATATATTGCGGCGAATCATCCTTTGATTTTCAATGCAGATAACGAAGCAAACGGAGCTAAAGTAAGAAGTCGCGCTAAAGGTCCGGAACCGGAAGGAGTAACTTTAGGAACCATCGGAACTCAGACGTACGCTTTCATTACTTTAGAAAGAACAGGAGGTGTCATGGTTTATAATGTTACCGATCCGAATAACGCAACTTTTGTAGACTACAAACATTCGAGATCAACTTCTGCTTACGGCGGAGATAATGGTCCGGAAGGAATTACCTACATTCCACCCGCAAATATGAATAACGGAAAAGGTTACATAATCGTTGCTAATGAAATCAGCGGAACTTTATCAATGTATGAAGTTATGACTTCTCCAACTTTAGCAACCGGTGAAGTGAAAACTCAAAAAGCAACTTTCAATATCTTCCCGAATCCTGTGAACAAAGGAAATACACTGTATTTCAACAGAGCTCAAGGATACGAACTGTACGATATGAGCGGAAAACTTCTTGGAAAAGAGAAAAACGCTTTAACAATAGACACTTCAAAACTTTCCACCGGAGTTTATTTAATCAAAACTTCAGAAGGAGAGATGAAAAGAGTCATCGTGAAATAATTTTTTTACTTAATAATTTACTTTTGAAGCTCCGGAATTTTTTCGGGGCTTTTTTGCTTATAAAGATGAGGTTTAGAATTTTAAATTTTTGAGTGAAATAATTAGCTTTAAAAAACTTTCATTAAGGTCCTGATCGTAATCAATATTAAATATTTTTACTCCATTTTTTAAAGATCGTTCTCGTTTCTGTGTATCCAAAAATTGCGTTTTAGCTAAACCTTCATCTCCTCCAAAGAAATCTATCGACTTAAAATGTTGAATACCATTATATTCAATTGCTACATTTAATTCTTTAATAAAAATATCAAATCTTTGTCCCTGCAACCATTTAGGAGAATGTTGACTTATAATGGTATAATTTGGGAATTCTTTCGTCACAAGCTGAAGTAAATGCTTTTCCATAACATAACTACCAACTTCATCAAATCCTTTTTGTTGCCGAATATGATTTTCTAAACTTCGATAGTTATTTTTCAGACGAGAATAAAAAATCTTTTTAACCTCATCAGAACTATATATTTTCTTGTCCCAATCTATATATTGTCTACTGTAGTTATTATTTATAACTAACATATCTCCTAAAAGAGTGTACGAAATTTTATCAACTTTAGTATTACTGCGTAGATAATCCAAGCAAAAGAATTCTTCAATTTCCTCTAAATTCAATTGATCTAAAAATTCTAAAAATAATTCATCCTTAATTATTGTCTTAGTGCTAAATGCTAAACTCCTTATAAGGCTATGAATAATCTTTTCGGTTTTTAAATTCTCTTTTTTGAAAAGAATATATGTTAGATATTTTCTTGGTGAAACCAATCCTTCACTCAAAATTTTGTCTATCTTTTCTTTCCTTGTCCAGAACTTCACATTTCGATAGTGACTTAAAATAAAGTTATTTTTATTAAACCATTCGTTTTCTGAAAATGAAAATTCAACTGCGTTTACAAATCTTTTAAATTCCTCTTCAGTTTTAAATTTTGTGATAATTTCGGAAAAATAATGAAGAATAACTCCAGATTTTTTTATATCTGTTTCCCCATAAATCTTGTGATTATTTGGTAATGCAAAACACATAACCCAATTCATTCCATTCCCAATTCTGATAATGTCTGAACAAGGATAAGCAGATTTATCTCCGATTAAATAATTAAGTTCGTTATAATTTATTAATTCAAATTCTTTACTAATTCCATCTTGAAAAACAATTCTATTATTTTCATTTATCTCTTTAAGAAGTCTTTTCTCATTTGCATATTGAGGCCTTTTTGAACGATGGATTTTCTTTAAATCTATTTCAAAATTATTTTGATATGATTTTTCAATAAGATTTTCAATATCAAGTTTTAGAGTATTACTACTTGTAGGTTTTTGTTTCTTCATTTTAGTTTTAAAATATTTCCCGTCAAATTCAAAAATAAAAATATTCTATTGGAAAGGA
The DNA here is from genome assembly GCF_049166575.1 of Chryseobacterium sp. GP-SGM7. Lineage (NCBI taxonomy): Bacteria > Pseudomonadati > Bacteroidota > Flavobacteriia > Flavobacteriales > Weeksellaceae > Chryseobacterium > Chryseobacterium sp. GP-SGM7. The sequence continues at coordinate 712,552 of NZ_JBMHFF010000002.1, read as the reverse complement.
ATGTTTGTACAGTAAATTTTGGCTAAAGCCATTGGAATTTTCAATTTTCAAAACGGGCTAAAGCCCGTTTCTACTGAATTAATTAACAAAAAAAGACAGACCTCAAAAGTCTGTCTTCAAAAATATATCGTCGTATTTTTTATTCTACATTGACTACCTTTTCAATTTCAGGAGCGTGCTGTTTGATTGTGTTTTCCACGCCTAATTTTAGGGTAGAAAAATTGAGAGAACAACCAGAACAGTTTCCTAAAAGTTTTACAAAAACTGTATTATCTTTCACATCCAGAAGCTCAATATCACCACCGTCTTTATTCAAAAACGGACGAATGCTTTCAAGAGCTTCCATTACCTTGGTTACTGTTTGTTCGTGTGCTGTATTTGTCTCCATATTTGGGTTTGGTTTTCAAAAAAGTATTTGAAATTATTTAATTATTTTTTTGGTGAGCAACCTGCCATTGTTGAGATTTTCACTGCTTCCGTCGGAGGAAGAAATTTGTTTCTTTCCAAAAGGCTTTCTACCATTTTTTGGGCAGTTTCAGTATAAATTTCAGCAATTTTAGAATTCTCCTGCAAAGCTGCAGGTCTTCCTACATCTCCTGCTTCTCTGATGCTCTGAATCAAAGGAATTTCTCCTAAAACAGGAATATTCAAATCATCTGCTAAATATTGCGCTCCCTGATTTCCAAAGATATAATATTTATTGTCAGGTAACTCTTCCGGAGTGAAATAGGCCATATTTTCTATCAGTCCGAGAACCGGAATGTTAATACTCTCCATATTAAACATCGCAATTCCTTTTCTAACGTCTGCCAAAGCAACGTGTTGAGGCGTACTTACAATTACCGCACCCGTTACCGGAACTTCCTGAATGATAGACAAATGAATATCACCAGTTCCCGGAGGAAGGTCGATTAACAAAAAGTCTAATTCTCCCCAAGCTGCATCTCTGATCATTTGGTTTAAAGCTTTCGAAGCCATTGGACCTCTCCAGACTACCGCCTGATTAGCTCCCGAAAAATATCCGATGGAAAGCATTTTTACCCCGTAATTTTCGATAGGTTTCATTAAATTTTTCCCGTCGATTTCTACAGAAATTGGTTTCTGACCTTCTGTATCAAACATTGTAGGAACAGATGGTCCGTAAATATCGGCATCTAAAATCCCCACTTTGAAACCCATTTTCGCTAAAGTTACCGCAAGATTGGCAGCAACTGTAGATTTACCTACTCCACCTTTTCCTGATGCAATAGCGATAATATTCTGAATTCCCGGGATTTGTTTTCCTTTGATCTGGCTTAACTGAACTTCGCTTGGTTCAGGAGAAACAATTTTTAATTTAAGATTAATATCTTCCCCGAATTCGCTTGCGAAAGCCTGTTTCATAGCTGCTTCAAGCTTTTTCTTTTCGTGCATTGCAGGTGAATGCGCGGTCATATCTATATAAACATCATTCCCCATCAATTGAAAATTCGACACTAAGTCATCCACTTCAATTTCTTTAAGGAAATCCTGAATCTTTTCTTTCGTCAACATAAAAATATAAATTGACCACAAATTTACGGAAATTTTAGCTATTTAGAATCAATAAACAGACTCATAGATAAATTCTTTTGTAAAGGCAAAATTTGTGTATTTTAGGGCGATTTTAATTTTACACCATGAAAAAAATAATCTTTATCCTTATAGGATTGATTAGTCATCATTTATTTTCACAAAATTATTCACAATACGTTAATCCATTTATCGGAACGGGCGGTCACGGTCATACTTTTCCGGGAGCCATTGTACCTTTCGGGATGGTTCAGCTTTCTCCGGATACGAGAATTGACGGAAGCTGGGACGGTTGCAGCGGTTATCATTATTCCGATTCCGTGATTTACGGATTTTCTCATACGCATTTGAACGGAACAGGAGTTTCAGATTACGGAGACATCATGTTGATGCCAACAATGGGAAAGCCGGGATTGACGCCAAAAGAATATTCATCAAAATTTTCTCATAAAAACGAAAAAGCAACCGCTGGATTTTATTCGGTTAAACTGGATAAACATGACATCGATGTTCGTTTAACCACAACAAAAAGAGTGGGTTATCACGAATATAAATTTAACAAATCCGGAACAGCGAACATTATTTTAGATTTAAATCACAGAGACAAATTGCTGGAAGGTGAAGTGAAAATCATTGATGATAAAACGATTGAAGTTTTCCGAAGAAGTGAAGCTTGGGCAACGAATCAATATATTTATGCAAGAATTGAGTTTTCAAAACCGATGAAAATATCAGCTCAGAATTTCAATGGGAAAAATGAAAACAAAACTTTTTCGGGAACTAAATTAGCCTTAGCTTTTAGTTCAGCAGTTAAAAAAGGAGAAAAAATTAGCGTTAAAGTAGCAATTTCTCCGACTGGTTACGAAGGGGCAGGAAAAAATATGCTGGCTGAAGGTAAATCGAATGATTTTAACGAAATTCAAGCTCAAGCTGATGCCGACTGGAATAAAGAACTGTCAAAAATTGAAGTTAAATCTTCTGATAAAGATAAACTGACTATCTTCTACACGGCAATGTATCACGTTTTCACACAACCGAATATCAACATGGATGTTGACGGAAAATACCGTGGCAGAGACAACAAATTTTACATGGCGAAAGATTTCGGATATTATTCTGTGTTTTCGCTTTGGGACACATTTCGTGGAGCACATCCTTTAATGACTTTAATCGACAGAAAAAGAACGGCAGATTTCGTGAATACTTTCATCAAACAGCGTGAGCAGGGCGGAAGAATTCCGGTTTGGGAACTGGCTTCCAACGAAACTGAGTGTATGATCGGTTATCACGGTGTTTCCGTTATTGCAGATGCGATGGCAAAAGGAATTACAGGTTTTGATTATGAAAAAGCTTTTGAAGCCTCAAAAAATTCGGCGATGCAGGATATTTTCGGATTAAATGTCTACAAACAGAAAAATTATATCAGCATTGATGATGAGCATGAAAGTGTTTCTAAAACTTTGGAATACGCTTATGACGATTGGTGTATCGCACAAATGGCGAAGATTTTAAACAAGAAAGACGATTATGAATATTTCATGAAACGTTCTCAAAACTGGAAAAACCTATACAATTCAAACAACGGTTTTATGCAGGCCAGAAAAAACGGAAACTGGTACGAAGCGTTTGATCCGAATGAAGTCAACAATAATTATACTGAAGGAAATTCCTGGCATTACTCCTACTCTGTTCAGCAGGATATTCCGGGATTAATTCAGGCGCATGGCGGAAAAGAAAAATTCGAAAAGTTTATTGATGCCATTTTCGCCGCTTCCGATAAAACGACGGGAAGAGAACAGGTGGATATCACCGGTTTGATGGGACAATATGCACAAGGAAATGAACCGAGTCATCACATCGCTTATCTGTATAATTTTGTTGATAAACCTCAAAAAACAGAAGAAAAAATCAAATATATTCTTGATAATTTCTACAAAAATGCTCCGGATGGTTTGATCGGAAATGAAGATTGCGGACAAATGAGCGCATGGTATATTTTAAGTTCGATGGGAATCTACTCCGTTACTCCCGGAAAACCTGAATGGGAAACGGTAACGCCTTATTTTGATGAAGTAAAACTGCATTTGGAAGACGGAACGACAAGAATTATTACTAAAAACACTCCGAAAAGTGAACTTAAAAAGTTAGGCTTTGAAAATGTAAAACCTATGAAAGATTTAAAATATGCGGAACAGACTGCTTCTCCGGTAATCGCTGCAGACCGATTGTTTGATTTTTCTACTCAGGTAAGAATCATGCCTTTAAACGAGAAAGATAAAGTCTACTACATGACTTTAGATGAAGATGATAAAAATGTGCGAAAAACGTTTAAAGTCTACAAAGAACCTTTTACCATCAGTAAAACCACGGTTGTTTCGACTTATGCGGAAAGGAATGGCGAGAAAAGCGGAATTACCACATCCAATTTCAACAGGCGACCTAATCATTGGGATGTAACAATTAATGCAACAGTAAATCCACAATATACAGCAGGTGGAAAACTGGCGATTATTGATGGAATTAACGGAGACGTGAACTGGAGAAAAGGTGAATGGCAAGGCTACCAAGGACAAACCGTAGAAGCAATTATCGATTTTAAATCACCTCAACCCATCAGTGAAATTTCCTCAACCTACTTACAGGACAGCAGAGCTTGGATTTTAATGCCTAAAAAAGTAGAATATTACGCTTCAATGGACGGAAAAACATTTGTTCTTCTGAAAACATTAGAAAACGACATCAATGCAAAAGATGAAACAGTTCAGGTGAAAGATTTCAGAACGACTGTTCTTCCTACTGAAGCAAGATATTTAAAAGTAAAAGCCTACCACTTTGGAAAACTTCCGGAATGGCATCAGGGTGCAGGTGGAGATGCTTATATTTTTGTGGATGAAATTTCTGTAAAATAGAATTTTAAACTTCAAATAATGAAACCTCTTTCGATTGGAAGAGGTTTTTTGTTTTATAACTAGTGTCGAGTTCTAATAAATTAATAAATAAAGTTTTCTAACCATCATTATTCTCATATGTTGAGATTCCTGTGGAATGACAAATACAATGTAAAAATTAAATTTTACTGCGAATATTAAACAGATTATTTTTTATTTATATCCACAAAACCAAAACAATTAAGTTTTTTACATTTTAATGTAAATAATATCAATTCATTCTCTCCGACCAATTCAATTCCTTTGGCAATTCTTTATCAGAAAATTCAATATGAATAACTCTTCTTTTCTTTCCGTTGGTTGTGCGGTTTGAACCATGAAGAAGCAAAGGTTTCATAATCATAATTCCGCCTTTTTCTACGTTGCAGATCTTTTCGGTTTCAACATTCCAGTCGATGGTTTCAGGTCTGTAAATTCCTTTTGCATGAGATTTTGGAACAACTTTTAAAGCACCGTTATTTTCATCGGTATCATCTAAATGAATTCTGATGGTAAAAATATTTTCAAGAATATCTAGAGGAGGTTGCACCGCAAACTGGTTCTGTTTGGTCGTCCAAGGTGCGAAGTTTTCCAGCTCGACTTTTTTATCAACAGAAATTGTCAAATCCTGATGATAGGCAACATACCAATTGGATTTTTCAGGTTTATCAAAGTAAATACTTTTGACTGTAAAATAGTTTTCACCAAAAATTTCTTTGATGATTGTTTTTAAATTTTCATTAAAAATCAAATCTTTAACTTCAGGAATTTCCTTTAAAAACTGACGGATTGCAAAAAGATCTTCCGATTTTCTGAAGGTTTCTTTTGACGTGTCTATATTTTGAATGACTTCACTTATTTTTTCAATTTCATTAGCTGAAAATATACTGTTGATTACTGTGAACCCGTTTTCTGTAATTGAGTTTTTATGGTTTTGTAAATTCATTTTGTATGTTTTATTGAATCTATTTTAAACGCAAGGTTCGCAAAAATTTCTTTTTAAATAATTGAGAATATTTTTTGTTCGCAAAGGCGTTCTACTCAGTAAAGTAATACAATTATTATCATTTTGGAGAAGTTTTATCATAAGAAATAAAAAGATTGGTGTCTAGATTCTTTATGAATGACAAATCTGGAGGATATTTCCGATTTTCAAATTGATAACTATTGCCATAGCCCCGATTGTAATGAAAATCCTTTTTTGCAAAAAAAGATTGCAATGAAAAGCGGGAAATAGCTCCTAAAAAATAAATATCAGCTTTTTGATATACTTAAATTGTTATTAAAAATAAATGGTCAATAACAAATTTAAAAATTCACTATTGACCATTCACTAACTTTAGTTAAATTGATATTTTAAAGATCTCCGCCATGATTATCAAGCTGCCCTTCCCATTTTGAAACGGCGGAAGTTGCCAAAGCATTTCCAAGAACGTTGGTCATACTTCTTGCCATATCACAGAAGTGATCGATTGGTAAAATTAAGGCAATTCCTTCCGGTGGAATTCCAAACATTGAACAAGTTGCCACGATGATTACTAAAGAAGCTCTTGGAACTCCGGCAATTCCTTTTGAAGTTAACATCAAAACCAAAAGCATGGTGATTTGTTGCCCAACTGACATTTCAATTCCGTAAATCTGTGCGATAAAAATTGATGCAAACGTCATGTACATCATACTTCCATCCAGATTAAAAGAATATCCTAAAGGTAAAATAAATGACACTACTCTATTGTTACACCCGAATCTTTCTAATTCCTCCACCAATTTCGGAAAAACTGCTTCTGAACTTGTTGTAGAAAAAGCGATCAACAAAGGTGATTTTATTCTTCTTAATAATTCGAAAAGACGGTTTCCTAAGATCAAATAACCTACAATTAATAAAACAAGCCACAAAACGCCAATTGCAAAGAAAAAATCTCGAAGATAAATAGCATACACTTTAAATATTTCAAAACCATTGGTCGCAACAACCGCTGCAATTGCACCTAAAACACCAAGCGGAGCAAACCACATAATGTAACCCACCATTTTCAAAATAGCATGAGCAATAATATCGAATAATTTGATGACAGGTTGAGCATATTCATCCCCTAAATTTGCCAAAGCAACTCCAAACATAATGGAAAAGACTACAATCTGAAGCACTTCATTGGTTGCAAAAGCTTCAAAAATACTTTTGGGGATAATATGTTTTACAAAATCTTCCAAAGAAAAACCTTTGCTGGATTTTAAAAGTTCATCTGCAGAAGCGGCATCCTGAATCGGAAGTTTGGTAACATGGCCCGGTTCAAGCCAGTTCACCAAAATTAAACCGATAAAAAGAGAAACCAAAGATGCAGAAATAAACCAAAGCATGGCTTTAGATCCTACTCTTCCAATCATTTTGATGTCGCTCATTTTGGCAATTCCCACGACTAATGTTGTAAAAACCAAAGGCGCAATAATCATCTGAACGAGCCTGATGAAAACTGTTCCCAGAAGTTTTATATTTTGAGAGAATCCTTTTGCGCTGTCGGGATATTGAAGATGTACAAATCCTCCTATTGCAACACCGAGAATTAAAGCAATGATAATTGCAAAAAATAGTTTATTCTGTCCTTTCATATCTATTATCAATTGCCACAAATATAATGTTTTTCAATTATTATAAATTATAGCATAAAACATCATTTAAAATCGGGTCTAATAAAAAATTGCAGCCATAATCTGAGTCATACAATATTAAATAAATGTTATCGCATTTGTATTTTGGTATAAAATTTATTGTTACATTTGAGTCTAACAAAAACATTAAATAAAATCAATTATGAGAAAAACAATCACAATGTCTGCTTTGGCTTTAGCAGTATCATTTGGGGCAATTTCATGCAAAAAGAAAGTTTCTGATGCAGAATTGCAAACTTCAGCCACTACAATTGTAGCAGCAAATCCAAGCGCAACTGTTGAAATAAAAGAAGGTGTTGCCCATTTAGGCGGAACATTTGCAACACAGGCTGAAAAAGATGCAGCTATAAAATCTCTTAAAGAAATCAAAGGTGTAAAAGATGTGCATGATATGGCAACTGTAGAAACAGCTCCACCTCCACCACCGATAGAAACTGCATCAGCTGTAGATCCTATGGTTCAGCAAAAAGTACAGGATGCTGTAAAAGATTTCCCAACAGTAAAAGTTGAAACAGTAAACGGAGAATTAACGCTTACAGGAAATGTTTCTTCAGCACAGGCTAGAAAAATTAAAGAATCTGTGGATGCTTTAAAAGTTGGAAAATATAACAATAAATTAGTAGTAAAATAATCAGACATGAGCACATTACAGGATAAATATTCAAGTGTAGTTTCTGCTGCTCAGTCTGCAGGAGTTTCAAATCTACAAGTACAGGAGCAGGACGGAATTCTTTACGTTTCCGGAAATGCATCAAACACCGCTGCAAAAGATGCAGTCTGGAATGCATTAGGAGCAATAGATTCTACATATTCGGCTTCAGACATCAATATCGATGTGCAGGTTGCAGGTCTTGCTGCGGGTGCAAATCTTACAGTTGCTACTGAAGATTCAAATTTAAATATCAGACAAGAGCCTTCTACTGAAGCAGCTGTTGTAGGAAAAGCCTCTAAAGGTGCATCAGTAACTTTAGTTGAGCAAACTTCTGATGATTGGTGGAAAGTAAAAACTGCCGACGGACAGGAAGGTTACGCTTATTCAAGGTATTTGAAAGCTTAATTTTAAATGAAATAATTTAAATATGAACATCTCCATTTTGGGGATGTTTTTGTTTTAAATCTTTCTCAGTTTTTGAATCTTCAGACAAGTCACATTTTATTAATAAATTAGCCAAAATTTTCATCTATGAACTTTCGATATTCATTTTTACTGTTTTTGCTTTTCATCTTTGGAAATGCGCAGACGCAGCCACAAGACAGTTATGTAAAAGATAATTTCACCAAGCAGGAATTTTATATTCCTATGCGTGACGGAACGAAACTTTTTACGGCTGTTTATATTCCAAAAGATATTTCCAAAAAGCAGAAATATCCTTTTCTGATGCAGAGAACCTGCTACAGCATTGTGCCTTACGGAGAAAATGAATACCGCAAAAGTCTCGGCCCGAATAAATATCTGATGAATGAAAAATATATTTTTGTCTATCAGGATGTTCGCGGAAGATACATGAGCGAAGGAACTTTCACCAATATGACGCCGCAGGTTGAAAGAAAAACTAAAAAAGATGTCGACGAAAGCACAGATACGTATGATACGATAGAATATTTAGTTAAAAACATTAAAAACAATAACGGAAAAGTAGGGCAATACGGAACTTCTTATCCGGGATTTTATACCGCTGTAGGAACTTTGGCGCAACATCCGGCTTTGGTGGCTTCGTCTCCCCAAGCTCCGATTTCAGATTTCTGGAATGATGATTTCCTGCATAACGGAAGATTTATGTTGGCTTATTTTAGAACCTTCCCCGTTTTTGGAGTTCAGAAAACAAAACCCGAAAATAAAGCGTGGTATTCGGATTCTATGATAAAAGCAAGTTCTGAAGACGGTTTGAAATTTTACCGGGATATGGGAACTTTAAAAGAGGGTTACGAGAAATATTACAAAAATAATTTTTTCATGACCGAGATTATGAATCATCCGAATTATGATGAATTCTGGCAGAAAAGAGGTTTGCTGAAACATCTTAAAAATATCAATCATGCGGTAATGACCGTTGGTGGATGGTTTGATGCCGAAGATCTTTCAGGACCTTTAAATATTTACAAAACCATTGAAAAGACGAGTCCGAAAGCCAAAAACACCATCGTGATGGGGCCGTTTTCTCACGGGGGATGGGGACGTGAAGAAGGAAAACATTTCCACAATCAGATTTATTTTGGAGACAGTATTGCGACGTATTACCAAAAAAATATTGAAACTAAATTTTTTAATCATTATTTAAAAGAAAATACCAAACAGGATGCAGGTTTACCCGAAGCTTTAATGTATGATACCGGAGCAAAGCAATGGAGAGAATTTGCAACGTATCCGCCAAAAGAAGCGAAAAAAGTAAACTTTTATTTAGCCAAAGGAACTTTAAAAAATTCGTCAGGACAAGGTTTATCAGAATATTACAGTGACCCGAATAATCCGGTTTTAAGCTCCGATAATCTGAAAGATTTTAACGGATTTACCCCAAGAAATTATATGTCCGAAGATCAAAGATTTGCAGTAGGAAGACCAGACGTTTTGACCTTTACAACAGATGTTTTAACAGAAGACATGACTTTTGCAGGAGAAATTATGGCGAAATTAAATATTGCTTCAACTTCCACAGATGCTGATTTTGCAGTGAAATTAATTGATGTTTACCCTGAAGATTTTAAGCCAGCCGAAAAGAAAGATGACGTGATCTACGGAAATTATCATCAGATGGTAAGAAGTGAAATGATGCCGGCAAGATTCAGAAATTCAAGAGAAAAAGGAGAAGCTTTGATTCCGAATCAAAAAACTGCTGTTACTTTCAGGTTGCAGGATGTTGTTCATACATTTAAAAAAGGACATAAAATTCAGATACAGATTTCGTCAACCTGGTTTCCGTTATTTGCGGTTAATCCGCAGAAGTTTATGGAGAATCCTAATTTTGCTACGAAAGATGATTATACCAAAGCGTTCATCAAAGTTTTTGAAGACTCGGCGATTGAGGCTGAGGTTTTGAAATAAAATTTGAAAAGCTGTTCGGTTTTGGACAGCTTTTTTGTTTTTTCTCTCGCAGATTTTGCAGATGACGCAGATTTTCAAATTATTTTCTGCAACTTGTATTTTCAGTTATCAAAATAATCAACAGCTAGTTTGCATCCTGAAAGGATCTAAGCGAAGTTAAGTACGCATGTTGAGATGCTTTCAGCATGACAAAATGCTTTAATAATTAAGAATCATTCTTCAATTGTTCTGAAAGTCAGATTCACACGAGGAGTTTTCACTTTTATAGTGGGTGGAAGTCTGTGAAGCCAGTTTTTCTGAGTTGTTCCTTTCATAACCAATAAACTTCCGTTTTCCAGAGAAATATCAATTCTTTCTTTAGAGACTTTATGTTTAAAAGAGAATTTTCTTTCGGCTCCGAAAGTGAGGGATGCGATTGCGCCGTGTTTTTTTAAATCTTTTTCGCCGTCACTGTGATACGCCATTCCTTCGCTTCCGTCATGGTATAAATTTAAAAGACAGGAGTTGTATGTTTCTCCTGAAACCTCTTCACATTTTTGTTTTAAAGCTAGTAATTCCGGAGTCCATAGCTTTGCGTGTTTCGTGCGGTTGGAATAGGTATATTCAAATTCTTTTTCGCCAAACCATGCTACTTTTCTTTTGGTATAAATAAGTTTTCCAAAAATAACCGCCTCATCATTTTCCCACGGAATTTTGTTGAATAAATACTGGTAATATTTTTCGCATTCAGCGTCAGAAAATATCTTTCCGTGATATTCTGTGATTCCATCTTTGGGAAGAATATTAATGGGAAATTCTTGTATTTCGTTGAAAAGGTTATCCATTTTTTTAAATTTAAACTAAAATTAAACACAAATATCACCAATATTTTTCACTAATAAACACCAAAGAAATTTGTGAAAATCTGTTTAATCTGTGGGAGAAATTATTTACAGTAAGTTAGAATCATCAGAATAAATCTTCGCACTTTCCCAACCGATTATTAACTGTTTTCTGTCGCTTCCCCACATATAACCGCCAATTTTTCCTGAAGACTGTATTACCCGATGACAGGGAATTAAATAGGCAACAGGATTGCTTCCAATCGCTGTCCCGACCGCTCTTGAAGCTTTAGGATTTCCAATTTCATGAGCTAAATTTCCGTAAGTTGACAGTTTTCCTAATGGAATTTTCAATAAACTTTCCCAAACCTTCAACTGAAAATCTGTCCCTTTTAAATGAAGTTTTACCGTATTAAGTTTCGACCAGTCTTTATCAAAAATGGACAAAACATTTTGTTGATAATCATCCTTTCTTTCAATAAAAAATGCATTGGGAAATCTACTGTGTAAATCTCTCAATGCATTTTCTTTATTTTCTTCGAAAGCCATGTAGCAAATCCCTTTTTCTGTAGATGCTGTGATGATTTTTCCAAAAGGACTTTCGGAGAAACTGTAATTTATTCTTAGATTTTTCCCTCCGTTTTTGTATTCTGCTGGAGACATTCCTTCAATCTTTACAAACAGATCATGTAATCTGCTTGTACTTGAAAGTCCGGTTTCCAAAGCTGCATCAAACAAACTGGCTTTTTCTTCTTTCAGTAAACTTTTTGCATGTTCAAGACTGATGAACTGCAAAAATTTCTTCGGACTTGTTCCTGCCCAATCGGTAAATATTTTCTGAAAATGTGCCGGGCTGAGATTTACTTTTTGGGCCACCTCATCCAAATTCGGCTGAAGCTTGAAATTGCTCTGAATATATTCTATCGCTTTGGCAATTCTCTGATAATCTATCTGATCTTGTGTGGACATTTCAATTTATTTAACCTCACAAATGTCAGAAGAAAAACTGAAAGAAAAAATCCGTTTCCTGCGGAATTTTAGAAACTTTATAAAGTATCTTTTAGCACATAAGTCACATTAGTTTTAATTTAAAATTTTGAAAACATTAAGAACACATTAGAGAAAATCAAAGATTTTCAAAAGCTTATATGTTCTAAATATACAGAGTCAAATTAAAACTTTCTGTGACTGATGTGTTAATTTTTTTACTGTTAAATCAGTTTCTAAATAATTTTAGTCTTTGTTGATGTGATAGTACGCCAACATTTTGTAATATAATTTTGCCGCTAAAAATGCACTTGGTTTGGAGTATGCAGAATCCATTAATTCTACAATATCAAAAGCAACAACATTACATTTTTCGAAAACTTTTCTTAATAATTCTAATGTCGGATACCATTGCAAACCTCCTGGTTCCGGAGTTCCTGTTGATGGAGCAATTGAAGGATCAAAAGCATCCAAATCGATGGTGATGTAGACATTTCCTGAAACTTTTTCCAATACATCATTTACCCAATTCTCATTATTAGCAATTTCGTGAGCGAAAAACACTCTTCCTTCAGGTAAATATTCCACTTCCTCAACATCCATAGAACGGATTCCTACTTGCACCAAATTATGTTTCTGATTCGCTTCAAAAACTGCACATGCGTGATTGGAAGTAGAACCATGGAATTCCGGACGCAAATCTGTGTGAGCATCCAATTGAAGAACCGTTAAATTCTCGAATTTCTCTCCAACCGCACGGATTGAACCGATAGAAACAGAATGTTCACCACCAAAAAGCGTAAATAATTTATCCGTTGCCAAAAGTTCTTTTGTTTTCTGATAAACCGCTTCCGTCATGGCTTCAGGCGTTGAATTTTCAGAAACTTCTCCAGCCATGTAAACTCCCTCAAGATATGGTTCAGTTCCAGTTTCGATGTCGTACAGTTCCATGTTTTCAGAAGCATCTAAAAACAATTCAGGACCTTTATCTGCACCTTTTCCCCAGGTTGAAGTTCCGTCGTAAGGAACCGTTACCAAAACTACTTTTGAATTTTCTAATGAAGCATTTTCTTCAGGAATTCCTGCGTATGTTTTCATGTTTTGTTTCTAATTAAATGATTTTTGCAAAGGTAATGAAAGATGGAAGATGGATGATGGAAGTTGGAAGTTTTTATGCGTGAAAATAATGTTTGATTGATTTTTTTTATTAAAATTTAAGCTCTCTCAGATTTTGGAGATTGTGCAGATTACCCTATGTATCTTATTTCTTTATTAACAAATTCTGTAGATTATAGATTATTAAGCTTCCAACATTACTCTTCAAGCTTCCAGTCAAATTCCCTACCTTTGTGCAAAATTCAAAAATATGCCTTTACAAGCTGTGCTTTTCGATATGGATGGAGTAATTGTTGACACAGAACCACTGCACAGAAAAGCCTATTTCAAAACTTTTGATGAATTAGGAATATACGTTTCGGAAGAGCTTTACAGTTCTTTTACGGGAGCTTCCACAAAAAGAGTTTGTGAAACTTTAATTCAGACTTTTGGACTTTCTCAATCCTTCGAGGAAATCGCTGCGATTAAAAGAGCACATTTCAAAGATCTTTTTTACAACGATGAAGAATTTGATTTAATTCCGGGAGTAAGAAAATTAATCGTGCATTATTTTGAAAATGGGATTAAGCTGATCCTTGCTTCTTCCGCAAGTATGGTCACCATCAACATGGTTTTTGAAAAATTTGAGCTGGAAAAATATTTCAGTGGAAAAATAAGTGGTGCCGATTTGAAAGAATCAAAACCTCATCCCGAAATTTTCCAGCTTGCCGCAAAGATAGCGAATGAGCCTATTGAAAACTGTATGGTTATTGAAGATTCTACCAACGGAATTTTAGCTTCACATCGAGCTGGAATTTTCTGCGCAGCTTATAAAAGTTTACACACGCACAATCAGGATTACAGTTTGGCAAATATTGTAGTTTCTGATTTTTCTGAGCTGGAAATGGATAGAATTTCGATATATTTCAGTTAAATCTGTTCAATTTTTTCTTTAATTTCACTTTTCTCAATACTTTTTAACCTCTGCACGCTTGATATTCGACATTGTGAGTAACAATCGCTACCGTAACAATTGATAATAAAACGAAGATTAAAAAAGTTCCTGACATCATTTTTAGGTTTTGAGCTTTTTTCTGAAACCTGAAATTAAGCCATATTACAGTAGCTGAATAAAGACCAAGAAAGGTAATAAGAGGATTATATCTCATAAAAAGATGATTTTGAGGAAGATCTGACCAACCACTTACTTTTGCCTCCAAAACTATTGGGTTTTCAACGATTTGATATAATAAGAAAACTGAATTTAACAAGAGAAATACACACAATACTTTGTAAAACCGCAAATGCTTTTTAAAGCTTTGAAAAGATTCCAAAAAGATAGCGTAAGAAATAAGAACACAAAGAATGATGACCTCAAAAACCTCAATAGTAACAAAATGTGAAAGTTTTCTGCTCGAACAATATCCTTCATAAGAATAAAAAGATCTCATCCCGTAAAATGATAAAACGGCCATGCTTAAATATCCTGAAATGATAATAAGTAGGATGAAGACTATTCCAAGGGTTTTACGAAATTTTATTTAATAAAAATAATGATGTTTGTCATTAAGGATAATTCTTTTGAATCATTATCTTTAAATACAAAGCTCTCAATATTTGAGAGCCTTTGTAATTTTAATAAACGGCTAAAGCCGGTCATTGGTGATAAAATTTATTTGTAACCCAATAATTTCAAAATATCATCCGGTTCCTGTCTTTCTCTGAAAATCTCATATTGAAACTCACCATTTTCATCTTTCTGAATCAGAATATGTCTCGGTTGAGGCATCAGACAGTGATGAACGCCACCATAACCTCCAATTGTTTCCTGATAAGCTCCGGTATGGAAAAACCCAATGTATAAAGGTTTTGTATCACTGAAAACAGGCAGATAAATCGCATTGGTATGTTGTTCAGAATTATAATAATCATCAGAATCACAGGTCAAACCGCCCAGGAAAACTCTTTCATACGTATCATCCCAACGATTCAGCGGAAGCATGATAAAGTGTCTTGAGATCGCCCAGGTATCAGGAAGCGTTGTCATGAAAGATGAATCGATCATGTTCCATTTTTCTCTGTCGTTCTGACGTTTCTGAGAAATAATTTTATAAATATTGGCTCCGCTTTCTCCAACGGTGAAACTTCCGAATTCTGTGTAAATATTAGGCTCTTCTACTCCTTCTTCTTCACAGAATTTTTTGATTTGAGAAACAATTTCCTCCACCATATATTGATAATCGTAATCAAACTGTAACGAAGTTTTGATTGGGAAACCTCCACCGATGTTCAGTGAATTTACTTCAGGAGCAATTTTCTTCAAACGCGCATAAACACGAAGACATTTATATAATTCATTCCAATAATACGCTGTATCTTTAATACCGGTATTAATGAAAAAATGGAGCATTTTTAGTCTTGCATTTGGATGTTCTGCAATTTTCTGACTGTAATAAGGAATAATATCTTTATACCCGATTCCTAATCTTGAGGTATAAAATTCAAATTTCGGTTCTTCTTCAGATGCAATTCTGATTCCGATGTCGAAAGTTGTGTCGATGCTTTCTGTAAGTTTATCCAGCTCACGGTAATTATCTAAAATCGGCGTGATGTTTTCAAAACCACTGTTAATCATATCTGAAATTTTTGCCAGATAATCATCGGTTTTAAAACCGTTGCAGATTACTTCGATATTTTTATCTACTTTCCCTTCATTATAAAGAGATTTTACGATATCCATGTCGTACGCTGAAGAAGTTTCGATAGAAATATCGTTCTTTAAAGCTTCTTCAATGACAAATTTGAAATGGCTGGATTTTGTACAGTAACAGTATCTGTAGTTTTTTTTGTAATCGATTTTCTCAAAAGCTTCTTTAAACCAGCCTTTTGCTTTCTGAATATTTTGAGAAATCTTCGGGAGGTAACTTACCTTAAGAGGCGTTCCAAACTTCTCAACAACATCCATTAAAGGAATATCATGAAAAGACAAATTGTTCTCAGAAACATTGAATTCTTCCGTTGGAAAATACAATGTCTGATCAATAAGTTCCGAGTATTTTATTTTCATTTTTTGACAAGTGAATTAAGAATGCAAAATTGCTAAAAAAGATTGATTTTTTAATTTAAATTTTTCTTAAAGTTTGATATTATCGTTGTTTTAAAGATTTGGAATCACTTCCTACCCAATTAATTTAACGATACCACATAAAAATCACTATTTCACCTCTTTTTTCCTACAAAAAACAGCAAATTTCCATTAAGATATTCAATAGAAACTTTATCTTCTACAGCCAGATTTCGAGTTAACATATCAGTCGTCATATTCGCATTCAGATTTTCCAGATTCCATTTCAGTCCTTTTGTAGTAATTCTTTCAGCCAATGGGAATGGGTAAAGTGAAACAATCTTATGTTTTACACCACCGATTGAAAAACTTTTAGGAATAAAATAATACTCTGAAAATTCATCAAAAAACTGAATATTCAATTGGTCTTTAAATCCAAAAGCAACCGTAAGATTACCCAGAAAATGGTCCTGTTCACCGCCGCTACCACCGAAAACATCAACGTTTTTAATGCCTTTTTCAAGAATAATCTCTAAAGCTTTATGAAAATCTGTACGGTTCTGATCCGGAGTATGAATAAATTTTTCATGATAAACATTTTCATCCGAACCGGAATGAGAATCAAAATCGCCCGAAATAAAATCTAATGTATTCAAAGGAAAATTAAGCTTCTTCAAATAATGAAAAGCACCATCTGTACAGGCAATCATATTATAAATTTCCAAATCGGGAAAAGATTCTGGAGCGTCTCCGTTGATGAAAAGTAATGCTTTATCTTTCATTTGGATTCCAGTATTCTTCAGGCTCATTATTGATTTTTGAAATATATCTTGCCAATACAAAAAGATAATCCGAAAGTCGGTTTAAATATTTAATTAATTCAGGACGCACTTCCTCAGATTCATTTAAAAAAACAAGAGAACGCTCTGCTCTTCTGCAGATTGTACGTGCTGCATGTAGAAAAGTAGCAGATTTACCACCACCCGGAAGTATAAAGTATTGAAGCGGATCTAATTTTTCTTCAAAAGCATCCATCCAGTTTTCCAGCTCTTCAATTTCAGTATCAGAAATTATTAGAGAAAGACGTGATTTTCCGTTCGCCAACATTAGTTTATCAACCGGAGTTGCCGCTTCAGAACCCACTGTAAACAAATCAAACTGAATTTTTTTCAGCTGTTTTGAAACTTCTTCATCATTGATATGACTTTTTGAAATTCCGATAAAAGAATTCAGCTCATCAATATTCCCGTAGCTTTCCACTCTTGCGCTGGCTTTAGAAACACGAGTTCCGCCGTAAAGTGCAGTTTGACCTTTGTCTCCTGTTTTGGTGTAAATTTTCATAACACTAAATTACTTTTTTAAAACTTTGCCGACAAATGTTTAGATAAGTTTAAAATCATACGAATATTTTTCTAATCATTTTTAAATTTGTATCACTGATTAAGCTGATTCTTACAATGATTAAACTTTTATGCAAAGAAATCTGAAATATTTCATAATTTTAAAACACCAATCATTAATCACTAAATATGGCAACAAATCAACAACTCAGCGAATTACTTGCGCTTGATTTAGGAATAAATCTCGTCAACAGAAGACCTTATGCAAAAGAAGTTTTCAAATGGCAGGATATTGATCTTCTTCCTCACTCTTCGGCAGATACATTGCTTTGCGAAATTTACGAATGGAACGGCAGAAACTGGCGAACAACCAATAACAATCTCATCGGTTATCTTTTTTCGGGACAGCAACTTACTGATCGTAAAAATCAACTGATGAATGTGACCAAACATCCTGCGCTCATTCCTGATTTTGAGTTTACAAAAGACAGTATGATTGAATACGGTTTGGCTTTACCTTCCTTATTTAACATCGGAGTTAATGGCAATATCAATCAGGCTAAAAATTTTTCTGTAAGAGTAAATGGTGTTACCAAATCGAGAATTACCAATATCGATTCTCCCGGAATTGAAATTCTTCAGAGCTATTCTGCATTTACACAATCAAAATCTAAAACATACCGAAAAAATGTAAAGTTTAATTATCTGAGTACATCATTATTTTATGCTGAAAGTGTAGAAATTTTCTTAGAAAAAGAATCCGGCGTTGGTTTAGATGTAAGTTTCCAGACAACCAATGTGAATGTAGAAGCAAAAGTAGATACCGATACCAAAAAGCATTTCATTTTAAAATATTCAGGAAACCAGACTCCGTTTGCAGCGAAGTTTACGAAAGGAAAAGACTTTGATGTCGATTAAATTTAACCACAAAAGTAACAAAACAATAAAGTTTATTTATTTTGAAATAAAAAAAGTTCACATAAGTTTCAAAGAATTACTTATGTGAACTTTTCTTCATTCAGTTTTTAAAACTGAAAAATCTTTTGTGACTTTTGTGGTAAATGTTATTTATTTAAAAGAATCGCAGCTTCTTTTGCAGCATACGTAAAAATCATGTCTGCTCCTGCTCTTTTGAAACACGTTAAACTTTCGATGATCGCTTTATCGTTATCCAGCCAACCGTTTTGAGCTGCTGCTTTTAACATTGCATATTCTCCGCTTACATTGTAAACTGCAATCGGCAAATCAATTGCTTCACGTACTTTTGCTACAATATCTAAATAAGGAAGACCCGGTTTAATCATAATAATATCTGCACCTTCTTCCACATCTTTGAAAACCTCATTTAAAGCTTCGCGGGAATTGTGAAAATCCATCTGATATGTTTTTTTATCTTTCGGAATTTCCATATCGTCTTTTGGCGCGCTGTCTAAAGCACTTCTGAATGGCCCGTAAAATGAACTTGCATATTTTGCAGCATAACTTAAAATTCCCACATCATGGAAACCGCTCTCTTCCAACGCTTCACGAATTGCCAAAACTCTGCCATCCATCATATCACTTGGTGCCACAATGTCTGCTCCGGCTTCTGCATGCGACACAGCCATTTTTGCTAAAGCATCATTGGTAGCATCGTTGACGATTTTTCCGTTTTCAATAATTCCGTCGTGACCATAAATTGAATAAGGATCTAAAGCTACATCAGGCATAATCACCATTTCAGGAACAGCATCTTTAATTGCTTTGATCGTGTTTTGCATTAAGCCATCTTTGTTCCAAGCTTCCTTTCCGGTGTTATCTTTCAAATGATCAGAAACTTTCATATAAAGGTTGACCGATTTTACGCCCAGGGAAAATAATTCTTTACACTCTTTTACTGTCAAATCAATACTTCGTCTGAAAATTCCAGGCATTGAAGCGATGGCTTCTTCCTTATTTTCACCTTCCATCACAAAAACCGGCATTACAAAATCACTGACTGAAAGATTACATTCTCTCACCAAACCTCTCATCGATTCACTCACTCTTAGTCTTCTGTTTCTAGAATATATCATCTTTGGAATACTTTTTGAATAATTTATTGCAAATTTAATATAAGTTATATAAAAAACTATTGCGGAGAATTATATAATTTATTATTTTTGTTAGTAATATTTATGCAAACTTTACGTTGATGAGAAAACTTTTACTTTTATTTATCTTTATTACAGCTTCTATCGGGTTTTCCGGTAATTTGAAAGCGCAAATAAAAGAGCCAAATTCTATTTCCCAAAAGTCGGATGACGGCGTACTTACTGCGTATCCCAATCCTGCAAAAGACTTTTTAATGGTGAAAGCAAAAGATTCTGCTTTAAAAATAAAAAACGTTACATTTTATTCTATATTAGGAACTCAGGTTGCAACTTACAATGTAAACAGCAATACTTCCGAAATAAATATTCAGAGATTGAAGCCAGGAAAATATTTAATACGATATATCCTAAGCGATAATACTCAAAAAGTTACTCAAATAGTAAAACAATAATACCAAAATCCTGATCAACATCAGGATTTTTTCTTTTAGCAAAATTCTCTTTAATTCCGTAACTTTCGGGATATTTTTATACTAACTATAAAAACAATTTAATGCTAAAAGCTGAACATATTACTAAAACCTACAATGCAGGAAAAAAAACAGCATTGGATGATTTTAGCATCAACGTCCCGACAGGAAGTATTTACGGTCTTCTAGGACCAAACGGAGCGGGAAAAACATCTTTCATCAGAATTATCAATCAGATTACACAAGCCGATTCGGGAGAAGTTTTAATCAATGGGGAAAAACTTAATCCTAATCATATCAAAGACATCGGTTATATGCCGGAAGAACGTGGTCTTTATAAAAATATGAGTGTCGGAGATCAGATTCTCTATTTCGGGGAACTGAAAGGAATGAAAAAAAGTGATGCTCTGAATGAAGCCAAGAAATGGTTTGATAAGCTAAATATTGATCAATGGTGGAAGAAAAAACTATCTGAACTTTCAAAAGGAATGGCTCAGAAGATACAGTTCGTTGTAACTGTTCTTCACAGACCTCATCTTTTGATTTTAGACGAACCTTTTTCCGGTTTTGATCCTGTAAATGCCAATTTAATAAAAGATCAAATCATCGAACTTAAAAATAACGGAACGACTATTATTCTTTCAACGCATAGAATGGAAAGTGTTGAAGAAATGTGTGATTACGTAGCTTTAATTAATAATTCTAAAAAAATTATTGACGGAAAAGTCTTTGATGTTCGTGAAAAATTTAAGAAAAATATTTTTGGAGTTACTTTATCTGAGGTGAATGATAACCAGTTTGGTCATTTTAAAGACAAATACGAAATTTTTAACATGACTAATGAAAACAATCTGATTTCATTTGATTTAAAAAATGAAGCTGACCAAAATACTATACTATTAGATTTGGTTCATGTAGGAAAAGTAAGGTCTTTTGATGAAAAAATTCCGAGCATGAATGAGGTATTTATTAATGCGGTAAGCAATAACTCTTAATTTTATGAACAATATTTTATTAATTACAAAAAGAGAATTTCTTACTCAGGTTAAGAAAAAATCTTTCATAATACTTACTTTATTAGCTCCTTTAATGATTATTGCTTTCGGAGCGGTGATCGGATTTATGTTTAAAGCCAACGAATCTCACAACATGATTGAAGTGGTCGATAACAGCGGATTGTTTAAAGGACAGCTTAAATCTGACGATAAGATCAACTATGTTTTTATTCCCGCTGCTGAAGAAAATGCAAAAGTTAAAAACCTAAAAGGCAATGAAAATCTAGACGGAATCTTAATTCTTCCTGCTTTATCAGGGAATAATCTTGATGATATTGGAAAAAACTCAAGACTTGTGGTAAATACCAAAATTGGTCTTGATACGAAGCAACATATTATTTCCGACATTACGAATGTCATCAAAAAAGAAAAAATTAAACAACTTGGAATTCAGGAAGCTCAACTTGAAAATTTAGATCAAAGTTTTAGTTTAAAAACAATCAATGTTTCTGAAGATAATAAAGAAGATTCTGACTTGGCTTTTGGCGTAAAAAGTGTTTTGAGTATGGTTTTGATGTACGTGACATTTATGTTTATTCTAATTTATGGAGTTCGTGTAATGCGTAGCGTTTTAGAGGAAAAAAACAATCGAGTTGTTGAAATAATAATCTCTTCTGTGAAACCTTTCGAACTGATGATGGGAAAAATTTTGGGAGTAACACTGGTTGCTTTAACTCAATTTATCGTTTGGATTACAATGTCAGTTATTGGAGCATTGGTGCTAAACACAGGTTTCTCGTCGCTTCAAAAGACCATTCCCGGTGGAAATGAGGAAATGATGAGTAAGCTCGATATTGCTCAGATTGCTACTCAAGCTTCGCACAGTTTACTGGAAATGAATTTTCCTCTAATTATTTTTGTATTTATTATATTTTTCCTTTTGGGATATATGTTTTACAGTTCAGTTTATGCAGCAATTGGTTCTGCAGTTGATAACGAAACCGAGACTCAGCAATTCACTTTGTTTGCTATTCTTCCTCTTACTTTAGGAATGTATGGAAGTATTTCTGTGATCAATAATCCTGATGGACCTGTTGGCTTCTGGATGTCTATCATTCCATTCACTTCGCCTGTTGCCATGGTGGCAAGAATTCCGTTTGGAGTTCCGGCATGGCAAATTGCTTTGTCTATCGGATTGCTTTTAGGAACAACAATATTCATGATTTTCCTTGCCGGAAAAATCTATAGAGTCGGTATTTTGATGTATGGAAATAAAGCGACCTTAAAGGAAATTTGGAAGTGGATTAAAAATTAATAAAAGTCATTTAAAAAAAACTCCCGAAACAATTGCGTTTCGGGAGTTTTTGTTTGATTTGAAAAAATTTTATTCAAAAATATAACTTAAAGTTACGCTTAAAACCTGCTCAGACTTCTTTTTTGCAGCATCAGGATCCTGCGTGAAGCTTTCAACCAGATTAGGATATGTATTCGAAAGTCCTAAATCATATTTTACGGCAATTTCCAATTGTCTTTTATAGCTGTATCCTATACCTGCTCCGATGGCAAAGTTAAAACTGTTTGCTTTACCATTAATCTTCGGATATTCAGGAACCGTAACATCAGGATCATAGTAAGGTCTGCTCACCGGTGGATTCTTAACATTCTGGCTTAGCAAAAAATTGAATCTAGGACCTATTAATCCAAAGAATTCTGATTCTGCCTCAGAAAAATATCCTTTAAAATACACAGGAACGCTTAAATAATTATTTGCATATACCGCATTGTAACCATCGGCATTTTTAGAATCTTTATTTTTACCAGATTCACCCGCACCGTAGTAAGTTACTTCCGGCTGCAGATAAAACTGGTCTGCATTTCCCATAGGAATTAAAGCCAAAACACCACCCTGAAAACCGAATTTTCCGCCTGAAGGATTGTGGGCATTACTAACTCTTGAATAGTTTCCACCTGCTATAAGACCAAATCTTGTGTTTCGTAAATCAATCTGGGCGAAAGATAAAACAGAGAAAGCCAAAGCAGATGTTAATAAAATTTTTTTCATATCGTATTTGTTATAATTTATCCTAAGATTTTTGCTACAGTAGAACCGATATCTGCAGGGGAATCTACAACAGTAATACCGTTTTCTCTCATGATTTCCATTTTAGCCTGAGCCGTATCTTCATCACCTCCAACGATTGCACCCGCGTGTCCCATTGTTCTTCCTTTAGGAGCAGTTTGTCCTGCGATGAAACCTACAACAGGTTTTGTAGAACCACTCGCTTTATACCATCTTGCAGCTTCAGCTTCAAGACCGCCACCGATTTCTCCGATCATTACAACGGCCTCAGTTTCAGGATCATTGATGAATAATTCTAAAGCTTCTTTCGTTGTAGTACCAATGATTGGGTCACCACCGATTCCGATTGCGGTAGAAATTCCGTAACCCGCTCTTACAACCTGATCAGCTGCTTCATACGTTAAAGTTCCGGATTTTGAAACGATACCTACTTTACCTGCTTTGAAAACGAAACCTGGCATAATACCAATTTTAGCTTCATCAGAAGTGATGATTCCAGGACAGTTTGGCCCGATCAGTCTACAGTCTTTGTCAGCGATATAAGATTTTACTTTCACCATATCTGCAACAGGAATACCTTCTGTAATACAAACGATTACTTTGATACCCGCTTCAGCAGCTTCCATGATAGCATCTGCAGCAAATGCAGGTGGTACGAAAATAATACTTACGTTTGCTCCAGCTTTTGCAACAGCATCAGCAACCGTATTGAAAACAGGCTTACCCAAGTGCTCGCTTCCTCCTTTCCCCGGAGTAACACCACCTACTACGTTTGTTCCGTATTCAATCATCTGACCTGCGTGGAAAGTACCTTCGTTACCAGTAAATCCTTGTACAATTACTTTAGAATCTTTGTTTACTAAAATTGACATTTTATTGTTTTTTAAATTTATTTTCTTATCTATTTATTAATGCTCACAAATTTACTTATTTTTCTTTGATTTCATATAAAACCTTTATACTAATCTTTATCACATTACATAAAATAAATAGAGTACTAATATTCAGAAAATTTGGGTGCTTTATTTCCAGACTTAAACAGAGATATTAAAAACTCAAACCTAACTTTATTTAAGATATTGATTATCAAAATACAAACATAATAAATTTACTTTTTCCTGCATAAATTTAATGAAGTGATCATAAAAAAAATTATAGTTTACATCTTTAAGATTCGGAAACAAAGAGAATTTTGAACAATAGTTTCCTTGCCGTTTGTTTTTTATATGTAAATGTTTCGGAATATGAGATGCATATTACGGAATGTTAACTGTTCATATCAGAATAACAACTTATTGTGTCGGAATGTAAAATGTTTTGGTCAGAATGTCATTTGTCTGATGTGGGAAATCATCCGGACGGTTCTGAAAGCTATCTGTTTGATGAAGAATGCTATCTGTACGTTTCGGAAAATCATCTGTACAGTAAAGCATATGATCTCTCTGCTTCGGAAAGATATCTGATTGGTATTTTGAATAAATATACATATCCTATTGTATATTTTGAAGATTTGATGTAGACAAATAGCGATTCTTATCTCAAAAAGATATTTCTGTAAAAACTTTGCTTTCACCAACAATTAAAAAACACTGATATTAAAGATAAACAAAGCCGTTTCACTTATTTTTTTAAAGACAAGGATTAGAAATGCACAACCAGTTATGAATAAAAAAGCCTGATCAATAATCAGGCTGTAAATTATTACTGAGGTTTTGACTCATTGTTATGACGGGTTCCCAGGTTGGAAATTTTTCGGGAAATCTTGTAGTTTCTGTGAAATGACTGGTTGAGAACATCGTATTTTTTCATCAGTCTGTCCAGCTTCTGCAAACAGATATTCAGCTTTTTAAATTCTATTTCAAGATTCTGCGTTGCATTTTGTGTAGAATCTATGCTTACTCCCGCGTCGTATGCTTTGGCATCAAAATTATTGATGGCGGTAAGCCAATCCTGCATTTCTGTAGCAGTCACATAATCGGGATCGAGATCTGCTGTATTTTCATTGACTGTAGTATAAAGCTTATTGCAATAAATTTTTGCTTCAACACCGGTCATATTTTTAATCTTAGATTTGTTTGTGGTAAGCTGTTTGGCTAGAGGACTGTCTTTATCATCAAAATAATCTGCTGCCGTATTGGCGTATGCTACTGTAAAGTCAATCATCAATAATCTTGCGTCTGTCTTTAAGCCAGTATTTGCGGTAGTATCTGTTGTCTGTAATGTAGCAATAGCGTCCAAATTACTTACGATGGTATTCAGTTCGGCAATTCTTGCAGTAAGAGGGTTATTACCTGTATATTTTGATTGTTCGGTTGAAAAAAACTGTTTAAGCGTTTTCGCCATATCCAGTTTGTTGGATTGTTTTGTCGTCATTGTGTTTTATTTTAATTATAACAACAAATATAGAAAGTATTTTTACATACACAACACTAACGATATAAAAAACTCATCAATTTTAACATTTACCGATTGAATTGATAATTACAATTAAAACTTATTTTACATTAAACCTTATTATTTAGCCAATATCACAAGTAAATCTAAATCACATTTTTATATTAATTGATAACAAAAAGAGGTTTGTAAATTGGGTTCTTTTCGATTTTTATTTACCGAATCACATTATTTTTGATTTTAAAAAATATTTATATATTAGCCGCAGATTTTAACGAAAAAAATATAAAAGCATTCGCTTTCTTGTCTTGGTAAACTGGTAATTTTCAAAATGAACAAGAATAGCAATGTTCACGCTTGGCGTGGACTTGTCTATTTGTTCATTTAGGTATACCAGTACCTCCAAGACAGTAGATATAGCTCCACGCCTTTCTATTTTCTATATAAGTAACGGTGATAAATTTCAATTAAAAATAATACGTCACTTTCTGTCGCATTGTAGATTGACATTTGCATTAAGGAAGTTGAAAACATAAAAACAAATGAAATGAGAAAAGAACTTTTAAAATTAAAAAATCATCAATTTTTAATCAACCTTATGGTTTTCCTCATAGTAGAAAATAAATATATTTTTATATTAGCAAAAATTTAATAATCATAAAAAACTCAAATAATGAAAAAATTCTACATGAGTGCATTCTTATTATGTACCGTCACGGGCTTTTCAGCTCAGGAAGTTTTGTGGCAGAAAGACATCAAATCCAATACCCAGGATTTTCTTTCACAAGTCACCACAACAATCGATCAGCAATACCTGATTACGGGAAGCAGCATACAGGCAGGAAGCGGGAAGCTTGGTTCCGGAAGTTCAACTGCAACCTCAAAACAAAACAACGGTTACGATTTCCATCTCGTAAAACTCAATCAGCAAGGTCAGGAAGTCTGGGAAAAATATTTCTCGGGACAGAATCATGACTTTCTATCGGCAACGGTGGCTACACAGGAAGGTGGATTTCTTCTATGTGGAACTTCATTTTCAAACAAAGGCTTAGACAAAAAAGAAGATTCTAAAGGCGGATCTGATATCTGGCTGATCAGAATCAACGAATTTGGGGATGAACTCTGGCAGAAAACTTTGGGAACATCACAGGATGAAGAAGCTAAATCTGTCATTCAAACCACGAATTTCGGATTTATGGTGGCAGGAAATGTACAGAATTCTTCCAACGGTTTTGGATCTAAAGATGTCACGGTAACCACACTGGATAAAAACGGGAAAGTGCTTTCAGAATTAATTTTAGGAGGAAGAGGACTGGATGAGGTGGAAAAAATCATTCCCACTCCGGATGGTGGAGCGTTGCTTGGGATGTACTCGAGAAGCGGAGCTTCATCTATGAATAATAAGCAATCAGTAATGAGTAATGGCAATTCGAATGCAAAAGGAGGCTCATCGGATATTACTAATTACCCATTACCTATTACTCATCCGAAATCTACCAACAATTTCGGCGAAGGCGATTTCTGGATCGTGAAGCTTAACAAAGACGGAAAAGTGGAATGGGAAAAGAATTTCGGAGGAAAAGGCGATGATCATTTGAGATCGATGGCTTTTACTTCATCAGGATATATCATTGGTGGTGAATCGAGATCGGAAAGATCAGGAAATAAAACCGTAGGAATTGAAGAAGGAACGGATGTCTGGTTGATTTCTTTAGATGCAAGAGGCGAAGAACAGTGGCAGAAATCCTATAATTTCAAAAACCGTGATATTCTGATGGGCATGAATGTGATCAATGGGATGCGGGATGCCGGAAGCGGGGTGAAGGGAGTAAGTCCAATCAAAGGAATATTGTTGGGAGGCTATACGCAAGCCGAAGGAAGAATAGAAGCTGATGATGAAACTTTTTGGATGCTGTATGTAGACAATAACGGGAATGAGCAGTGGAGAAAACACGTAAAAGGAGAATCGAGAAAGAAGGAAGAGAGACTTTCTGATCTGAAAATGAATAAAGACGGTTCGATTGTTTTGGCGGGAACGAGTGCTGAAGAACTCGGAAAAGAAAACTGGAAGATTGTAAAACTGGGAGACAGCCAGATTGACCAGTTGATCGAAAAGCAGGATATTAAGATCTATCCGAATCCGGTGAGTGATTACTGTTATGTAGAGATTGGGTTTGAGGGCTTGAGAGATGGAGCGTTTGAGGCAGATATCACGATATATGATATGGGCGGAAGGCAGCTTCAGAGTCTGAAGACTAAGAATAAAGTGACTAAAATAAATACGCAGAATCTGATTCAGGGAGCTTACCTGATTGTGGTGAAAACGGATAATGAGAAAACTGCGAATGCTAAATTGATTAAAAAATAAAACACTTATGAGAAAATATTCATTATTGATATTGGCTTTTATAGGCAACTTGTTTCACAGCCAGTCTCAAAGCCTTAATACGGGAGTAAATCAGCCTGTACCTTCTGTGTCATCAATGGCTACTTATGCTAATGTTCCTGTATCTATACAAACGGGGATACCTAATATATCATATCCATTGATAAACCTGCCAACAAATAGTAAATCTATCAATATAAACTTAGGGCTGAGCTATCATACCGGAAACATTACTCAGGATGCATGGGCGAGCGATACCGGTCTGGGTTGGTCTCTATTGGGATCGGGAAGCATATCAAGAGAGATCATGGGTGATTTTGATGAATCATTTGAGGATGCATCTAATATGCATTACGTTAAAAATCCGTTCGACGATATTTATAATTTTAATATTCCGGGGGAGTCCGGAAAATTTAGAGTGATAAGAGATATTGCCAACAATACTTTCCAGATCATCAAGCTTTCACCCTATAATGCGAAGATAGAATATACCAGAACAGGCAATACAGCCACCTTGGTATTTGATTCTTTTACGATCACCAATGATGAAGGAATTAAATTTAAGTTTCAGAATTATAACATCTCGACCATGAATGTATTTTTGGGAACAACCTTTAATCATGGTGCTGTATACAGTAATAAAAGATATAGAAGCGTATTTTTTCTCAGTACAATACTCGACCCGGATAATCAGGAGATTGTAAAGTATACTTATCTTACAGATATAAAATATCCGCTAGGTATGGGGACTCAGTTTTCAGAATCTGAAACCAACAAACTGACCCGCATCGAAATAAAAGACCGGGCTGTGGTAGAGATCAACTATGATAAAGATGAAACCCACCATAAAAAGAATGATATCTTCAGCATCAAAAATATTTTTATAAAAACTCCCGGCAATACTACTGTAAAAAAATATACGTTTGATTATTCTTACACGCCTTACCGTACGCTGAATTCTTTTACACAATTTGACAGTAGCCAAAATGTAGTTCAGACATCGAGATTTAGCTATCAGGATATACAAAGTACAGATACCGGTGGCGGACAGCTTACAGCCAAGGCAATAAGAAGATCGAGCCTGTCTACAGGTGGAGCTGTAGAATACAACTTTGATCTTCTGCCGTATTTTTACAGAGATACAGTAAAAACAGTAATGCCTCCGGAAATTGACATTGCCAATGTATCTTTTGACCAGATCAACACCACCACCAAAAAATATTACTTTACCATTGCTCAGGATAAAGAAGTCAATATAGAAATCTACGCTGCACAGCTTTCGGCGCATCCGTGGTCATTGAGTTTCTACAAAAAAACAGGAAGCAATTATCAATCTGTAACTTCTGTAGGACCGGCTTTTGATCCTGATCCCAACTATGCGGTCTTACAGACAAGAACGCTCACAGCAGGAGAATATTATGTCTCTTTAAGCAGTCCGGATCCTGCACTTACTTTGAGCAATGCAGTAAGCTTCAGAGCCTTCTATTACGACGGTTCACCTACACAGATTACTGTACAGATTCCTGAAAACGGGCTTTTGAGAATAAAAAACATCAAATATTTTAATCTGGACTATGCGAGTGTAAATAATTTTTCGGTACCGGTAAAAACAGAAGAATATGAATATACACGGTTTGATAATCCTTCATTATCCAGCGGATATTTTACAGAAGGAGGTACTCTTAACGGAATCAACATGGCAAACCCCATCGTTATTTACAAAAATGTGAAAATTTCCGGTGGTAACGGGTATACGAAATATTATTTTAAAGCTCCGGATGATTACCCGCTCACTTCATATTCTTTCTGGCCAAATTATACCGTAACACGGGAAGGCCTTCTTGATAAAAAAGAAGTATACAATACTTCTCATCAGAAAGTATCGGAAGATAATTTTGAATATACCTTTCAGGAATATAACGGCCCCGAATATCTTGTAGCACCTTTTCACGGTAATTTTGCAGTAAAAACGACATGGATAAAGGATGAGAAAATACGCTCAAAAATGTTCTACAACTCTGCAAATACAGAAACTTCCAGCGAGGTAATAAGAAATATTCATAATTCTAAGACCAATCTGGAAAGAATAATATCATCTGACGGATCTGTGCAGGAAACTACCTATCAATATCCTCTGGAGAAAAACAATCTTAAACTTATTGCTGCCAATATGACTGGAACACCTCTGGAAGCAACCGTAATTAAGAAAAAAAATATTTCAGATACAGGAAAACTGATCTCTAAATCTGAAACAAAGTATGACGATCCCAATCATCTTTTCCCTACCTCTGTTGCAGCTCTTGATGCAAGAACGAACATCATTTCTACAGAGATTACCTACAATAAGTATGACAGCAAGGGAAATCTGCTGCAGTACACCACCAAAGAAGGTATCCCTGTAGCGGTTGTCTGGGGATACGGCAAAACCCAGCCTGTTGCCAAAATAGAAGGCTTTACCTACGATCAGGTTTCAGCTTATATTTCAGACATCGTTACCAAATCTGATGCAGATACGGATGCATCTTCTGAGCAGGTTTTTGTGAATGCTCTGGATGCTTTCAGAAATCTTCCTGCGTTGGCTGATACACAGATTACAACCTATGTATATGATGTGCTTATAGGAATGAAAAGCATGACACCGCCTTCCGGTGTGAGAGAAATCTATCAGTATGATACCGCAGGAAGGCTGGATAAGATTATTGATGAAAATGGTAAAACCATCAAAAAATACAAGTACAACTACAAACCATAGTCAATTTAAATTTTAGATTTTGAATTTTAAATTAATCTGAAATCACATGAAAAAACACACATTATTTATATTATTATCGTTTGTAGCGGGATTATCTCATGCGCAGACTGCTACAGAAAACTATATCCAAAGTACCTCCTGCCTGGATGCAGACTGCATCAGAAAAACAGAGACCATACAATATTTTGATTATCTGGGAAGACCTAAGCAGATTATTGGTGTAAAAGCTTCACCCACAGGAAAAGATGTGGTAACCCCGATTGAATACGACCAACTCGGAAGACAGGTAAAAGATTATCTTCCGATTCCGCAAAGCGCAACACAAAACGGAGAGATCTATACTTCTCCGCTCTCCAATGCATCCGCAATTTACGGAAGCGAAAAGATCTATGCCGAAAAAGTGCTCGAAAACTCGCCACTCGAAAGAATACAGCAGCAGATACATACAGGAAATGACTGGGCAAACAAACCCGTAACTTTCGGATATGATGCCAATAATTCTGCAGATGCCGTAAAAAAGTTTGCTACTTTAACCACATGGGAAAACGGAGCGACTAAAACTACTCTTGCGGAATCCGGAATATTCGGTGACGGACAGCTACAGAAAAATACCGTAACCGATGAAGACGGAAATATCACCATAGAGTTTAAAAACGGATGGGGACAGACGGTTTTACTGAGAAAAATGCTCGGCGCTACCAAAGCAGATACGTACTACGTTTACAACGAATATGATAAACTGGCGTATGTGATTCCGCCTTTAGCATCCAATGCTCCTACACTCTCGCTCTCCAACTTAGATGCACTCTGCTATCAATACCGATACGACGGGAAATACAATCTTGTGGAAAAGAAAATTCCGGGTAAGGGATGGGAATATATGGTCTATGACCGACAAAATAGACCGATCATGAGCCGTGACAGCAATCTGGAAGCTAACGGAAAATGGCTTTTTACCAAATACGACAAATTCGGCAGGGTTGCCTATACCGGCATTGCCACCGGAGGAACAAGAAGCACCGAACAGACCAATGCAGATAATGAAGTAAGCAATACCGTTGCAAGAACTACTGCCGTAGGATTTACCCATGAGATAAATGTATATTATACCAATACAGGATATCCTACAGCAATCAACGATCTGCTTTCTGTCAATTATTACGACACGTATCCTGAAGGAAGCCCCGCTCTTCCTTCGCAGCTAATGGGACAGGAAGTGATGAAACAGCCGGGTGAAAACGGGGCACTGAAAAATACCAAAAGCCTTCCTCTCGCTTCTTATCTGAAAACCATAGAAATTGGTCATAGCTGGACGATAAACTACTCTTACTATGATACCAAAGGAAGAGCCATAGGATCACACAGCATCAACCATTTGGGAGGCTATACCAGAACGGAAACCCAACTGGATTTTGCAGGAGTCCCTCAGCAAACCAAGACCTACCACAAAAGGTCGGAAGAAGATACAACGGAAAGAATAATTACCCAAAGCTTTGAGTACGACGCCCAAAACAGGCTTAAGAAGCATTATCATCAGGTAGATAACCAGCCTCAGGTTCTGTTGACCGAAAATAACTTCAATGAGCTCTCTCAGCTGAGCAATAAAAAAGTGGGAAACAACCTGCAGAGTATAGACTACGCATACAACATCCGTGGTTGGATGACGAAAATTAATGATCCTGCAAACTTAGGTGGTAAGCTTTTCGGGTATAAAGTAAAATACCAAAACCCTGTAACTACCCCGCAGTCTTCTGCAAAATACAACGGCAACATTGCAGAGATAGACTGGAAAACCGCCAACGACGGCGTACTGAGAAGATACACCTACCAATATGATGCGCTGAGCAGATTACAGAATGCCGTCTATTCTGAACCCAATTCTTCTACACCATCCAATAACCTCTTCAACGAAACCATAGCGTATGACCTCAACGGGAATATTACCTCTCTCCAAAGAAACGGCAAAGGTGCATCGGGAATGGCAGAGCAGATCGACCAGCTGGCTTATGCGTACGACAACAACAATCTCAGCAACAGGCTGATTACCGTGACAGATACTTCCCAAAACTATAAAGGCTACCCCGATGTATCCGGAAATGCCATCACCTATGACGCCAACGGAAACATGAAAACCCATAAGGACAAAGGCATCCTGAATATACAGTACAATTACCTGAATCTGCCGAGCTATATGATTTTCGACAGAACCTACTTCAGCAGAAACAGATGGGTAAACGAAAATGTGTACAGCTATTACCGTGCAGACGGTGTGAAGCTGAGAAAAGAGCACAAATACAGCGAAAACAGCATGTATGTAAAGAAAACCACAGATTATCTGGACGGTTTTCAGTACGAAGCGTTAACGGATGACATGTTTTCACTGAAATTTGTTCCTACTTCGGAAGGGTATTTCAATTTTGAAAATAATAAGTATATTTACAACTATACAGACCATTTGGGAAACATCAGGCTGAGCTATTTTAACAATGGCACAGGCGCAGAAGTTCTTGAAGAAAACAACTATTATCCTTTTGGGATGAAGCATGAAGGGTATAATGCACTGGCTGGAAATCCTGCTTACGGTTACGGCTACAACAATAAAGAACTCCAAAAGGAAACAGGATGGAGTGATTATGGAGCAAGAATGTACATGCCGGAAATCGGTAGATGGGGAGTTGTTGATCCATTAGCGGAGAAAACAAGAAGATGGAGTACGTATGTTTTTTCAGCAAATAATTCTGTACGTTTCGTTGATCCGGATGGAAGGACATGGGGTGATCCAAAAGAGCAAGATAACCTTAATAAGTTTGTTGCTAATCGTATTAGTAAGCTTCAAAAAGCAATTGATAAAATTCAAGATCAAATTGATAAAGGAGGTTTAAGCGATAATCAATTGTCTAAACTTACGACAGAGCTCACTGAAAATAGAAAAATGATTGGATTTATGGAACAGTCTATTAAAGATATTGAAGCTATTGGTAAAGCACCTGAAGTATTTTATTTGGCTAGTCCTTCACAAAAAGATGGAACACACAGTGTTTTTAAAAAGATAGGGTCTAATGGTAAAGAAAAGATTAATATAGAAGGTACAACCACTGCGATGAAATTACATGAAATAAGACATGTCGGGCAAAGTTTTGAAGCTGGAGGAATGAAATTTAATGCAAAAGGTCAGTTACTAAATGTACCTAAAAAAATTAATAATAAGTTGAATTATAACGCTAATGAAGTAGAAGCTTATAGAGTAGGATATTCTTATGATAATACCAGTTTTCCAGGTACTGTTTATTCGTTAGAAGACATAAATGAAGAATCTTTAATAAACTTATCTACTAGTAGCTCATACATTTACGGAACACCAAAATAATAATTAACATGAAAAATCTACTTCAATTTTTAAGCATAATAATTTTATCTTTCTGGGCAACTTCATCCGTTGGTCAAACCAAAGATGAAGTTTCAGGTACGTATAAATTAAAGAACGGAAATAAAATCTATCAGGCATTATCAGATAAAAATTATGAAAAAATTGTGTTAAATGAAGATAATACCTATTTACTTTATCATGCACAAGCCAATTTTTCACCTGTGATCGAACAATGTGATTTAGCTTCTAAAGGTAAATGGACAAAAATCAGCAATGATGTTATTGATCTGGTAAGTGAAGATTATATTATAAAACAGGATGGTTTTAAATATGAACTGAAACAGGAGAATAAACTTTCACAGGACAGTATTTATTTTGATGTTGAATTCCCAAATGATTATCATCCAGTTACTATGACATTCAATTTTAATTATGGTGAATGGTATACTACGGATAAGCTACACATATCTTTGCCTAAAAATAAATATTTGCGATCAGATCCTTCAATTGAAAACTCTATTAATCTAACTTTGGATGCTATTGTTTCAGGAAGCAAAATATATAAAAGTAGAATAATGTTTAAAATATTTAATGAAACCTTTGATACACATAAAAACAATTATTTCACTATTAAATTGCCTTATTTTGACCAATGCTTTTTTGAGTTTGAACCATATGATCATAGTTTTATGTACATAAAAGATAAAAATACTCTGCAATGGCAAGGTGAAGAATGGATAAAAGTTAAATAATCTTTTAAATATTTCAACAATGGTACAGGCGCAGAAGTTCTTGAAGCTTACAGAGTAGGATATTCTTATGATAAGATCAGTTATCCAGGTACAGCATATTCAATAGAAGATATAAATGAAGAATCTCTTAGAAATATATCAACCAGCAACTCTTATATATATATATGGAACTTCAAAATAACAATTAAAATGAAAAATATATTGGTAATGTTCCAGAGTTAGTGATGAGCGATTTGAAAAATTTAATTCACTGATTTTCAATATTAATTTAAAAATAAATAACTAAAACAAGAGTAGGCATTCCCTACTCTTGTTTACTTTTGAAGATAAAAACATATCTAAATGACTGAAGATCATTCCTCGTGTATCAGAGTTAGTGATAGTGGAATTTGTAATAAATGCAATTCAAAAGACATCATTAAAAACGGCTCTACAAAAACTAAAAAACAGCAATATATCTGCAAGAATTGTAAGAACAGATTTATAGAGTTTTACAGTTATGGAGCTTATCAGAAAAATCTTAACTATAAAATAATTCAGCTGACAAAAGAAGGTTTAGGAATAAGAAGCACTGCAAGAATATTGAAAATTTCTGCAACAACTTTATTGAAAAGAATTCTTACCATTGCCAAAACAATCTCTCAACCAAAAATCAGTTATTATCAAGCTTACGAACTTGACGAGATGAGACTTTTCATCAGAAAGAAATCAAATCCGCAATGGCTCGTTTATGCCATTAATAAAAACACTAAAAAAGTCGTAGGATTTCATATCGGTAAAAGAACCAATGAGACTTTAAACTCAGTAATAAAAACCTTAATCAATTCAAATCCTGAAAAGATTTACACCGACAAACTCAGAAACTATCAATATTTAATTCAGAAAGAAATTCACAGCACAAAAAGATTTGGAACAAATTCTATCGAAAGAATGAATCTGAATATAAGAACACATTTGAAAAGACTAAACAGAAAAACAATCTGCTTTAGTAAAAACAGATTGCTATTAATAGCGATTTTGAAAATTTATTTCTGGATTTTGTAAACCTTAATTACTCAAGATTTCTCAATTTCACCTCTTTTTTCAGATAGGTTTTATAATCTTCGGCAAACATTCCTATGTAAGTACCTTTTTTAAGATCTCTGTTGACTCCGGTTTTGCCTAAAAGTACTGAACCGCTTTCAATATGATTTCCGGAAGCAATACCAACCTGCCCCCATAAAGTCACCTCATCACCGATGATGCAACATCCTGCAACACCAACCTGAGAAGCAATCAGGCATTTTTTTCCGATTATGGTATCGTGACCGATTTGGATTTGGTTATCTAAAACTGAACCTTCACCAATGATTGTGGAATCTGTAACACCTCTGTCAATGGTACAACCATTTCCGATTTCTACATTGTTTTCGATAATGACATTTCCTACTGAAATTAAACGGTCAAAATTTCCGTCTAATTTCCGGTAATAGAAAGCGTCGCCGCCTAAAACGGTATTGGATTGAATGACCACATTATCACCAATCACCGTTCTGTCGCCAATCACAACATTTGGGAAGATAAGCGTATTTTTTCCGATGGTAATATTATTTCCTAAAACTGCAGAAGGGTGAATTTTTGTACCCTCTCCTATTTCTACGTCGTGTAAAGTTTCTGTGAAATTATAAATTCTTGTAAAATGGGTATTGATTTTATTGAAATCTCTGAAAGGATCGTCAGAAACCAAAAGTGCTTTTCCTTCCGGACACGCTACTTCTTTATCAATTAAGATGATTGTTGCAGCGGAATTTAATGCTTTGTCGTAATATTTCGGATGGTTGACGAAAACAATTTCTCCTGCTTTTACTCTGTGAATCTCATTGGTACCAAAAACCTGAAAATCTTCTGGACCAATAAACCTTGCTCCGATAAGTTCTGCAATTGTTTTTAGTTTTTGTGGCTGATGAAACGTCATATTTTTAAATGATGTTTTTTTAGTTTAAATCAATTTTGTCAAAATTTGAAATGATGACAAGTTTTGTATTTTGGTCTCCATTGCAGCCCGACCTGAGTGGAGCTCTTTTTGCCGGAGCGAAGCGGAGGCAAAAAAGCGGGAACGGAGGGCGGAAAAAGCTGCCATAAAAAAATAAAAGCTGAAAGTTGTTATGCTTTCAGCTCCTGAATATTGTGTGAGATTACTCTTTTACTCTTTCTAAGTAAGAACCGTCTTCTGTGCTCACTTTAATTTTGTCACCAGCTTCGATAAACAAAGGAACCATTACTCTTGCTCCTGTTTCAACGATGGCGTTTTTCAAAGCATTGGTTGCTGTATTTCCTTTCACACCCGGATCTGCTTCGATAACTTCTAAGTAAACAGACTGCGGTAATTCTGCAGAAAGTGGAGTTTCGTCGGCTTCTTTCAAGATAATTGTCACTTCTTCACCTGCTTTCATCAGGTTTGAGTTTTCAATCATTTCTTTATTTAAATATAACTGAGAAAAATCTTCATTGTTCATGAAGTGGAAACCATTCTCATCATCATAAAGATACTGGAATTTTCTTGTGATTACTTTTACTTCGTCGATTTTGTGACCTGCAGAAAAAGTATTATCTAAAACTTTTCCGTTGGTTACTGATTTCATTTTAGTTCTTACGAAAGCAGGGCCTTTACCTGGTTTTACGTGAAGAAACTCAATAATTTTGAAAATATCATTGCTGAATTCGATGCAAAGACCTTTTCTGATATCGTTACTTGTTGCCATATTTTTGGTTTAAAATTTCGAGTTTAAGGGGTTTAAACTCGATTATATAGTTATTTTTTAATTTAAATTATTCTTTACCCGTTCCGTATCCTTTTACGATACCTCTTGGCGAATTTTGAATAAACTGAAGAATTTCATCTCTTTCAGCAGTCGGAAGCATTTCTTTTTCAATGTGTGAAACGGCCTGAGAAACATTCATTTTCATCTGAAAAATTGCTCTGTAAATTTTCTGAATTTCGAAGATTTTTTCGTTGGTAAAACCTCTTCTTCTTAACCCAACAGAATTAATTCCTGCATAAGACATTGGTTCACGAGCAACTTTCACATAAGGCGGAATATCTTTTCTCACCAAAGTTCCACCGGAAATCATTACGTGTTTCCCGATTTTCCCGAATTGATGAACGGCCGATAAACCTCCCATTACCGTATAATCACCTATTTCTACGTGACCGGCAATTCCGCAACCGTTTACAATGATAACGTGATCACCAATTAAACAGTCGTGTGCAATATGGGAAGTTGCCATAATCAGACAATTGGCTCCGATTTTTGTATAACCTAAAGCTTTTGTACCTCTGTTTACCGTTACACATTCTCGGATTGTAGTATCGTCACCGATTATGGTTTGTGTATCTTCGCCATCGAATTTTAGATCTTGAGGAATTGCAGAAATTACAGTTCCCGGGAAAATTCTACAGTTTTTACCGATTCTTGCACCATCCATGATGGTAACGTTCGAACCAATCCATGTTCCCTCTCCTATTTCCACATCGCCCGCAATGGTAGTAAACGGTTCTACTACAACATTTTTGCTGATTTTTGCACGCTTGTCAACGGCCGCTAACTGATGAATCATTTAATCAATTTTATTTTTTGCAACTTGAGCCATCAGTTCAGCTTCTACAGCGATTGTATCTCCTACATATCCGTAACCCTGCATGTGAACAATACCTCTTCTAATAG
The DNA here is from genome assembly GCF_049166575.1 of Chryseobacterium sp. GP-SGM7. Taxonomy (NCBI): domain Bacteria; kingdom Pseudomonadati; phylum Bacteroidota; class Flavobacteriia; order Flavobacteriales; family Weeksellaceae; genus Chryseobacterium; species Chryseobacterium sp. GP-SGM7. The sequence continues at coordinate 674,088 of NZ_JBMHFF010000002.1, read as the reverse complement.
GTGTGATCAATTCAATTTTAAAAACCAGCGTATCTCCCGGAATTACTTTTCTTTTGAATTTCACCTTATCAATTTTGATGAAATAAGTAGAATAATTTTCAGGATCCGGAACGCTTGCCAAAACTAAAATCCCACCGGTTTGTGCTAAAGCTTCAACCTGTAAAACTCCCGGCATAACCGGTTCTTTAGGAAAATGTCCTACGAAAAACGGTTCGTTAAACGTAACATTTTTTAAGCCTACAACGTGAGTATCTGAAAGCTCAAGAACTTTGTCAATCAACAAAAACGGATAACGGTGAGGCATTAATCTCATAATTCCGTTAATGTCAAAAACCGGTTCTTTATTTAAATCAAAATCAGGAACGTTTTTCTTTTTCTGTAATTTCCATTGACGGTTCAGTTTTTTAGCGAACTGAGTATTTACAAAATGTCCTGGTTTATTAGCAATAATTTTACCTTTAATTTTTACTCCGCATAAAGCCAAATCACCAATCACATCAAGCAATTTGTGTCTTGCAGCTTCGTTTGGATAGTTTAAAGTTAAATTATCTAAAATTCCGTTGGGTCTGATTGAAACGTGATCTTTACCAAAAGCAGTTTTTAGTTTTTCTGTTGTTTCAGGAGTTAAATCTTTATCAACATATACAATTGCATTAGAAATATCTCCACCTTTAATCAAACCGTGATCGAGAAGCATCTCTAATTCGTGCAAAAAGCTGAATGTTCTTGCAGAAGAAATTTCTTCTTTAAATTCTGAAATATTTTTTAGAGTAGCATTTTGAGTTCCTAAAACTTTAGTCCCAAAATCTACCATTGTAGTTACTTCATAAGTATCTGAAGGAATAATTGTAATTTCTGATCCCGTTGCAGGATCGCTGTAGCTTAAAACTTCTTTTATAACAAGATATTCTCTTGCAACAGCCTGATCTACAAGACCAACACTTTCGATAGCTTCAACGAAAAACTTCGAAGAACCATCTAAAATCGGAGGTTCCGAAGCATCCATTTCCAAAATAGCATTATCGACATCGCAACCTACCAAAGCAGCTAAAAGATGCTCGCAAGTATTGATCTTTACGCCTAATTTCTCCAAAGTAGTTCCTCTTTCAGTGGCAACTACATAGTTTACGTCTGCTTCTACATGAGGACGGCCCTCAAGATCTGTTCTTACGAAAACAAAACCTGTATTTTCTTTCGCAGGTTTAATGGTTAATTTTACTTCTTTACCAGTATGAAGACCTATCCCGGAAAGAGTAACCTCTTCCTGAAGGGTTTTTTGCATATCACTCATTAGTATGATCTTTTGAGTTATTCTCAAGTTTATTTATTTTTTTCGCAAGCTCAGGAAGATTCCTGAAATGCACGTAGCTTCTAAGATAGTCGTTGTAACTAATTGCAGGAGAACCGTATACCGTTTCTTTATCATCAACGCTGGAATTTACACCACTTTGTGCCTGAATTTTAACCTGATTTCCGATTTTGATATGACCTACTATTCCCACCTGACCTCCAATCTGATTCCAGTCACCAACAATTGTAGAACCTGCAATCCCTGTTTGAGAGGCGATCACATTATTCTGCCCAATTTTTACGTTGTGTGCAATTTGAATTAAATTATCAATTTTAGTTCCTTTACCGATTGTGGTAGAACCGATTGTAGCCCTGTCAATGCTGCAATTTGATCCGATTTCCACATTATCTTCAATGATAACATTTCCTAATTGAGGAATTTTCTGAAAGCCTTCCGGAGTGGGCTGAAAACCAAAACCGTCGCCTCCAATTACGGTATTCGAATGAATAACACAATTATCACCAATAATGCAGTAATCATAAATTCTTGCACCACTGTCAATTTTACAGTTCTTACCTATTTTTACCCCTTTACCTATGTAAACCTGCGGATAAATCTGTGTACCTTCACCAATTTTAGCCTTTTCGGAAACATAAGTAAATGCTCCGATATATACTTTTTCTCCAATCACAGCAGTTTCGTGGATTGAAGAACCATCTTCAACACCTTCTTTTCTGCCCTGCATTTCCTGATACAGATTCATTAAAACCTGAAATGAAAGATAAGCATCTTTTACGGCAATAAGTGTGGGATTGTATTGGTTTTTATCGATAAGTGTCTCGGTAACAATAAGTACCGAACATTTTGAAGTATCTAAATGATGCGCAAAGCGGTCTTGAGCAATAAATGACAAATGCCCGGATTCTCCGCTTTCAATCGGTGAAACTCCGGTAATAAGTGCGTCTGCGTCACCTATAATTTTTCCATCAATAAAACTTGCAATTTGCGAAGCTGTAAATTCCATATTCTGCAAAGATAAGAAATTCTCTTATTCGCAAACATTTTTTAGTTTATGGAATATCGATTTTAATATTATTTAAGAAAAATTCACCATCATAGTCTCGGAAATGCAAGAATGTATCTTTGCGTTTTATGAACTATTAAACCTGATAAAAGCTGATCTTCGGACTCATCTAATTTTAAAACTCTCCCACTCTTCTGAAGAAGATAAATAGGCTGTTTTTCTGTATCATAAGGAAGTAGACTTCTCTTAATCTGATGCACCAATTCATTACCGTTATCAATTCCAAAAAAATCGTTCGTATTCTTTATTTTTTCTTCAATAAATTTTTCATCAAAAGGGTGTGAAGAAATAATCGTCTTTGGAAGATCACGCTGAATCACACATTTGCACCAATAAGAAAGGATAAAATCATCTGATTTCTGCCAAATTTTCATAGCCTGAATCACATCATTATCATCCAATTGTGTAAAACGCTCTACATCTTCATCAGTTGCTGCACTTTTTCCTCTGCTTAAAAAATATTTTAAGTTTTCGGTTGCCGGTAAATCAACTCCTTCGGAAACCAGATATTTTGCTCTTTCCAGGATTTTCACCAAAATAAATTCTGCCAAAGCTGAAGTTTTATGGTAATAAACCTGCCAATACATAAACATTCTCGCCGTAAGGAAATTTTCAATAGAATAAACCCCTTTTGCATCAATCACCAATTCTTCTTTACAGACGTTCATCATCGAAATAATCCTTTGTGTATTGATATTTCCTTCCGAAACCCCTGTAAAAAAACTGTCTCTGTTTAAATAATCCAATCGGTCAACATCCAATTGCGAACTGATCAGCTGATTAAAAAACTTTCTGTGATATTTCCCCTGAAACATTTCAATTGCAATTGACAACTGACCTTCAAATTCATCATTTAATCGATTCATTAATAATAAAGAAAGATTTTCGTGATGCCAATCATCCATCAACATACTTTCTAAAGCATGAGAAAACGGACCGTGACCAATATCGTGCATCAAAATTGCCAACATCGCGCCTTTTTCTTCTTCAACAGAAATAATAATTCCTTTTTGTTTTAAAGTTTCCAAAGCAGTAAACATCAAATGCATCGCGCCAATGGCATGGTGAAATCTTGTGTGCGTTGCTCCGGGGAAAATCAAATTTAAAAGTCCGGTCTGCGAAATTCTTCTTAATCTTTGGAAATACGGATGTTCGATGACATCAAATAAAATTTCGTGAGGAATTTTTATGAAACCGTGAACCGGATCGTTGATGATTTTAAGCTTATTCTGCATGGAAATGTTCTGAGACTATTGCAAAATTAAGTTTTTAAAGTCAATTCAAAGAAAACTGACAATTATTATTTAAAATATAAACATTAAAATTTGTTTACAAATCGCCTTATTTATCTTATCTTCATGCAATAATTCAGGATTGAATTTCTAACTGATATCTTTAACGAAGATTTAACTTTTATATCTTTTAATTTGGCAGTTTTTACCAAATTTTGGTTACAGTTTTGATGGTTTAATCCACATAAAAAATAAACTTGTATGTCAGACAAAATATTATGGATTGATGATGAAATAGATTTACTAAAACCTCACATTGTTTTTCTTGAAAAGAAAGGTTACCACGTAACTCCGGTGAATAATGTAAATGAAGCTTTGGAATTGATAGATTCGGAAAAATTTGATTTAACATTAATCGACGAAAATATGCCGGGAATTTCCGGTCTGGAAGCTATTCCGATGATTAAAGAGAAAGATAATTCTTTGAAAATCGTAATGGTAACGAAAAGTGAAGAAGAACACATTATGGAAGAAGCCATCGGTTCGCAGATTGCCGATTATATTTTAAAACCGGTAAACCCAAACCAGATTTTACTTTCATTAAAGAAAAATCTTCAGGAAGATAATTTGGTTGAGCAAAAAACGATTCTTCAGTATCAACAGGAATTCAGAAGCCTTTCAATGGAACTTTCTTATTTGAGAACGTACCAGGATTGGGCAGAGTACTACAAAAAAATCGTGAATTGGGAACTTAAATTTGATAAAGTAACTGATAACGAGTTTGCAGATCTTCTTCAATCACAAAAAGAGGAAGCAAACATTCAGTTTGCAAAATTTATTGAAAATAATTACGAAGACTGGCTAAATGGTTCTGATAAACCAATGATGAGCCATACTTTATTTAAGGATAAAGTGAAACCTGAAGTTGAAAAAGATAAAGTACTTCTTTTGATGATCGACAACTTACGTTATGACCAATGGAAAGTGATCGAACCTCTTTTCAAGAAATATTACAACAAGGTTTCTGAAGATTATTATTACAGTATTCTTCCAACTGCGACTCAATATGCAAGAAACTCTTTCTTTGCCGGACTTTTACCTTCAGAAATCGAAAAACGTTTTCCTGAAAAATGGTTTAATGATAATGAAGATGGAAACAAAAATGAATTTGAGCGAGATTTTCTGGAAGATCAGATGAAAAGAGTTGGTCTAAGTTCAAAATCCATGAAATACCTTAAGGTTTTAAATGCTGATTTTGAAAGAAAAATTTACGACGATTTTAATCAGCATAAAAACAATGATCTTTTGGTGATCGTTTATAACTTTATTGATATTCTTTCCCACGCAAAAACAGATAATCATATTGTTGATCAATTAATCAGAGATGATAAAACGTTCAGATCTTTGACTTCCAACTGGTTTGAAAACTCTTCATTAGTCAAAATTATTAAACTTGCTGCTGAAAGCGGATTCAAACTGGTGATTACCACTGATCACGGAACGGTTTATGTAAAAAAACCAAGCCGTGTTGTCGGAGACAGAGAAACCTCAACCAACATCCGATACAAAACCGGAAAAAGTTTGACGTATGATGACAAAGATGTTTGGGCAGTGAGCAATCCTGAGAAATTATTTTTACCTAAAGGAAATTTAAGTTCGAAATATATTTTCGCAAAAAACAATACGTTTCTAGCTTATCCTAAAAATTACAATCACTTTGTAAATTATTATAAGGAAACGTATCAGCACGGTGGAATTTCTTTGGAAGAATGTATAATTCCGATTAGTATTCTTGAGCCGAAATAGTCAGCTCTTAGCAACTTGCTTTTGGCAGTTGGCTTTTAGCAACAAACTTAATTCGGGCGAAAAAAATCTAAGATTTTTTTCGCCCGAAACTATTTTATGAGATTAGAACCCATTTTCATTTTGTATTTTTGGAGAGAAATGGGAATTACATATCAAATAAGAATTGATTTAAAGAATAATACGGCAAATTTTAAACAGGTTACAAAACATTTAAATGTTCAGCCTCTTTCAAAATTTTCCGATGTATGGATTTATGAAATTAATGAATCTGAAAAAGCATTAAATTTTGTGGACTATTTCATTAAAATTTTAAATCCCCATTTTGAAACCTTAAAAACTTTAAACATTCATCGCAATCATATTTCTTTCTGGATCTTATACGAATATCAAAACCAGTGTAATTTAGAACTACCAGCTAAAACATTGAAGTTACTTGGTGATTCAGAGATAGACTTATGTATTTCTTGTTGGGAAAAATAAAATTATGAAATTAATTACATACAACGTCAACGGAATAAGAGCAGCTTTTACAAAAGATTTTTTAGGTTGGCTTAAAACTGCTGATCCGGATATCATTTGTATTCAGGAAAGTAAAGCTGGAAACGATCAGATCGATATTGAAAGTCTTGAAAAAGCGGGTTATCACAGTTATTGGCATTCAGCGGTAAGAAAAGGCTACAGCGGAGTCGGAATTGCATCAAAAATAAAGCCTAATCATATTGAATATGGTTGCGGAATTGAAAGTTACGATAACGAAGGAAGAGTGATGCGAGCGGATTTTGATGGATTTTCAGTGATTTCAGTTTACGTTCCGTCTGCCTCAAATATCGAAAGACTGGAATTTAAAATGCAGTTTTGCCATGATTTTTCAAAATATATAAAAAATTTAAAAAAAGAAATCCCGAATCTGATTATTTCGGGAGATTTTAATATCTGTCATCAGGCGATTGACATCCACAATCCGGTTGGTTTAAAAAATACTTCAGGCTTTTTACCAATGGAAAGAGAATGGATGACCAATTTTATTGAAGAGTGCGAACTGATTGACAGTTTCAGGTTTTTTAATGATCAACCAGACAATTACACTTGGTGGAGCTACAGACAAAATTCCCGAGCCAATAATAAAGGATGGAGACTGGATTATAATTTTGCTTCATATTCTTTAAAGGATAAACTTTCGAGAGCTGTTATTTTAAAAGAAGCAGTACATTCTGATCATTGTCCTGCTTTAGTTGAACTTCATCTTTAAAAGTAAAATATTTAATCATTCTATAAATATACCGGCTGTTTAAAATAAAATCACTGCAAATAAATTGTCTTTTAAAAATTAAACTTAGCCTACAAGAAAAGCATTCTTAAAAAAACTGCAAAACATTTTCATCAAAAATCCCTAACTTTGCCGACTACTAAAAATTTTATGGAAAGTATTCAAGTTCACGACAAAAAATTTGTTCCCTATTTAAAAGATGCCGAGATTCAGGAAATTGTAAAAGCGACAGCTTTGAAAATCTATGAAGACTATAAAGATGAAGTACCTGTTTTCATCGGTGTTTTAAACGGTGTTATCATGTTTTTTTCTGACCTTCTTAAACATTATCCTGGAGAATGTGAGATTGCTTTCATCCAAATGAGCTCTTATGCAGGAACTGAATCTACAGGAATCGTATACCAGAAAATGGAACTGACGAAAGACGTGAAAGACCGTCACATCATTCTTGTTGAGGACATTGTAGACACAGGAAATACTGTTGAAAGTCTATTTAAATATTTTAACGAAACTCAACGTCCGAAATCTGTAAAAATTGCTTCATTCTTACTGAAACCTGATGTTTACAAGAAAGATTTTAAGCTGGATTATATCGGAAAGGAAATTCCAAACAAATTTGTTTTAGGCTACGGATTGGATTATGATGAATTAGGAAGAAACCTACCGAATCTATATCAATTAGAAGACGGACAAATCAACCATTAAACTGCTATCAGCTTCTAGCTTTTGGCTATTAGCTTTTAAAAATTATATCTCAATAAAAAGTAATTATTAATTTAAAAATGCTAAAGCAAGAAGCCTATCGCCAATTGCCAACAGCTAAACTACATTATGATAAACATTGTTCTGTTCGGTCCTCCGGGAAGTGGAAAAGGTACTCAAGCTCAAAATTTAATCGAGAAATTTAATTTAAAACAAATTTCAACAGGTGATCTTTTCAGATTTAACATGAAAAATGATACTGAACTTGGAAAATTGGCTAAATCTTACATCGATAAAGGAGAATTGGTTCCGGATCAGGTAACAACAGATATGCTGATTGACGAAATCAGAAAACCAAGCGATGCTGCAGGATTTATTTTCGACGGATATCCAAGAACGGCAGTTCAGACAGAAGCTTTGGAAAAAATAGTCAAAGAAGAACTGAATGATACTATCGACGTTTGTCTTTCTTTGGTTGTAGAAGATTCTCTTTTGGTTGAAAGATTACTGAAAAGAGGAGAAATCAGCGGAAGATCAGATGACAGCAATGTGGAAATCATAGAAAACAGAATCAAAGAATACTACGCAAAAACAGCAGAAGTAGCCGAACTTTACAAACAACAGGGTAAATATGTAGAGATCAACGGCGTAGGAGAAATCAACGAGATTTCTGAAAAACTTTTTGCTGAAGTAGAAAAAGTAAAATAAAAACAGTTGATAGTTGATGGTTGATAGTTGTCAGCAATCAACTGACAACCATTAACTGACAACAAAAAATTATGTCAAATTTTGTAGATTACGTAAAGATTCATTGTAAAAGCGGTCACGGAGGTGCAGGTTCTGCCCATCTTCGCCGCGAAAAATATATTCCTAAAGGTGGTCCTGATGGTGGAGACGGAGGTCGGGGCGGTCATGTGATCATGAGAGGAAATGCACATGAATGGACTTTACTTCCGCTTCGTTATACCCGTCACGTAAAAGCTGAACGTGGAGAAAACGGAGCAAAAAACCAATTAACAGGAGCTTTCGGTGAGGATGTTTATATAGATGTTCCCATTGGAACAATTGCCAAGAATGAAGAAGGCGAAATTGTAGGAGAAATCTTAGAAGACGGCCAGGAAATCATCTTGATGGAAGGAGGTAAAGGTGGAAGAGGAAATGAATTTTTTAAAACATCTACCAACCAAACTCCAAGATTTGCACAACCGGGAATGGAAGGTCAGGAAGGTTATATTGTTTTTGAGCTTAAAATTCTGGCAGATGTAGGTCTTGTCGGTTTCCCAAATGCCGGAAAATCTACTTTATTAGCTTCTGTTTCTGCGGCAAAACCAAAAATTGCGAACTACGCATTTACCACATTAACTCCCAACTTAGGAATTGTTGATTACAGAAATTATAAATCTTTTGTAATGGCAGATATTCCGGGAATTATCGAAGGAGCTGCAGAAGGTAAAGGTCTTGGTCACAGATTCTTAAGACATATCGAAAGAAATTCAATTTTACTATTTCTAATTCCGGCAGATTCTGAAAGTCATTTTCAGGAGTTTAAAATTCTGGAAAACGAGCTGAAAGAATACAATCCTGAATTATTAGATAAAGATTTTATCATTTCGATTTCTAAATCTGATCTTTTGGACGAGGAATTGAGAAAAGAAATTTCAGCCGAATTTCCTGAAAACAGAAAACCTTTATTTTTCTCGGGGGTTACCGGAGAAGGTTTGGTTGAGCTGAAAGATGCCATTTGGAAAAGACTTCATGGATAGAAATTAATTTTCTATGAATTATAAATTAAAGAGAAACTTTTTGGGTTTCTCTTTTTTATTTTTAGTTTTGGAATGTTTATTGAAACAAACTTTTCAAAATTTAAAATAAATGAAATATTTATTAAGCCTGTTTGCCATTGTAGTTTTATTCTCATGCCAATCACAGAAAATGCAGTCGAAATACTCCACAATAGAATATGAAGCAGGAGCCTGTTTTGGTTCTTGCCCGATTTTTAAAATGACCATCAATCCTGACCGAACTGCCGTTTTGGAAGCAGAGCATTTTAATTTTTCTCAAGGATTTTCTAAAGGTGAATTTGATAAGCCAAGAGAAGGAACTTTTAAAACAAACATAAAAGATGAAGATTACAAAAAATTGATAACTCTTCTTGACGGTTTAAATGTAAAAAGTTTAAATGAAAAATACGGAACACGAGATATTACAGATTTGCCAACTTCTTACCTAAGAATCAAATTCTCAGATGGCACAGACAAAAATATAGAAGATTACGGAAAACGAGGAACTGAAAAACTAATCGCAGTTTACCAATTTTTTGAAGATTTGAAACATAATCAAAAGTGGGAAAAAGTTCAGTAATTATTGTTAAAATAATTTAGCCTATCTTTGCAGCATATTTCGCGGCATTCTCAGCCAGATAGTAAATGATTTTACTTAAAAACTCTGTTAAAAAAACTTTAACAGATTTGCTAAAAATGATGAAGTATACTGCTTCGACCGCATTATTTTAATACACAACAAAAATTTTGTTATTTACAGACTTAAAACTGATTAAGCCCATTTTAGATGCGCTTCAGACTCAAGGTTACGAAAAACCTACACCCATTCAGGAACAGGCGATTCCATCAATATTAGAACAAAGAGATGTTCTGGGAACAGCACAAACAGGAACAGGAAAAACAGCCGCTTTTGCCATCCCGATTCTACAAAACCTTACCGAAAGAAAAGGCCCGAAAAACAATCATATAAAAGCACTGATTCTTACGCCAACAAGAGAATTAGCCATTCAAATTGAAGAAAGCTTCAATGCGTACGGAAAAAATTTGCCTCTAAAACATTTGGTAATTTTTGGAGGTGTAAAACAGGGAAGTCAGGTTTCAGCTTTAAGAAAAGGCGTTGACATTTTGGTAGCAACTCCGGGAAGATTGCTTGATTTTATTGCTCAGGGAATTATTTCTCTCAAAAATCTTGAAATCTTCGTTTTGGATGAAGCCGACAGAATGCTTGATATGGGTTTTGTGCACGATGTAAAAAGAATTATTAAACTTTTACCTCAACGAAGACAAACACTTTTCTTCTCTGCAACAATGCCGACGGAAATTCAAAAATTGGCAGATTCTATTTTGAATACACCGATTAAAGTTTCTGTAACGCCAATTTCGTCAACGGCAGAAACGATTAAGCAATCAATTTATTTTGTAGATAAAGACAAAAAGCTTGATCTTCTGACTCATATTTTACAAAATAACATTTCAGAATCTGTTTTGGTTTTCTCAAGAACGAAACACGGAGCCGATAAAATTGCAAAAAAATTGCTGGCTGCAAAAATTACAACGGAAGCTATTCACGGTAATAAATCTCAAAATGCAAGACAGAATGCTTTAAATAATTTTAAATCAGGAAAAACGCGTGTTTTGGTAGCAACCGACATTGCAGCAAGAGGTATTGATATTGATGAACTGAAATATGTCATTAATTTTGAACTTTCAGATGTTGCGGAAACTTATGTTCACAGAATAGGAAGAACGGGTCGTGCAGGATCTGAGGGAAGTTCACTTTCATTCGTTGATGGTCTGGATTTACTTAACCTGAGAGATACTGAAAAATTAATAGGTATGAAAATTCCTGTCGTGAAAGATCATCCTTACCATACTGATAATCTGGTTGTGGAAAAAAGAGATTCAAACAACAAACCGTTTATTCCGAGACCAAAACCAGGAAATCCTGCTCAACAGAGAAAAGATGTGGGTTTCAAGAAGCCAAACAATAAAAGTAATTTCTCAAGAAAGAAATAAAATATAAGCCTTCCGGATTTGGAAGGCTTTTTTAATAATGTTAAAATTTTGTTTTGTATATACTAGTTGGTCTGCCAGGTTTTTGCCGGGTTTTCATATTCTTTGATTTAAAAAAAACCATCATCAACAGGAAACTTTGCCGGACTTCCCAAAAAGAAAATAGAAGAAAGTAAAAGGAAGTAATGAAAATACTTTTTAATGAATTCCATATCATTTAATGTATAAACATTTTTTTCGCATTCTCACTCGTAATCCTGTCGATCTCCACAAAATCTTTTTTATAAATATCAACCAGTTTCCCGGCAACCAAATCAAGATATGAGCTTTCATTTCTTTTTCCTCTGAACGGAACGGGAGCAAGATAAGGCGAATCGGTTTCCAAAACAATTTTATCAAGCGGAATTTCATGTAAAAACTGATCGATTTTACCATTTTTAAACGTCACTACTCCACCGATTCCCAAAATAAAGTTTAAATCTATAACGTGTTTTGCCTGTTCTAAATTCCCTGAGAAGCAATGGAAAATTCCACGAAGTTTTGGATGTTTTTTTCTTTCTAAAACCTCAAAAGTTTCATCAAAACTTTCCCGGGTATGAATGACAATCGGTAAATCTTTTTCAATGGCCCAGTCAATCTGCTGCTCGAAAGCTTTCACTTGAATATCTAGAGTCGTCTTATCCCAGTACAGATCAATCCCTATTTCTCCGATCGCCGGAAAATGTCTTTGATCAAGGTATTTCTTTACAATTTCCAGTTCTCGTTCCCAAGATTCAGGTTTTACATAACAAGGATGCAATCCTATCATCGAAAAAATTTGGTCTGGATATTCCCTTTCCAACTGCAGCATTTTTTCATGGGATTCAGAATCAATTGCAGGAAGGTAAAACCTTGTAATACCTTTGTTTAAAGCTCTTTGAATCGCTTCTTTTCTGTCTTCATCAAATTCATCTGCGTATAAATGGGTATGAGTATCAATCATAATTTTAAAATTTCAAGAGATCTTCATAAGGATTTTCTAAGTTCAAAAGCATTCCGAAAGCCGCCTCGGTTTTAATTCCCTGTTTCTTAAGATCTATTATTTTTTGTTTAAATTTTTCTCCTTTTTCCTGTAATATTTTGTATTCGGCAATCATATGGAGATAAGCATTCTGTTGTATAGTCGGTTTATTTTGTGCAAAAATTTCAATGGGAAATTCTTCTAACATAAAATTTATAGTAACAGATTTTTCACCATTAATTATTGGATATTCAACTTTTACATCTGCTCCTAATGGAATCATTTTACTAAATGCGATATCATCTAAAAAATCTTCCTCAAATTTAAAATCCAGTTCACAGATTATATCCAAATCGCACCCTTCAATATCAATCTCAATAGGAATAGTTCCTGCAAGAATTGATGAATAAGATTCTAAAACATGAAAAATTCTATATTTTGCAATAACTTCATAAGCTCTTTTTTGTCTCTCATTTCCTACTTTCAGATAATCAAGTTTTGTAAAATCAGTCATTTGAAAATATTTTATGCTTTACTTTCTGTCGCTGAGCTTCAATTCTTTGACTTAATTTTTCTTTAAATTCTATAAATTTCGGATCTTTTTCATCATCAGTTCGATGTTCTAAAGCTTTATTAATTTTAAAATTTTCTTTAATAAAATCTTTCGTGTCATCAGAAAAATAAGCTTCACCAAATTTCTCAAAAATATAATTGACTGCCTGAGAATTCGGATGAATCAAATCATCTTTATAAAATCTGTAATCCCGCAAATCATCCATTAAAATCTCATAAATCGGAAGATAATGGCAGTATTTAAACTGAGAAATCACTTCATGCACCGAAGAAATCAGTTTAGATTTGCTTAATTGATTTTCAATCATTCCATCTTTGGTGTGGCGAACCGGCGAAACAGTGAAAAGAATCTGCAAATCGTCTTTACAAATATCTTTTAGATTAATAATCGTATTGTAAATAGAATCTGTCAATTCCTGATTCGTCAACAGTCTTTTTTCAAAGAACGTTTGTGGAATTTTGTGGCAATTGGCAACAAGTTTTTTCTTAGGTTCAAATTCATAAATAAATGAAGTTCCGTAGGTAATAATTATCCAGTTTGCATCCTGTAAAAAACCGTTTCCTTCTTCTAATTTTGAATTGATTTTATCTAAAGTCTGATGAATATATCTCGTGTCAAAACTTGAATGATGATCCAGAGAAATGAACTCATCGTGATAGGTAATCAGCTCATCTTCATGATAAAATTCCGAATCGTGGAGTCTTTTAACTGAATTATTAATAGAGAACGGATTAAAAATCGTTCCAAAAGGATTATTTACCGTCTGAAGCTGACCTTTCTGAAATAAATCTGACATTTCCGAAGCAAAACAAGAACCGATTGAAAATATTTTATCTCCAATCTCTATTTTTTTCTGCGACGGTCTGATGTCAACTTCAGTACGAAATTTCATTAAATCAATTTGAAAATTTGAGAATGTGCCAATTTAAAATCTAAAAACCCGTCTTATTCGTTTTCAAATTTTCAAATTGCCGAATTGTCAAATTAAGACTCTCTTCTCAATAAATAGTTTGCCAGTTCAGAAAAAGGTTTTTTTCTCTCTTCGGGAACATCAATTTTAGATAAATAGCTTTGTCCGATCTCGTTGTGAGATTCAATCAGACGCAATGCTTTTTCGTCAACTTTTGTTCGTCTGAAGATTTTTTCAACGCCATAAACTTTATCAATATTGTCCGTCTTTTTAGAATACCAATAATCTAATTCTTTACGCTCTTCATCCGTTCCGTGTTCTCTTGCCAAAAGATAAAGAACGGTTTTTTTGTTTTCATAAATATCTCCTGCATGTTTTTTACCAAACTGAGCCTGATCACCGAAAACATCCAGATAATCATCCATAATCTGGAAAGCAATACCAATATGTTTTCCGAAATTGAAAATTGCTTTTGCATCCTTAAACTGAGCCTTAGCAATCATAGCTCCGATTTCAAATGAAGATGCACTTAAAACTCCTGTTTTGTAAGTAATCATTCTGATATAATCATCAAAAGTCACATTCTCCTGAGTTTCAAAATTGATGTCATATTGCTGACCTTCACATAAAAGCAAACCAGTATGTGTGAAAATTCTGATACAAGCTTTAAAGATTTCAGGCTCTAAATCTTCGAAAAACTTATATGCTTTCAACATTAGACCATCTCCCGAAAGAATTCCTGTATTGAGACCATGAATGGTATGAATTGTTGGTTTGTTTCTTCTCAAAGGCGCTTCATCCATAATATCATCATGAATCAGCGTGAAATTATGGAAAAATTCTATTGCCAAAGCAGGCTTAATTGCTTCTTTCAAATCGCCACCAAATAAATCACAAGCCATTAAAACCATTATCGGGCGGAGACGTTTTCCACCGTGTGAAATGATGTAGTTCATCGGTTGATACAGTTCCGTAGGTTTATCTTTAAAAGTATATTTGGTAATGGCATCAGCAACAATCTGTTGGTAGGTGTCTAAAAATTCCATAAAATCTAATAGTTTGAACAAAAATACGATTTTCTGAGGGGTTTTAAAACAAAAAACTTTGTCCGTTTCGACAAAATTTTATCAGTTTCAAGCACAATATTTTTCTTAATAATTTTAATTTAAAAAAAAGCTAACTAAGCAATTTTAAAATGCAGGCGTGCTTTTCAAAAATGGTTACTTAGCTTTTTAAAAATGCAAGCCTGCATTTTCTAAAAGCTCTCGAGGACTTGTCTAAATCGACGGGAGCTTTTGGTATAATCGTCGAAGGGATTTTAGGAAATGCTTTAGACGAATTAAAAGAATCCGCCTCACTTGGTGGTTGTGAGACGGATTCTTTAAACTTAAAATTGATATGAATAGAAGCAACATATTCTATTTCAAACTTGACAGATTTATTTTCTATAAATATTAATCTTTTGAATTCTTCGTTCGATTATTTTTTCAGAAAATATTTTTTTGTAAATATTAAAAAGTTATATAGAAGCGGATATTCTTTTTTAGTAAGACCATAAATACCAATTGATTTTTTTACATTTATAATTGACAAATTAAAAGTATATGCTGTGCCGTCTATTGTTACAGTAAATTCATTCTTTAGCTTTATCTTAAGATTGTTTTCTGATGTGGAATTTATTTTATTAAGTAATCTTTGATATTTACGTTTTTGTGCATTTGTAAGAAAGATTGAATCTTTATGATAATAAGTATATTTTTCTTCTATTTTTTTTAGTCTTTCAAAATCTGCATGGAGTTTTTTGTCTTTTGGGTTTATAATCTTTATAGTATCGAAATCTTTTTTTATAGAAATTACTTCACCATCATAATTATACAACTTAGAGACACTATCTCTTTTTAACCTAAAAGCGATATATTCATTATTATTTCGAATGTATTTGTAAATATTTTTTTCTCCAGATACAGAAGTTTTTCCAATTATAGAAACATCATTGTATATATCAACTTTTTGCGAAAACAAAAAAATTGAAAAAAAACAGAATAAAAAACAATACTGATAGTGAAATTTAATTTTCAAAATAATAGTTTTATTGTTTTGTTAAAATAATATTCTGTGGTAATGATATACTCCAGTCAAAAGCAGGTTGTCCCTGAATTGTTACTTTTGTTCCAGGCTTGTTTTTTAAACTTAACAGTTTTATATGGGTAGAATCTATATATTCAATTTCAAACTCAACAGATTTATTTTTTGATTTATGTTGCATATATCCGTGTAATATATTTGGAAAACCATTTTTTGATTTAGCAACAATGCTTTTTTTCTTATCATTAAAATTTGTATTAGAAAACATACTAAAATCTTCAATAATAGATCCATTATTTATGAATTTATGAAACCCTATAACCCAATCCGCATGCACATTATCGGGGAAGGGTACCAAAACATTCTCTTTATGCATAATTAATGTGAAACTGCTATTTCCATTTTCCCATTTCCATGTCCCCATGAATTTATCTGCATTAGGATCTAAAATATTATCTCCTGGTTGAGGCAAAGTATTTTGAGCATTGATATTGATCATAAATAATGCGAAAATTAAGAATATTATATTTTTCATTTTATTGTTTTTAATTACAGTTAGTTGGTACAACATTGTTATTTTGATCTAATTGTAGAGATTGCCAGTTTTGCATATCCGAAGAACCTTTCAAAACCTTTAACCCGCTCCCGCTGGTTTCGATATAGTTTAAAAAACTTCTTTCATTTTCTGCTGCGGAATTGGATGGAGTTATTTTAAAGAAATCATTATACATTAATGAATAATTATCTAATGCATCTTGGTAAAAACTATTACCTGTAAATAAACCATTAGCAAATGTTTGGAACTTCGTTGAATCATCTATTACCATCATGTACTGTGTTCCCGAAGCTGTTACTACACCTATTACAAATGTATCTAAATTTTTGATAGCGTTATTTTTGAGAAATATTGCGATAGAAAACATATCATCAGGAGAAAATATCGATAATAATCCGGTGTAATGACTGTGGATATATCCATCTATTTTATCTCCGACTCCTAGAGTGAAAGTAATTCCTGCCTTGCCATCTTCTCCCTGTACAGGATAATCATAAACAGTTCCTCCGGCTTCAGCTAAAACATACCCATGCTCTTTCGTATCATTAGTTTTACCTTTCAGTGTATTCATGTAAGATTTCGTATCTGATGATTTACCTATTTTAGTAAGCTTCTCACAAGGTGTTTCCTCCTCTTCTTGTGGTGCTTCACCTCCTCCTCCTCCAGGATAAGGATAGCCACCATCATCACCGGTATCACCTTCACAAATTCCAAATTCATTGACAACGCCTACACATTCGTCTTTTATTGATTTACATTTCACCACAGATACACTTTCCCAATGCCCCGATCCGGTCTCTGGTGTAGGGAATTGTTCATTATCAGGAAACCACATCGATATCCATTGTCTGGTACACGCCATCCCGTCTGTCTGAGCCATAGAACCATCGGGTGTTCCTGCTTTTTTCGTTTTAGCAAAAACCAATCCTTGAAAGAAATTAAGATCGCCCTCTTCATTGGTGTAGTAAAAATAGATGTTTTTTCCGTGTCTCGGTACTTTCAGTACAGAAACTACTTTTTCGTTGTTTACTACAGGTATTGCTACATAGCTTTCATCAAAGCTGTCTACTGTAGTTGCAAAGTTCCAGTAAGGGATGCCGTTTACTTTTTTAATCTCTGCTTCATTTTCGGCATAGACTTTCATTACATTTTTAATGTACTTTTCGTCTTGCTTCCAGAGGCTTTTGTTGACATATTCCGTAGAAGCAGAATCTGATGATGAAATGATTTCATCATGAATACAGGAGTAAAGTGACAGTGTCACCATAAGAATCAGGCAAAGCCTGAGAAATAGATTTTTCTTCATTTTCATTTGTTTTTTAAAGAGTTAAATATATTATTTATTTCTGAATAACAAAAATGTAAAATAAATTATGTCCCAACAATTCCAAAAAGAATAAAACGCTATTCCATCCGGAATACAATATCATTCGAAAAAACAGTATCTTTACGTTTAAAATTCAGCACTAATGAATAACAGTATCGGCTTTAAAATAAAGAAACTCAGAGAACAGAAAAATATTTCACAGGAAGATATGGCTTTCCAGCTGGATATTTCCCAAAGCTATCTCAGCAAATTAGAAAATGGTGTTGTAGAGAAAATAGATTTCCTCTTTATGCAGAAAGTTGCTGAATTATTTAAAGTAGAGCCACAATATTTTTTAGATGATCAAGTTGTTCAAAATATTGCGGACAATCACAACTCAGCAGTTGGTAATATGCATAACAGTACAATAACGATACATAATACAGTTTCTGAAAATTTATTAGAAAATTTCGTTCAAAATCAGAATCAATTATCAAAGCAACAGGAACAAATAAGTCAACTTATGGAAATGCAGAATAAGCTGATCGAAAGACTATTGAATTCATCGAAATAATAACCTATTTAAAAGATACGCATCTTTCATAAAAACGTGCGGACGTTTTAACAAAAAGATACAGACGTTTTTAGTAAAACGTCAGTATCTTTTTTATGTAGTGTAATAATCTTTTAGAAAGAAGTTATAATTACGTTAAATAAGTGATGGCTAAATAAGTAATTCCTGCCACAATTGCCGAGATAGGAATCGTTAAAACCCATGCCCAAAGTAAACTTACGGTGATTCCCCAACGTACTGCAGAGATTCTTTTTGTAAGACCAACTCCGATAATTGAACCTGTAATAGTGTGCGTAGTAGAAACCGGAATACCAAAGTGATCGGTAATGAAAAGCGTAATTGCCCCTGCTGTTTCAGCACTTACCCCCTCCAATGGAGTTACTTTTGTAATTTTAGTACCCATTGTTTTAATGATTTTCCAACCTCCACTCATTGTTCCCAATGCAATGGCAATGAAAGAAACCAGAGGAACCCACATATAATCTTTTGAGAAATGATTAAAACGATCTGCTGCTGCAATTCTTAAATAATCCTGGTCTGCGAGCATATTTACATGATAATAAATTATAGCCGCACCAATAATTCCCATTACTTTCTGAGCATCATTCAAACCATGTCCCAAGCTAAATAAAGCCGAAGAAACCAATTGCAGTTTTTTAAATGCCTTGTCTGCTTTATAAGGATTTGATTTTTTATAAAGATGCACAATAATTAAGGTGATGATAATTGAGATAACCATCCCGATAACCGGTGCCAAAAATATAAATAAGAAGATTGGGATTACTTTGCCAAATTTTACAACATCCTGCGTTGTGACTTTCATTATCGCTTCTTTTATTGTAGCAAATGCACCCAAATCTGGCTGAGCTGCCACAACTTCACGATAATCCATCAGAAAAGCGTGCATAAGAGCTGCTCCTAAAAATCCACCAATTAAGGTATGAGATGATGATGAAGGAATACCAAACCACCATGTCAAAAGATTCCATGCAATGGCTGCAATAAGACCTGAAAATATTACTTCAAGGGTAATAAAGTTTTCGTTTACGGTTTTTGCAATCGTATTACCGATTTTAAATTCTCCGATGATATAAACAGCGATAAAGAATGCTGCAAAATTCCAAAGTGCTGCCCAAAGCACTGCCTGAAATGGCGTAAGAACTTTAGTAGAAACAATTGTTGCAATTGAGTTTGCCGCATCATGAAAACCGTTGATATAATCGAAGATTAAAGCTAAAGCAATAATAACCGTAAGTAAAATAGGAAATTCCATTTTTGTTATATTGTTTTATGCGTATTTAATCATGATGTTCTCAATCGTATTGGCAACATCTTCTGCTTTATCTGTTACTACTTCAAGATAATTTAATACTGATGAAATTTTGATGATATTGATGGCATCATTGGTTTCAAACAATTCTACCATAGAATTTGAAAGAAGATCATCTGCAATGTTTTCAATAGAGTTTACTTTGATACAAGCTTCTTTTACCTGCTCCATATTTTTGAAACCTTTAAGGTTTTTCATCGCATTCTGAATCTCAAGGCAAGCTTTATGAATCAATAATGAAAAATCTGCGTACGCTTTCATCAAAGGAGATTTGTAAAGGAAAATATACTTTGCAGAAGCATAGATATAATCTGCGATATCATCTAATCCTGTTGCTAAAGTGTGAATATCTTCACGATCGAAAGGTGTAATGAAGTTTTTCCCCAATTCAACGAAAATCTCGTGAGTAAGTTCATCATTTTTGTGCTCATAGTCGCTCATTAATTTCAACATAGAATCGTCATTAAGATCAAAATCTTTGATTCCGTGATTAAAATCGTTTGACATAGCAACCAGGTTATCTGTAACTTTTTCGAAAAGCACAAAGAAGATTTTATCTTTCGGTTGAAAAGCGTGGAAAATATTACCAATGCCCATTTTATAGTATTTATAAATTCGTGTGCAAATTTCTTAAAAAAGCATCTTACCAAAAAGCTTCCCGCGTTAATTTTTGTTCACATTGAGGTAATATTTGTTCACATAAAATCACAAAAAAGCCGGCAAAATCGCCGGCTTTATTATGTTGTAAGAATAAGATTAGTTCGCTTCTTCAGCTCTCATGTCTTTTCCTTTGAATTTCATTGAAGAAATGTTACCTAAAAGCTCATTTTTATAAGATTTTTCAATCTCAAAGAA
The DNA here is from genome assembly GCF_049166575.1 of Chryseobacterium sp. GP-SGM7. Taxonomy (NCBI): domain Bacteria; kingdom Pseudomonadati; phylum Bacteroidota; class Flavobacteriia; order Flavobacteriales; family Weeksellaceae; genus Chryseobacterium; species Chryseobacterium sp. GP-SGM7. Next base: position 653,722 of record NZ_JBMHFF010000002.1, on the reverse strand, counting down.
TGAGAATTTTTCAAGGATTTCAATATTACCGATTTCGGCTCTCTTGTTCCCTTTGCTCGAAGTTGCTTTGTTGATAATTTCCAAAACATCCAGTTTTTTCAATTGGTCTTTTTTACCAAGGTTGAAGAAAAATCTGGTCATGTTTTCATCTCTCTGTCTTGGTTTACCACCGCTTCTACCTCTCTCTCCTCTTCCTTCACGGTCACCTCTCGGTCCTCTGTCACGATCTCTTCCTCTGTCACGGTCTCTACCTCTGTCACGATCTCTTCCACCTCTGTCATCATCTCTATTGCTCATTTTCTGCTCCAGTAAATCCTGTCTGTCTTTGTAATACAAAGCCATATCTTTTAACTGGAACTGCAGCAACTGTACAACCAATTCTTCTTTGGTGAAATTACTTAGATCAGGAACAAGACTTTGATCAAATTCAAAGATATTTTCGTGCTCTGTCATAAGATTTTCAAAAACACCTTTCACCTGAGCCGAAATCACTTCGTCACCTGTAGGAATTTTCTTTTCAACGATATCAATTTTCGTTGTCGCTTTTATCTGCTTTAGCTTTCTGCTTTCTTCAGGCTTAATCAAAGACATTGAGATACCATCTTTACCTGCTCTACCTGTTCTACCACTTCTGTGAACAAATACTTCAGGATCATCCGGTAAAGAGAAATGGATAACATGAGTTAATGAATCAACATCCAAACCTCTTGCTGCAACATCTGTTGCTACCAATATATCAATATTTTTCAGTCTGAATTTCTTCATTACCGTATCTCTCTGCGCTTGAGAAAGATCACCATGAAGGGCATCTGCAGCATAACCATTCTGCATCAGGAAATCGGCAACTTCCTGAGTTTCCATTCTGGTTCTGCAGAAAATAATTGAATACTGGTTAGGATTTGAATCGATCAATCTCTTCAAAGCCTCTTTTTTATTACGGTAACCCGCTACATAATATTCGTGTTTGATGTTCTTCTTAACTTCATTAATAGAACCGACAGAAATTCTGTGAGGGTTTGTTAAATAATTTTTAGAAATTCTCTCTACTTCTTTGCTCATCGTTGCTGAGAACAAGAAAGTCTGTTTTGTTTCCGGAGTTTCTTTCATAATTGTTTCCAATTCGTCTTTGAAACCCATAGAAAGCATCTCATCTGCTTCGTCTAAAACCAACCAGTGAATTGCTGAAAAGTCTAATGCTTTTCTGTTAATTAAATCAATAACTCTTCCCGGAGTACCTACAATAATTTGCGGTTTTTCCTTTAAAGAACGCATTTGATCCACAATACTGCTTCCTCCATAAACCGCTGTCGATTTAATGTTCGGCATGTACTTCGTGTAATTTTTAATGTCTTTTGAAATTTGAAGACATAATTCTCGTGTCGGACAAAGCACCAAAAATTGGATTTTGCGACTCGTATCGTCAATCATATCCAAAATCGGAAGCGAAAATGCTGCTGTTTTGCCTGTCCCTGTCTGCGCAAGTGCGATTAGATCGCGTATATCTGAAAGAATGAAAGGGATAGTCTGTTTTTGGATTTCTGTCGGGCTTTCGTAACCCAGTTCGCCAATGGCCTTAAGAATATCAGGACTTAAATTGGACTCCGTAAATAAATTCATTAAATATTATAAAATTTTTGCAAAGATATAACTTTTTTCCGAATACTCAATTATATAATATTAACGAATTGATAATTTTATTTTAGAAAAACATAATCATTTTTATATTTAAACAAAAAAACCACACCTTTTTTATTTTTAATTTAAAAATTTTTCAACATTAATTAAAATTACGGGATCAGCTGTTTTCTACAGCAATACTTATGAATGATTAAAAATTTTGCAACACCTATTTACAAAAATATTATCTACATTTGAGTAAAATAAATGATATGGCATCACAGATTTCAGCAAAAATATTCGATTTTCTAAAACTGATCGAGAAAAATAACAATAGAGAGTGGTTTAATGAAAATAAAAGTCTTTTCCTGGAAGCGCAATCAGATTTTCAGGATTTTGTGGAAGCACTCATTGCTGAAATGGGAAAATTTGATGAAAATATGTTAAAGTTAGATGCCAAAAAATCTTTACTCAGAATTTATCGTGATACCAGATTTTCAAAAGATAAAACTCCCTATAAAACCTATTTCGGGACCTCTTTGGGAATGGGAAAAATGAATTCAAAATCGGGTTTTTATTTACATATAGAATCCGGAAAATCTTTTTTAGCAAGCGGAATTTATTTACCCGATGCTCCTATCTTAAAAGAAATCAGAAAAGAAATTTCTTTATTTAAAAACGATTTTCTTACAACTATTGAGGATAAAGATTTTAAAAAATATTATGGTGAACTTGATCCGGAACACAAACTGAAAAACGTTCCGCAAGGTTTTGAGAAAGAAGATCCGATGGCAGAATTTTTAAAACTGAAAAGCTTCATCGGAGTTCATAATATGACGAATAAAGACTTAATGGATAAAAACGCAGTGAAAAATGTGTCAAAAATATTTGAAGCAGGAAAACCTTTGAATGATTTTCTGGATACCCCAATTTCAAATACTCAAAACTAGACGAAAGGCAATTTCACATTGATAATCAAGGCATTATAATTACTCTTTTTTAACAACAATTTAACATTTTTCATTACCTTTGCTGGTCGTCAAACAATCACACATGTCTTTATACCAACAATTAGCCGAAAAGCTACAGTACATCAGTCCAAGTTTTTACAAACAGAGGTATTTTAAAAGTTTAAAAAACCTTACGAAAGAAAATTTTTCAGGACGAAATGTAGAGCCGGAATTGGTTTGGATTAAAGAATATTTACAAAATGACGCCGTAATTTTCGACATCGGAGCTAACGTAGGAACTTTTCTTTATCAGTTTGAAAACAAGCTGAACCATAAAAACATTTATGCTTTTGAGCCTAATAAAAAGCTCAACATCCGACTGAAAAGACTTTTTCCGTTGATGAATATTTCTTCTGTGGCACTTTCTGACGAAAATACAACAGCACAATTTAAAGTTCCGATTATTAAAGGAAAAATGGTCGCTTCACGAGGAACACTCAATACTTCTTACAAAGAAAAAGACGAAGAAAACAGCTACACCGAAACGGTAGACGTTGTAAAACTGGATGACTGGACGAAATCTAAGAAGGTTATCAAGATTGATTTCATTAAAATTGATGTAGAGGGAAATGAAATGAAAACTCTTTTCGGAGGGAAAGAAACCATTCAAAAATTTAAGCCAACCTTAATGGTTGAAATGGAGCAGAGACACCACGAAAAACCAATTTGGAATGAAATTTCCGAAATTGAAAGCTGGGGTTTTGAAGCCAATTATTTAAACCGGAAAACTTTTATACCCGAAAAGCTTACTGAAGAAATTTTATTAAAAAACATCAGCGACGAAAAAAATAAAACCGAATACATTAACAATATTATTTTCCTTCCCAAAAATCTGTAAAATCTAGGTATGAGTGTAGTTGCAAGGCAGGGTTTTAAATATTCGGTTGTAGGATACGTTGCGACATTGATCGGGATGTTCTCGATTTTTATTTTCACAAACGATCTTTTCTTTTACGGAACATTGAGATACATAATGTCTGCTGCAGAAATGCTGGTTCCTTTTGTTGTTTTGGGAATTTCGTATTCTAATGTAAAGTTTTTCGGAAGAGCGCACGAAGACGATAAACATCAAAATATGTTATCGCTTTCTTTGGCAGTAGTTTCTTTCAACTTTCTTGTTTTTCTTGTGATCTTTTTTCTCATTCCGTATTTTTTTCCGGATTTTACAAAAATGAAAATCTGGGAGAGCAAAAAATACATTCTTCCGCTTGTTTTAACGCTGTCATTGTGTGCCATTTTTAATAAATACATTTCCAACTATAAAAGAATTGTTGTTTCTAATATTTTCGATAATCTTTTACCGAAATTAGCCAATCTCGGTGCATTTTGCCTGTTCTTTTATTTTCAGTTTTCAGAGCAGATTGCATTGGCTTTTTTCTTCGGAATGTTTGCTTTAATGCTTTCAGGATATATTTATTACACCAACAAACTTGAAAAAGTAAACCTTGATTTCAGCAGAGATTACTTCAAACAAAACAATTTTTATAAAGAATTTGCGGCATACAGCTTTTTTGGATTTTTAGGAACTTTCGGAAATCACATGGCAATCAATAATTACATGATTGGTGAATTTATTGGTGAAGAAGAAATCGCAGTTTATAGCATTTTATTGGCTTTAATTTCGTTGATTTCTATTCCACAATTGGGATTATTTAATATTTCTGCCCCATTAATCAGAAAAAATTTAGCCGATGGTGATATGCTGGAACTCGACAGATTCCACAAAAAAACATCATTAACAATCTATTTTTTAGGAGCTGTTTTATTCGGATGCATTATGGTCGGATTTCCTTACCTGACTCATTTTATGCCTAATAAAGGAGATTTACTGAGAATGTATGAGCCTGTAATCTGGATTTGGGGTTCTGCGGTTTTAATGGATTTAGCAACCGGATTTAATGGAAATATTATTTCACTTTCAAAATATTACAAATTCAACATCATCGTCATGCTTTTATTGGCGGGATTAACGATCGGGCTGAATTGGTATTTCATCCATCACACAGACCTTTCTTTGATTGGAATTGCTTTATCAACAGCAATTTCTGTGACCATTTACAATCTGATAAAAGTTGTATTTAATTATTTCGTGTTTAAAGTTTCACCTTTTTCTATTGAAATGATTTTTGTATCCATTATCTGTACTTTGGCGATTACTGTTGCGATTGTTTTGCCGGTTTTTGATAATAATTTCATCAATTTAATTTACAAACCAGCCGTTGTTTTACTGCTGATTTTCATTGGAAATCATTTCACCAAAATCTTTCCGGTCGAGCAGTATATTAATCTGAAATTCATCAAAAGTATTCTTAAATTCAAATAAGTTGAGCTAGCAATTTTTCTAAATTCTCAAGAATCATTTTTTTACTGTAATCTTTTTGAAAATCAAACTTAAAATCTTCCAACTCTTCAAACTGTTGAATAACATTCTCTTTTTCAGGAATTACAAACTCGAGATTTGAAGAATAGTTTTCAGGAAAAACCGCGACTTTACCAAACTTAATGGCATCGCCGATATTTCCGGTCATTTTGGTTTTGCCATAAATTTCTTCCAGGCTAAAAAACTCTGTTTTCCGCTGAATCGGGCACCAGAGAACATCCGCTTTTTTCATCCACATTTCAAAATCTTCCTGCGAAACTCTTTCTGTGAAGTATTTTAGATTAAATTGTTCAGCAACTTTTTTGATATTTTCAAGCTCCTCACCTTTTGCCTTTCCAAGCAATATAAATTCAATGTTTTCAGCACCTTCAGATTTTGAAATTATATTCAAAACATGGCTGTAATCACGTCTTTTTTGAGAAACTCCACCCGGAATTACAACCTTTAAGCTTTCATTTTTATTCTGCTGAAATTCTTTCGCATAAAAAAGTGGCAGAAACTGATGTTCTGATGATGAAAGTCCTTTATCCAAAACCAAAAGCTGACTTGCATTTCTATAAACTTCTGAAGAATTAAACAAACCTTCTTTCCACCATAATTTCAAGCGATAAATAACATCTTCCTTGAAAATATTTTTAATTAAATCTAATTTAGACGCTTTTGAGAAATTAAGATTATGAGCAATGACTGCTGTTTTATATCTCTGGGTGATATTAAAAAAAGTATTGAAATAGCGGTGAACGGTTCCTATAATAATTAAATCGTATTTCTTGGTTTCTAACTGATCTAAAATCATCAGATTATCCGATAAAAAAACATTTTCGTGACATCCGGCAATCTGTTTTTTGATCTTCCCGGAAAAATAATAATCCACAGAAAACTCTTTTGAATCTTCCATTAAATCCATAAAATCTGCAGCAATTTCTGCGTGAGTATCAATTTCGATGTAGGCTATTTTTTTCAAATAAATTTTAGATTATGTTTTGGCTTAAGCCAATGGAACTATTCTTTTTAGATTAAACGGACTAAAGCCCGTTCCTATTAAATTAAATCTTAAACCATTTCTTTTTAAACTGATTCCAGCGTTGCTGGTTGATTATTTTCTGTTCGTTTTTTGAAATTTTCAATTCAAGATTCTGAGATTTACATTTTTCGTACGAAATGATAATTTGAAATAGAAACGATAGCGATTTTATTTTCATGGCTTCCTTTGCAGAAGCAACATACGTCAAAAACCGGTTTAATCCTAAAAAATAAAAATATCTGCCGTAATAATCTGCCGGTTTTATCGTATAATCTGCTCCTTTTACTTTAATTAATTTCACGTGTAAATCGGATAAAACCACTTCTTTCCAGCCTAAATTCTGAAGCAAAATTGCATCAATATTGTCCCAACCTAAAGTTTCACGCAAACCGCCCATTTGGAGAAAGCATTCTCTTCTGTATGCTTTCATGGGGCCACGAACATGATGCTTGTTGGAATTCCCTTCGTACACCCATCCTCCATTTTTTTCAATGTATAAAAGTCCGCCAACCAAACCATAATCCGGATTTTCGACAAAAGCATTTGCAACACTCTGAAGGTAATTTGTTTCTAAAATAACATCCGAATCAAATTTACAAATGATGTCAAACTCATTCAAATTCTGAGTCTGTAATCCGTTTCTGAAAGCTGCAACAACCTTTGAACCTGGTTGATGAGACGATTTTTGAAGATTTATGGTTTCAAATCTGGTATCAGTTTCGGTATATTTTTTAATTACATCAGAAGTTCCGTCTGTCGAACCATCGTTGACAACCACAACTTTAAAATCTTTACAACTTTGTCGCTGTAAAGAATCTAATGTAAACGGAAGATTATTTTCCTCGTTGTGTGCAGGAATTATGATTAGAAACCTCAACTTATTTTTTAATTTTTAAATTCACTTCAAACAAAAACTCGGGATTTTTCAGCTCCTCAAACTGTTTGGTTTTAAAATTTTGTTTTGTAAAAACCGCACACATCGTGTTGGCAACATGGTATAAATTTGAATGTAAATCTTTCGGTAATCCATCTAAAATCCCTTTGAAAACCTCATATCTTACTTTTTCAGGATTAAATGCATAATCATGCCAAACGACCACCGAATTTTCGTGCACAAGACTTTTAAAAACCTTTGCAGTATCGTTTTTCACCATGTCATATGAATGATCGCCATCAATGAAAATCAGGTCATATTTTTTATTTAAACTTTTAAAATCAAAAGTTTTAGAATTGCCTTCCAAATGAAGAATACTGGGATTTTTTTTAGAGATAATTCCATGCAATTCGGCATATCTTTTATCTAAACCTAATGTATTGATTTCTTCCTTCGATAAATTAAAAGTTGTGCAGTCATCTATTATTTTGGCAACATTCCAAACGCTTTCTCCTCTCCATGTTCCGATTTCGAAGTAACTATTTTTGCCTTTTGCCAATGTTTTCAGCAAAGCTAAATCTGTAGGCAGAGAACCGCCATCTAAAAATGCCAGATCAACGCTTTCATCAAAATCATCAGACAAATCTGCAAAGTCAACTTGAGGAAGACTTTTCAGATGAGCATACGTTTCAAGAAATTCTTTTTTCCTAGATTCGTTATCATTAATTACCAAATTGAGCAAACTTGGTTCCTGCGCAATATTTTGTAAAGCCTGAAAAGTTTTCTTTATTTTACTCACCGAAATACTATTTATTGTGTGGCTTCAGCATATTTTTAGGATCAAGAATTTCATCTAAGCTTTCCTGCGAAAGCAAACCATGTTCGAGAACCAGATTGTAAACACTTTTACCGGTTTCCAAAGCTTCTTTGGCAATTTTTGTAGATTGTTTATAACCAATGTAAGGATTTAGAGCCGTTACAATTCCGATGCTGTGTTTCACCATATTCAGACAGACATCTTTATTGGCGGTAATTCCTACAATACATTTATCACGCAGCGTATCTAAAGCATTGCAAAGAAAATGGATATTTTCCATAATGGCGTGAGAAAGAACGGGTTCCATTACATTTAATTGCAATTGTCCGGCTTCTGCTGCGAAAGTTACGGTAAGATCATTCCCGATTACTTTAAAGCAAACCTGATTCACCACTTCCGGAATTACAGGATTTACTTTTCCTGGCATAATTGAAGAGCCCGGCTGCATCGGAGGAAGATTTATTTCAGATAATCCGGCTCTCGGACCTGAAGAAAGTAATCTTAAATCGTTACAGATTTTTGACAGTTTTACAGCAAGACGCTTCATTGCGGAAGAATAAATCACGTAAGAACCTGTATCTGGTGTAGCTTCAACCAAATTTGGAGCAGAAACAACAGGATAACCGGTAATTTCAGCTAAATTTTTCGCACAAAGTGTCGCGTATCCGATGGGAGCATTAATTCCTGTACCAATCGCCGTCGCACCCATATTTACCTCAACAAAAAGATTGGCGTTATTATTCAGTTTTGAAACATCTTCTTCTAAAGTTGCTGCAAAAGCTTCAAATTCTTGTCCCATCGTCATAGGAACAGCGTCCTGAAGCTGCGTTCTCCCCATTTTAATTACATCATGAAACTGTTTTCCTTTTTCACGAAAAGCTTCAACAATGGTTTCAAGTTTTTTAACCAATGTAGCATTCATCTGCAATAATCCCATTTTGATCGCAGTAGGATAAGCATCATTGGTTGATTGAGATAAGTTAATATGATCGTTGGGTGAACAAAATTCGTATTCGCCTTTATTTTTTCCTAATTTTTCTAGAACCCGGTTGGCAATCACTTCATTCGCATTCATATTAATTGAAGTTCCTGCTCCGCCCTGAATCATATCTACAGGAAACTGCTCGTGAAGATCTCCCAGCAAAATTTCATCACAGGTTTCTGCAATTTTAAAATATAAATCCTGATCTAAAAGTCCCAGTTCATAATTGGTTTTTGCCGCCGCTTTCTTCACGAAAGCCAAACCTTTGATAAATTCCGGATATGATGATAAAAGCTGTCCTGAAATTTTAAAATTATCTATCGCTCTTTGAGTCTGAACACCGTAATAAGCGTCGATCGGAACATTTAATTCGCCGAGAAGATCGCTTTCCTGTCTGAAATTTTCCATAAATTAAGGTTGAGTATTGGGTTAAGATTAAGGTTGAAATAGATTTGTGTTGATAATAATTAAAACTTTTAACCTCTACCTTAGCCTTACTTAGAAGGATATTTTTGATTTAAAGCCTGAAGAATTGCCCATGTTTCGGCATCCATAATTCCGTTATAGTTTTGAGGGCGGAAATGATATTGTAATGCTTCAATTGTTTTTTTTGTGGCATCATCCCATTTCCCGCTGCTGTCAAGAGCATACCCAAATTTCTGCAATGCCATCTGAACGGTATAAATAAATACTGCATCATTATATTTTGTAGAAATATCTGTTTGTGCATTTGTAAGCAAAGCCTCTTTGGAAGCTTCATCATACCACATTCCTATTTGATATTCGTCATACAGTTTTTTCCAGGGAAAAAGCGGTCCCGGATCCTGTTTTCTTGTCGGTGCAATATCCGAATGTGCCAAAACATTGGTAGCGGGAATCTGATATCTGGTTACAATATCTTTCGCCAAAGCTGCTACTTTTTTAATCTGATCATCACTAAAAGGTTGAAAAGTTTTTGTACCCGCTGCATCAGCAGTGTAGCCCATATTAACGATTTCGATTCCGATTGATGTATCATTAAGATTTTTATCTGCGCGCCAAGCACTGACTCCTGCATGATAAGAACGTTTGTTTTCATCAACCAGTTGATAAATCTCATTATCTCCTAGGTTATTTACCAAATAATGGGCACTTACCGATTGTTGCGTAAGAACCTGTATTGATTTGTCATCCGGTAAAACTGTGTAATGTAAAATCAGATATTTTTGTCTGAAATTCTGAGCAATTGCCGGAAAATAAGTTTTTACCACTTTGTATCCTGCAGGTTTTGCAGAAACGATTGATCCGTAACTTGCAGTATTATCATTTTTGGCAGCATCTGCAATATTTGTAGTGAAAAACTCAACTCCATGTTCCTTTGATATTTGAGGTTTATTTTTCTCAGCAGCAACAGGATTTGTTGCTACTTTTGGCTGTGCAACCCCTGTTTTAGGACGATAAGTACTTTTTTTTACGTTTTTTTGTGATGTACAAGAAAAAACCAGTGTACTTAAGCCGATGATATATAATGTTTTACGCATCAGTTTGATTTTTTAGCAGTTTATTAGCGTAAAAATACACAATTTTTTCTTGAATTTTATTTGGTAAATAAAGAAATCTATTCTATATTTGCACTCGCAATAACAGAACAACGATCATTAAAAATAAAGAATAAAGGAGGGTTGCCAGAGTGGTTAATGGAGCAGTTTGCTAAACTGTCGACGCGAAAGTGTCGCAAGGGTTCGAATCCCTTACCCTCCGCTTTTTCTTTTTACAAAATATTTTTCGGGGCGTAGCGTAGTCCGGTCATCGCGCCTGGTTTGGGACCAGGAGGTCGCAGGTTCGAATCCTGCCGCCCCGACAGTTTTCGATAATTTTCACAAAATTACAATGGGTGCGTAGCTCAGCTGGATAGAGCATCTGCCTTCTAAGCAGACGGTCTCAGGTTCGAATCCTGACGCGCTCACTTAAAACTCACAACTTCTGTTGTGAGTTTTTTTTGTTTTATCTATTCTAAAAAATTTAATTACAATTTTTAAATCTTTCAATTTTAAACATTGATTTGAACTTAAATATTTCACCTTTACTTACAGACATTTTTTTCATTTTTGAAAAAAGAAAAGAAAATTATATTTACATTGATCAACATTCATATTTATTAATTTTTACTGTAAATTCTCATCTCTGTTTTTAATTTTATTTTAGAAAAATTTTTAGTTGAAAGATCTTCCAGGCTTTTGATATTTTTAGTTTTAATCTTCGATAAAATCACATGAAGTTTTCTCTCACTATAAAATTGTAAACAATCTAAATTATCATCTGTAAAAAGAACAAAAATAAAATTTTATTTTCCATTTTAAATTTCGCTTAAAGCAATGGTTACTAACTCAGTAAATAAACAAAAAAATCAACACATGAATATTAAACTAAAATTATCTTAGTTTTGATTTTGATTTATAAAAAAATATCCTATCTTTGCACCCACAAAAAACAAGGTAATATTTGTTTCGGATGATCTTTAATCGGGGCGTAGCGTAGTCCGGTCATCGCGCCTGGTTTGGGACCAGGAGGTCGCAGGTTCGAATCCTGCCGCCCCGACAGTTTTCGATAATTTTCTCAAAATTACAATGGGTGCGTAGCTCAGCTGGATAGAGCATCTGCCTTCTAAGCAGACGGTCTCAGGTTCGAATCCTGACGCGCTCACTTAAAGCTCACAACAGCAGTTGTGAGTTTTTTTGTTTTAAATATAAATTTATTCATTTCTCCAAACTCTAAATGTGGATCAGTAACAAAACCTGGGATCAGTAACAAAATCTGGGGACTAAGCAAAAAGTTTTGACAATCTGAATAAGAAAAATGATTTGTCCCTTACTCCTCGAAGTTGCATTCTGAAGTTTTTGATTTTAGCGTTAAAGCTTTCTGCAGAGGCATTGGTACTTCTTTGTTCAAAATAGTTAAGGATATCATTATAATGATTCATAATAGTATTTTTGAGTATAGAAAATGATTTAAAACCGGATTCTTCTACGTCTTTAAACCAACGAGCCAATTTGAGCATGGCTACAGACTTTGTCATGTTTTGGTTGTAAATTTTCCTGAGATTATCCGATAAGTTGTAAGCTTTTTCCAAGTCCGGATATTGAGAAAATAAAATTTTGGCTCTGGCAGATTGGTTTTCAGTCCATTTTTCTCTGCTTTTGTAGAGCAAATATCGGCTTCTGGCTAAAAGTTGTTTTTGGGTATCGCCATTTTCAAAGATTTCGATTTTCGCTCTTGCTTTGGTTTCTTTTGCGGTTTTTAATGCTTCATTTTCCTTGTCTATGGCTGCCCAACGATGTTTGATTCTTAATTCCTGAACAGCTTCGATGGCTAGTTTTTGTACATGGAAACGGTCGACAACCTGCACGGCATTGGGAAAACACCGCTTGGCAATAAGCTTCATAGAGCCCGCCATATCCAAGGTAACCTCCTTTACCTTTTGCCTTAATTTTCTGCTTATTTTTAAGAGTTTATCAATAACATCTTCGCTTCTTGTTCCTTTAATGACGGCAACAATACTGCCTTTCCTGCCCTTGGCATGCTTGGATGTAAGCACGGTGTAAAGTTCGCCCTGAGACAAGGCTACTTCGTCTAAAGAGAGTTGTGAGAGGCAGTTTGCGGGGTATAAAATGTAATCTTCGGCATGGGATTTCTGGTTCCAGTCTTTAAATTCACTGAGGGATTTTTTGTACTGTCTGCGAAATTTCTTTCCGTTGACACCATACATCTCGCCAATGATTTCCAAAGGAAGCGCTTTAGTATCGGCTGATTTTTTTTAAGAACTCTGCAAAATCCTGTGTCATGCGAGTGCCTTTAGCGATGAGATTCCAATCTCGTTGAACAATATTTCCAGACTTCATATCCGTCCATCTTCTACGCTTAATGTTGAGTTTTACGGCTTTGCCACGAAGCGGAAAATCATCAACGGCAATTTCTTCGTGAAATCCTTTCGATTGAAGATTTAATGAGGAAAACTCTTTAGGAACACTGTTTTTTTCTTCAAAGTAAAGATGAAGAAGTCCTTCTTTTTCTTCAGATTTTACGAAATCGAAATACGCCACTAAATATTCGGGAAGTAACAGTTTTAATAATTCTTGATCTTGAGACATGAAGAAAAGTTAAAAACTTTCAACAATTCTCCCCAGGTTTTGTGATTGATCCAAAACCTGGGGAGAATTGTTGAAAGTTTTGACAATCTGAATAAGAAAAATGATTTGTCCCTTACTCCTCGAAGTTGCATTCTGAAGTTTTTGATTTTAGCGTTAAAGCTTTCTGCAGAGGCATTGGTACTTCTTTGTTCAAAATAGTTAAGGATATCATTATAATGATTCATAATAGTATTTTTGAGTATAGAAAATGATTTAAAACCGGATTCTTCTACGTCTTTAAACCAACGAGCCAATTTGAGCATGGCTACAGACTTTGTCATGTTTTGGTTGTAAATTTTCCTGAGATTATCCGATAAGTTGTAAGCTTTTTCCAAGTCCGGATATTGAGAAAATAAAATTTTGGCTCTGGCAGATTGGTTTTCAGTCCATTTTTCTCTGCTTTTGTAGAGCAAATATCGGCTTCTGGCTAAAAGTTGTTTTTGGGTATCGCCATTTTCAAAGATTTCGATTTTCGCTCTTGCTTTGGTTTCTTTTGCGGTTTTTAATGCTTCATTTTCCTTGTCTATGGCTGCCCAACGATGTTTGATTCTTAATTCCTGAACAGCTTCGATGGCTAGTTTTTGTACATGGAAACGGTCGACAACCTGCACGGCATTGGGAAAACACCGCTTGGCAATAAGCTTCATAGAGCCCGCCATATCCAAGGTAACCTCCTTTACCTTTTGCCTTAATTTTCTGCTTATTTTTAAGAGTTTATCAATAACATCTTCGCTTCTTGTTCCTTTAATGACGGCAACAATACTGCCTTTCCTGCCCTTGGCATGCTTGGATGTAAGCACGGTGTAAAGTTCGCCCTGAGACAAGGCTACTTCGTCTAAAGAGAGTTGTGAGAGGCAGTTTGCGGGGTATAAAATGTAATCTTCGGCATGGGATTTCTGGTTCCAGTCTTTAAATTCACTGAGGGATTTTTTGTACTGTCTGCGAAATTTCTTTCCGTTGACACCATACATCTCGCCAATGATTTCCAAAGGAAGCGCTTTAGTATCGGCTGATTTTTTTTAAGAACTCTGCAAAATCCTGTGTCATGCGAGTGCCTTTAGCGATGAGATTCCAATCTCGTTGAACAATATTTCCAGACTTCATATCCGTCCATCTTCTACGCTTAATGTTGAGTTTTACGGCTTTGCCACGAAGCGGAAAATCATCAACGGCAATTTCTTCGTGAAATCCTTTCGATTGAAGATTTAATGAGGAAAACTCTTTAGGAACACTGTTTTTTTCTTCAAAGTAAAGATGAAGAAGTCCTTCTTTTTCTTCAGATTTTACGAAATCGAAATACGCCACTAAATATTCGGGAAGTAACAGTTTTAATAATTCTTGATCTTGAGACATGAAGCAAAGTTAAAAACTTTCAACAATTCTCCCCAGGTTTTGTGATTGAGCCTTCATTTCTCCAAACTCTAAATGTTCAAAACTTTTAGGATAAATGTGATATTCGAAAGGAACTATCGTTTCACTTAGTATCCCTCTCTATTACTTTTTTTGCAAAAGATCTCTTTTCAGTATTATGCCATATTTCGAGAATATCCGTTTTTAATTATAACTCTAAATCAGCAGTCAATTTGTCATTCAAGAGTAATCTAAGCTGCTTTATTTCAGAATGTTTAGATTCCTCCGGAATGACGAACAAACTCTTAACTTAAATTACTACCAATACGGACAGTCATAAATCTTATTTCAGCTTATAAGAATCTCCGTTCCAAAGATAGGTTTTCGAAGCTTTTTTCTTTATTTCGCGATCTTTTTCATCCCTTTCCATTTCTTCCATTTTAAAAATAAAAGCGTTGGGAATTCCGCCTTTATCATTCGAGAAAATAAATTCTTCGTTGTGATAATAGATATCGGCATCTCCAACATTCATTAACTGAGGTAAAGGAATTAGCTTTTTATCCTTAAAAAGAACATATTGATGATAATTAGCAATTCCACATGCTTCCCCGGAAACACTTGCTTTTAAAGTGAATTCTACATTTTGTAATTTATGATTACTTTCAATGCTAAAAGTTCCATAGCTCAGACTTTCAGCAGAACCAGTTTCAAAGGAAACCTCATCAATCAAAGTATTTCCTTCAACAACTTTTATTGACGCAACATTTTGTTGAATAATAATTTCAGGATATTTTTCGTCTTTTTTATTCACTGTTTTTGTTAAACCAAAAAGAAAATCATAACCGTTTTTATTTCTAAAACCTACACAAAGATTTCCGCCCCAAATGTAGCCTTCTGAAGTTTTATCACCTTTCTGATATGATATTTTATACCAGTTGGCTCTTCTTTCGCCCAGTTTTAAAATAGTTTCCTCTTTTTTAAGAATTAAAATCTTCTGATTGGTTTGCAGAGAATCCAGAATTTTACCGCTTACATCGGGTAATTGCCGAATTCTCGCCCAGTCAGTAAATATTTTTTGTGGCTTATTTTCTTCGAAACTGAAAACTCCGTTTGCATAAGTGTAATCTTCTTCCTGAGCAGAAAAAATCTGAATTATGAATAGTAATAAAATGGTGAAGAAGGTTTTCATAATTTTAGATTGAGGCTAAGTTTAAGATTAAAGTTTAGCTACTTATTTTTCAAGCAATAAACTTACCCATTCTTCGCGCTGTAATTTCTTTTTAAGTTCTAAATTATTCACTTTACAAACCTCCAAAATATCATCTACATCAAAGAAACATAATCCTGAAAGTAATAATTTTCCCCCTTCATTTAAAACAGAAACATAAGTAGGAATGTCTGAGATCAAAATATTTCTGTTGATATTCGCTAAAATTACATCAAAGTTTTCTTTACCCAAATTTTCCGCAGTTCCCAATTCAATATCCAGCTCTACATTGTTTCTTACAGCATTTTCTTTAGAATTTTCAACTGACCATTCGTCAATATCGATTGCTTTAGTGTCTCCGGCTCCGATTTGTTTTGCATAAATTGCTAAAACTGACGTTCCGCATCCCATATCTAAAACTTTTTTGTTTTTAAAATCAATATCCATCATTTGTTGAATCATCAAATGCGTCGTCGGATGATGTCCTGTTCCGAAAGACATTTTTGGCTGAATAACAATTTCGTGCATTCCCGGTACAGATTCGTGAAATTCGGCTCTGATTAAGACCTTATCATCAATATTTATGGGTTCGAAATTCTTTTCCCATTCTTCGTTCCAATTAATATTCGGCATTTCTGTGAAAGTATATTCGATTTTAACTTCATCATTCTGGAAAAGTGGTAAAGCTTTTAATTCTTCTTCATTGAATAAATCTTTCTGAATATATCCTAAAATACCATGAATTTCTTCCGTGAAACTGTCGAAACCTATCTCGATAAGCTCTGCCATTAATATTTCGTTCCAAGGCTGAAGTGGCGAAATCCTGAAATCGAATTCTAAATAATTTTGCATGTAAATAATTTGCTGCAAAAATAAAACTACTTTTTTGATTTGTCGTCATTTTTATCATTCTGCAGGAATCTCAGATCAATCTTTTTTAATAATGTTAGGATTACTTCATCGCTCTGCTATTCACAATGAAAAGATTTAAGCATAAAAAAGCGAACCGAAGTCCGCTGCTGTTTTTGTTTATTTCGAAAACTGATTTCTAGAATCAAATTTTTAATTCTCTCTATGGGTTTGTAGAAAAAATAGAACCATTGGCGATCAAAGCACGTCTGTTCATTTTCAAAATATCTCTTACCCATTCTGCAAAATCTTCAGGTTGAAGAACTTTCTCGGGATTTCCGTCTGTTAATCCGCCTTCTATTGACATATCAGATGCGATTGTACTCGGCGTTAATGTTACAACCCGAATGTTTTGTTTTCTCCATTCTGCCATCATTGATTGAGACAGAGAAACAACTGCTGCTTTTGACGCTGCGTAAGCCGACATATTGGGTCCGCCTTTTAAACCTGCCGTTGAAGCAACATTAATTATATCACCTTCCCCTCTTTCTTTCAGGAAAGGATACACCGCTTTTGCAGCATAATAAACTCCGAAAAGATTGGTTTTGATCACCTGTTCCCAAACTTCAGATGACATCTCCTCGATGCTTCCGAAGTCACCGATTCCGGCATTATTGATCAGGATATCTACCCCGCCCAACTGTTCAGCGATCGATTCTATTCCTGCTTTTACATGAATTTCATTATCTATACTGAAAACTGCGTATGCTGCATTTACACCCAATTTCTGGATTTCATCAACAGTCATTTTTAGATTTTCTTCGTTTCTTCCGGTGATTCCTACATTCACTCCTTCACTGGCAAGGATTAAAGCAACAGCTTTTCCCAGACCTCTTCCACCACCTGTAACGATGGCGTTTTTTCCGTTTAGATTCATTATTTAAATTTTAATGGCACAAATTTACGAAAGATGAAATGTAAAACCTTTTAAACTCTCTTTATTTAATAGATTTTTATCATTTGAAATTTCAATTGTATATTTTTAATCGTAAAATTAAAGTTCAAAATAATCTTATAAAGATCATAGTTTGTACATCTTTAGCGACGTTATCTATTGAGAAAAATATACAAAAATAAGTACCTCACAGTATCTAAGTTGAAAAAATCTGTCTTTAAAGAAAAAAATCTGCCTCAATTGAAGCAGATTTATAGTTAAATTTTATCCTAGCTGAATTATTTTCCTTTCAGCTGATCCGGAATATTGGTTGTCACGAAATTAATTCCCTGACCTTTTAATTCTTCGTAAACTTTTATATCATTTACCGTCCATGAATTCGTGATTAATCCCAAAGCTTTTGCTTCCGAAATCCAACTTGGATTTTTCTGAAAAACACTGTAGTGATAATCCATCCCATCTAAACCTTCATTTTTTATTTGTTCAGGAGACAATTCGCCATTCAGATATTGAACTTTAAATTTTGGGGCAGTTTTTTTAATTTCCTTACAGATATTTAAGCTAAAAGATATAAATTCACTTTGGGATTCAAGCTTCATATCTTTCACCATTTTGACCGTTTTTGCTACAATCTCATTTTCTTTTTCCTGAGATTTAATGGGTTTAATCTCGATAATCAGCTTTACAGATGTGTCTTTTTTCCCTTGTTTCAGATAATCTTTTAAAGTCGGAAGTTTTTCACCGTTTGAAAGTTTTAGTTTTTCTAATTCTTTATAATCAGTTTCTTCAATAATCATTTTACCGTGATGCTCGTCATGATTGATCACCAAAACACCATCTTTCGTCATTCTTACATCAAATTCAGCTCCGTAGATTTTTAATTTCTGAGCATTTTCCAATGCTTTAACAGAGTTTTCGGTTGTAGGAGGATTGGTTTGAAAATAACCTCTGTGTGCGATAATTTGAGTTTGTGCATTCATAAAAACGGTCGTTAAAACTGCAAACCCTAAGATAAACTTTTTCATAATTTAATTATTCTTCTGCATTATTATTTTTTCAGTTAGCATTAAATCTCTTTTAAAACTGAAATTTAAAACAAGATAATGATTTAAACAGATTTGAGCACAAAGGTAGAAAGAGATTCCTGATTAGTTTTAAAATCGATCTGATTATTTCTTGAACTTAATCTTAATTTTAATAACTGTTTTCTCCGCAATACTTATTATTTTTGTTGAAAAGATAGAAAGCGCATGTCCGAAAATATTCAGCATAAAATTGATCAATTAAGAAAAGAACTTCATCAGCACAACGAAAACTATTATCTTTTGGATGAGCCGAATATTTCTGATATGGAATTTGATCTTCTTTTAAAAGAACTTCAGGATCTGGAAGCAAAATATCCGGAATTTCATGATGATAATTCGCCCACAATTCGTGTCGGAGGTGGTGTTACAAAGATTTTTCCTACGATTCAGCATCAGTTCAGAATGTATTCTTTAGATAATTCTTACGATTTTGATGATTTGGAAGACTGGGAAAAGCGGATTATTAAAACAATAGATGATCCTGTAGAATTTGTTGCCGAATTGAAATATGACGGTGCATCTATTTCTATTCTTTATGAAAACGGAAAGCTGACTCAAGCCGTAACCCGTGGTGACGGATTTCAGGGTGATGAAATTACTTCAAACGTTCGCACAATTTCAGATATACCTTTAAAACTGACCGGAGATTTCCCGGAACGCTTTTTTATGCGGGGTGAGATTTATTTAACGAGAAAAAATTTCGAGAAAATCAATAAACTCCGGGAAGAAGAAGGTCTTGATCCGTTTATGAACCCCAGAAATACAGCCAGCGGAAGTTTGAAGATCCAGGACAGTGGTGAGGTAAGAAAGCGCAGACTGTCATCTGTTCTCTATCAGTTTGTTTCAAATGAAGTTCCCGCTGAATCTCATTGGGAACTGCTGCATAAAGCTCAAAATTGGGGTTTTAAAATTTCCAATCAGGCAAAATTGTGCAAAACATTAGATGAAATAAAAGAATTCATCAATTTTTGGGATGTTGAAAGACACAATTTGCCTTTTGAAATTGACGGAATTGTTTTAAAAGTAAATTCCCTAAAACAGCAAAGACAACTTGGTTACACGGCCAAGTCACCACGTTGGGCAATGGCATATAAGTTTAAAGCTGAAAAAGTAGAAACCGAATTACAAAGTGTCTCTTACCAAGTGGGAAGAACCGGCGCAATCACTCCTGTTGCCAATTTGAAACCTATTTTATTAGCCGGAACGATTGTAAAAAGAGCATCTTTACATAACGAAGATATAATTAAAAAACTCGGTTTACATGAAAATGACTTTGTTTACGTGGAAAAAGGCGGGGAAATTATTCCGAAGATTGTCGGTGTAAATACTGAAAGGAGGACTTCTGACAGCAAAGAGTTAGAATACATCAAAAACTGTCCGGAATGCGGAACTGAATTGATAAAAACGGAAGATCAGGCGATTCACTTTTGTCCGAACGATCTTCATTGTCCGCCGCAAGTTGTAGGGAGAATGATTCATTATGTTTCCCGAAAAGCATTAAATATTGATAATTTAGGTAGTGAAACGATCGAACAGCTTTATAAAGAAAGACTGGTTGAAAATCCTGCTGATTTTTATGTTTTGACTAAAGAACAGCTTCTTCCGCTTGAAAGAATGGCTGAAAAATCTGCCCAAAATATTATTTCCGGAATTGAAAAATCAAAAGAAGTTTCTTTTGAAAAAGTTTTATTCGGGATTGGTATAAAACACGTCGGAGAAACAGTTGCCAAGAAATTAGTAAAAAATTTCAATACAATTGAAGATTTAAAAAAGGCCACCGCTGAAGAATTGTGTCAGGTAGAAGACATCGGAATGAAAATCGCCGTAAGCATTGTAGATTTCTTTCATAATTCTGAAAATATTTTAATGCTTGAACGCTTGAAATCTTACGGAGTTCAATTGGAAAAAGGAGAAAACACCAACGAAGTTTTATCTAATGTTCTTGAAGGAAAAACTTTTCTTTTCACAGGAAAATTATCACTATTTACCAGAGAACAGGCTGAAGAAATGGTAGAAAAACACAATGGTAAAAATATTTCTGCCGTTTCCAAGAACCTTAATTATCTAGTTGTAGGCGAAAAAGCAGGAAGCAAGCTGAAAAAAGCACAGGATATCGGTACAATTACGATTCTGGATGAGCAGCAGTTTCTGGATTTGATAGACAAGCAATAATTAAATGAGACTGTCTTTTAAGGCAGTCTTTTTTGTTTATAGCTTATAATTTATTGTAACTTTATTTAAAATTAAAAATGGATTTCCTTAAAGACCATTCCATACAAAATGAATTATTACTGATATTTATTTCAGTATTACTTGGTCTGTGCATTGGTACAGAAAGAGAATACCGCAATAAATCTGCAGGATTAAGAACGTTTATTCTGGTTTGCTTTGGCTCCTGCCTTTTCACTATTCTTTCTATTAAAATCGGTGTGAGTAATCCGGATCGATTGGCTGCAAATATTATTACAGGAATCGGATTTCTGGGAGCCGGCGTGATTTTTAAAGGAGACAATAAAATCGACGGCATCACAACAGCCACAACAATTTGGGCAACAGCATCCATAGGAATGGCAGTCGGCTCGGGATATGTTTATTTATCGCTTTTGGGAACTGTATTAGTACTGTTGATTTTAAGTTCGCTTACTTATTTTCAGAATTTCATAGATAATTATCATAAAATTAGAGAGTATAAAATAGTCATTTCAAATAAAGACAATCTTCTGCACTGCGAAAATTTATTTAAACAAAACAATCTTAAATTCATTGTTATTAAGCAACAGCTTTCTACAGAAAATTTGGTTACAACATGGCGTCTTACAGGAAAAAGTACAGATCATGACACACTGATAAAAGCGATGATGAATGATGAAAAGATAAATTCTTATATATTTTGATTCACCTGATGTTATCAATTAAAAAACTTTATTCTAGTTTTAAAATACTTTTTTAAAATTAAATCACTTTACCTAATTTCATCATCCTAAAATCTGGTTTAAACAATAATAAACCCTACATTTGTATTAACAAACCTAATATCCATAATACTTTCATGGAAAAGTTACTCAGTATTTATAATTCAATAGAGGGGCTTTCTCGGGAAGAAGCAAATTATCACGTCAGTAAATTTGTAAGAATGGTTTTCCCGAAAAAAACATTGATTTTGGAGGAAGGAATCATCGAAGATTATCTCTATTTTATAGACAGTGGAATTATCCGCTTTTTTGTGAATAAAACTCATCCCACAGAGCCATCTAAAGAAATCACGTTCTCTTTTATCGCTGAAAATATGTTTTGCAGTGCCTACGATTCTTTTATTACAAGAATTCCGTGCGCATATAATGTGAAAACAGTTCAGGAAACGGTGGTTTACAGAATTCATTATGATGATCTGCAGGAATTGTATGGAAGAAGTAAGGTGGGAAATTATTTGGGAAGAATATCTGCAGAAAATTTGTATGTGAGAAAAACGCAGCGGGAAATCTCCTTACTGATGCACAGTGCAGAAGAACGTTATGTAAATTTAGCAAAAGCTTACCCTAAATTTATACAGGAAATTCCGTTGAAACATATTGCTTCTTATATCGGGATTACTCCGCAAGCGCTAAGTCGCATCAGAAAACATATTTTATGAACATAGGTTCATTTTTTATATCAAAAATTAGCTGTTTCTTTGCCATTAAATAAAGGAACACAAGTGATGAAATTCTTTATTTCAAAATCAATGAAATAGAATATCATCACAGTGTAAAAAGATTTAAAATGAATTTTAAATCTTTAGCTGAAAAAAATACAATCCCGGAAAACCCTTTCTAAATTTAAATTTTAGAAAGGGTTTTCTTTTTACAAAAAATTAAAATGTGTATTTTTAAGCAAAATTTTTAAATAATGATAAAACGTAATATTCTTATTGCTTCGGCTTTCTTCAGTTTCTCTCTAGGAATGGCGCAGCAATACGGTGGAATGTGGATTCCTACGGAACTTAATGAAAAAGAAATGAAAGATCTCGGTATGAAAATCTCTGCGAAAGATATTTTCAATACACAAAAACCGAGCATCAAAGATGCAGTGGTACAGTTTAATGGTGGTTGTACAGCCGAAATCATCTCTCCAAAAGGATTATTACTTACCAATCATCACTGTGGTTACGGGCAAATTCAGGCACATTCTACAGTGCAAAATGATTTGCTTTCCAATGGTTTCTGGGCCAAAAATATGGGAACTGAACTTCCAAATCCGGGAGTTACGGTTGATTTTATTGTTGACATTAAAGATGTTTCTGCACAGATTTTAGAAAACACAGACAATCTTCAGGATCAGGATTTAGCTAAAAAAATCGCCGGCAATATTGAGGTTTATAAAAATTCTCAGAAAATTGAAAGCTATCAGTCGATTTCTGTGAAACCGATGTATTACGGCAATAAATATTACGCTTACGTTATCGAAACTTATAAAGATGTACGCTTGGTGGGAGCACCGCCACAAAGCATCGGAAAATTCGGTTCCGATACCGATAACTGGGTTTGGCCAAGACATACAGGAGATTTCTCGATGTTCAGAATTTATGCTGATAAAAACAATAAACCCGCAGAATATTCGAAAGACAATGTTCCTTATGTTCCGAAACACTATTTACCTGTTTCTATAAAAGATAAAGCGGAAAATGATTTCACTTTCGTATTCGGATTTCCGGGAAGAACGACAGAATATCTTCCGGCAATTGCGGTTGAAAAAATAATGAAAGAGATTGATCCTGCAAGAATTGCTGTGCGAGATGTTGCATTGAAAACTTTAGACGAAAAAATGCGCACAGATGATGCAACCAGAATTAAATATGCTTCAAAATTCGCATCTGTAGCCAACTATTGGAAAAAATGGATCGGTGAGGTTGAAGGTTTGAAAAAATCTAATGCCGTACAGAAAAAAATAACATATGAAAATTCTCTTGTGGCTAAAAATTCAGCAGTGAAAACTACTTTAGATCAATTGAATAAATTATATAACGATCAGGCTCCTTATGCGTTGAACAACGCCTATTACAGTGAAGTGATAAGAAATGCAGAGACTTTTGCGCTTGCCAATTTATATTCAAATTACATCACATCGGTGGAAGCCGGAAAAATGGACGATAAAGGTACTGCAGCTTTCAAAACCAAATTAACTTCATTCTACAAAGATTACAGCGCAGAATTGGATTCTAAAGTTACCGCTAAACTTTTAGCTTTGTATGCCAACAAAACCGAATCTCAGTTTTTACCTGCCGGTTTCGATCAATATAAAAACGAAGCTCAGAATATCGCAAGTTTTGAAGAATTATCAAAAAATTCTGTGATTACAGGAAGAAGCCAGGTAAATGGTGCTTCTCTCAATGCAGATATTGAAAAAGCGTTTTCAAACCAGGATAAATTAATTAAAATGATTAAAAAAGATGCAGTTTATCAGTTATTTATGAGTATAAAAGATACTTATATGAAAACTGCAGATCCTCAATTTACAGGATTACAGGCTAAAATTGATGTTTTACAGAAAACATTTATGGCGCAACAAATTTCTACAGATAAAGACAGAAAATTCTTTCCGGATGCCAATTCCACGCTTCGTGTAACGTACGGAAAAGTAAAAGGTTCTACTCCGAGAGACGCTGTTTCTTACGATTATCAGACCCATTTGGCTGGAGTTATTGAAAAATATGTTCCGGGAGATTACGAATTTGATGTTCCTAAAAAGCTAATCGATTTGTACAACAAAAAAGATTATGGAAATTATAAAGATAAAAGCGGAGATGTTCCTGTAGGATTTACGGCAACCAACCATACAACTGGTGGAAATTCCGGAAGCCCTGCTTTGGATGCACACGGAAATCTTGTCGGACTGAATTTCGACAGACAGTGGGAAGGAACGATGAGCGACATCAATTACGACCCTCGTTTCAGCAGAAACATTATGGTTGATACAAAATATATTCTTTTCATTATCGATAAATTTGCCGATTCAAAATGGCTGATTGACGAGATGAAAATTGTGAAGTAAATAAAAATAAATCCTAGAATTTTTCTAGGATTTATTTTTATTTAAGATAATATATGTTGTTTTATAATGATAAATTTTATCATCCTGAAGCCGTTTTTGAAGATGTTTATCTTTAAATAATATCACTAAAAATTTGTTTAACACTTTTATTTAAATCATCATTACTATTATTCTTTAAAATGAAATTTTCATTCGGCATTTTATCTATTTGTGATATTGAATAGTAGAAGTAAGGCGATACTTTTTTACTAAAGGTATCAAAGATTGTAATCGGTGGCGAATCAAAATTTACGATTAATGTTGATTCAGAGTGTCGTTCAACATCGTTTGCACCTATTTTTTTTAAAACAGTTAGAATGTACAATAAAGGATTTTCTGGTTTGGTTTTACTAGCTCCAATAATATCATAAGAAATATGAAATAAAACTTTTGGTGATTTTGAATTTTTAATAAAGTCTGATAATTTTTGCATTAATTAAATTTTATTCAAAACTAATAAAATTACAAACAGAGCAATTATGGTTTTCCATAATTGCTCTGTTTGTATTAATACAAAGCTTTTGGTATGCAGAAATATATAGTTTTTTAATTAAGATTCTGAAATGATGAAATTACCGTTCCATGACCAATTGTTAATACCCAAAAATCTTTTCCAGACTCACTTCTTCAAAACTTCCCATTTCATTCACTGCATCCATATTCAGATTTTCCTTTTTACCGATAATGGCAGTATTAAAATGAACCGGCTTAATTTCTGACTGATAAAAATCTTTCACATCAGAAAATGTGAGGTTTTCAATCTGATGATAAATATCTTTTCTGAAATCGTAATCAATTCCAAGTTTTTTCAAGCGCAAAGTATTAAAGAAAATATTGGTTCTCGTAATTCTAGTTGATGCAATCTGTTTTAAGGCCGAATTTTTAGCATTTTCAAACTGCTCAGGAACTTCCGGAAGTTCACTCATCAATTTATTCATCGTATCAACTGCGATCTGCAGTTTATCCGGTTGAGTTCCGATGTAAGTTGTAATATAATCAGGATGCGTAAGTTCAGAATTCGGAGCGTAAGAAACATATGCAGAATACGCCAAACTCTTACTTTCACGAATTTCCTGAAAAACGATCGATGACAAACCGCGACCAAAATACTCATTAAAAACATTTATTTTTCCGAAGTTTTGAGGATTTACAGCTTTACCTTTTCCAATTTTGCTCATTTCCATCTGAACCATGTCGTAATCTGTAAAGTAAACAGTTCCTGTCGTTTCGTGTTCAGGATATTTTTTAGGTTCAGGAATTGCAGAAATTTCATCAAAAATATAATTTGGAATATAATTTTTAAAACCTTCAAAATCTTTTCCATAAAAGAAAATCTGATGCGGGAAGCCGAATAACTTTTTCATTCTGTCTGTAAAATCTTCCACTTTTGCATTTTTTAATTGCTCTTCTGAAATGATGTCTAAAAACCTTGATGTTTTTCCAAGCTTCGTATAAGTAGTTAAAGCTGTCATGATGCGGTTTTTATCTTTTTTTACGGCATCACGATTTTCAAGCAGCGTTTCGACAAACTGATTGTAAATTTCCTGATCCGGTTTTACTTTTGACATCCAGTGTTGCAAAAGAGAAATTCCTTTTTCAAGATTTGATTCTAATCCGTTTAAAGAAATAGTTAACTGACCTGAACTGGTTTTAAAATCATTGCTAATTCCAATTTTAAAGAATTCTTTTTTTAAATCTTCCGGTGAAAATTTATCCGTCCCCAAATATTGCAAAATCTGTGTAGAAATACCCAAATCTCTGTCGTTATCGCTTCCGAAAGGAAAAATAAAATGAACCTGAGCTATTTCGTTGTATTTATTTTCAACGAAACTCAGTTTTTTGTTTTTAACCAGATCAGTTTGAATTTCCTTTTGATAATCAATAAATTCAGGCTGAATATTTTTTGTTTTGTCATTTAAAATTTCCTTTAAAAAATCAGATTGTGCTTCACGGTTGATTTTAATCGGTGTAATTCCCGGGTTATCAACTCTTAAAAGCTGATCGTTAATTCCTTTTTCTTTATTGATAACTACATAATTATCTTTGAAAAACGAATTGGCAAAATCAATAACATCCTGTTTTGTAAACCTCTCATATTCATCCATTTCACTCAGTTCTTCTTCCCAGGTTCTGCCTTTTATATAAGTATCGTAAAGATTTGTTGCCAAACCTTCTGCAGTTTCCAGACCTTTTAATCTCTGTAATTTGAAATCATTGATAATCGCAGGAAGCATCCAATCGGGGAAATCTCCTTTTTTCAACAATTCCAATTGCTCCAAAATCATTTCTTTGGCTTCTGACAAAGCCTGATTTTCTTTAGGAACGGCAACGACAGAAAAATACCCGTATTCTTTCAGACCTAAAGAATATGCTTGAGCCCAAAGCATTTTTTGAGTCTGATTGATATTCAAATCTAAAATTCCCGCTTCTCCTCTATTGCTTAAAATATTAGCCGTAACATCCGCCAACATTGCTTCTCTTGTTCCGTAACTTTCGGTTCTCCAAGCCAGCTGAATTCTTGGTGTTGTCGGACTTTTTACCGTTCTTTCAACAATTTCAGTAAGAGGTTTTTCTATAATTAAATCTTTCTTCGGCAATTCTTTGTAAGGAATTTTACCAAAATATTCGTCGATCAAAAGAACGGTTTCTTCAAAACCTAAATCTCCTACCAAAACGATTGCATAATTATTAGGAACATAATATTCATCAAAATACTTGTGAATTGCCTTCATTGAAGGATTTTTAAGATGTTCAGGATCTCCCAAAGTTGTTTGCTGACCGTTTGGATGAATCGGGAAAAGCGCATCCATTAATTCATAATTTACCAATCGGGAATCATTATCCTGTGCTCGGTTGAATTCTTCATAAACAGATTCCAGTTCGGTATGAAAAAGTCTTAAAACCATTTCTGAGAAACGTTCTTTCTCAATTTTAAGCCACTTTTCAAGCTCGTTGTTGGGAATATTATTTTTATAAACGGTTTCGTCAAACCAGGTATGTGCATTCGTTCCGGTTGCTCCCAAAGATGAAATTGCTTTATCATATTCGTTTGCGATTGCAAATTGACTTGCTTCCTGAGAAACCTCGTCAATTTTGGCGTAGATTTCTTTCTTCAGTTCAGGATTTTGTTCCGCTTTATGTTTTTCGTATAGATCTGAGATTTCCTCTAATAAAACTTTTTCTTTTTCCCAATTATGAGTTCCGATTTTTGATGTTCCTTTAAACATCATGTGTTCAAGATAATGTGCCAAACCCGTATTATCAGAAGGATCATTATTGCTTCCCGTTCTTACCGGAATAAACGTCTGAATTCTTGGTGCATCGAAATTTTGGGCTAGGAAGATCTTTAACCCGTTTTTCAGGGTATAAATTCTTACTTTATTTTCGTCGTTGGTAATGGTGATGTAATCGTAGTTATTTTTGTCGGTATGTTGTGTTTTGCTGTATGTTTTATCAGTCATATATTCAATTTACAAATTCTGATTTCTCAGAACATCTTACAAATTTACGGATTCGAAAAGGAACATCTACCACAATTAGTTACATTAAATCTATAATGATAATTTTAAAAACTTTAAAGTAATTTTTTTTAAGTAAAAACATCCACTTTATCATCAAATTTTTAATCTGAAACTATTTATATTTGCTTTGAATAATTTAGATTTATGATTATTCAATTATTATTAACACAAGTATACAAACTGATATTTTGAATGTAAAAACCAAAGATTTACTTGAAATACTTAATTGCAAGCTTTCAAAAAAACAATAGATGAAACCAATATTCTTCCCCACTCCACAAGATTTCAGAAACTGGCTTGAGAAAAACCATCAGAACGAAAAAGAATTACTGGTGGGATTTTATAAAGTCAAATCAAATAAGCCTTCGATGAATTGGTCAGAATATGTTGATCAGGCTTTATGTTTCGGCTGGATTGACGGGGTAAGAAAATCGATTGACGAAGAAAGCTACACCATCCGTTTTACACCACGCAAAAAAGACAGCATCTGGAGCGTTGTCAATATCAATAAAATTAAAGAACTTACTAAAGCCGGATTGATACAAAAAGCAGGTCTGGAAGCTTTTAAACTGAGAAAAGAAGATAAATCCGGGATTTATTCTCACGAAAAAGAACCAGCTGAACTTAATTCAGATTACGAAAAGCAATTTAAAGAGAATAAAAAAGCTTGGGAGTTTTTTGAAAAACAGGCTCCATCTTACAAAAAAGTGATGATTCATTGGATCATGACTGCGAAACAGGAAAAAACTAAACTTTCCCGTCTTGAAAAAACGATTAATGAAAGCGAAAAAGAGAAGAGAATTTTGTAAAATACTCCCGCAGATTTTTGCTGATAACGCAGATTTTCATAAATATCCATTTTTTTAATAATCAGTCACTTTGTCATTCCGTAGGAATCTAAACTGTTTTATTTTCAATGTGTTGAGATTCCTCCGGAATGACAAACAAACCGTTAAAAACTTATTACAATTTATGGACATTCATTATTTTTTAATACAATCTAATCAATTTTGTCATTTTGATATCTAATTTTACTTAAGTATCGCTGTATCATCGCTGTACTCTTTCTGTACTCTCGTCTTAAAATCTAAATTCAGAAAGATATTTCACTTACGACAAATTGTCAGTGATGCTGAATCGGAATTTTTAATTAATTTTAAAACTCATTCAACTCAAAAATAATGGCAACAAAAAAACAAATTTCCACAGAAGAAAGTAACGAAATTTTGGAGACCCTGAAAAAACGTTTTGAAATTAATATGAACCGTCACGAAAAACTGAATTGGTCTAAAATTGAAGAGAAACTGAAAACGAATCCTTCAAAATTATGGTCTCTCAATGAGATGGAAATTTCAGGCGGCGAACCTGATGTTGTGGATTATGATGAAAAAACTGATGAATATCTGTTCTTCGATTGTTCCGCTGAAACTCCGAAAGGTAGAAGAAGTTTTTGCTATGACCGTGAAGCTTTGGATTCCAGAAAAGAACATAAGCCACAAAACGATGTAATAACTGCAGCCAAAGCAATGGGCATAGAAATTCTTTCTGAGGAACAATATCGCTATTTGCAGAGTTTGGGAGAATTTGATTTAAAGACTTCAAGCTGGATTAAAACACCAAACGAAATCCGAAAATTGGGTGGAGCTATATTCTGCGACCGTCGATATAATACCGTTTTCGTCTATCACAATGGCGCCAATTCTTATTATGCGGCGAGAGCTTTCAGAGGGGTTTTGAAGGTTTAGTATTCGTTTTTAATCTCGTCTTATTAAGTAAAATTCTGCATTTTTTTTAATCGAAAAACTCAATAAAAATAACTTCTCCATACGTTATTCGAAATGACGAAGAAAAATATTTTTTTACACAATTCAATTTTTTTGAATACAAAAACTATTATCATACCTTTGAGTTTTGAATAAAATACTATGGACAGACAGATTTTAGATTTTTGGGTAGGAAGTTTTAGAACGGAAGAAGAATTTTTTCAATTTGTAGAGGAAGATGAAAACTATTATCTGACAGAAGATGATGATGATAATTTCGTTTCAAAATTCGCAGAATCTCAAGACACTATTTGGTTCGACCAGGATTTAATGGAATATGGTTTTGAACAGAGCATCCAGCATTTTTCTGAATATTCTTTTGCCGAACAGTGGCTTCCGGTTTTATACAACAGAATCAATGAAATGAATCTTAAGTTTGATATCAACTCGTTGGTTTTTGTAAGTCAGGGACAGATTCCTCAACCTAAATCGGTGGAAACGGATGATTTTTCTTTGGTTTATGTGGGCGGAATTGAGTTTGAGTATTAAGATATTTTTATATCTTTGATAGTATCAAATGATACTATCATTTATGCAACCACCTTATAAAATTACTTCCGAAATCTTACAATTAATTTCAAATATTTCACAAAAAATTGGTGAAGTCAATGCCAGTTATTTAATTAAAAACAATCCTCAATTAAGGAAGCAAAATCAAATTAAAACCATTCATTCTTCATTAAGTATCGAAGGAAATACACTTTCTGAAGAACAAATCACAGCAATATTAGAAAATAAAAGAGTATTGGGTCCTCAAAAAGACATCAATGAAGTTCTGAATGCTTTAAAAATTTATGATCAAATAAATAAACTTAAATTCACTAGTGAAAAAGATTATTTGAAGGCTCATAAAATCCTTATGACTGGACTCATTGAAAATCCTGGTAAATATAGAATCAAAGGTGTAGGAATAGTAAAAGGCTCCAAAGTAGAGCACATTGCTCCACCGGCAGAAAATGTCCCGTATTTGATGAAAGATCTTTTTTATTATTTAAAAGAGAGTTCAGAACTGAGTTTGATAAAAAGTTGTGTCTTTCATTATGAAATGGAATTTATTCATCCTTTTAAGGATGGTAATGGTAGAATGGGAAGACTTTGGCAAACTTTAATTTTGATGAAAGAATTTCCTCTGTTTGAGTTTTTACCTTTTGAAACTTTAATTTCTAAAAATCAACCGAAATATTATCATGCACTTTCTCAATCTGATAAAGAAGGTCATTCAACAAAATTCATAGAATATATGTTGGGGATTATAAATGATTCTTTATCTGAACTTTTACAAAATTCTGTTCAGAAACTTTCACAAAAAGATAGAATTTTAATTTTCTTAGAAAATACTCATCGTGATTTTACACGAAAAGATTATATGAAAAAATTCTCAGAAATATCTACCGCCACAGCAAGTCGTGATTTAAAATTTGCTATTGAAAACGGCTTTATACAAAAATTTGGAGATAAAAATTCAAGTATTTACAAAAAAGCTGTAAAATAAAATCTTCTGCCTTTCGACAGAAGATTTAAAATTTTTAATGCGCTTCCAGCCAATTCTTCCCGACTCCAACCTCAACCAATAGCGGAACCTGTGTTTCAATGGCATTTTCCATTTCTTTTTTGATCAAATTTGTAGCGGCTTCAATTTCTTCAATCGGCGCTTCAAACAACAATTCGTCATGTACCTGAAGAAGCATTTTAGTCCGAAAATTCTGCGCTTCCAGTTCTTTATCAATTTTAATCATCGCCATTTTCACCACATCTGCGGCACTTCCCTGAATTGGAGCGTTGACCGCATTTCTTTCCGCATGAGCACGCACAACAAAATTTCCAGAATTGATATCTTTTAAATGTCTTTTTCTTCCTAAAATCGTTTCTACATAACCCATTTCACGAGCTCTTTCTACCTGTGAAGCCATGTACGCTTTCAATTTTGGATATGTTTCGTAATACGCTTCAATCATTTGCTTAGCTTCAGATCTTGACAAACCTGTTTGTTCGGCTAATGCAAAAGCTCCCTGACCGTATAAAATTCCAAAATTAACGGTTTTCGCCTGTCCACGCTGCGTTTTTGAAACTTCTTCCAATGGAATTTTAAATAATTTAGCGGCCGTAGAAGCGTGAATATCTTCACCATCCTGAAATGCTTTTATCATATTATCTTCCCCCGAAATTTCAGCAATCAAACGCAATTCAATTTGTGAATAATCGGCAGAGATAATCTTTTTTCCTTCACCTGAAACAAACGCTCCACGAATCTGCTGACCTCTCAACGTACGGATCGGAATGTTTTGCAAATTCGGATTTACACTTGCCAAACGACCTGTTGCGGCCGTTGTTTGCGAAAAATTGGTATGAACACGGTTATCATCTTTATCAATCTGCGACGGCAAAGCATCAACATAAGTCGATTTCAATTTCTGATAGGTTCTGTATTCCAAAATATGCTGAATAATTTCGTGCTTTGAAGATAATTTTTGTAAAACATCTTCAGAAGTAGCATATTGTCCGGTCTTGGTCTTTTTTGCTTTTGGATCGAGCTGCATTTTTTCAAACAAAACATCGCCCAACTGTCTTGGTGAATTCATATTAAATTCTTCACCCGAAATTTCAAATATTTTAGATTCTAACTGTCTTAAATCGTTTTCAAGATCAATACTTTCCTGAGCGAGCCATTTCTCGTCCAGAGAAACTCCTGCCAATTCCATTTTGGCTAAAACTTCCATCAATGGCATTTCGATGTTAAAGAAAAGATCTTCCAGGTTCTCTTTTTTCAGCTGTGGTGCAAACAATTCATACAACTGGAAAGTCACATCGGCATCTTCTGCTGCATAATCGGTCTGTGTTCTTACATCAGCATCTCTGAAATTGCCTTGGTTTTTACCTTTTTTCCCAATAATTGTTTCAATGGAAACAGGTTTGTAACCTAAATACACTTCAGAAAGATAATCCATTCCGTGTCTTCCGTCCGGATTTAAGAGGTAATGGGCAATCATGGTGTCGAACATTGCACCTTTTACCGTCATATTGTATTGTTGAAGAACTTTATAATCGTATTTTAAATTGTGAGCAATTTTTATTAAATCTTCCTTTTCAAAAAATGGCCTGAAGATCTCTAAAGTCTGCAGAACTTCACCCTGATCTGCAGAAAGCGGAACATAATACGCCAATCCTTTTTTATAAGAGAAACTCATTCCGACCAATTCAGCTTCCAGTTCATTTAACGAAGTGGTTTCCGTATCAAAACAAACGGCTCTTTGTTTTAATAAATTCTGAACTAAAACTTTCTGCGCCTTAGGATTGTCTATAAACTGATACAAATGATCATTCTCGGCAATCGTGGATTTGGTAGAAGTTGCCTGATCGAGCTCTTCGTAAGTAGCAAAGAGATCGAGCTGACCGACGTTTTTAGCCACTTTCTGCTGAGGCGTTTCTGATATTTCAGCTTTAATTTCTGTAACAGTTACACCATCCTGGGAAACAACAGTGTTTTTCACTAACATTGTTTCTGAAGGTGCAAAAGCTCGGTAAAGATTTTCATACAATCTTCGGAACTCGATTTCGTCAAAAATAACTTTCACTTTTTCAAAATCCGGAGTTTCAAGATCGTACTGTTCCTGATGGAATTCTACAGGCGCATCACAAATAATGGTGGCTAATTTTTTAGACAAAATTCCACGCTCCGCAGAAGCTTCTATTTTTTCTTTGATTTTTCCTTTTAATTTACCGGTATTGGCTAAAAGGTTTTCGATGCTGCCGAATTCCTGCAAAAACTTCATTGCAGTTTTTTCACCAACACCATCCAGACCAGGAATATTATCCACCGCATCGCCCATCATTGCCAAAAAATCGATAACCTGTTTGGGATCCTGAATTCCGTATTTTGCTTTTACTTCTTCAACACCTAAAATTTCTATTTCGCCACCTTTTAAACCTGGTTTGTAAATTTTAATTTTATCGGTTACCAACTGTGCAAAATCCTTATCCGGAGTTACCATAAAAGTAGTGTAGCCTTCTTTTTCAGCTTTACAGGCAAGAGTTCCGATCAAATCATCGGCTTCATAACCTTCCACTCCCATGTGAGGAATATGCATCGCATCTAAAATTCTGTGGAGATATGGAATTGCAACTCTGATGGCTTCCGGAGTTTCACTACGGTTGGCTTTGTATTCTGCAAAATCATTGGTTCTGATACTTGCCTGACCGACATCAAAAATTACAGCCAAATGCGTTGGTCTTTCTCTTCTGATTAATTCGATCAAAGAATTGGTAAATCCGAAAATTGCAGAAGTATCAATTCCGGTACTTGTTATTCTCGGACTTCTGATTAATGCGTAATAACCTCTGAAAATCATCGCGTAAGCATCGATGAGAAAAAGCCTTTTATCTTGTGTTGCCTCCATATTTTGAATAATGAACAAATATAGGAAAATAGGAATTATTTTATTTCAGGATTGATACTTTTAAATTTTAGAGTTTTAAAATTTAATCAAAAAAATCAACCATTAAGAAAATTAAAATAGTAAGATTTTTTTAAGAATCAATTAAAATTAATGTATGTCCGTAATTTGTAATAATTTTATTTTCATCTTTATCAATAACTTTCTAAGGCAATAATCTATAATATTTTCAAAAAAATTCTTACATTCGCTTTGTGATTATAAACAAAACCTATTATTACGGAATTTTTAACTCAGATTTGGGATAAGGATTTCTTGTATATATAAATCAAACCTCGTCCTTTGGCGGGGTTTTTTATTTTAAAAATTTATAGCAGATGAAAATAAGTATTATTGGTGTAGGATTAATCGGCGGATCGATTGCCCTAAAATTAAAACAGAAGAACGTAGCAGATTTCATTTACGGAATCGACAATAATATTGAAAATCTTAATGATGCTTTAACTTTAAAGATTATCAATGAAAAGACAGATTTAGAATTAGGAATTAAAAATTCAGATGTAATTATTATTGCAATTCCTGTAGATTCGGCGAGGAAAATTTTACCTAAAGTCTTAGATTTAATTTCAGACCAACAAACCGTAATGGATGTAGGATCTACCAAATCCGGAATTGTAAAATCAGTAAAAGATCATCCAAAAAGATCACGATTTGTGGCGTTTCATCCGATGTGGGGAACAGAAAACAACGGGCCGAAATCTGCCATTGCCGAAAGTTTTTCAGGAAAAGCCGGAGTGATTTGCAATAAAGAAGAATCTGCGGAAAACGCATTGAAAGTTGTAGAAAATATCGTCAAAAATCTCGAAATGCATCCGATTTATATGAACGCAGATGACCATGATATTCACACCGCCTACATTTCTCATATTTCACACATCACTTCTTATGCTTTAGCCAATACCGTTTTGGAAAAGGAAAAAGAAGAAGACACTATTTTTCAGTTGGCGAGTTCTGGTTTCTCGAGCACGGTTCGTTTAGCGAAATCTCATCCTGAAATGTGGGTTCCAATTTTTAAGCAAAACAAAGACAATGTTCTGGATGTTTTAAACGAACATATTTCTCAGCTCAGAAAATTCAAATCTGCTTTGGAAAAAGATAATTTTGAATATCTGGAAGAACTGATTACCAATGCCAACAAAATCCGTGGAATTCTGAATAAGTGATTGCTTTTTATTTTTCATTTATATTAATATTTAATCATAACAGACAGTTTGTCATTTCGTAGAAATCTCTACGCTAATTAATTTGCTTAGATTCCTGAATGACAAAAATTATTGCTATTTTTTTAAAGTTTATCAATCAGAAATGATATCTGATAAAATAATTTTAGGCTTTCAATATTTGGAAGTCTTTTTTTGTTTTAACAGAAATATTTAACTTTATTAAAATTATTTTTAACTTTATTAAAATAAATATTACATTTGTAAAAATAAAATTCAATGAAACTGCCAATAATTTGTCCGAGTTGTGATCATACGCTCAATGTAAGCCAGATGAAATGTCCCGATTGCGGAACCAATGTAAATGGTGATTATGAACTTCCAATCTTTTTAAAACTCAACAGAGATGAACAGGATTTTTTGATGAACTTCTTTTTATCCAGCGGAAGCATCAAAGAAATGGCAAAGCAGGCAGAACTTTCTTATCCAACGATGAGAAATAAAGTGGATGATCTTATCACAAAAATTAATCAACTGAAAAAATAATAAGTATGAACTGGAAAACTATTTTTAATCCTTTTTTGAAGTTTGATGAAAAAACTTTGCTCATTACAGGATTTGTATCAATTACTGCAGTATTTTTTGTTGGTTATTCTTTTGGTCTTCAGACAGACAGTTTGTTTCATTTCAGATTTATCAGTTCCGAAGATTCATTAGTAAAAATTATCTTATCAACGTTGATTGTTTATGCAATAAGCATTGCGGTTTTTTTTATTTTCGGAAAGATAATCAATAAGAGGACACGCTTTATTGATGTCGTAAATCCTATTTTTATTTCTCAATTTATCGTAATTTTATTATTACTCATATCCGAAATCCCTTTGATTAAAAATGCACAGGAAAAAATTGTGGCTTCTGTTGAAAATCAATCTTTCGAAATAGACACGATTTCTCTTGTAATTATCACTTTGAATTCTTTCATATCGCTTGCAATTACAGCTTACGGAATCGCTATTCTTTTCAATGGCTTCAGAACAGCTACGAATATGAAAAACTGGCGTCATATTGTAATCTTCGCAGTTTTACTTTTAACGATGATGGTTACCATGCAACTTTTATAAATATTAAAATATGAAAAACATATTTACACTTCTCTTGTTTCTGATCTTCAACTCGATTTTCGCACAGCAAATTACCGGTTCATGGATGGGTGAGCTCGACATTCAGGGCAACAAACTCCCTTTAATTATCAATATCCAAAAAGAAAAAGATGGTTATAAATCTACTCTCGACAGTCCGTTGCAGGGTGCAGAAGGAATTCCTATCGATAAAACATCATTTGTTAACAATGAATTGAGTTTTGAAAACACAGCGATGAATGCTGTATTTAAAGGAAAGATGAAAAACTCTGAAATTACCGGAACTTTTACTCAAAACGGAATGGCTTTAAAATTAACTCTAAAACCTTTCGATAAAACAAAAAATAAAGACAAAACGCTTGAAGTTATTAAGCTTTCCAATATTCCCGAAAGCTTAAAAAAGATTGATGATTTTGTTTCTTATTTAGAAAAAAACAATGCTTTGGCTGGAGAAATTTCCATTTTTAAAGAAGGAAAAGAAATTTATACTAAGAATTTTGGAGAAAAAAACCTTCCTGATTTTAAAAATACTCATACTGTTTATCAGATTGGTTCTATTTCTAAAACCATGACTGCAATCATGATTTTTAAACTTATTGAGAAGAAAGAATTAAATCTTGCCGATCAACTTTCAAAATTTTTCCCTCAAATTCCAGGCTCAGAAAAAATTACAATTTCTCATTTGTTAAATCACAGCGCAGGTCTTGGAGATTATGTACAAGGTAAAACTGATCCGAGATGGCTGACAAAAAAAGCTACAGATCAACAGATTATTGACAGAATTATTGAGCAGGGCTTATTATCTGAACCTAGCTCTAACCAACAATATTCAAATTCGGGTTATTATCTTTTAACTAAAATTTTAGAGAAAATTTCAAAGAAATCGTATGCAGAAAACCTTAATGAATATATTATTAAACCTTTACAATTGAAACAATTTTATACAGCAAGTCAGCAACCATCAAATGTTTACAAACCCTATTCTTATGATAAAAAATGGAATCTGATAACCGATTTCGACTTCAATACTATTGTTGGTGTAGGTGATATTGCGACGACCCCTTATAATTTAAATATAATTATTAATGCTATTTTCGACCGTAAACTGGTTTCAGAAGAATCATTAAAATCAATGATTCCGGAAGAAAACAGATTCGGAAAAGGATTAGCGATTGTTCCTTTCCACAGTAAAATTTTTTTGGGTCACAGTGGCGGAACGTATGGAACAAATTCTTTGATGATTTATAATGGTGAAGATAATCTTTCAATTTCTTATTCTCTGAATGCGGATCGTCTCGGTATTGCAGGAAATGAATTTGTAATTGCAGTACTTAGTTTTCTGTACGGAATGGAGTATGAATTTCCGAAAGTTAAGTGAAAATTTCATCTAAAACGTCCGTATCTTTTTTTGAAAACGTGCGTACCTTTTAATCAAAAGATGCGCACGTTTTTATTACCTGTTGCTTATGGTTTATTTTAACACTCCGGAACGTTTACTGCAATTGCCAAACCGCCTTCTGAAGTTTCCTTAAAACGGTCGTTCATCGACAAAGCAGTTTCCCACATCGTCTGAATCACCTCATCCAAAGTTACTTTTGCCTTTGCAGGATCACTTTCCAGAGCAATATTTGCTGCCGTAATCGCTTTTATGGCACCCATCGTATTTCTTTCAATACAAGGAATTTGCACCAAACCTTTTATCGGATCGCAAGTTAAGCCCAAATGATGTTCCATCGCGATTTCTGCAGCCATCAAAACCTGACCGACACTTCCTCCTAAAATTTCCGTTAAACCAGCTGCAGCCATTGCAGAAGAAACTCCGACTTCCGCCTGACAGCCGCCCATTGCAGCGGAAATGGTTGCATTTTTCTTAAATAAAGTTCCGATTTCTCCTGCGACCAGAATAAATCTTGCAATATCATCTTCAGATGTTGCCTCTGTGAAAGCCTGAGAATACATTAAGACTGCCGGAATTACTCCACTTGCTCCGTTTGTTGGCGCCGTGATAATTCTGCCAAAGCTTGCATTTTCTTCATTGACGGCTAAAGCAAAGCACGAAATCCATTTGTTGATATTAGTAAAATTTTCTTCAGCATCTACCACCTGC
Organism: Chryseobacterium sp. GP-SGM7; assembly: GCF_049166575.1. Classification (NCBI taxonomy): domain Bacteria; kingdom Pseudomonadati; phylum Bacteroidota; class Flavobacteriia; order Flavobacteriales; family Weeksellaceae; genus Chryseobacterium; species Chryseobacterium sp. GP-SGM7. The sequence continues at coordinate 615,139 of NZ_JBMHFF010000002.1, read as the reverse complement.
TGAAACCATTCGTCTTTATTTTTATAAATTTTGTCACCTAGAAGTTTTCTGTTTATTCCTGCTGCACGACGGGTAACATTCAGTCCACCCGGTAAAATTCCTTCTTTATTTACCCCTTTATAAATGCATTCTTTGATCTGTTCCCAAATATAAAGTGCTTCTTTTTTTGTTTCATCCTGCGTTCTCCAGCTTTCTTCATTAATTAAAATTAAATCCGACATTTTATCAAATCCCAATTTCTCGCAATATTTTACGATATCTGAACCGTGATGACAGGGATAAATCGTACGGACACATTGTTTCTCAATCGAGTTTTTCTCCTGACTCATGATAAAACCGCCTCCTACAGAATAAAAATCCTGCACAAGCTCGGTTCCGTCTTCAAAAATTGCTTTGAAAATCATTCCGTTGGGATGATAACCGAGCGTTTGAGACATATTCAATACCAAATGATATCCATAAACGAAAGGAATTTCTTTTTCACCGCCTAAATTGATGATTTGAGACTCCTTAATTCTATCAACAATTTCATCAATTTTTGTAGTATCGATGGTTTTAAAATCTTCACCATTTAAACCCAACATCCCAGCAATATCGGTGCCGTGACCAATTCCTGTTTTGGCTAATGAGCCGAAGAATTCCAGAAAAACTTCCTTTACTTCAGCAACCGACCTTTCACGATTTAAAATTCTGATAAATGCAGATGCTGCATTCCACGGTCCCATAGTGTGGGAACTTGAAGGACCTATTCCTACTTTAATGATCTCAAATACAGATATTGACTCCATATATATTTTTCAATTTCATGAAAAGCAAATATACACGGAAAATATCTTAGTACGAAAAGAATAATTTATCACAACAATGCTGTTTTCATTGTAAGCTCTGTAGGAGCGAAACCTTTGTAGAAATACAGCTACAAATGAAAGAAGCACTCCATAGGAGTGCAACATTTTATATATAAATATCTTCTAATTTATTTTTAAACTCTCGCTGATTATTTTGATTGAGCAGATTTAAAGAATAAAAATCTGCGTATTCTGCTAAACCTGCGATAATAAAAATTACCATTTCAAACTTTCATGATGCTGAGACATATCCAGACCTTCATTTTCTGATTCTTCCGAAACCCTCAACGTGATAATACGATCCGTAATTTTATATAAAAGCATAGAACCAAAAAAGGCAAATAAAGAAACCAAAATCAATGCGATCATATGATGCCCAAAAACTCCGAAACCTCCGTGAAGAAGACTTGCATGTTCACCGTGAGCAAAAATTGCGGTGAGAATCATCCCCATAATTCCGCCTACTCCATGACAGGCAAAAACATCAAGGGTATCGTCAATCTTTTTTAATGCTTTCCAGTTGACCATCAGATTGGAGACAATCGCAGAAATAAACCCTATAAAAATACTTTCCTGAATGGATACAAAACCACAACCCGGCGTAATCGCAACCAAACCGACAACGGCTCCGATACAAGCTCCCAATGCAGAAACTTTTCTTCCGTTTATTCGGTCAAAGAAAATCCATGTCATCATTGCAGATGCTGAAGCGATTGTTGTTGTTCCGAAAGCTATTGCTGCCGTTGCATTTGCACTTAAAGCCGAACCAGCATTAAACCCAAACCAGCCAAACCAAAGCATTCCGGTTCCGAGAATCACATAGGGAATATTCGAAGGTTCGTGATGCGGATTTTTTCTTCGTCCTAAAACAATAGCACCCGCTAAAGCTGCAAAACCAGCGCTCATGTGAACTACCGTTCCGCCTGCAAAATCTTTAACACCGAAAAATTTATTTAAAAGTCCTTCCGGATGCCAAACCATATGACAAAGCGGTGTATAAATGAAAAGACTGAACAAAACCATGAAAACCAGGTATGAAATAAAACGAACCCGCTCCGCAAAAGAACCCGTAATTAAAGCCGGAGTAATGACCGCAAATTTCATCTGAAACAAAGCGAACAAAACAAATGGAATTGTAGAAGCCATCATTTTATGCGGATAAACACTTACATGATTGAAAAACGGATAGGTAAAAGGATTTCCGATAATTCCGTAATGAATTCCATCAATCTCAAAGCCGATGGAATCTCCGAAAGAAAGGGAAAAACCCACCACAATCCATAAAATAGAAATTACACCCAACGCAATAAAACTCTGAAGCATTGTGGAAATGACGTTTTTCTTTCCCACCATTCCGCCATAAAAGAATGATAATCCCGGTGTCATCAGCAGAACTAAACCTGCTGCAGCCAATATCCAGGCTACATCGGAACCTACAATTTCTTTTTCACTGAGGAAATTTCCGGTATTGGGAATATCAACATCGGGCCTGAAGAATAAACTCCCGATTGCGATGATGCAGATAATGACGAATGAAACTTTCCATTTTAAACCAACTTTCATGTAATTTAATTTTAACCCTGTCAAAATTAAAAATAAATTTCATAAAAACATATATCTAAACCAACAACCCCTATAAATTTAATAGTATTTTAAAATTAAATAAATATTTTATTCAAAAGTAGTGAGACTTCTTTATGTTTGGTTGCCGGGAAAAGATGAGTTCCTCCTTTAATAATATAATCTGGTTTCGAGTTTTTAAGCGGAAAAACAATATCTCGGTCACCCAAAATCTGAATCACATTATCTTTCTGCTCAAATTTCCATTCTGAAATACGCTGAACAGACCATTTTAAATAATAAGGATCGGTAACTCTGAAATACTGATTGATTTTAGGATTTTTAGGGTCAAAAAAAGTTCTGAAAACAGAATACGTTTCAAAGTTTTTAAGATTGAAAAAATTCACAGGAATGTATTTTGGGATTTTAGTCATCTCTCCCATCTTTATCAATCTTGATTTTTCTTTATCAGATTTAATACTTCCTAAAATCACTACTTTCTCAGCGGGCTTCAGCATATTAATTTCCTGAACCATAATTCCGCCGAAAGAATATCCTAAAAGGTAAAATGGCTCAGAAGTATCGATTTTCTCGGCCATTCTTTCAACATACGAACTGAAAGATTCTTCGTTCTCAGGAATCAGCCAATCGATAAAAACCACTTCATGTTCTTTTGGAAACTGTAAACGTTCCAAGACTTTAAAATCCGCACCAAGACCACTTATTACATATATTTTCACCGGAATATATTTAATTTAAAAATTATTTAACAGCATTTGATGTAGCTAAAATAAAAAAAGGACCGCTTATATTAAGCAGTCCTTCTTATTTTATAAAAATTTTAACCTTACAAAGGTCTTTCGTTATCAACTTTTTGAGTAGAAATCTTAAATTGAATATCCATTTCGTCTTTGATGAAGTAATCTTTTAAAGAATTCTGATAGAAAATTCTGAAATCTTTTCTGTTTAAAGAGAATTTAGAAGATTCGATTTCTACTGTAAACTGAGTAACATGCGCATTGGCAGGGAAAGAAATCGTCTTTCTGATATTTTTAATCGTAATATCGCCTACAATGGTGGAGTTGTACTCACTGTTTGCAAGAGGAATGATTTTCTTTAAGTGAAACTTAGCGGTCGGGAATTTTTTTACTTCGAAAAAGTTGGTTCCCTTCAATTCATTGGTTAATTTTACCTGGTCATCACCGGAAAGATCAGCTACGACTAAACTTCTCATATCGATTACGAATTCACCGTCTACCAAAACCGTTTTATCGAAATTAAATTTGCCGCTTTTCAGCTTTAAACTTCCGTAATGAGAAGTAGGCTTTGTTTTCACTACTTTGTGTCCCCACCATTTTATCTCGGATGTTATCACTTTTGATATTTTATCTCCTTTCTTCTGAGCAAAAACAAATGATATGCTTGCACACATCATAACAAACAATAGTAATCTTTTCATTATTTTTTATTTACAATTCAACAAAAATAAAAAAAAGTGTAGAACTTCTACACTTTTAATAATATTTTTTTGAATAAATTATTTTGCACTCACCTTTACAGTCATATCAATCTCATCTTTCACAAAAACATCTTTCATGGTAGATTTGTATGCAACATCAAATTTTTGTCTGTCCCAAGAGAATTTATTAGACTCTAAACTCACTACTCCGTTTGCATAAGAAACTTTTGCAGGGAAAGAAACCTGGTTTGTTTTTCCTTTTACGGTAAGGTTTCCGGTTACAAGCTTGTTATAAACTTTGTCACTGTTTTTCTTTACAGACGTGATTTTGAAACTTGCTGTCGGAAATTTCTCAACTTCGAAAAAGTCTCCGTTTTTAAGGTGACCATTTAATTTTCCCTGATATTCCCCGGAAAGGTCTGTTGAAGTGATAGAGTTCATGTCTAAAACAAAATCTCCTCCTACAAGCTCATTCCCTTTCATAATCATGTTCCCTGATTTTACTTTCACTGTTCCGTCATGAGAGCTTGCTTCAGACTTAGCAACTTTATAACCCCACCAATGAACATCAGAGCTTACTACTTTTTTTGCCTGTCCGAATGCTAAACCACTCGCTAAAACTGCTACTAAGAATATTTTTTTCATTTGAATAAAAATTGTTTAATTGTTTATTATTTTACCGATGCAAATGTAGTCAACTTGTTTAACAGATTTCGTTGATGTACATCAAGAAATAAAAATATTTTCGTAACTAAAATCAGGCATAAAAAAACTCCGAATTTCTTCGGAGTCTTGTTTTATTCTGTATAATAAGCGGTGTAAAGTGCCGCACCATTGATACTTGTGCCGTCTGTATTCACCAAATGGATAGGAATATTTTTCAGCATATCTTCCATTTTATCACTGATCTTAAATTTCTCGTAAAATTTATCTTTGTCGATATATTCTCTGATGATTTGTGGAATATCTCCGGCAATTAATAAACCTCCTGTAGCTTTTAGCTTTAGAGTAAGGTTATTTGCTTCTCTTGCCAAAAACTCTACGAATGTGTCTAATGCTATTCTGCAAATCATCGCATCTTCATGCATTGCAGCTTTAAAAATCTCTTCTGTAAAATTACCGTTTGCCAAACGCTCTGAAAGCCATTCCGGTTCCGGATGTCTTTTTACGTCTCTTAAAAATCTGTAGATATTGAATAAACCTGTTTTTGAAAGTACGTTTTCCCAGCTTACAATTCCGTAGATGTTATTTAAAAACTGATAAAATTCTACCTCAACATTGGTTCTTGGTGAAAATTCTGAGTGACCACCTTCTGTTGCGAAAGGTCTCAAATATTTTCCATCAAAGAAATACCCTGCTTCTCCCAAACCATTTCCTGGCGCAAGAATAGCAACATTTCCTTTTTCACGGTGATCTCCAACGTAGATTGCATCCAGCTCAGAATCATCCAAAAGACCAATTCCGTAAGCTGCAGCTTCCTGGTCATTGAGCATATCAACTTTCTCAAAACCAAATTTACTTTGATATTCTTCAACGTCTAAATGCCAGTTTAATCTTGCAGGATTACTTTTTCCGTCAAGCACAGGTCCCGGAACCGAAATTCCCAATCGTTGTACATTCTCAAGGTTTGATTCCTGAATGAATGCTGAAAGAACATCTGCAAAAGAAGAATATTCTTTGGTAGAATAATTATTTTTAAATTTAAGTTCTATCCCGGAATTATTCGAAGTGTAGTATGCAATCGTTGTCACATCTTCTCTTAAGTTGGCTCCTATAATAGAAACATTATCATTATTGCTGTTTTTTACTCCCGGTAAATAGAGAGGAAATTTTGGATTTAAGTTCATAATCACAAATTTTATCAAATATAATAATTGTTTTGGTATTTCTTGTATGGTAACAGAAAACCTTTTCAAAAACTCGAAAAGGTTTGGCTGATAACTGATTATATTTTTATCATTATTTCCCTAAAGGAATATTGTAAGAAAATCCTGCTCCGATACTTCCCACATTATAGTCTTGAGAAGCCGGTGCAGCAATATCTCCGTTGCTCCCTGCGAAAACTTTCTGATATTGAAGGAAGAAATTCCAGTCTCTGTTGTGATAACCAATCTCTGGTTTTAAATAAAAACCGCCATCTGGTCTGCTTACCGTAGAATTGGTTGCTACTTTTTCATCTCCTACCAAAAATCCGTATCCTAAATCTGCTCCGAAATAAAATCCTGTCTGTTTAGGATACACTCTGAAAAGTGCAGCTACAGGAATTACCCCTACATCGTTATTGGTGTATCCGTTGTTATTTTTCCCGAAATAATGAGTATATCCTGTTGCGATACCTAAACCAAGACCTGGTGTAATCAGATTTTGGTAAGCTACATCTACTCCCACTGCAGCAGAAAGGTTATCTGAAGGAACGGCAATACCTGCAGTTGCCCCTACTTTAATCATATTATTCATCTGAGCACTTTGCGCACTTACTAAACCGGCTGTTAAAATTCCAGCTGCTAAAATGGTTTGCTTAAACATTTTCATAACTCTGATTTTTTAAATTTTACGGGTTGCAAGATGTAAAAATCATGCCAAAACATTATATTTCACCTTTTAACAACCCTCTGAAAACCCATTAATAAAATGATTTACAATAATTTAAATCCAGAAAAAAACTTAAATATCCGTTTAAATATTTTACCTTTGATGTAATAATTAATGAATGTAAGTAATTGATAATAATTAGTTTTAAGAGTATATTTATCATTCCAAAGAAATTTGAATATCCTGAAATCAAGCAGTTTAGATTCCTCCGAAAATCGAAGATTCGAAGAGGTCAATAACAAAACGACTGCTGATTTTAGAGCTATGATTAAAAACGGACATTCATTAATAATTATATGTTAAATCTTGTTTATATACTTTAACCAATTTTCTTTATCATAATCTAAAAAAATAAAGTTTACCATGGTTATATCGCCACTTTCACAAAACAAACATTTGCTTTCCAGAGCAGGTTTTGGGATGAAATTTTCTCAGATTGAAGATATTAAGAACAATAAAAACAAATCTTTAGTAAACAACTTATTTAAAGAATATCCGTTCACAGAAATCAATTATAATACTCCAGATGTTATTCAAATTGAATATACTGATCCAAAAGCAACCGCAGATCAAAAAAGAGAGACTCAGAAAATCATCCAAAAGCAAAACATAGAGCTGAATCTGAATTTCCTTGATGTAATGACGAAAAGCGAAGATCAGCTAAGAGAAAAAATAGCTTTCTTCTGGCACGGACATTTTGCAACACGCGTGAATAATCCGAAATTTAATCAACAGTTATTAAATGTGATTCGAAAAAAAGCTTTAGGAAATTTCAAAGAACTTCTTTTTGAAGTCAGTAAATCTCCTGCAATGCTGAATTTTTTAAATAATCAACAGAACAAAAAAGACCATCCCAATGAAAATTTTGCCCGCGAAGTGATGGAACTTTTCACGATGGGAAGAGGGAATTACACCGAAACCGATATTAAAGAACTGGCAAGAGCTTTTACAGGATGGGGCTATAACAAAGAAGGTGAATTTATCGACCGACCCAAACAGCATGATACAGGAACAAAAACTTTTCTTGGAAAATCAGGAAATTTCAACGGAGATGATGTTTTAAATATTATTCTGGAACAGAAAGCAACGGCAAAATTCATTACCACAAAGATTTATAAATTTTTCGTGAATGAAATTCCTGATCAAAGCAATATTAATAAGCTGAGCGAAGAATTTTATGATTCCAATTATGATATTAAAAAATTAATGAATAGCATATTTTCAAGCTCATGGTTTTACGACAAAAAGAATGTCGGCAATAAAATAAAATCACCCACAGAATTGATTACAGGAATGATAAGAATTCTTCCGATGGAAATCAAAAATCCTGAAAATATTACAGTTTATCAAAAGTTATTAGGACAAATGCTTTTATTTCCGCCCAATGTCGCAGGCTGGCCAAGCGGAAAATCGTGGATTGACAGTTCAACTTTAATGTTACGACTTCAGATTCCGCAAATCTGGTCAGGTTTAAGACCAATGGAATATTCAGCGAAAGAAGATGACGACATGGATATGGGAATGAAATCGAGAGAAGCTTTACTCAAATCTTTTAAAAGTCCAAATATAACGATCGACTGGATAGCCGTGGAAAAGGCTTTTAAAGACAAAAATCCGGAAGATTATCTGATTCAAAACAGCGAGTTAATCGATATGAAAACGGTTAATCAGTTTTCTGATCAAAGTATAAAGATGAATATTATTAATCTGATGTCTACACCGGAATATCAGCTGATGTAGTTGTTAGTTGTTAATTGTTAGGTAAATTTAGATGTAATCAATTCAAAAATTCAAAAATTGAAATCATGATTATTAAAAGAAGAGAATTTTTAAAGATAAGTTCGTTGGCAACCGCATCTTTATTGATGCCCAGTTTTCTGAAATCGATGACTTTGGATAACGCTCTGAACCCCAATCAGAAAATATTGATTGTTCTGCAGTTTACGGGCGGAAATGACGGATTGAATACCATTATTCCGACAAAAAATGATATTTATTTTAAAGAAAGAAACAAGATTGCCATTCAGAATTCTTTAGCTTTAAATGACGAGACAGGAATTAATCCTGCACTCTCCTATTTTAAAGAGCTTTTTGATAACGGCGAACTTTCTGTTTTAAATAATGTCGGTTATCCGAATCCTGATAAATCCCATTTCAGAAGCATGGATATTTGGCATTCCGCAAGCAAGAGTGATGAATATCTGGAAACAGGCTGGCTCGGAAGATTTCTGGATGAAGAATGTTACAATTGCGAACATCCTACTCAGGCTTTGGAAGTTGACGATATGCTGAGTCTGGCTTTAAAAGGGGAAAACAACAAAGCTTTTGCCTTCAAAGATCCTAAAAAATTATATCAGACCAGCCAGGAAAAATATTTCAAATCTTTATATGATCACGATCATCACCACGATGATGAAACCGTTTCTTATTTATATCAGACTTTAGGTTCCACCATCAACAATGCCGGTTATATTTTCGAAAAAAGTAAAGCTAAAAAAACGACAGAGGAATATCCAAATTCGAAATTGGGAAAAGACTTCAAAACCGTTGCTTCTTTAATTAAATCTGACATCAATACACAGGTTTATTATTTATCAATCGGAAGTTTTGACACGCACGTTAATCAAAATGAAAGACAGGAAAAACTTTTTGGCGAAATTAATGAAGCCGTAAAATCTTTTGTTGCCGACATGAAAAGCAACGGACTTTTTAATGATATTTTGCTCATGACTTTCTCAGAATTCGGAAGAAGGGTTGCCCAAAATGCAAGCAACGGCACTGATCACGGAACGGCAAACCAAATGTTTTTCGTAAGCGGAGGTTTAAAAAAGAAAGGCATCCTGAATGCACTTCCCGATTTGCAGAAACTTAACGATGGTGATTTAATTTACACCGAAGATTTCAGAAAAGTATATGCAACGATTCTTAAAAACTGGCTTAATGCAGATTCTTCAAAAGTTTTGGGCTGGAAAAACGGAGTTTACGATTTCATATAAAGAAAAAAACCTTCCTGCTTTGGAACGTTTTATTTTAATGTGGTGAAGGAATCTGCTTATTGGGATCATTCACTACTTTCTTTTCTGTAAATTTTTTGATAACATAATCAATTGCGATAGGTACTACCATTGCAAGTACTGCTTTTAATATTCTTGATCTCATAATATTTATTTTAAAAGTAAATTACAAGTTTCAAGCCATTTTTAAAAACTCCACTAAATTATAATTCTTCATCCCCGTTTTCGGTCGTATGATAATTTGAATAAGCAATTCTGATACTTTTTGCAATTCTTTGTTTGAGCTTTCTCGGTCCTAAAACTGTCAGAAATTCTCCCATTCCCAAAATCATGCGCTCCAGTTCAAAATTAAGCTGAACGCATATCTTGAAAGTTGTACATTCATCATCTTCCTTAATAATTTCCTGAGAATGATGAAAAGGTTTTGTTTTCACATAAGGAGCATGATCAGCTTTCACAGTGAAAATTACATTCTGACCTCGTTGAGTTTCTGAAACTGTCGCTCCGATTACTTCTCCAAAATATCGGTCTGCATCAAAATCTTTGTCGATATATTCGGTTTCATGATCGGTTTCGATACTTACAATCCTATCTAAAGCAAGATTGTAAATTGCTTTTTTGTGCCAACAAATCAGAAACCAACGGTTGTTGTATTCCTTTAACAGTTGCGGATGAACGGTCAAAACATTTTGTTCTTTTGCCTTAAAACTCTTATAGCAAATTTTTAAAACTTTTTTATTGAGAACCGATTCGTACAGCACATCAATATACTCCAAACCTTTCAACCGCTCATTTTTATCCAAATGAATAATAGATTTCTGATGGGTTGAATGAATAGAATCCTCCAGTTTCTGAATGACGCCATTCATTTCTTTAAACATCGAAAAATCTTTGAACTGTTTCAAAATCTGAACGGCATTATTCATTGCTTTCAGATCATTTTCATTCACAGAAATCTGATGAATACTGTAATCAGGATCGCTGTAACGGTAATACCTCCTTTCATAAACTTCAATCGGCGCTTCATACCCGAATTTCTCACTCCTCATATTCTGCAGATCAAGCTGAACCGTTCTTTTGCTGACAAAAGATTCTTTCCCTTCAAATTCAAACAAAGCTTCAGAACATTCGTCAATCAAATCTTCCAAAGTATATTTCTTGTACTTATTCTTCAGACATTTATCTAAAGTTTTGTAGCGGATTAAAGCATTTTTGTTGGATGACATACAGTGAGGTTAAGTTGAAGGTTCAAAAAAATCAAAGCCGAGTTGAAAACCAATTTTGAAACGGGGAAAATTCCCCTCCCTTGGAGGGGTGGCAAAAAATCTTAGATTTTTTGACGGGGTGGTTAAAAAGTTGCCATTTTTCATGACCTCTTCCTTACCAAGGAAGCACTCATCAATCTCTCCTAAATTTTTCGAGATTGTATCGTCACTTCGTTCCTCGCAATGATAGTTTACTTTCTCTTCAAAGCTTTCCCTCCAAAAGCAATCCCATCCCAACCAAATTCCATAAAGTTTCTGATATTCTGATGATCCGTGCCTTCGGGATTTTTCAACACATCATCTCTGTAAAATCCCCCGAAAAGATTTAATGTTTCCTCTTTAGACAAGTCGTTTAACTGAGCAAAACTGAAAACTTTACACGAACCATTATTCTGATTTTCTTCATTGACCGTATTTCCGTTTGTAAATTTTGTCGGATTGAAATCATAATGCTCATCAATAAAAGCAATTACATCTTTAAATTGAATTTCCTCTGCTGATTTTTCTAATTGTTCGAATAACATATCTTAATTTTTATTTGTAAATAATTCGATTTTAAAACAGTAAACCTGCTCCATCTGAGTAATATCTGTGTATAAAGTTTCAAAAAATCGTTGCGTGTTTCTTAGAAACTTAATTTTTAACAGCCTGTTTGTCATTCCGCAGGAAACCTAACGAAGTGGTTCGACAAAGTCAATCTAAACTAATTTATCTTCAGTGTGTTGAGATTCCTCCGGAATGACAAAATAACGACTGATTTAACGTTATACTTAAAGATGACCATTCACTGTAATATTTAAAACTAATGTGCTCTAAAATATCCTCAATCATTTAAGCTTTAAACTAATGCGACTGATGTGTTAAAAAAACTTTTGTTTCTTTTATGGTTAATTCCTCAAAAATAATCAAAATAAATTTACCTACGCAAAAAGATTGCACACTTTAGTTTTTACTTTGCATCAACAAAATGAAAGAACACATGGAATTTAACGGAAACCACTTAATCGAATTAGGATATAGACCGAAGAAATGGTTTAAAGAAGCTATTGAGCATATCAACGAAAATAATTTAGATGAAAATCAAATCACAGCATATTTGGAACAGTTTAAACAACCCGAACTAATTCCGCTTCATGAAACCGCAAAAGATTTCGTCATCAACATCAAAGCTGAACATGAAAGTGAAAACGATAACGTGGAAAAAGTAATCAACACCATGAAAGTTTTGATGAAAACTCCAACTTTGGTTGCCGGAGCAATTATGCCAGATGCTTGTCCTACAGGTCCGGTGGGTCAGATTCCTGTTGGTGGAGTTGTTGTGGCGAAAAATGCGATTCATCCGGGATTTCATAGCGCAGATATCTGTTGTTCGGTGATGTTGACAGATTTTGGAAAAGCAAATCCTAAAGAAGTTCTGGATGTCGCCCATTCCATCACGCATTTCGGATACGGAGGGAGACCGAGAGGAGAACAGATGGAAATGTCTCAGGAATTAATGGATGTTTTCAGAGCGAATGATTTCTTAAATGATGAGAAATTAATCAGCATTGCCCGTTCTCATATGGGAACGCAGGGTGACGGAAACCATTTCTTATTTGTCGGAATTTCTAAAAATACCGGAAATACGATGTTGGTGACGCATCATGGTTCAAGAGCTCCCGGAGCTGCTTTGTATGATAAAGGAATGAAGGTTGCGAATAAATTCAGAATAGAAATTTCCCCTGAAACATTGAGAGAAAATGCCTGGATTCCGTACGAATCTGAAGAAGGAAAATCGTATTGGGAAGCGCTTCAGTTGATCAGAACATGGACGAAAGAAAACCATACTTCTATTCACGATGCGACCTTAAATAAATTAGGAATCGAAAAAGAAGATAGATATTGGAACGAACATAATTTCGTTTTCAAGGATGGAGATTTGTTTTACCATGCAAAAGGAGCAACGCCTTTGGATGATAAATTTATGCCGGATATTACGGGACCGAGATTGATTCCGTTGAATATGTCAGAACCCGTTTTGATCGTTCAGGGAAAAACGAATGAGAGAAACCTTGGTTTTGCGCCACACGGAGCGGGAAGAAATTTCAGCAGAACACAGCATAAAAAATCTTTGGCTCATAAAACGATTGAAGAAGTTTTTGAAGAAGAAACCAAAGGATTAGATATCCGTTTCTTCTCGAATGAAATTGATATTTCGGAACTTCCTACAGCCTATAAAAGCGCCAAAAACGTGAGAGCGCAGATTGAAGAATACGGACTTTGCGAAGTTCTGGATGAAGTGATGCCTTACGGATGTATTATGGCAGGTGATGTGCAGAAGAATGCGCCGTGGAAGAGGAAGAAGAAGTTTAGAAAGGCTTAAGCTTTCTTATAAAAATATTTTATGTTTTGTCCTTCCGTAGAATTATTATTTAAAAAGAGAGATATTAAAATTAAACGATTATGGGAATCCGTAGTCGTTTTTTGTACATTCATATTATATTTACAGTAAACTAATAACAATCTTCCAACTTATGATAACAAGAATTGAACTTAATCAAGTTGCCAGCTATAAAAATCATGCTGAAATAAATGATCTCAAAAAAGTAAATTTCTTTTTTGGAAATAATGGTTCTGGAAAGTCTACAATTGCTCGTCTATTTTACAACCTTTCTCAAAACGAAGTTCTTTCAAGTCCTTTCAATAATTGCTCGATTGATGGCTTTAATCGAAATGAAGAAGAAATAATTGTATTTGATTCTGATTTTGTACAAAATAACTTTTACATCAAAACTGAATTATCTGGAATTTTTTCATTGGATGAAAAAAACGAAGAAATTGATGAAAATATAAAAAATGAATATATAACATTATCGAACATTGAAAAATCAATTTTAGATAAAGATGAAGAAAATAAAAAACTTGAAAAATTAAAAAGGCAAGAGTTTGTTAATATAGTAGAAGATTGCTGGAGTTACAATAAGGAATTTCAAGAGAACTTCAACAAAATAAATTTAGGTGGAAGAAAAGATCCTTTTTATGAAAAACTTGTTGAAATAAACAAAACGGAATATTCTTCAAAAACCTTAAATTATATCTCTGAAAAATATAAGAAATACTATTTAGAAGAATTAGTTAAAATAGAGAATAACATTTCCGATAATCATTTTAATGAGATACTTGATTTAGAAAAAAAACTTAACAATGCTTTAGAAGAAATTATTATAGGAAGTAATGAGATTCCTATTGCTTCTATTATTAATCAATTAAACAATAGTGCTTGGATTCAACAAGGAATAAATTTCTTGGATAAGGAGAAAGAAGTTCAGGATTGCCCTTTCTGTCAGAAACAAACAATTGATAAAGATTTATTAGAGCAATTTGAAAGTTATTTTGATACTACAAGAGAAGAAAAAATTAAAAATCTTAAAGGTTTATATTCAAGTTATATCAACAAAGTTTCTTCTTTTGATTCAAGTTTGAAGGATTTGACAGATTTAGATTTGATCAAATTTGATGTCCTAAAAATACAAAGTCAGCTAACAAAAATTTTGAATAAAAATGAAAAAGAAATTCAAGCTAAAATTGATAATCCTAACGAAAAGAAAAAGTTAGAAACCATTGAATTATTTAAAATCGAAATTGAGAAAATCAACGAAAATATTAGAATACACAATAAAGAAATTGACAACATAGAAGAAAGCCAACAAGAATTAAAAGATGAAATATGGAAATATATTTCTCATCAGGTTAAAGATAGAATCAGTTCTTTTAAAACTACTAATGATATTACAGTTGAACGGATAGAAAAATTAAAAGCAGAAATTAAAGTTTTTGAAGATGCAAAAATTAATTCCAATGGTAAAATTAAAGAATGGCAAAACCAAACAGTAAATACGCAAAAAGCCGTTGACAATATAAATGATTTGCTATTAAAAAATAATTTTACAGGATTTAAAATTGAAAAAAAGGAATCTGAGAATAATATCATTAAATATTATATCCTGCGAGAAGGAGAAACTTCCGAAAGCCACATTTTTAAAACCTTAAGTGAGGGAGAAAAAAATTTTATAGCCTTTTTATATTTTTATCAAATGTGTTTAGGGACTAACGATACACAAAATTCTATAAAAAAGAAAATTATTGTAATTGATGATCCAGTATCAAGTATGGATAGTCAGGTTTTATTTTTTGTTTCAACTATAATAAGAAGACTAATTGCCAAAAAAGGGAAAGGAAAAGATCAACAACGAAATAATTTGATTGACCAATTAAAAAATGAAAATATAGAACAAGTTTTTATTTTAACACACAATATTTTTTTCTATAAAGAAGTTGCTTTAGCCTTTGGAGGAAGAATATGTAATTCGACCGCATATTTTAATGTAAAGAAATTTAATAATGAATCAATTATTGAGAGAATAGAAAACTATAAAAATGTAGCGTTCAATGATTATCAATTATTATGGCAAGAAATCAAAAAAGATGATTCTCTAAAAATTTCAATATCTCTTATGAATAATATGCGCAGAATTGTTGAAAGTTATGCAAATTTTATGGGACTAATAAATGGTGTAGATTTATGGAGCTTACGAGAAGATATACCTGAAGAAAGTTCAGAGAACTTAATTATTACAGCATTAATTTCTGAAATGCAAGATGGAAGTCATAGTGTATCCACAAATGATGAAATTTATTTTACAAGAATCTCTGATGAATCCAAAGAAGTTGCATTAAAAACTTTCGAACTATTATTTGAAAAAATAGGCGGTAAAAGTCACTATGACAAAATGATGCAAATATGATTATCCCCGCTGGTGCGAGCGTCACGCTCGTACCCATTGTCAATAAATACGATTGTCACAAGCGAGACGCTTGCGCCAGCAAAAGACCAGAAGCAATTCCGGTCTTTTTTGCTACCCTCAACTTAACATAACATCCTAAAAATCAAAATACTTCAACAAAACATCCCCCACATTCAAAATAATTTCTATATTTGAATCATTAACAAAAAAACACAATTGATATGTCAAGCACCTCAGAAGTAGGTCACGCTAAAAATGTAGCGAACCTTCAAAAAATTACGCAACAAGTTTCTACGTACAGCCTTTACAATCCACCGATTGCCGACATTACAGTGCCGAGTCTTCAGACTTTATACACCGATGCCGATGCAAAACTGACAGAAGTTGGAGACAAAAGAAGCGCTAATAAAAATGCCATCGTTGCCCGTCAGACCGCTTTCGAAAATTTGAGTTGCTACCTGTACCAGAATCATCAATGTATTGGAAATTGTAGGCTTACCACAGGGAACTTTAAACCAGGCAAGATCTTTAACCCAGACCATTCAGGGCAGTTCAAGGAAAAGCAAAACACCGGTTGAAGAAGGCAAAGAAGCTCCTAAAACCTCATCTACTTCCCGACAGTCTTTCACCTCAAAAACTGAAAATTTCGGACTCCTCTTACAGATGCTTTCCACCCTACCCGCTTACACACCTAATGAAGATAACATCAAGTTACAAAACCTCAGCACGTATCACGACTCATTAAAAGCAGCGACCCTCGCGGTAGACCAAACTGAGTCTGAGCTGAACACCAGAATCATAGAACGAGACAGAATTCTTTATGCAGAAGAAACCGGAGTGTATGCTATCTCCCTAAAAATTAAAAAATACGTCAAAAGTCTATACGGAGCCACTTCCCCGGAATATACCACCGTCTCCGCTATCGAATTTACCAAAAGAAAATAATTTGTGTTTAAAATCGAAAAATATTAAAATTTTGTAATTCAGTATAATGAATGTCTGTAAATTTTAATACGTAAATTTTCAACTGTTTGTTTATCATTCCGTAGGAAACCTAACGAAGTGGTTCGACGAAGTCAATCTCAACAAGCCGAAAATAAGCAGCTTAGATTCCTGCGGAATGACAAAGTGACTGCTCATTTAGCTTTATAACAAACGGATATTCATATTCAATATTGTATCAAAGTAAAGTTGCATTTTTAGGATGTAACTTTATTTTTTTGCAATGTATTTTCACTTTTTCCCGATGTCATTCTACATTGGCATGATGTAGTTTCACATTCTTCCGATGCAGTTTTACTTTCTTGCATTGTAACTTTACATTTTTGCGTTGTAGTTTTACATTGTTGCAATGTAATTCCACATTCTTGATTAGAAAAGTTCTATTTTCTTATTACAAATCCGATAGCTCCGATAGCGCGGATTTGTAATCCGATAGCGCGGATTTGTAATCCGTGCTGTCACACAATTAAAAATAAAACAGTAACATCATCTAGTAGTACTTTTTCAGTATTTTCCAGAAATAATGCGGGATAGTCACGGATTGCAAATCCGCGACATCGGTCTTTTAGCGGAAATAAGAGAAAATCTATACAGTCACTAAAAAACAAAGGCTCCGAAATTCGGAGCCTTTACTGTACTATAATCTATTCGGTTTTTGATTCCGAAATTGAATATTTATTTAACCATTCTGATTTCTACGGCAACAAAACCTTTTGGAGATTTCTCTTTTTCAAAAGATACTTTGTTTCCTTTTTTAATCGGCTCCATACAGTTGTTACTGTGGAAGAATACATTTTCTTTAGAACCGTCTTCTGTAATAAAACCGTAACCTTTTTCACTGAAAAATGTTACAATTCCTGTTTTTACAACTTCTTCAGCCTCAATCGGAGCTGCACCCAACTGGATGTTGTTGATGTCAAAATCTTCAACATTGCTGTTATCCGGTGGTGTAGAAGTCAACTGACCGTTTGCATCAACATACATAATCATGTCATCAAGACCTTTACCTTTGTTGTTGACTGTTTTACGCTCTTCTCTTTTCTGAGCTTTTTCTTTTGCTTTCTGAACTTTTTTCTTGAAATTTTCTTTTTTTGAGAAAGAATCCGCCATATATATTTAAAAATTTATTTGTTACGAGCTGATATTTGAATGAAGTTTTACTTTAAAACATTTCATCCCACCAAATACTATTTCTGAAATTGATGTAGAAAGGTATCCTATTGTTTTTCAGTAATGATATAAAGATTGCCGGTACAAATATTTTTAAGGAATAAACTGAGGCATCTGAAATGTGAAAACTTAGGGAAAAATAAATGTTTTTTAACCCTGCCTGAAGCAAAAGTCGAAAACCTTTCTATTAATTGCTATGCAAATATACGAAAATATTATTGGTTTTAAGCTAAATATAACTTTTTCATAGTCAAGAATTTATAAAATACAATTTCTTTATTAAAATAACAATGGAATATTTTTTCAAAATTGTAACAAAACAAAAAATCCAGCTACCAATTAATTGATATATCAATAATTGATTAATCATTATTAAATTTTTAATTATGGAAAAATTAGATTCAATCATATTCTACAATATAGATAAAGCGATAAGAACCTACAGAAATTATGCTCAGAGACAGCTAAAAATCAATGGTTTTACCATTACAATCGACCAATGGTTAATCATTAAAGCAATTCTCGAAAACCCTGAAATCACTCAAAATGAAATCGGGAATTTGGTTTTTAAAGACAATGCATCGGTAACAAGAATTATCGAGCTATTGGTAAAATCAGAATATGTAATCCGAACAGTTCACAGCAAAGACCGAAGGAAAACCAATCTGGAAGTAACAGATTCTGGTTTAAAAATCATTAAAGACGTTCAGAAAATTGTAGAACAAAACAGAGCCATCGCATTAGACGGGATTTCCAAAGAAGAACTGCAAATCATGAACAATGCCCTATTAAAAATCTCAGAAAATACTATTAACTCTAAAAAATAAAACACGATGGCACGACTAATCCTATTCATTTTTGTTTGGCTGCTTTCCATTTTCAGCATCAAACTTTCAGCACAAACTGCTATACAAAATCATTCGCTTTCAGGAAGCATCGATTCTGATAAAATTAATCAGGTTGAAATCAATCTATTTAATTCTGAAAACAAACTTGTAAAAACCGAAGTTGCCGATCAAAGCGGAAAATTTACGTTTAATGATCTTGCAAACGGAAACTATATCGTAAAAATCAACAAGAACGGTTCTGAGGTCTACAAATCTGAAACTGTTTCTGTTACAGAAAATACAAATCTTCCCATCATTCATGTAAACGAAAAAACGATTGAAGGCGTTACAGTCACAAAAGCCAAACCTTACATCGAAAGACAGGAAGGAAAAATGATTCTCAATGTAGAAAACAGCATTGCCGCAACCGGAAATTCAGCTTTTGAAGTTTTAGAAAAAGCTCCCGGAGTTAATATTGACGGAAGTGACAATATCAGTTTACGTGGAAAAGGAAATCTTTTGGTTCAAATCGACGGTAAAAACATACCAATGACCGGAACTGATCTTGCCAATTATCTTCGTGGAATTTCGTCTTCGAGTGTAGAGAAGGTGGAATTTATTACCAATCCGTCTTCAAAATACGATGCAGCGGGAACTTCAATTATCAATATCAAGCTTAAAAAAGACCAGCGAAAAGGAACAAACGGAAGTCTTTCTACTTCACTGGGAACGGGAAAATATATTAAAAATAACAATAATTTCAGCATCAATCACCGCAACAAAAAAGTAAACATCTTTGCCAATTATGGCTTTGCGTACAGAGAATTTTACAATCATTTAGTTTTAGACAGAAACTTTTATGACAATAATGGAAACTTTGAAAAAGCTTATCTCCAGGACAATTATTTGAAGTTTAATTTCAGAAATCACATTGCAAAAGCCGGGATGGATTATTACATCAACGACAATAATATAATCGGATTTTCTGCAGGTTTCGTAAGCAACAGATTTGATCCGAGAGGTGATAATTCGAGTTTGGTTTTAGGCAGTAATCAACTTCCTGAAAGTACTTTCACCACACAAAATCGCTCAAAAGACCATTGGAAAAATGCTTCTTTCAATCTGAACTATAAATACAAAATCGATTCATTAGGTTCAGAATTGACAACCGATTTGGATTATATCAATTATTCAAACACTTCATTGCAGAATTTTGACACAAAAAATTACGCTATCAACGGTGCAATGAGCAGTTTTAATATTTTAAAAGGCGACATTAACGGTGGTTTAAATATTTACTCCTTAAAATCTGACTTATCTAAACATTTGAAAAACAACTGGAAAATAGAATCCGGTATTAAAACCAGCTTCGTAAAAGCCGACAATGATATGCAGTTTTTCGATGCTACTTCGGGAATTTCAATCGTTGATCAGAGCAAAACCAATCATTTCATCTACGAAGAAAATATTAATGCTTTGTACGGAAATGTTTCTAAAAAATGGGATAAATTCAGCACCACATTTGGTTTAAGAGCCGAAAACACCAATGTGACGGGAACGCAGATTACCACCAATCAGGTGAACAAAAAGAATTATACTCAATTGTTTCCGAGTGCCGTATTTTCTTATGATCTGAACGAACAGAATAATATTGAACTTAATTTCAGCCGAAGAATTACAAGACCAAGTTACAATCAGTTGAATCCATTTAAGTTTTTCCTCGATCCTACAACGTACAGAGCCGGAAATCCAGATTTGAATCCGCAAACAACAATGAATTATGAGTTTACTTACAGCTTAAAAAGCAAATATTTTGCTACTTTAAGCTACAGCAAAACTTCAGATAACATCACCGATGTTTTGAAACCAACCGTAGAAAACGGAAATATTGTGGTGGTTCAGACCAATGATAATTTAAGTTCGGCATCTTATTTAGGATTGTATCTTATTGCTCCTGTGAAAGTCGCAAAATGGTGGGATATGAACAACAGCGCTAATTTCTACTATGGTTCTTACACCGGAAACATTTCCGATACCTATATTAAAAACCAGGGAAATTTCACCTTCAATCTCAACAGCATTAATTCTTTGAAACTTGGAAATGGTTTCACAGCCGAACTTACCGGAAATTACAGAGCAAGAGAAGTCTATGCTTATATGGATCTGAAACCAAACTGGTATGTGAATATCGGTGCTCAGAAGAAATTTAAGAACAACAGCACTTTAAAATTTGCCATTAATGATATTTTCTTCACAAGCAATCCCGAAGCTAAAAACGTTTACTCCAATTACATCGAAAATTTCGTAGTGCGAAGAGAAACCCGTGTTGCAACGCTTTCTTATACCTACAATTTTGGTTCATCCAAAAACGGACAACCAAGAAAAACCGGTGGTGCGGATGATTTGAAATCGAGAATTGGGAATGGGTAAAGTTATTGTGAAGAATTAGTGTCATTGCGAGGGACGAAGCAATCTTTTGCAAAAGCAGATAAATAAAGATTACGGAATTTCGTAATCTTTATTTTTTATGAAGAAATCATATATTTGGTAAAAACTAATTTGCTCAAAGTCGGGAGACTTTGCGCAGCGAGGTTTTATATTTAGTTTGAAAATTTGTTACAGGCAGCTTTCAGCACTTTCTCTCCCATTGTATCTGGAATTATCGGAGTTTCTTCAAAAGGACCAGTAGAAGAACTTTTCACTTCACCATCTCGGTTGTAGATTACCATGATTTTAGTTTGCGTAGTTTCTTCATCACAATCTCCTTCCCACTTTGAAAGAGAATAATCTCCGGGTTTTTGATTATTTTGCCTTTTGGAATCTTTATCGGATTGTACAGATTTTACCCAAAACTTAATTTTAGTAGAATTTGTTTTTGCAGAAACATCTCGAATGAAATATTGGGTGTCATTTGCTGAAGTTCCAACAAATTCCCAGTCTTCCTGTGCAAACAAAACTACAGGACATAGTAATAGAATGAATAATAGTTTTTTCATGATAAAGTTTTTCCAAATATAATGAAAAAAGCATAAGACTTGCATAAGAGACTGTGTTTTGGGGAAGAAAAGGCCGATGTAAATAACGTTGCTTTTTACTATTTGTTGTTTGTATTTCCAAAAGAATAGTTAGAAATTAATGACTTTTTTTAATCGCTCAGGTTATATCTGTCGATACCACTACTGTCAGCGAAGTCGATAAAACTAACTCATAAAAAGATTCGTGCAGGAGAGCGAAGGAATTTTGAAAATACATTTATGATAAATAATAATTCGCACAAAGTCTCCCGACTTTGTTTAGAGTGAGGAAGATAATATTCAAATTACACGAAAATTTGAAAACTTAAACTGTAGTTGAATTGTTATTAGGACGTGAGACTATCAAATAAAAATCTGTGATATTGCGTAGATTCAGAAGTAGGATATGTAAAACGAGAAAAATCATCAATGAATAAAAAATAAGCTTAGATTCAAAGCTGAATACGAAAATTTGATTAACAAGTGGTGTTATTAAACATGAAATAATTAGAACAACTTCAAGTACTACAGAATACGTAAAATTTATCAACAATAAATCATAAAGCATAATAGCTCTATTTTTTATAATTATTCCAGTTTCTTTTCTTCTGATTCCTTCTAAATTCTCTCCATTACCAGTAGTTAATATTGTAATAACTGCTATCGAGAAACCTAACAGTACGCCTATAACATTGATCGAAGATTCTTTAAAAATATTGAACAATTCCGTGTTTTTTACATCTGCAATATAAACGCAAGCAACAGTTAATATGAATGGAAGTATCCATTCATAGACAATAACACTCTTTTTTTTCAATGTTTTAAAATAATCGAAAACTATTAAAATGAATTCTATATACATTATTCAAAATTATTTAATACTTCATACATCTTTAAAAATACATCATCTGTTACTACCTCGCCAGTACCCGGTCTAAATTCTGCATTTATATACTCTTGTCTTTCTAAAAAATCAGTATTTATAATTACTTCTTGATTGCTTTGATTTCTGCCAACTATTCTTATTTTATTAATATCCCGTCTCCCTCCATTTATTAAAGCAAACACATCTTGAGCAAAATCAGTAATAGAATCTCTGTTTTTAGCTGTAACGTTAACCACAATATCATGCTTTACGCTATCAATATTCTCAGAAAAATTTAAGGCATCACTACCTAATAATTGTTTATCAACTACAACTTGCGTACTAACTACCCTACTTAAACGTTCAATTTCTTCTAAAAAATTTTCTTTTACTACAGTTTCATACCCATATATTATAATTGGATCTCCAACAAGGGTATGACTATAATTATTTAAGTAAGTAATAAACTGTCCAATGTTTATCCCCGCTTGTTTTTTCTCTAAAATAAAACATACTCTTGATCCAATGAATTTCATAGCAACATGTGTTTTTTCAGAATCACCTTCTTCTAATAGTTTTGGGTTTTCCCTTTCTTCTACAGTATCTCTATGTAAAAGATTGGGTCTATAACTATGTGTTGCACTTTTAAACAACACTTTGCTTTTAAGCCCATTATTAGTTAATGTATACGAGTCTAATAACATAAATTTATTGCTTCCTAATTCAAATTTTCTCTCTTCTTTGGGTAGGTTAGTAATATCAGTTAATAAATTCTTTATTGATTCAGCTATATTAATGTTTGGCAAGGCTGTTAGATAAAAAAAACCGATTTTTCTTGATTTAGTTGACATGTTTATAATTTTTTTGATAAATATATACATATTTATCAATAACCACCACCGTATTTATACGTATAAATATAAACCCCTATTACGTCAAAACTTGACGTAATATTTATAAATTATTTTTTAACAGCAACCCCGCTGCTCAAAGTCACCAGATTCTGAGCAATAACTTCAAAAACAGATAGTGTGGACTTATTCTCATTGCTTATATTCAAATAATAACAAATCTCAGCCTCACTCTGAGGTTTCCCCTATCGCCAAACTTAACATAATATCCTCACTATCAAAATAATCCACTGAAAAATCATTTCAATTCAAAATAAATTCTATATTTGAATAAATAATTTAAAACACAAATAAGATGTCAGGTACTTCAGAAGTAGGGCACGCCAAAATGTGGCAAACCTACAAAAACTTACCCAACAGATTTCCGTTTACACGCTTTACAATCCGCCCATTCCAAATCTTACAATTGCTAATCTTCAAGTATTATAAACCACAGCGAATACAAAATTAGTCGACGTAGAATGCAAACGAAATGCTAATAAAAATGCCATCGCTTTGCGCCAAACCGCTTTTGAAAACCTGAAAACAACCTGTACCCGTATTATCAACCGTTTAGAAATTTTGGGATTATTGTCAGGAACATTAGATCAGGCAAAATCTTTAAACCGTTCTATTCAGGGCGGCAGTAAGAAAAAAACAATTTCCGTAAAGACTGAGAACGAAGAACCATCCACCAACAGCCAAATTTCCAGCTCCCGACAGTCATTTACCCAACAAGCCGAAAACTTCGGAATTCTTCTGCAATTGTTGGCTACCATTCCCGAATACAGTCCTGATGAAGACGAATTGAAATTAATCAATCTCAACATTTACAAAGATTCATTGGTAAACACTACTCAAAATGTTGACCAGACCGAAGCCGAACTCAATGTAAAGCTGATGGAAAGAAATAAAATTTTATACGCAGAAAAAACCGGACTCTACTCCATCGCCCAAAACGTAAAAAAATATGTAAAAAGCCTTTACGGAGCTACTTCAGCGGAATACACCACTGTATCAGCCATCGAATTTACAAGCAGAAAATAAAAAAATTCAAAAAACCAATTAATTTTTGCAGACAATTACAAGTAAGATTCAAACAGCATGCTTGTCATTGCGCAGGAATCTCATCACACTGCAAATAAAACGGTTTAGATCCCTGCGGAATGACAAAGTAAATGCTATTTTTCTTGTATTAGGACCAAAAGCTGAAGTGTTTTTCCATCTACTTTCACGATAAAGTTATATTCTTGCCATGTAACTTCATTTTTTTGCAATGTCATTTCATATTGGCACAATGTGATTGCATATTGTAATGATAAAAATTAATATTCTTGCCTTTCGGAATAATATTTTTGCATAGTAAAATTATAATTTTGCCTTGTAAAACAGTATTCTCGTATTACAAATCAATATTTTCTTATCTGCATTCAATAATCTATAAATTAAATACGAAAACCCCACAAAAAAACCACCGAAATTCAGTGGTTTTAATTTATATGATTTTAAAAATCTTAAGCTTCGTTCAAAGGCTTATGTTCTCCGGGCTCATCTTGCCCTTTAGGATTTACTTTTCCTTCAGGTCTTGCCGGTCTGTCTGGTCTTCCTTGTGTTCTTCTCTTGGTTTTTATTCAGGTCGGGGTAGTTTTGGCAACAATCTTTTCAACAAAATAATTCATTACTACATTTTGCATAGAAATCTGGAATAAACTGCCTTAAAATAATCTTAAAATAGCCTTAAAATGTAATATTCACTTTATAGTGTAAAATATAATTTTTATAATTGCAGAAGGTTTAAACATGAAATAATTTGTGGTGCGCAACACAGAATTATTAATGAATAAATACGCTTGCAAGCAAACACTCATCAGAATCCAATGATGTAAAAGAATGATTCTGAATTCTAATTAATATATTTAAATTACTAAAAAATGAAAAAAATTTTGTTGGGTATTTGTGTTATTTCGATGACAGTAAATTCATGTACAAATACTGATGGTTATGATGATTTGGGGCAACGTTCTAATATTGAGAATAACAACTTAAATTCTACAAATAAATCTTACAGTTTAGAAATTGAGAATCTTGCAAAAAAAATTGTTTTAGCTTCTTCAAAAATTAAGCTAAATGAAGATTTAATTTTAAAAAACGAGTCGATCTTTAAAATGGATCTTGAAAAAGGTAAGGTATTTAGTTCTGACCATGTAACTTTTGCAGAAATGGGAGATGTATTTCAAAACTATTTTGGTATTGATAAAGATGCTACCGTAGATTTATTCACAATCATCTATAATAATAGAGAGCTAATTTCAGAAGCAAACAGAGAACAGCTTCAAGAAGCAGTTGCGAATGAAGCTGAAATTTTTAATTCATCCACAGCATCTGAAAATAAACTGATTTTCGGCGCTCTGGTTACAGTTATCAATCCAAAAGGATGTGGATGGGGTGTAGCAGCGGGTATTTTAGATACAGGTATCTCAGCAGCAGCTACTGCAATATTTTCACCTACAGGCGTGGGAGCAGCAATTGGTGCAGTTGGAACTGCAGGTTATTATGCTTCAACTGTAGCACAGGCAGTCAGATGTAAATAAAATAAAAATTATGAAGCCAAGTATAATTTACATACAAACAGTTTTATCTTTAATTACTTTTTTTATACTGTACAGACAGAAAAGTAAGAAGAAAAATAATGGAATAAGTACTAATCTTAAAATCATCCTTGTCAGTATTGTAATGATATCCTTGTTAACACTTATATTTTTTATTTTTAAATATGATATTGATATTGTAGCATCTGCAAACTATATACATTATTCAATATTCTGCATATGGATAATATTACTTATTTATTTTCTATTAAAAAGATAAAAATGTATTTTATTTTTATAGAAGATACATAAGTTCTAAAATAATTCTTAGCTAAAGAATGAAAAAAACCACCGAAAATTTCGGTGGTTTTAATTTGTATGATTCTAAAAATCTTAAGCTTCGTTCAAAGGCTTATGTTCTCCTGGCTGATCTTGCCCTTCAGGATTTACTTTTCCTTCAGGTCTTGCCTGTCTGTCTGGTCTTCCTTGACCTTCTGGTCTCGCAGGTCTGTCAGATCTGTTTTGTCCTTCTGGTCTTCCTTGTCCCTCTTCTCTTGGTTTTTGTTCTGGTCTTGGTGGTCTTGGTAATAAAACTTTTCTTGAAAGTTTCATTTTCTTACGGTCATCATATCCCATAAATTTCACCTCAACTTCGTCACCTTCTTTGTAAGGAACTTTATCAAGACGAGCCCACTCGATTTCAGAGATATGAAGAAGACCTTCCGTTCCTTTTGCAATTGCTACGAAAGCACCGAAATCCATTACTTTTACTACTTTACCCTGGTAAACTTCCCCAATAACAGGTACAAAAGTAATTTCGTTAATTTTTGCAATTGCTTCGTTGATTTTCTCTCTGCTGACACCAGAAATCTCAATTCTACCAATTTCTCCAACTTCTTCAATCGCGATAACAGTATCTGTATCTTTCTGCATCTGCTGAATGATTTTTCCACCAGGTCCGATTACAGCACCAATGAAATCTTTAGAGATTTCCATCATCACCATTTTCGGAGCGTGAGGTTTCACATCTTCTCTTGGTTCAGCAATCGTTTCAGTGATTTTATCTAAAATATGAAGTCTTCCTTCTCTGGCCTGTAGAAGCGCTTTCTCCATAATATCCATAGAAAGACCCTGGATTTTGATATCCATCTGACAAGCAGTGATTCCGTCTGCAGTTCCTGTCACTTTAAAATCCATATCTCCTAAGTGATCTTCGTCTCCTAAGATATCAGAAAGAACAGTGAATTTTCCAGTTTTTACGTCAGTTACCAATCCCATTGCAATACCAGAAACCGGTTTTGTAATTTGAATACCTGCATCCATCAAAGCCAATGTTCCGGCACAAACTGTCGCCATAGAAGACGAACCGTTTGATTCTAAAATATCAGAAACGATACGGATCGTATAAGGATTTTCTTCAGGAATCATATTCGCCAAAGCTCTCTGAGCTAAGTTTCCGTGACCAACTTCTCTTCTTGAAGTTCCTCTTAAAGGACGGGCTTCACCTGTAGAGAATGGCGGGAAGTTATAATGTAAGAAGAATCTTTCGTCATAATTTACCATTACGCTGTCTACCATATTCGCATCTTTTACTGAACCTAAAGTTACAGCCGTAAGAGATTGAGTCTCCCCTCTTGTAAAGATTGCAGAACCGTGAGCTCCAGGTAAATAATCGATTTCGCTCCAGATCGGGCGGATTGTTTCAGGATCACGACCATCAAGACGGATTTTATCATTCAAAATCATCTGACGCATCGCTTCTTTTTCCACATCGTGGTAATATACTTTAGCAAAAGGAGTTACTCTCTCCAATTCTTCAGGATGCTCTACATACTGAGCTAAGAATTCAGCCAAAACAGCTTTGAATTTCTCACCTCTTTCTTCTTTTCCTGAAGGAGTTTTCGCTACTTCATATACTTTATCGTACGTTTCTTTCCATACTTTCTCACGAATTGCTTCATCGTGATTTTCGTGGCTGTATTCTCTTTTCGGTAAAGATTTGCCTACTTTTTCGGCTAATCTTTCCTGAGCTTCAACCTGCTTTTTAATTTCAACGTGAGCGAACTGAATTGCCTCAAGCATTTCTGCTTCAGAAATTTCTTTCATTTCACCTTCCACCATTACGATAGAATCTTTCGTTGCTCCCACCATAATATCAAGGTCAGCAATTTTAAGATCTTCGAATTTCGGGTTGATAGAAAGTTCACCGTTGATTCTTACTACTCTTACTTCAGACATCGGTCCGTTGAAAGGAATATCAGTAATCGCAATTGCCGCAGATGCAGCAAGACCTGCCAAATCATCAGGAATCGACTGTCCGTCATAAGAAATCAATGAAATCATTACCTGAACTTCTGCATGGAAATCTTCCGGGAATAATGGTCTCAAAACTCTGTCTACCAAACGCATGGTCAGGATTTCCTGATCAGATGGTCTGGCTTCTCTTCTGAAGAAGTTTCCTGGTATTTTACCACCTGCATAGAATTTTTCTCTGTAATCTACTGTTAATGGTAAGAAATCTACACCATCTCTAGCTTCTTTACTGGCTACAACTGTTGCTAAAAGCATTGTTCCGCCCATTTTTACTACTACAGATCCGTCAGCTTGTTTCGCTAATTTCCCTGTTTCTAATGTGATTTCTCTGCCGTCTGCAAGAGTAATCAGCTCTGTAATTGCTTGAGGTACACTCATAAATTGTTTTGTGTTGCGCTCCGTATTGAGCACTTTAATTATTTATATATCGTCTAAATGTGATGCAAATTTAGTGTTTTTGTTTTAAATAGTGTGATGAAAGTATTTTGGCATTAAATTCATCGTTTTATTTAAATTAACTATAAATTTTTCCTGTTAAAAATTCTATAACCCAATCTCCATTCAATATAATCAGCTTTGTGAAATTTGAATGATCTCAAACCTATTCCTATTAAAAAATTCTTTCCGACAGTGTATTGGAAACCAACCCGCTGATAAAAAATTGTTTTATCGTAACGGCGGTCAATTTCTTTTTTAAATAGGTAAAATCCAGGCTGAATCTGAATAGCAAATTTTGAAATAGAGAGTCGATAAGAAGGAAAAACATTCAGCAAAAGCTGTTCCCGCTGAAATCTTTTGGTATTTTGAATTACTCCATTCTCATCTTGATAAAATTTATTATTGTAATCTTCATCGTACATTAAACCGATTCCTAACCCAAGAGAAGACTTGTAGGTAATCTGTCTGTGATAAACTGTTTCCAGACCCCAATTCTGATGATGTTTACCTTCAAATTTCCGGATCATATCAACATCGGAAGCCTGAAAACCTGGATCTACACCGTAAAAAATAGAATGTCTTACGCCACCAAACACATTGACATCCAGTGTAGAATATTTATCAAATGCCGACAAAGAATCTTTGGGAGCAAATTGTCTTTCATCAAAATGATAAGTAAGAGAAATTTTTGGAGAAAAAGTATTCATTCCTTTATTCGGAAGTTTCAAAGCACCATTTGAAAAATGATTAAAATTTAAACCTAAACCTACATCGAAATGCTTTCCTAAATAATATTTATAATTAGCTCCAAGGTTAATATAAATACTTGCAGATGAGCCAAAAGTCTGATTAACATACCCTTTTTTCAAATCAAAAGGAGTCCAGTTGAAAGCAAACCCACCGCTTGTTTCATAATTCCAGGAATGAGTTGGTGTTTCTTTAATAACGCCGCCAAAAGTTCCGTAAACAGCAAAAGGCTTACCCATTTCACTATTTTTAAGATAATCAAAAGCTACAATTCCTCCTCCATAATAAGGTCTCCCAAATCTTTTGTGCCACTCCTGACTTCCATCGGTTTGTACAGTAAGTTCTGCAGAAACCCCGATAAATTCTCTGTGTTTAAGTTTCTTCAGATAATCATTTGTTCCTAAAAATTTTCCGAACTGCATACTTACAGAACCCTGCAAATTTGATCTGGAAATGGTATCCAATTCTTGGCAATTGTAAAAAGCCGATATCAACAGAAAGAAATAGAGATAAAAGTGTTTCAAATTTTTAATTTAAATTTTTTAAAAACAGCAAATTTAAACGAATTCTTTAAAGATTTATAAATTTCGTAATGAAGTTTTATGACAGTAAACGAAAAAAGCAACCTCTTTCGAAGTTGCTTCTTTATTTTTGGAAACCCGGATTGATTATTTTCTTAATCCTAGTTCAGCGATAATCGCTCTGTATCTTGTAATATCTTTTTTCTTAAGATAATCCAATAAACTTTTTCTCTTACCTACTAATTTCACCAAAGATCTTTCAGTATTGAAATCATGACGATTAGCTTTCAAATGCTGAGATAAGTGGTTAATTCTGAACGTGAAAAGAGCTACCTGTCCTTCAGCTGTTCCTGTGTCTTGTGCAGATTTTCCATGTTTTGCGAAAATTTCTGCTTTTTTTTCTGTTGTTAAGTACATTCCAATATTGTTTAATGATTATTATGTAACGGGTGCAAAAATACAACTATTTTTTTATTTGGCAAAAATATTTTATCTTTAAACAAAAGTTGGTCACATTATTGATTTCATGTATTAATTTTGATAGAAAAATATGTTAAAAAATTCTTAATAAAATTATGTCATCCCACTAAAAGACAGTAATTTTACAGCCGACAAAAAGATGAAAAATTTTTTATTTTACACGCTTATTTCTTCTGTATTTATCATCAGTATATCTTCTGTGAAAGCGCAGAAAAGTACTGTGCATGATAAAATAAAGAAAGTTCTGTACTTCAATCCTGAAGTAGAGCCCGATGTTGAAGAAATAAAAGAACCTACAAATCTGGCTTTCTTCACTGCTGTTTCAGACAATATCAGTGCATTTCGAAAAAATAAAATGCTGAGATCTGAAATTCAGGTTTCTTTCGACAGCATCGACTCTAAAACCATCATCGAATATTGCAAAAACAACGATGCAGATTTTGCTATTGTTCCGAAAGTAAAATATTTTAAAGTCGGGCTGGGAAAATACGTTTTCTCTAATCAGGTTGTAGTAAGCATGAAACTTTTTGATGCTGAAGGAAATCTCGTTACTTCCTCAGATTACGATACTTACCGTAAAAACATGCGACTTCTAGGCTCCGCAGAAAACTCTATAAAAATAGGAACAAACGGTGCTATGAAAAGTATTTTAAAAGAATTGAGAAAAATAAAACCTTCCGTGGAAGCCGGTTTTTGAACTTTAAATAAACCTTAAATTTCGCACATCGTTCTCCTATTCTAAAAAATTGAATTATTTTTGCATATCAAAAATTTCAGGTTTTGAATTCTACAGACGAACTTATCTTTAATCCCGCCGATATTGCCGAAAGACTTAGCGAACTTCACGCTGATGAAAGATTACTTGCTTTTCTGAAAGTTCCGAAAGAATACAAAGCCGACGTTTTTTCTCATCTGGATCCTGATTTCCAGGAAGAAACTATCCGAAGTATAGGAAGTGATGACGTTTCTGAAATTCTGAACGCGATGACTCCCGATGACAGAACGGCGCTGTTTGAAGATTTTCCGGATGAATTGATTAAATATTCCATCAATCACCTCAATCCTCAGGAACGAAGAATTGCTCTGAAACTTTTGGGTTACGATTCTAATTCTATCGCCCGACTGATGACACCTTATTACATTCAAATCCGTAAAGAATGGACGGTAAAAAGATGTCTTCAGCAAATCAAAAAAGTCGGAAAAAAGGTTGAAACTATTAATCATCTTTATGTAGTCGATGAAAGAAATCATTTGATTGACGACTTGGCTTTGGGAAGTCTGTTGTTAGTAGAAGAAGACACCTTAGTTTCTGAACTTACAGATAATCAATTTGTTGCCATTAAAACTACAACCTCTAAAGAAGATGCTGTAACCTATTTTGAAAAATATGACCGAACTGCCATTCCGATTATTACAGAAGCCGGAGTTTTGGTGGGAATTGTTACTATTGATGATATTTTAGACCAGATTGAATCACAAAATACCGAAGATATTCAGAAATTCGGAGGGCTTGAAGCTTTAGATCTGCCTTATACACAGACCTCTCTGATGGAAATGATCAAAAAAAGAGGAATGTGGCTGGTTATTTTATTTTTCTCTGAAATGTTGACTGCCTCTGCAATGGGTTTTTTTGAAGATGAAATTCAGAAAGCTGTAGTTTTGGCACTTTTCGTTCCTTTAATTATTTCAAGCGGGGGGAATTCAGGTTCACAAGCTGCAACTTTAATTATTCGTGCGATGGCTCTTCAGGAAATTGGTTTAAAAGATTGGTGGTATGTGATGAAAAAAGAGATTTTCACCGGACTTTTATTGGGTGGAATCCTAGGTATTATAGGTTTTCTCAGAATAATGATTTGGCATAAAGTCGGTTTTTTCGACTACGGAATTCATTGGGCTTTTGTAGGTTTGAGCGTGGGAGTTTCTTTAGTAATGATTGTTTTATGGGGAACACTTTCGGGTTCTATGGTTCCATTTATTCTTAAAAAGCTAAAACTCGATCCTGCTACTTCTTCTGCTCCTTTTGTGGCGACTTTGGTAGATGTTACCGGGTTAATTATTTACTTCTCCGTTGCCGGACTTTTCTTAACCGGAAAACTTTTGTAATTTTAGGCAAAGTCTAAAATTATATGAAATTAATTTCTCTCGTTCCTTCTATTACAGAAGCTTTGTTTGATTTAGGTTTAACGGAAAATGAAGTTATCGGAAGAACAAAATTCTGTATTCATCCTTCAGAGAAAGTAAAAAATGTAGAAATTATCGGCGGCACAAAAAATCTTAATCTTGATAAAATTCAAAGTTTAAAGCCTGATTTAATTTTAGCCAATAAAGAAGAAAACGTAAAAGAACAAGTCGAAGCTTTAATGAATGACTTTAAAGTGATTGTTTATAATACAGAAACGATTGAAGACAATTATTACTTGCTAAAAAACCTAGGATTACTTTTTCACAAAGAAGAAAAAGCACAACTTTTTAATCTTAAAATCTACGAAATTCTCAATCAGACTCAAATTAATTACAGAATAAAAACTGCTTATCTGATTTGGAATAATCCTTACATGACAGTCGGTTCAGATACATTTATTCATCATATTTTAACTGAAATTGGTTTTGAAAATATTTTTAAAAATCAAACCCGTTATCCGGAAATTCAAGCTACCGATTTAACAGAAGCTGAAGTAATTATGCTTTCTTCGGAACCTTTTCCTTTTAAAGAAAAACATATTGAAGAACTGAAAAAGATTTTTCCTGATAAAAGAATAATGATTGTAGATGGAGAAGCTTTTTCGTGGTATGGGACGCATATTGCGAAGTGTGAAAATTATTTTAAGGAACTGATTTCGGAATTTAACAATTAAGTTTTGACTAAAGTCAAGAGAATTTTCATATTGTTAAACGGGCTAAAACCCGTTCCTATTGATATTATTTAATCAAAAACTCCGACTTTATAAAAAATCGGAGTTTATATTTTAATTCAAATAAGATTACAAAATCTTTGAAACTTCATTACAAAGCCATTCGAGTAACTCTAAATCTTCTTTTGTGAAAGGATCGATGGTGTGAGAGTCAATATCAATCTGACCGATATTTTCTCCGTTTTTGAAGATAGGAACTACAATTTCTGCTTTTGTATCAATTGAGCAGCTTAAATAATTATCCTGCAAATGCACATCCGGAACGATGAACGTTTCGTTTGAAACAGCAACCTGCCCACAAATTCCTTTTCCATAGGGAATAATCGTGTGATCAGTTTCTGCGCCGACATAAGGACCTAATTTAAGTTCGTCTTTATCTCCGTTTTTGAAGTAAAAACCCGTCCAGTTGAAATAAGAAATTTCCTGATCCAATAAATGACAAACTTTCTCAAGCTTCTCCTCAGTATTATGTTTTGGACTTTCTAAAATAAACGAAAGTCTTTTTTTTAATTCAGACATTGTAATAATTTTTATGAAAATTGTTTTAGAGACAGTTCGTTTTTAAAACCGAACATTGCTCTTTCTTTTATCATTTCTGCCACTCCTTCCGGAACCTGGTTTTCCCAACCACTCATATTGCACGCAATTTTTCTTAAAATTTCTCTGGAATAAATCTCCAAAAACTCAGGATTGTAATTGGTGATATCTACAATACGATTATTGAGTTTGAAATACTTGTATAATTCTTTCAGATTCTCTTCTACTTTTAAGTTTGAGGAATCTAATAGTTCGTGAGTTTCGGGATCTTTATAAGGATAAAGGTAAACCCTCATGCCGTTTCTGAAAAACTTACCGAAAGCTTCCAAAATTCCTCCTGAAAGATCTTTATAATATTTCTCATCAAATACCATCAACATGTTATTCACGCCCATTGCGACGCCGATGTCACCATTTGTGTAATGAGAGAAATAATCAATCAATCTGTAATATTCTGAGAAGTTTGAAATAATAACTGTATAGCCCAATTTCCCCAAAACGTCTACTCTGTCTAAGAAATCTCTTTCATCAATATCTCCGTCTGCACGAAGGTTTGAGATGGTAATTTCAATAAGAATTTCTGTTTCTTCCTGGGTACAGATAGCGTCTTTTAAAAACATATCTATCCCATTTCGAAGCATATCGATATTTACTTTTGTGACCGGCCTGAAACTACCTCTTACTGCAAAAATATTTTTCTTGTATAGAATATCCGCAGGAAGCATATTATTCCCTTCCGCATTAAAAATTACAGCATCGGTCATATTATTTTTCACGAGCTGTAAAGACATCAATCGGTTATCAACGTATTCAAAAGCCGGCCCGTTAAAATCAATCATATCGATTTCAAGACTATCTTTTGCAATATCATCGTAAAGAGACTCTATCAATCTTCTCGGGTTGTCGTAATAATAATATGCCCCGAAAATAAGATTCACACCAAGATTTCCAAGCGTTTCCTGCTGTAAAGTAGCATCATTTTCTTTGAATTTAACGTGGATCACGACCTCGTTATAATCTTCATTTTCTTTCACCTGAAAACGAATTCCTACCCAACCGTGACCTTTTACAGTTTTATCAAAATTAATCGTAGTAACGGTATTTGCATAAGAAAAATACTTTCTACCGGGATTGTTGTCTCTGGAAATTCTTTCCTCAATAAGCGCCACCTCGTAGCGAAGCATTTTGCGAAGTCTGTTTTGGGTAACATACCTGTTTTTAATCTCTTTTCCGTAGATGGCATCACTAAAATCTTTGTCGTAAGCAGACATTGCCTTAGCAATTGTACCGGAAGCCCCCCCTGCTCTAAAAAAATGTCGAACAGTTTCCTGCCCTGCTCCAATCTCTGCGAAAGTACCATAGATGGTAGGATCTAGATTGATTGTTAATGCTTTTTGTTTAGGAGTTAATTTCTGATACATTAGGACATTAAATTTTTCGTAAATTTACCAAAATTAAAACAACCTCAAAAGAAAATGAAGTTGAAATTTTTAGGAACCGGAACTTCTCAGGGTGTACCCGTAATTGGCTGCACTTGCGAGGTATGTACTTCACAAAATCCAAAAGACAGTCGTTTCAGGGCTTCAGCGATGGTTACGACCGATGAAAACCGAAAAATCCTTATCGATTGCGGACCAGATTTCAGGCAACAAATGCTTCTTAATAAAGAAGATCATATAGATATTACCCTTCTGACTCATGAACATAACGATCATGTGATTGGTTTGGATGATATGCGCCCTTTGATTTTTAAAAGTGGTGAGAATATGCCGATTTATTGCCTTTCAAGAGTCGGACATGAAGTAAAAAACCGTTTTCCTTACGCTTTTGCAGATATAAGATATCCAGGAGCGCCGGCTTTTGATCTTCACGAGATTGATAAAGAAGTTTTTACTGTTTTAGATACCGAAATTACTCCGATTGAAGTTATACATTATAAAATTTCTGTTTTGGGATATCGATTTAAAAATCTTGCTTACATTACTGATGCGGGTTTTATTTCTGATGCCGAAAAAGAAAAACTAAACGGTTTGGATGTTCTAATTTTGAACTGCATTCGGAAATTTGATCCCCATCCTGCCCATTTTGTGTTGCCGGATGTCATAAAATTACGTGAAGAACTTAAGCCTAAGAAATTATTTTTAACACATCTCAGCCATCACTTCGGGTTGCATGATATTGAAGATAAACAACTTCCACCGGGAATCCGCCTTGCTTACGATGGTCTGGAAATAATTTTTTAAAGAAAAAATTCACAAAAAGTTTTTAAATAGTAAAAAAGTTTCTATATTTGCACACCGATTTACAGCATAATAGCACTTGCCCAGGTGGCGGAATTGGTAGACGCGCTGGTCTCAAACACCAGTTCTTAGGAGTACCGGTTCGATCCCGGTCCTGGGTACAAAAAACCTCTGAAATCATTTGATTTTCAGAGGTTTTTGCTTTTCAAGGTAGTCAAAAGGGTTGCCATTTTTTATGGCTCAATCTCAAAACTTGGGGACTAAGCAAAAAGTTTATATAATCTGAATAGGAAAAACGATTTATCCCTTACGCCTCGCAGCTGTAATCTGAAGTTTTTAATTTTTGCATTGAAAGATTCTGCTGAAGCATTTGTACTGCGTGCATTAAAGTAATTTAGAATACCATTATAGTTTAGCATTATTGTTTTCATTAAGGTGTTGAAAGATTTAAATCCGGATTCCTCAGCGTTCTTGAACCAGTGCGCCAGCTTGAGCATCGCCACCGATTTCGTGATATTTTGATTGTAAATTTTGCGAAGTCCATCAGACAGACTGTATGCTTTTTCCAAATCGGGATACTGATAAAATAAAATTTCCGCTCTGTGAGTTTGTTCCAGAGTCCATTTCTCTTTGCTTTTGTATAAGAGGTATCTGCTTCTTGCCAAAAGCTGTTTTCTGGTATCGCCATTGCTGAAAATTTCAATTTCTGTTTTTACTTCTTTTTCTTTAGATCTTTCCAAAAGCTCATTTTCCAGCTCAATAGCTTCCCAGCGGTGTTTTATTCTTATCTCCTGCAGCGCTTCGGTGGCAAGCTTCTGAACGTGGAAACGGTCTATAACCTGCGTTGCAGCCGGAAAACATCTTTTAGCAATCAGCTTCATTGAACCTGCCATATCAAGAGTGATTTCTTTAACTTTCATTCGTGTTTTTCTACTTAATTTTAAAAGATGTTCAATGACGGTTTCACTTTTTGTTCCCCTGATAACAGCAACAAGACATCCTTTTCTGCCTTTTGCCTTTTTTGAGGTTAAAACGGTGTAGAGTTCACCCTCGGAAAGTGCTACTTCGTCAATGGAGAGCTGTGATGAGATATTTTCAGGATAAAGAATCTGTTCTTCAGCATGCGGTTTTTGTTCCCAATCGTTAAAATTGCTGAGGCTTTGTTTATACTGCCTTTGGAATTTCTTACCATCCACGCCATACATCTCGCCAATTGTTTTGCAGGGAAGTGCTTTAGTATCGGCTGATTTTTTTTAAGAACTCGGCAAAATCCTGTGTCATGCGCGTTCCATTGGCAATAAGATTCCAGTCTCTCTGAATAATCTTTCCGGTTTTTGTTTCCGTCCATCTTCTGCGTTTAATATGGAGTTTTACGGTTTTTCCGCGGAGAGGAAAATCATCTGCCGTAATTTCAGGAACAAATCCTTTTGACTGCAAAATGAGTGTGGAAAACTCTTTGGGAGCTGTATTTTTCTCTTCAAAATAAATATGGAGAATTTTATTTTCCTCTTCAAATTTCACAATCTCAAAATGTTCAATCAAGAGTTCCGGTAAAAATAATTTAAAAAGTTCGGCATTGTTTAACATATAACAAAGTTATTATTTTATTTTGCTCCCCAGGTTTTGTGATTGATCCATTTTTTATTAATCTTTTTTAAGTTATTAATATTTCCGTTTGAAACATACTTTGTTAATAAATCACACAATGGTTAGAGCCATTACGCTAGCTAATAATCAAGTTTTGAATCCCTCAAAAGTCTTTGCGGAATTACGTCTGATCATAAATTGAGCACAAAGCTGGAAAATGTTTCAATCCTCTTTCGTTTTTGAAAGTAAAATTGAGGTTTGTAATTTTTTTGATTGATTCTCTCAGGAGTTTCTAATTCTATGTGAGCATATTTGAATAAGTCAATCTGAAATTCCGAAGATAAAAAACTTTATTTAACTTCCGAACAAATGCACGAATAATCCATATTTAAAGTAAAAGCTTATATTTTGTTCTGGTGCGATTACTTATTTTTT
Organism: Chryseobacterium sp. GP-SGM7; assembly: GCF_049166575.1. Classification (NCBI taxonomy): domain Bacteria; kingdom Pseudomonadati; phylum Bacteroidota; class Flavobacteriia; order Flavobacteriales; family Weeksellaceae; genus Chryseobacterium; species Chryseobacterium sp. GP-SGM7. Next base: position 577,051 of record NZ_JBMHFF010000002.1, on the reverse strand, counting down.
AGACCTATAGTTTTCATCAGATTTTGATGAAAAGACAAAATTATACAATTACTTGGGATAACAAAAGGAGAAATAAAAAATTTAATTATTATACAACCTAAGTATCTCTACCAGTTCTGGTATAGATCGTATCTTAAGCTTCTCAAATAGTCTGTTTTTATATGTACTGATCGTAGATGAATGGAGATTAAACTGATTAGAAATTTCCTTAAGGGAAAGACCTTCCGCAAGCTTATTGGCAATCTGCAATTCGCGGTCTGAGAGCATTTCAAAAGGAGAATTTTTTGTCGAGCCACTTAATGATTCTGATAAAATCGCTTCTTTAACATTGTCACTGATGTATCGACCTTTTGTGAACATTGATGTCAAGGCAGCTTCTATTATTTCAGTGGAACTCTGCTTGCTTAGAAAACCTCCGGAACCCATCTTAAGATACCGCATCCCATACACATCCTCATCCTGTGAAGAAAATATAAGAATTTTTAAATCTGGCTGGTGAATTTTTATGTAATCTATTGCTTCCTGAACAGTACCGTTAGGCATATTAACATCCATAATAGCCAGGTCTAATTCTTCTTTCTGAATTATTTTGTACAATGATTTATAATCTTCTACTTCTAAGATAATAGCTTCCGGCTTGAGCCTTTTAACCGTTTGAATCAAACCCATCCGGACGATACCGTGATCATCTGCTACAACAATACGTACATTTTGTTTTAAAGCCTTCATTCACTAAAATTTGGTAAAAATAGGGAAACAGCAGTTCCTTTTTCAGAAGATATGATGTCGATATTTCCCTGCATCAAGGATATGAAATTTTTTACAATTTTCAAACTTAATCCTACACCTTTTTCTCCCGCAGTACCTTCAAAAACTGGATTTTCATATGTATAGATCGTAGATAAATATTTTTCATCTATTCCCGTTCCGAAATCTATAACAGAAAGCACGACCTGACCGTCTGCTTTAACGCACTGTAAATGAACTTCCTTTCCGGGCAAAGAGTACTTTATCGCATTGTTAAGAATTTTATCCAGTACATATTCTAGCAACAGGTGATCGGTTGTAAGAAATGCATTTTGATCTCCTTTAAAAAAAAATTCAATGTTTTTTTCTTTTAATATTGTGGTGTATTTTTCTTCTAAATAAGCAAAAAGATCCATCACCAAAATTTTCACAGGTTTAATTTTAAAATCACCGTATTGTGTTTTTAACCATGTTGTGCTATCCTGAATGGTTCGCAGGTTTTTCCGGGCATCTTTTTTTACGTGCTGCAACAGCTTATAAAAATCTTCTTCGCTGATTGTTTTTTCTTCTAACGCTTCTATTAGCCACAGAAAATTTCCGAACATTTCTTTTGAATCATGAGACAATATTGAGATCAGTCCGTTTTTGAAATTGATTTCCTTTTCCTGTTTTTCTATCTTTTTATGTAGTTCTTTGATAAGATCCTTCATCGTATGAGAATATTTATAAAACTTTTACCTGAAAATTTTTATTTACCAAACATATCTTAATTAAATCTAACAGAGGTTGTTTCAACAAAATATTCAATTAATAAGTGCGATATTTCGGCTTGTATAAATTTTACTTTTCGCCTTGAACACTGCCCCCGTCATTTTTACAATATGGGAATTTCAATATTTTTCCGTCGCTCTTATCTTTGGTGTTGCATCAATATAATTTATAACTGAGACATTTGAATATTCATAAAAATATGATTTCGACTTTCTTTTTTTATACTATTCCACTGCTTCTACTCCATTTTTTGCCTTAATTAATAAAATCTGCGGAATAATTTCCTTTAGATAGGTTTAGCGAAAGCAAATTAACAGTATTATCTTCAGCAATCAAAATTTTTGTTTCGTCGATACTTACTTTAGATACCCCATTTTTTATTTTCAAAACTCATCAGATCGCCGTGAAGCTGTAATAAAGATTGATAGAATATGTGCTATTTTCCTTACCTATTAAACTTTGTGCATCAGCAGGCGCTACGGTATATCTTACGTTGAGTTGCCGGTCTAAGACGGGTGTACCGTCAAATAGTATTTTTTGGGGAGTTTTGGACAAGGGTACATTAACAGAACTTCCATCGATACCAATTTGTAATATGTTGGAATTGATATTTGTTTGGAGGCCACTTTTTTTGAAATAATTCTCGTCTGATTTTACATAGAGTTCAAAACTCTCATTGTTGGATAATGTGATCTGGTTGGGAATTATTTGGGACTGACCATTGTTATACTGGGCTGCAGTATTAAAATTAAAGTTTACATTTCGCCCGGAACTTGGGATTGTAATCTCCGAGCGTGGAAGCACTTTTATCTGTACAGCTGTATTCTGCAGACTATTAATTGAATTATCTGTACTTCTTGTATTGAGATTCAACTCAAAAGTATAAGTTCCTGCTTCAAAAAAATAATTCTTAAAATCATCCGCTGACACATAAAGCTCTGGATTGAAGATGCTTCTGTTTCCCGATACAACATTAAAGTTACTAGCAGAAAAATTCTGAAAACTCGCTGATAATGATTTTGTTGTAAGAGCAGATCCGTTACTTCCCAATTTAATACTGGCTATATTTCTGGTAGAGGAAACTCCTTTAGATGAAGTGAACTGAACAGTATTGGCAGCAGTTTTTGCCCAAAGATTAAAATCGACCGTATGAGCGATTTCTGTATTCCCCAAATCCCAAACCCTTGTACTCGTACTTCGGTAGTCGTTCAGAGAAGATATCTCTATATATTTTGTTAAAGAAGTTGTGATCCATCGTATCGACTGAGGAATGACTAAAATTGTTTTAAAATTACGTGGTGTGAAATCATTATAATTCTGAATAATATCCATTGAATAATTCCCTGCTCTAAAAGCATTGCCAGAAAATTGTGAGGCAGGAATTTTAAATATAAAATTGATATTTCCCCTGCTGAATCCTCCTCCAAGACTGGTCGTTGGCGGTTCAAACCATTTTGTAGAACTCGTACTGAAGAGCTGAAATCCCGGTAAAGAACCAGAAAGTCCTGTATATGGCAACTGTCCTCCCATACTTTCTAACTGCCAAAGCAGAACAGAATTGGGTAGATTAAACAGTGAAGATGAGTGCGTAAACGTTGATCCGGACGTGGAGGTAAATGTAGGAGCTATCGGGCTAAATCCAAAAAAAACATAGTCCCAGTTTGTTCTGTTGGCGTTCGTCATTACCCTTGTAGGCACTGAGGTAAATTCAACCCTGCTAAAAATATTATTTTCCGGGATGGTAAGGTAAATATCCTGAGCTTTCACTACTGATGATCCAAAGCAAACTGTTAAAATTCCTATTAAAAAAAACTTCTTCGTTCTCATAACTCTAAATTTAAAACTTTTTCACCTTAATGGTAGTGTCTTTCTTCTTATATTCAAAAATTACGGGTTCTGTATAACCTTCTTTTGTCACTTGAATGGTTTGGGTGGGTTTTATGTAGCTGTATTTATCATTTTCAATATACACATCATATTTGCCGTCTTTAAGAAAAAACTCAAACTCGTTTTTTTGGTTGACCACAGCAGTATAAATTACACCATCTTCACTTTTTGCATATACAACAATACCGGTTACATCTGTTTCCAAAACATCGTAAGCTTGTTTAATTTCTTTTAATTTCCCACTGACCCTGATGTTTTTTACCAAGCTAACTTTGCGGTTGATGTTATTCTTAACCATAATTACAGGATCCATCATCAATCGCGCACCTGCATTTTCGTTCACCTTTAGTGTGTAAATACCTTCGGGAACGTTCTGAAAAACTACTTTTCCGTTTTTATCCGTCATTGCTACATAACTGTTAAGTTTTACAATTTCATCAGCAAATACGCTTTCGCCGGAATCCAGAAGTCCATTGAAATTTTTATCTTCAAAGAACTGAAACGTCACTTTATGATTTCCCAGAGCCGTGGCTGCAGTAAAATATTTTTTAATTCCCACTCTGAACTGATAGTAACTGCCGCTGCTCGTATATTCAGCAGTAGATTTATAGCCGGAAAGATTGAAATAACCTGTGGTAGACCAGGAAGGAGAAATCTTATATTCCAGATTACCGGTAATGTTACTGTTTAAATTTTTATAAAGCTCAGAATAAAAAGTTCCGGCCGACAAAGATCCAGTCAGGCTACTATTTATCATCTGAAAATTATATGATGCGTAAAAATTATAGTTGGCAAAATTGCGGTCTGTATTATAATATGAATTTAAATCAAAAACATTGGTTGCGTTCCATTGCGCTGTTCCGTTGAGGGAGAATGATTTATATCTGTAAGATAAAGTAGTTTTCAGACTGTTGAACCAATCTGCTTTATTGTTTTCTTTTGAATAAGAATATTCTGCCATCAGGTTGAATCCGTGGGCACCTATTGCAGCACTAATGTTGGCTTCCATACGGTAAGAAAATAGTTCCTGCGATGTATAAAAAGTGCCTGTTTTTTGATTTTCAATCTTCGGAGAAATTAGGAAATTCCAATTCTTTGCGGAAAACAGATACCCTGATGATAATATTTCAGTACTGTTAAAATAATAGCGCAAATTAGAAGTTAGCTCAGATTGAATGGGTGTACTTTGGTAACTCAGGAACTCAGGGTCAACCTGTGAATTCTGATATTGTACAAATGCACCCTGAGATGCAGAAAATTGGCGGCCAATCCGTTGATTTGAAAAAAAAGACCCTCTCTTGATCCCCGCATAACTTTTGGTAGCATAGGAATTAATGGATTGTAAATCCCACTTCCCTATTTTCCCTTCGTAGCTTGCTCCCATTAAAGCTCCTGTGTTTTCATCTCCGTTCGAAAGTCCTTTTTCATCACTCAGCCCCACCTCCGTTCTTATTTTGTTTTTATCATTGATTAAAAATGATGTTACCGCATTCACCAACTGTGTATCTACATTTAAGCGCGGATCATGATCGAAGATATAAGATATTTTTCCACTGAAAGATTTAACATTACCAAAATTATATTTTGTACCCAGAATGGTAGATCCCTGTGCTTGCTGGAAATAAGTACCGTAAAGGTTGTAATTATTTTCCAGTGCAAGTATTTCCAGCTGTTTATCATTGCCAAATTTGGTGGAAAACTTCCCGCCTCTTCCGAAAACCGGGTACTCATAATCACTGCTGTTAATATTTCCCAAGCGTAATGCCGAATTTTTTCTTTCCAGTTCCAACCAGGTATCATACAGATTATAACGACTGCCTTCCATAAAGTAATCTGCACCGATATTGATGCGCGAATTTACATTTTCGGAAACCCGAAACACTGTATTTCCTCTCATTTGAAGAAAATTAAAACCTGAACTGTTTTGGTTGTAGCTCATTTCCGCAAAATGAGTTCCGCTTACAGATTCGTTTCCTCTGGCAATTTGTCTGTTGTTTGACAATATTAATAAATGGAGTGTGTTGCTCCCCACAATTTCATTATTAAGTAGATCTGTAGCTATCGCATTGATATTAAATTCCGGAAAAAGCGTATTGTGTTTTCTGATCACAATTTTGATCTCGACTGTTTGTTTTTCCAAACCCTCCAAAGTGACAGTCTGTTGTTTGGGCATTATTTCCAAACCATCAGGAATAGATTGCAGATCAATCTTAATAGCTCGTTTACTGTAACCCTGATTCTCTACCATCAGCAGAATTGAAGAGTCTGGCGTATTAGGATTAATAAAATTTTCGTAAGTCTCCGTGTAAATTGCGATGTTTTTGTTTTCTCCTTTTACAACGAAAAAGGAGGCATTATCAGTGCCGGTGACGCTTGGAGTGTTATAAGAAAACTGAAATTTAATTTCGTTGGATTTTAGTTTCATAAAATCCAGATTGGCAATCAGTTTCACAGGAAGTTTTTTAGACTGTCCTGCATCTAAGGTGAAACCATTTTTAGGATAAAAAAGCAATCCCGGATACATCTCCCCGGGTATGATATTCTGGATGGTAATTACTTCAGAACTTTTATTCTCAACCACCAGAAAATTAGTGAAAGTAGAGCCTTTTTCAACAGCAACACTGTCATTTTCAAAATAGATTTTGATATCTTTCTTTTCCTGAGCAAATGCAAATGAAGAGTTTAGAAGAACAAATGCTAAAAGTAAGATTGTTCTCCTAAGAAATAATATCGGCATTCTATTTTGTGGCTTCAAGACTTAATTTTAAAATTTGAAGTTTTTTTCTCCCACGCGCAAATCATTAGATCCCGCCATTTTGATAATAGCCACCCCAAGAAAGTTTCCTGAAAGGTTGTCCGGTAAAGAGAATTGAACGACTTGATTGCTATTGGGAAGCATGGAGATTGAAATTGCGGATAATTTTATTTCACTACCATTGTCTGTATTGGTCAGCTCAAATTCAACAGTAGCATCATTGATGGTGTTTCCGTCATTATGGATACTTACTGCAACTTTTCTGTTTCCTGAATTCTCTGTAGAAATCTCTGCAATATTGGTAATATCAAGACTTTTTATTTGGTTTCCAGATGGTGTATAAAAAATATGTAATCCAACTTCAAATAATGTGATAATACCAATCCCATTTTGAGCGCGCGCCTGATCTGCCTGCTGTGGAAGTTGTGTGAAAAACAGCATGCTGTTTGTAACCGCAGACTTCGATGCATTTGCCGGAATCTGCATGGTTACTGCAACCTCTTTTGTACTTTTTGCAGGAACTGTGACAGAGCTTTCTAAAGTGGACACCCAAGTGGCATTGGAATTTTTTGAACTTCCTGCATCAAGATAAACTTTATTTCCGTTTTCATCTCTCATCCAATCTTTATAGTTTAGATTAAAGACATAATCTTTGTCTGAGCTGTTCTGAAGAGTAACGGTCTGTGTGACTTTTTCTCCCGGGTTGCCTGTAAAAAACAAACGCGTAGGCGACATAGATATACTTTGTGCCGAAAATAAAGATTCTGCCAGGATAAAGAAAATGAAAAAATGAATAAACTTGCGCATGGTGTAAATTGTTTAAATATAAAAGATTCCCAAAACTACTGAAAACGTAGCTAAAGGAACCCTTACAAACCTAAAAATTTTATTATAAAGCGGTCGCCGTATAAGTTACTGTCTGCGTATATGTTCCGGCTGGTTTTCCCAGAATTTTAGAAGAAGATGATTGTGCAGCAGGAATTGTATAATCTAAATTTAGCGTTAAAGCACTTCCAAGCGGAGCATTTGCCACTAAAGTCTGATCCGTTGCAGATAAAACAACAGCGCTTTTTGTTCCTCCCATTGTTCCGGCAGCTGTAGCAGCTTTAATGGTTAAAACATCTACAGGAATTAAGTTAGATCCATTGACGAAATTTGCACCACCTGCTTTTACTTTTACATCAAAGCTCTTTGTAGAAGTCACTTTCAGTGCATTTGCCTGAGCAACAGTTTTCTCAGAATTATAATCTGATGCAGTAACATAGTTAAAGGCAACTGCACCGGTAATTGCAGTACTTCCCGCATCAATAGAGATCACATCATTCAGAGTAATGTTTACTGTAGTGGTTGCAGTAGTGTTCTGTGCCTGTACAGCATTAGTTCCTAAAATGATTGCTCCGAAAGTTAAGGCTGAGATTACGATTTGTTTTTTCATGATAGTAATATTTAATTTTTATTTAATTCTTTTCTTTTGAACACTACAAATCTACAGCAGTTCTAAAAGTTTATTTGTAGTCTAAAATGGAAGTTGTTGTAGTAAAATAACTACACGTATTACTGATTTGTTTAAAAAAAAGCCCTCAATACTTTCTAAGTATTGAAGGCATATATATAATTGATGTGTTTTTATTATAAAGCTGTCGCAGTGTAGGTTACCGTTTGCGTGTAAGTTCCGGCTGGTTTACCTAAGATTTTAGCAGAAGACGATTCTGCAGCAGGAATGGTGTAATCCAAATTAAGTGTTAAAGCACTTCCTAGCGGAGCGTTCGCAACAAGAAGCTGGTTAGTTGCAGATAAAACAACAGTGTTTTTTGTTCCGCCCATTGTTCCGGAAGCAGCAGCAGCCTTAATTGTTAAAACATCTACAGGTATTAAATTGGTTCCATTGATAAAATTCGCACCACCTGCTTTTACATTTACATTAAAAGCTTTAGTTGATGTTATTTTCAAAGCGTTGGCCTGAGCAACAGTTTGTGCAGAATTATACTCTGCTGCCGTAGCATAGTTGAAGGCAACTGCACCAGCAATTGCAGTACTGCCCGCATCAATAGAGATCACATCACTCAATGTAATGTTTACGGTTGTGGTTGCAGTAGTGTTCTGTGCTTGAACAGCGTTAGTTCCTAATATGATTGCTCCGAAAGTTAAGGCTGAGATTACAATTTGTTTTTTCATGACAGTAATATTTAATTTTTATTTTATGTTAATTGTTTCTTTTGAACACTGCAAATCTACAGCACCGATAAAATTTTCTTTGTAGTTAAAAATGGAAGTTCATGTAGTAAAATAACTACACGTATCATTTCAAATAAAAAAGTCCTCAACATATATAATGTTAAGGACTTTTCGTAAAGTTCTTATTTGCTTTAATTAAAGTGCTGTAGCAGTATAAGTTACTGTTTGTGTATAATTTCCTGTAGGTTTTCCCAGAAGTATCTTTGATGCTTTTTCTGCAGAAATAGAATAAGCTATATTTAAAGTTTGTTTTGCGCCTAATCTGGCGTTACTTACCAAAACCTGATCGTCTGTAGATAAAGTGATCTCATTCATAGTTCCCACTACACTTCCTCCGGGTACTGCTTTTACCTGTAATACATTTACAGGAATAGCATTTGCACCACTTATGAAATTAGCACCTTCGGATTTTACTTTTACATCGAAATTTTTGGAGGAATTGATGACTAAACTATTCGGTACCGTGACATTTTTTGAAGAGTTATAATCTGCTGTATTCACATAATTGAAATTTACAAAATCTCCCGAAGAAGCAGTTCCAACATCCATTGAAATAATATCTGCCAAAATAATATTTACAGAAGTATTGACCTGTGCAGAATTTTGTGCCAGAATTTTAGTGCTTCCCAGAGCGATTACTCCCAAAGAAAGCGTTGCGATTGTGATTTGTTTTTTCATGATTGGTCCTATTTGAAGTAACTATAATAAATCCTTTTTATTAAAAGATCAATTATACTACCAAATCTCATTGAAATCAAAAATAATAACATTATCTGATATAAACAAGACCTTTATTGAAATTAAATAATTAAAGTATGAAAGTCGATGCTATATTATTTCTGGTCTAAATAGCTGTTATTATGATCTTTCACTTCAAATAGGTTTGAATGCAATGCAGGATTAAATCCCTATCTATTAAGAACTTTGTACATTAAAGTATATAGATAAATTTTGATGATATAATGTGATTTAAGATTAAATTATTAAACCATTCAATATAAGTAAAACAATACATCTTCTTTCATCAAGGTACAGCTAATGCATGAAGGAAATGGCATCATGAGTCGGTAATTATTTTTTTTAAGACTTTAACAGCTTTTTTACTGTTGAGGACAGCTTTTAATTTTTATTTTATTAAATTTTTTATGATGTCTAATGCTATTGTTATCTCTACATTTATTTCTTTCTCCATATCTGAAAAATCTAAACTTTCATCAGCTTTTTTCTCCCATTTCAATGCACAGTCGGACAGTCTGAAAAGACCGGCAGTTCCAGCAGTGCCCTTAAGTTTATGAAGAATCATTTTGGCGGCAACTGCATCTTTTAGTGCGGCTGAACTAACAATATTATCCTTTGTTTCAGTAAGTTCTTTAGTGACAAGATTTAAAAATATTTTTTTGAAATCTTCATCATCACCGATCTGTTCTTTAAGTACATCCAAGCTGATATATTTCTCAGTTACGATTTCTTCCTGGCCGTCATCATCTATATCATGTTCAATAGCAATATATTTTTTGAGCATTTCTGAAAGATCTGCCTGCCTTAAAGGTTTTGGCAGAAAATCATCCATTCCGGATTCCAGACATCTCTCTTTTTCTCCTAACACGTTTCCTGCCGTCACTCCAATAATGGGTATATTTTCATATCCTGGTAAAAGACGAATGTTCTTCGTAGCTTCAATACCATTCATTACTGGCATCTGAACATCCATAAGAATAATAGAGAACTCTTTTTTCTTACATTCTTCTAGAGCCTCTAAACCGTTAACCGCTTCGGTAAGATGTACATCAGGCGCAAGAGATTTCATCATCCGATTATTCAAAACCATATTTACCGGATTATCGTCTACTAAGAGTACCTCAAGTCCTTTCATAAAAGAAAACTTATTTTTATCCGAATGTTTAGAAGCAGCAACTTCCGAAACAGTATTTTGCGAGACACGTCTGAGTGTTCTATAAAGATCATTAGATTTAATAGGTTTAAGAAGAAAATAGGAGTCATCTTCTTTGCGGAAAGAATTAATGACATCATGTTCCTCCGAAGAAGTATGGAGAATTACAAGCGGGGAAGTCTCATTTTTTTCATTAAATAAATCTCTGATTTTGGCAACTGTTTCCAGACCGGAAATTACCGGCATATGATAATCCATCAATATTGCATCGAAACGCTCACCTTTAAGCAGAATCTGTAAGGCTTCCATTCCGTTGGCAGCTAATGTAGACTCTATATTTTTATAGGTAAGCATATGCTGAAGAATGATTCTATTTGCCTCGTTATCATCCACCACAAGAACTTTTTTTATAGTCAGATTGTCATCTTCTTTTAAATCAGATATTTCATAAGGAATTTCAATGTCGAAGAAAAAGACAGATCCATTCTCAGGCACACTATTTAAGGACAAATGACTTCCCATGTATCCAAGAATATTGTTTGATATGGTAAGTCCAAGACCAGTGCCCCCATACTTCTTACTTATAGAACTGTTTTCCTGAGTGAAAGCATCAAAAATATGTTTCTGCTTGTCGACGGGTATACCTATTCCTGTATCTCTTACTGAAAACCGCAGAACGATATTCTCATTATCAATACGGAGTTTTTCCACTTTAAGTTCAATTTCCCCTTTTTCTGTAAATTTTACGGCATTACCAAGAAGATTGATAAGGATTTGCTTTAATCTGGATTCATCCAGCAGTAAAGTTTTTGGAAGTCCGGGCTCTATATTAAGCAGCAGTTCTATATTTTTTTTCTGAGACTGATAAAGAATAACGTTAATTACCTGGCTCACCATATCATAAACATCACTTTTATCTATTAAAAGTTCCATTTTACCAGACTCTATTTTAGAAAAATCAAGAATGTCATTAATAATATTCAGAAGGTTTTCTCCTGATTCATTTATATAATTAAGGTATTGCGTCTGAATATCATTGAGAGGAGTTTTTAGAAGGAGATCGGAAAAGCCAATCACTCCATTGAGAGGAGTACGGATTTCATGGCTCATATTTGCAAGGAACTCTGATTTTGCTTTACTGGCAATATCAGCCATTTTTTTTGCATTTTTAAGTTCTTCATTTATTTTTACAGCATTACTGATATCCTGTACAGAGACAATAACCCCTCCGATTTCATTATCTGAAAGATACCACGGTCCCACTTTAAGATCTAAATGCTGAATCTCTTTTTTACCATCAATCTGAATCTCAAAATCCTCATTGATGTACGTTTTTCCCTGCAAAGCAGCATGATAAATTTCTTTTCTTTCTTCAGGGATGTTCGGAGACACCACAAAAAGGTTCTTTCCGATAACGTCCTTTGCATCCATATTGAATTCATCTTTCCATTTGCTGCTCACAGAAATGTAATTAAGATCTTTATCAAACATCGCAACAGCAATGGGAACATATGTTACAAAAGACTGCATCATTGCTTCTTTTTTTGCAATATCAAGGAACATATTTTTGAAAGCATCAATATCCTGAATAATACCGAAAACTCGGGTACAAAGACCATCTTCAAATTCCGGAATAGCCTTAACCCTTACCCAGATTGTAACCCCGTCATTACGAAGTAACTGAAATTCATCATCATACGAAACCCCTTCTGTTATCGCTCTGTTAAATAAAAATTTAACTTTTTCTCTGCTATCTTCTGTATAAAAGCCAATAGCATTTTCTAAATCAGGCTGGAAGTCGTGGCTAACTTTATGAATTTCTTTTGTACTTTGTGACCAGAATACGGTGTTTTTTTTCAAATTTACTTCCCAACCACCAACTTGAGCTACAGAACTTGTCTGTTCGAGCATTTTTTTTGTGCGAATCAGATCTTTTTCTAAGGTCATTCTTTCGGTAACGTTCAAAGCTGTGCTTATTATGTATGGCTTTCCTTCCTTGTCTGTCTCTACAAGATTATGGTACATCCACACCTGCTCTATTCCATTTTTTGTCTTCAGAATCATTGTTCCGAAATCTTCCTTGTTTTTGTTAATCCGATCAAGATATTGGCTTAAAGAAGGCAGATTATGTTCAGGAACAAGATCTCTAAGATTTAGATTTTTTACTTCATCTATAGAATAATGCAGCATTTCTCTACCTTTTTCATTCACTGCAAGTATGTTGCCGTCCATATCATGCATACTCATCAAACCGATGGCGTTTTCAAAGAAACTTCTGAAACGTCGCTCTGAACTTTCCATCTGACGCTTTTCCTCCGTCTTTGATGTAATATTAATTCCAAAACAGAATATTTCAGAAAGTTCTTTATTGGGTTTCAATACCCATTCCACAATCACAGTATTACCGTCTTCAATTACTGTAGAAGTAGTAAAAGATACTTCTTGGGCTGCCTCTGTAAAATCTTTTAACGAAGACAAGTTATTCAGTACACCAAAAACCTCATCGAAACCACGACCTAATATTTCATCTTTTTTTAAAGAGAAAATCTTCTCGACTACCGGATTAAAATCTTTGAATTTCAATTCGTCATCTAAAACACAGATTAGATTATTAGATATATTGAATAGTTGCTGAAAATATTCCGCATAAACAGTCTTTCTCTTTGACGTTAAAAGTTTTGAAATAACCTCAGAAAGCTTTTTAAGTGCTGCAATCTGACTGTCTGTTACAGTTCTCGGCTTATAATCAATCACACAGATTGTGCCTAATGCAAAACCTTCTTCATCAAAAAAAGGTACTCCTACATAAAACCGTATTCCTCCCTGTAAAATTAATGGATTTTTCCGCGATCTGTCATCCAGAAGCGTATCATTAATAATTACAATTTCTCCACTTGCGATTGAATATTGACAGACAGTGTTTTCGCGTTCTACCGAATCGATTTGCATCCCTATACAGCTCTGAATATTCTGCTTCTCACTTTCCATAATTGAAATTAAAGAAGCCGGACAATCAGCTATTAAACATGCTGTTTCTGCAAAAACATCGAATTGAGGATCTTTGCCTAAGTTCAGAAGATCAAAAAATGCTAATTTTTTCAATCTATCTTCTTCATTATCAGGAATTATATAATTTAACATACTAAAAACTAAATTATTTAAAAATAAACAAATATCATTATAATATTTTCATAAATATTATATAGCATTCTATATCATTAACTTTAGAAAAATTCATAAAAAACAGTGATTTCGCAAATAAATTTCACACATGAAAAGTGTAAGTCCTATCTGCACTTCTATCATTCGCACAATTATTTTGAATAAGTCGAACAATTATTTAATATTTACTTTATATCTCCTAACTTTGTGTAAAGCTGTATGTTTAAAAAAAATAGACTTAGATCATATAGTCTAAGTCTATTTTTTTATGGATAAATCACTCTTTAGGAAAATTTAATGTTATTACATTATCATTTTCTTGAGCAAATGTTAAACTTTGAGAGATTAACGATAAGGCAAATTTGTAATGTTTAATTTCTTACACATTTAACCCGTTTAAATCTGTCTTCAGCGAAAGAAATTAAAATTTTAAATTCCAGCTTCTTTATCAGTAAAAACCTGAAAACCATCTCTTTTTTCAATCAACTGAAGCGGGTATAATTCTGGATTGTATTCTCCGTTCAGAACCTCATTCAGAGCATGTTTTTTAGACTGACCGAAAGTAACGATCAATATATTTTCAGCTTTGTTAATGATGGGTTCAGTTAAAGTAATTCTAAACATTTCTTGTGGTTTCAGATAAAAAGCATCCACCCATTTATCTTTTTCGTGGAGAATCTCTTCGCCCGGAAATAGCGAAGCAGTGTGACCGTCGTCGCCCATTCCTAAAAGTATAAAATCGAATATGCCATCTGCTCCCAAAACATTTCTGATTTGAGTTTCATATTCTTTAGCATAATCTTCAGGCTCAATTCCGGCTTTGTACATCGGGAAAACCTGATTTTCATTGATGGAAACTTTATTAAGTAACGTTTCAAGAGTCATTTTGTAATTACTTTTTTCGTCATCAAGAGAAACCCACCTCTCATCTACCCAGAAAAAATAAACCCTGCTCCACTCTATCTTCCCGGCATATTCCGGTGTTGCCAGTAAGCTGAAAATAGCTTTCGGAGAAGAACCGCCACTTAGGGCAACTACAAATTTGTCGTGTTTTTTAATCGATTTTTCTGAAAGCTCTACAAACGTATCTGCCGACTTTTGATATAGAGTTTCCAGATCATCAAATATGGTAATATTCATTTTCTTTCTTTTAATTAAATCTTAAACCCAGTGATGGCCTTGTCTTTCTACCAAAGCATTACTTTCTTCCGGACCCCAACTTCCTGCGTCATAATTTGGAAATGGCAGATCTTTTCTGTTTTCCCAGGTTTCCTGAATGGTTTTTACAACATCCCAGGCTTCCTCCACCTGATCAGAACGCATAAACAATGTTAAATCGCCTACAAGTGCCTCTAGTAAAAGCGTTTCATAAGCTTCAGGCGTATCTGTTTGACAGGCGAAATTATCAAAAATCATTTCTACAGGTTTTAATTCTAAGGAAAGACCAGGTTTTTTAGCCATAAATTGTAATCTGATATCCATTAATGGCTGAATATTAATAATCAATTTATTAGCAGAGAGAAGCGATGAACTTTCTGAGAATGTGGAATGTGGAAGCGGTTTAAACTGAATGGTGATGTAAGAATGTTTTTCTTTCATCCTTTTTCCTGTTCGTACATAAAAAGGAACATTTTCCCATCTTTTGTTATCAAGATAAAATTTAATTGCGACAAATGTTTCCGTATTAGAAACGGGATCTACTCCTTCTTCTTCACGGTATGCATTCACTTTTTTACCATCCACTTCGCCTCTTCCATATTGACCTCTCACCGCATAATGATCAACTCTATCCGGGGAAATTCTTCTAATCGATTTCAGAACATCAACCTTACGATCACGGATTTCACCAGATTCGAGAGAAACAGGCGGTTCCATAGCAACCATACAAAGAATTTGTAACAAATGATTTTGAATCATATCCCGCAAAGCTCCCGTCTGTTCATAAAAACTGGCTCTTGTTTCTACTCCAACTTCTTCTGCGACAGTAATCTGAACGGATTCTATGTGTTTATTATTCCATAAAGGTTCAAAAATCGAATTTCCAAAACGGAAAGCTAAAATATTCTGAACCGTCTCTTTTCCTAAGTAATGATCGATACGGTAAATCTGCTCTTCCTTGAAAGTTTTTGAAAGCAGATTATTAAGCTCAATTGCAGATTCTTTATCGTGACCAAAAGGTTTCTCAATGATGATCCTATCTTTTTCGGGATTTGAAGCAATAGAGGTATTTTTGATATGATTTGAAATAACTGAAACAAAATTAGGTGCAATCGACAGATAAAAAAGTCGGTTGCCGCGCGATCCGTAAGTTTCGTCAAAACTTTCCAGCTTTTCATAGAGATTTTTATATGAAGCTTCTTCATCAAGCTGATGCTGAAAATAGGTAATGTGAACTTGGAAACCTGCCCAATCCTCATCTGTAACAGGTTTTCTGGAAAAACTTTCAAGATTTTCTTTTACGTAAGCTCTGAATTTTTCGTCCGTATTTTCAGCTCTTCCTAAGGCTAAAATATTGAAGCCTTTCGGCATTCTTCCATCGATATATAAATTATAAAACGCAGGGAAAAGTTTTCTTTTTGCCAAATCTCCAGTGGCACCAAAAATCACAATTGTTGTTGGTTGTAATATTGTATTGTCGCTCATTTTACCAGATTATTTGTTAACAGATTGCCATGAAGTATGAAAAACACCGTCTTTATCAACTCTTTGATAGGTATGTGCACCAAAATAATCACGTTGAGCCTGAATTAGATTTACTGGTAGAGATTCTGTAGTGTAAGCATCAAAATATCCTAAAGTTGACTGTAGTCCCAAACTTGGAATGCCATTAGTCACAGCATAAGAAGCAGTTTTTCTTAGTGAAGAAATTTTATTTTTTACGATTTCAGAAATTTCTTTATTTAATAAAATATTAGATAAATTAGGATCTTGAGTGTAAGCCAAATAAAATTTCTCTAAGAGTACAGAACGGATAATACAACCGCCTCTCCATATTTTCACCACATCTTTTAAAGGAATTTCAAACTTGTATTCTTCTGAAGCTTTTACCAATAATGCCAAACCTTGTGCATAACTGATTAATGTAGCCAGAAATAATGCTTCACCCACTTCTTCGATAAACAATTCTATGTTTTCTGGAGCTGTAATTTCTTCTTTAGGATATAATTTAGACGCCGTAACTCTTTCTTCTTTGTAGGCTGACAAAATTCTTGATGTCACCGCAATATCGATAGTGGGAATAGAAACACCAATTTCCATTGCTTGCTCGGAAGTCCATTTTCCGGTTCCTTTTGCTCCAGCTTTATCTAAAATCTGGTCGACAAGAAAACCATCTGTTAAATCATCTTTCTGTTGGAAAATATCTCTTGTAATTTCAATAAGAAAAGAATTCATTTCGCCTTCATTCCATTTTTTGAAAACCTGATATAGTTGGTCATTATTAAGATTTGCTCCTTTTCTCAAAAGATCATACGCCTCACTGATCAACTGCATAATGGCGTATTCTATTCCGTTGTGAACCATTTTCACGTAATTTCCGGCAGAACCTTTTCCCATGTATGCGGTGCAAGCTTCACCATTCACTTTAGCTGAAATAAATTCCAACATTGGCTTCAGTAAATTAAAGGCTTCCAAATCACCACCCGGCATAATACTCGGACCTCTTCTTGCACCTTGTTCACCTCCAGAAACTCCCATTCCCATAAAATGAAGATTTTTTGAAGCTAAACTGTCAATACGTCTTTCTGTATCTTTAAAATAAGAATTCCCTGCATCAACTACGATATCTTTTGGGCTGAGAAGCGGAACAATACTTTCCAAAACGGCATCTACAGGTTTTCCTGCAGGAACCATTAGAATAATTTTTCTAGGCGTTTCCAGAGATGAAACAAAATCTTTCAAAGATGCTGTTCCTTTTACGTTAGTTCCAGGTGTTGCACCATTGTGAAGTTCATTTACTTTTTCGCTGTCTAAATCGAATCCTGCTGTAGAAAAACCGTTATCAGCAATATTATAAAGCAGATTTCTCCCCATTACTCCGAGACCAATGATCCCGTAATTATACTTTTCCATTCTTACTTAAGATTTATTTTATTTTTACTGGTTCAAATTTACGGAAATGCCTATCAGTAAAAAAATTATCCTGCTTTTTCTTTCAATTGTTGTGGTAGGCAATATCAACTAAAGAAATGTGCAGAAATGAATATCCTGCATGAAAATTATAATATAAAAACCTGTTATGCATTTATAAATTTGTTTTACTTCAGTAAGTGAAACGCCTTTGTTTACCTTTAAAAAAGCTTTTTGATTTAAATTCTTGTTTTACTTTGCGATAAAATAAACGCAAGGTTAAACAAAAAACTCAAAATTATGCTGAAATAAAGTAAAACAAGGGCGCTTCGCTTATCAAAGAAATGCAAATTTTTGATTTTCAGTTTATTTAATATTTTCCCATAAATACACAACAGATAAAAATGAATTTCGTGCTTCTTGTTTAATTCGGCTTAAGAATTAATCATTAAAAAAAATATTTTTATAAATGCTCATAGATGTTATACGACAGCATTATTTAATTTTATAATTCTTTTAAAATCTTTGAGTAAATGTTTCGATATTTTTTCGCTAAAAGTTAAAAAAAATTCTGAAAATCATTTATTTTCAAAGATTTCATATTCAAGATTTATTTCAATATTATTTGATCCATCTGTAAATTTAAATTCATAATCCCTATACTCATCACCCAAAATTATTAGAAATTCTAGTTACTAATTATTCATGAGTTTTTTTAACAGCAATTATAAAAATACCTTCGATTAGAAATTTTAAAAAGTCTTCTTCTCCAAAGCTTAGAGAAGAAGACTTTATATATCGTTTAAATGATAATGTGTTACTTCAGCAATTTAGAATGCTGCGCATATCAAAAAGCGTTTTGCTTCAGAAAGTTATTGATTTCAGAGCTTTCTAGCTTAGGATTTGCACCGGTACAGCTCGCTACCAAAGCACCGACTGCGCTTGCGAAATTAAGAGCATCGTCCGGATTTTCATCTGAAAGCAATTTCGCAATCAGACTGGCTAAAAAAGAATCGCCTGCGCCAACAGTATCTGCCACTTTTACAGGATAACCGCCGTGTTGGTACATTTTCCCTTTCCATAACAATAATGAACCGTGCTTTCCCAAAGTAACACAGATTGATTTTGTATGGGTTTTTTCTGAGATAAACTGAATATTTTCTTCAAGATTGTCAGATTTTAAACCTAATCCTGAAGCAATTTCCAGGATTTCTTCATCATTAAATTTAATAAAATCGGCTTTATTCATCAGCTGTTTCAGAAGCTCAATATTGTAAAAAGGTTTTCGAAGGTTTACATCAAAAACCTTAAACATTTCATAACTGGAATCCAGCAAACTGAAAAGTGTGTTTTTTGAAACATCATTTCTGCAAATCAAACTTCCGAAGAAAAAAACATCAGCATTTTTAATGATATTCTTGGTGTTTTCATTCGCTTCGATAAAATCCCAGGCAGACGGAAATTTGATCTCATACGTCGCCGAACCACGTTTATTCAATGTTACCAGAACTATTCCCGTTTCGTAATCAGGCGTTGTGGTAATTCCTCCGATATTAACCTGATTATCTTTGATGTAATCGCAAATTATTTTTCCATCCTGATCATTTCCAACCGCACTAATCATTGATACAGGAAAACCAAATGAAGCCGTTCTAAGTGCCAAATTGAGCGGCGCACCACCGATTTTCTTTTCTTCTCCAAAAACATCGAAGAGCACTTCTCCGTAACTTACTGCATTTATTTTTTTGTTAAGAAACATGGATTAAGGATTTTTGATGTTAATATTAGTGAATGAACTGTCTGAACCAAAAATACTCCATTTTTTGTTGACAATATCATAAACCCTGTTGCTGAAAGCTATTTTATTATTCACGTAAACAACACAAACGTCGTTACTGATAAAAACCGTCACATTATAACTGTTTCCAGAAATTACTGATAACGGATATGAATTGGAAAATTCTTCACTTCCGCCATTTATTACATAGCTTGCAATTCTGTTGGCAGAAGGTTCAAATGAAATTTTAAAACCATTTTTGCCTTCATTATCCTGAGCCAGAATCAATCCCGATTTTCCATTAGCAGAAGAATTCAAAGTAAAGCTGATTTGATTGGCTTTCTGAAGTTGACCAAACATCACCTGGGAATTTGCGGAAAAATTAAAGCTATTACCATTCTGAGACGCATTTCCTGTAATTTTATCCACCAAAAGTGTGGCATTCTTTCCAAAGACAGATTGTAAGGCAGAAATTGGTTTTACCGCTAAAGTTCCGTCTGTATTCTGAGCCAGCTTGTGTGTGACAAGATTTCCTGCCCAATCCTTTCCTCCTGTATTGCTTTCCGGAACTTTTCGGGCAGTCCAACCCACAATATAGCGGTCTGTATTGTCTGAAACGGTTTTTGCGGCGTAGAAATAAGAGCCATCCAGCCTATCGTTCGCAGGCGTAGTCCAGGGTCCGTTTGGTGATGTTGCCATTCTGTAGTGGGTTCCGGCATTGCTGCTCCAGTTTTCAGAAAAAACAAGATACCAGTAATTGCCCATTTTGAAAAGGTCAGGACATTCCAGCATTATATAATTTTCTGAAGATGAAGTGGTGTAAATAGGATTTTCTACTGTCCAGTTTCCATTTGCAGGATTGGTAGTGGTAAATTTTAACACGACAGCTTTTTTTGCCGAAGTCTGTGCTGAAACCAACATCCAGTATTTTCCGTCTTCTGCGTTGAAAAAAACGTGCGGATCACGAAATTCATAATCATAATAGCCAGCCGGAGCCGTGATTTTAAAATTCTTCACCTTCGTCCAGTTTTTCATATCTGTACTCGTCGCCAGAAGCACACTTTCCCTCGGATTACCCGATAAAAAAGAAGCAATGGCATTATGCCCCGTATAATAGTAATAATAAATGTTTCCAGCTTTCACCATACTTCCGGTTCCAACACCAAAATCGGGCTCTGATGCTAAACCGTAAGGAATCTGTCTTCCCTGATAAGTAAAATCTTTAAAATTGGTCGTTTCGAAGCTGTGAATATCGTGAAAACCTTCGCCTGCAGGTTTGGTTTTGGCATCGTGCAGGAAAAAAAGGTGAAATTTTCCGTTTTCATAATATGGCATTGCATCCCCTACGTAACCGGCGGTGTAATAAGGATTGCCATTTCCCATCCATTGATTGGGCGGTTGCGGAAAAATATTGGTCTGATTGAAAATCTCGTCCTGACTCAATTCTGTAATCGAATCCTGACTTTGGCAGGAAAAAATCGCCAAACCTAATATGGCCGTTAAATATATTTTTCTGATTGTCATTGTTTCTGAATTAATTTGTTGCAAGATAATTGAGACTGTTATCCGTCAGTTTTTTGATATTATCCAGGAATCCGTTGGGTTGGCTAGGATTTCCGTTTGATGTTTCGTTGTACCAGTCGTAAGCACCCATTGAAATAATGATACACTTTTTATTCGCCGTTCCACCTGGAAATTCAGCGATTCCTACACGCCCGTCCAGATTATCGTCCCAAGCTTCGCTGGCAAGGTTATTTCCTCCAGTCTGGGTTCTCCATCCTGCACCATTTCCATATCCGCCCCAATCCGGTAAAAACCACCATGCCGTGTGATTTAATCGGAATGTTCCTTTTTGCAAAAGATTAGCTTTTCCTGGTTCATAGGTTTGAAGTCCGTCAAAAACTGGATGCGTTTCGTGACCTTTAAAGGAAATCCCCCAATCGTTATTGGCATCTATAAATCCGTTAGGAGGGAAATCCCCAAAAACATTGTTCGGCCCTTTTCCGGAAGGCACGATTCCCAAAGCATCCACGTATTGTGAAGCAAATCCGGTTAACAGAATATTTCCGCCTGCATTCAGATAGGTTTTAATTTTTGAGGTCACATTCGCATTCAGTGCATCGTTCGGTAGAGCGGTTGCCGAATCAAAATGCCACCAAATCACATTAATGCCTGTCAGATTAGCCGTACCGCTCGCCACATCTGCCAAAGACACATAAACTGCTCCGGAATATTTTCCGAAAAGC
Organism: Chryseobacterium sp. GP-SGM7; assembly: GCF_049166575.1. Lineage (NCBI taxonomy): Bacteria > Pseudomonadati > Bacteroidota > Flavobacteriia > Flavobacteriales > Weeksellaceae > Chryseobacterium > Chryseobacterium sp. GP-SGM7. The sequence goes on along the minus strand of NZ_JBMHFF010000002.1, from coordinate 555,512 downwards.
CAGTCAGAAGCAGCGATTTCATCAGGATTCGTCAAACCTGTTCTTGTGGAAGCTGTTCCCAAAAATGCAACGGTTGGTCCCGAAACCGGTGTTGTAACTTTTGCGGTATAGATTTCAGTCAGATTCGAATTGGAAACAGTGAACTGTACAGGACTGCTGAAATTAATTGCTGTACCCGATGCCGGATTGATGCTCACTCCGTTTGCCATTTCTATTACAGGTTGCAAGGCTGTTAAATTGGTTCCTTCCGGCATTACTAGTGAAATACTTTTACTTGAGTGATTAATTGTTGCCGATAATCCATTGATTTTAAAACTGATAATCGGAATCTGAGCCTGAACTGTTACCTGATAATCTTTATAGATATTTCCGTTTTTTACACGATATTTTACAGGTTGTGAAAAATTCTGCACTATTCCTGAAGCCGGAGAAATTACCGAACCCTGTGGAATTTCGATGGCTGGAGATAATGTGGTTACACTTGTTCCGTATGGCAGCGTCACCGTGATTTTATCATTTTTATTATCAATGTCTCCTGAAACTCCGTTTACTTTAAAGGAAGAAACGTTCACCGAAACATCTGTTACTAGACCGTCTTCCATCGCACTATCGCAAGACACAATCAATATTGCAGAAATCAGCAACATCAGGGCTATTTGAAATTTAATTAAAATTGTTTTCATATATAGATGTTTATTGTTTTTATTTGCCATATGTTATCGCCAAATCTTCATAAGTGTTTGTTTGCAAATTTTTTTAATGGCGATTTCATATCTGTCGAATTTTAATAACCATTATTCTGTTTGTAAACACCTTGGCTGAAATTAATCTGAGCCAATGGAATCGGGCAATATTCTTCGATGCCGTGGTCAAATCCTGCATGAGAATAGTAAGACCTCTTCGTTTTTTCTACCGAATAATAGCCGTTCATCGTTGCAGTCGCTGTTCCCCATCTCACAAGGTCGAAAAAACGGCTTCCTTCCATTGCAAATTCCATTCTGCGTTCCCAACGTAAAGCTTTTCTTGCAAAATCCTGATTCCAGGTGCAGTTTACACCCGGCTGATATTGGCTGATAAGATTGTTTGAGGTGTAACTTCCTGTTAAAACCGTACTGTTCGAAGCACGTTGTCTTACCTGATTAATCAATGGTAGTGCGGCATCTTGCTGTCCAAGTTCAATTAACGCTTCGGCTTTCATCAGCAAAACATCAGAATAACGGATGATGATTCTGTTTTTAGAATTACCATAGAATGGGTCGACATTCACGGTACAGCCACATCCGACAGGTACATTTTCCTTTAATGAAGCATAATAACCGTAGGTTCCCGGACTTCTGTTCCAGCTTTCCTGATAGATTTTGGCTTCCTCATATTTCCATGGTAATCCAGGCAACGCAACGGTGTGGTATAATCTCGGGTCAACCTTGTAATTATTAAGCTGATTATAATTCAAATCTGTATCGTTATAAGTATCGAACATCGGAAGACCTTGAGGTGTTGTCTTGAAGGCGTTCACAAGATTCTGGCTTGGTTTGTGGAAATCACAACATCCCAAACCTTGCGGCAATGAGAGAACATCACCATAATTCAGCCTTCCGAAAAGTGTTCCGTCATTGTCTGAATATTGAATGGAGAAAACCGACTCCGGACCGTTTTCATGCGTTCCCGGAAGAAAATTATACCCAAAATCTGATTCCAAAGTATAGTTTCCGATAACCTGATTGGCGGCATCAATGGATTTCTGAAGTGTTGCCGGATTGATTTGAGTTACAGAATAATTACTGTCCTGCTCATAGGCTTGGTACAACCTAACTTTTGAAAGGTAAGCGTATGCGGCACTTTTCTTCGGCCTCCCTACTTCGGATTGTGTTGATGGAAGATTCGCAGCTGCAAATTCAAAATCGGAAGCAATGGCATCCCACAATTGCTGGTCGGTTTTCGCTCGGTTGGAGATTTTAGGATAATCGTCAACTGGCGTGTTCTCATCCACGTAAGGCACATATTTGAAAAGTTCTTTCAGTAAAAAATAAAAATGTCCTCTCACGAATTTCATCTCAGCAATTCGTTTCTGCTTATTTGGATATTGAGCATCAGAAAGTTGGTTCAATGCCGCAATCGCCTTGTTGCATCGTCCGATTCCTACATAATTAAGATACCAGAGACGGTCTAATTCGCCAAAATCTGAACGGATATTATTGGAGATTTCAAAAAAGTGAAATGCCTGAATATCATTGGTTCCGCTTCCGCCTTTGTAGGCATCATCCGAACGAACATTTCCGTAAGGCCAAAGGCTGAAAGGCGTATCGTAATGGTCATTTCCCATAGAAGCATAAGCAGCTACGACAAAACCATCCACATTCTGCGGTGTTACCACATCAGTTTCGGAAAGAACGCCTCTTGGCTCATTATCCAGAAAATCGTTGCAGGAAACTGTTCCCAAAAGGAAAGCGCAGGCTATTGTAAAAATGATATGTTTTTTCATTGTTTTAATATTATTTTAAAAGTTTTTAGTTTCGCCGATTTCGACAATCAAGCTGATTTTAATTTTTTAATCCGTTAAATCTGGAAAATCTGCGAGTGTTTTATTCAAATCTTATAATGATAAATTAACTCCAAAATTAAACGTCAACGGAAGCGGATAACCGAAGGCCGGCGTTTCCGGGTCGATGCCTGTGAAACTTTTGGATTTGATGGTCAATAGATTCTGCGCACTGATATAAATTCTGAAATTCGTGATTTTATATTGTTCCAACACATTTTTAGGAATACTGTAACCCAGCTGTAAAACTCTTAATTTCAGATAACTTCCGTTCTCCACATAATAGGATGAAAATCTGGATTCTGCGTTGTTGTCCACCGTTGTCAATGCCGGAATATCAGAGTTCGGATTCTGTGCCGACCATGCATTGAGCAACCTTGTTCCTTTGTTAGAACCTACATCATCCACACTCCAGAAATCAGTCTGGTATTTTTTGGAATTGATAACGTCCACATCGCTGATGCCTTGCCAGAAAGTTGACAAATCGAAGTTTTTGTAGGAGAAATTAAGATTGATTCCGTACATAAACCCCGGATTCGGATTTCCTATCCACGTTCTGTCTTTGTCATCGATAATGCCATCGCCATTCAAATCAGCATAACGGATTCTTCCCAAACCTTTTCCCGGCTGTGTGGCAGAATTATCCACCTCGGACTGCGTTCTGAAAAGTCCATCGGCTACATAGCCATACATTGAATTAATGGGTCTTCCGAGGATATTATCCGTGGTTCCGTTTCCACCATAATTGTTGATAACGGATTGTGGTAATGCGGTAATCTGATTTTTGTTCATTGAGAAATTCCCTGAAATCTCATAGCCAAATCCACCGGAAGTTTTGTCCTGATAACCTAAAGCAACCTCAATCCCTTTGTTCTCCATTGAAGCACCATTAATCCAGCGGTTTCCGCCTTCGCCAATCACGCCTAAATATGGTGGCAATACGAGGATATCTTTGGTATCTTTTTTATAAATATCTACACTTCCCGTCAGTTTTTGGTTGAAAAATCCGAAATCCAAACCAAGGTTGGTCTGTGTGGTGGTTTCCCATTTCAAATCATCATTTTTGGTCTGGGTTGCGATGAACCCTGAAGGTAATAAACCACTTCCGACACCGGAAATATCATAAGCCGTTCCGTAAGAAGTTGCCCATGTCGGATTTCCGCCTGCATAATTGGCAATGTAAAGCGAATACACCGCCGAGTTGCTGATTTCCTGATTTCCAGTCTGTCCCCAACCTGCTCTCAACCTCAAATCTGAGAAAAACGGAATCACTTTCTCCGCAAAATCTTCTTTATTGATTCTCCAACCTGCTGAAAATGCAGGGAATGTTCCGAAACGGTTGTTTTTTCCAAATCTTGATGAACCGTCATAACGTACCGTTGCAGAAAATAAATAGCGATTATCATAATCATAAGAAAACTTTCCGAAGTAGGACAGTAAGCTGTAATAAGTAGAACTTCCGCCATTGAACGCATCACCTGTTCCGGCATCAGGATACATATAATCAGGTGTTTCTATCAGAAATCCTTCTTTTCTGAGCCAGGTATTGTTGTAAGTATCTTTGTACATCTCCATTCCGCCCAGCAAATCGAAATGATGATTTCCAGCTTTGGCAGTATACTGAGCAGTGTTTGTCCAAGTCCATTTTTCAGTATCGGACTGGTCAATATTTACTGCATTGGTTTTATTCTGAAGATAACCGGAAACATAGCTTCTTTGCAGCATTCTTTTGTAATAATTGGAAAAGTCAACCCCAAAACTTGATTTCAAAGTCAGGTTTTTCACTGGTTGCAATTCCGCATAAACATTTCCGAAAAACCTTTGGTAACGATAACCGTTGTCTTTGTTGTATTCCAAAAGACGGACAGGATTCTGACGGTCATTCATCCCACCAACCGGACCGCCCCACCCGATTCCGTCCACAGTATGAACAGGAATAATCGGCAAGGCTCTCAAAGCAGGGTCCAAAACGCCCGGGTCCATCAGTTCATTGGTTTTGGTATAGGTAAAATTTTCCCCGATTTTCAATTTACCATCGAAGAAATTGTACGAAGTATTCACACGGGCAGATAATCTTTTGAAATTGGTAAGCTTCACGATGCCGTCATTGTCATAATAACCCATCGAGAAGTAATAAGAACCTTTGTCGGACGAACTCGAAGCCGCAACATCCAAAGAATTGGCAACGCCAGTCTGGGAAACCTCATCGTACCAGTTGGTATTGGCAGATTTGATGGTTTTTCCCGCATCCAGATATTCGGGAACGAAACTGTTGTACAAAGTTGGAACACCATTCTGAACGCCCCAGTCGAAATTGTAGCTCAGATTATTTAGATTCGGATTCAGACCATCGTTAATATTTGCCTGCCAAAGAACTTGTCCGAACTGTTTTGCATTCAGAACTTCTGTTTTTTTGGCATATTGGGAAAAGGCAGTGTAATAATTCAGGTCGATTCTTGTTTTGCCTTTTTTTCCTTTTTTCGTAGTAATGATAATCACACCGTTTGCCGCCCTAGAACCGTAAATACTTGCAGAAGAAGCGTCTTTCAAAACCTGCATCGATTCTATATCACCGGAATTAAGTTCGTGCATTCCGGCTTTTGTGGGAACGCCGTCTATCACATAAAGCGGGTCTGTATTATTCAAAGTTCCGACACCACGGATAAGAACTTTGGTATTTCCACCGGAAGGCGAACCGTCTGTCGTGATATTCACACCAGCAACTCTTCCCTGCAAAGATTTGATGGGATTCGGTTCACCTTGTTTGTTCAAATCTTTCATATCAACGATGGAAACAGCACCTGTGATGTCGGCTTTTTTCTGCTTGGTATAGCCGGTTACTACGACCTCATCTATGTTTTTCACTTTATCGGCAGCCAGAACGATGTTAAGCACCGTTTTTTCATCCACAATGACTTCCTGAGTGGAATAATCGGGATAGGTGAAAACAAGCGTATTTCCTTTCTGCAAATCATTGATTTGGAATGTTCCGCTACTGTCGGTTGTTGTACTTACGCCGGTTTCCGAAACCGTTACGGTAACGCCGCTCAGTGGTTTCTGATTGGGCGAAAGCACCTTTCCCTTAATGATTTCCTGTGCAAAGATGTAGGAAAACGGAAGAAGACAAAAGGCAATTGCAATTTTATATTTCTTCATTATGATATAGTTTTTTTATTTAATGTTTAGCTGATAAGCATTGAAAACTAAAGAACTTCCATTAGTGTCTGTGTTTAATGTCAGTTCTGAGAAGTTTTCATTCGGGAAGAAGATTTCTGTGAGGACTTTTTCGCCGTCGTTGAAGAAGATTTCGATAGATGCTTTGTCAATAATCAGCTTCATTTTTGCATTGGAATAGACCTGACTGAGTGGTGCTTTGGTAACAGATGTTGCGTAATTTTTCCCGAAATCTGTTTTCCCCGATTTGGAGCGGTCTATGAACAGTTCTTTTGCTTTGTTATCAATCCCGAAAAGGACTTGCTCTCCCAAAGTATTTTTCAAGGCGAAAGTGTATTTTCCTGAACTCATTTTTTTTAAATCTAAGTCGATAATGGCTTTGCTGAGGTCAATTTCCGATTTACCGACCAATTGATTTTCTGCTTTTATATTGATGGTTTTCCGGATTGATTTTTCATGATATTTTTTCAGCTGAGCAACGGGAATATTTTTAAGAATATACCCATCCTTTGTTTTTTTGAGTGAAACTTCCCTTGCCACGGTCATACTGCTTCTCCAGGTTTCTGTAGGAACTTCCTGCGCATATTCCCAATTGCTCATCCAGCCAATAATGATTCTTTTATCCTGAGGAACATTATCAAAGGAAACACTTGCATAATTATCTTTTCCCCAATCCAGCCAGGCTGCTTTTTCTTTGTTGAGCTGTTTTGTGAATAATTCGTCTATTTTAAAGGTTTTGCCATCAAAATCTCCGACAAAATATTGTCCGGCAGAACCATTATTCGGACCACCCGGATTGATATTCACAATCAGAACCCATTTTTCCTCATTTGAACCTTCAAGTTTCAACGGGAATAAATCAGGGCATTCCCAAACGCCGCCGTGACCGCCCAAATCTTTCCCGAATTCGGATTGAAAAGTCCAGTTTTTAAGATTTTTTGAGGTGTATAAATGCGCTCTGTCCTGCGCTGCCAAAGCCATTACCCATTGTTTTCTTTTGGCATCCCAAATGACTTTCGGATCACGGAAATCACGGATTCCAGGATTTTTCAATACTGGGTTTGAGCTATATTTTGTCCACGTTTTGCTGTTGTCAAGCGAATAAGCGATTCCCTGAGATTCCACGTCAATTTTGCCATCTTTTTCACGGTTTGGATTGTGATAGGTGTAAATGGCAACCACAGGATTATTTTTGGAATCTCCAAAACCAGAAGTATTATTTTTGTCCACAACCGCACTTCCTGAGAAAATGTATCCCAAATCATCAGGATAAAGTGCAATGTCAGTTTCTTCCCACTTCACAAGATCTTTGCTGGTCGCATGTCCCCAATGCATCGGTCCCCATTTGTTTCCATCGGGATAATACTGGAAAAAGAGATGGTAAGCGTCATCTTTATAATAGAGTCCGTTTGGGTCGTTCATCCAGCCTTTTTTGGGCGTAAAATGAAAATTGGGACGGTAAAGCTGTTCTTCCGATGGTTTGGAATCTGACTGTGCGTGGAGTCCTGATTGGAAAGTGGCAGCGATAATTAAGGTTGATATTATTTTTTTCATTAGGATTATTTTTCTGTTTCACGCAGATTTTGCGGATTTGGCAGATTTCAATTTTTTTTGGTTGGATTTGACTTTTTTTTTGATTTTTTTGAACCTGATAAAGTTTTCATTCAGATATGTAAGTGAGTCAAATATTATTTTTTATGACAAGTCTTGTTTTATACCGAATCCCGCAGCCCGACCTGAGTGGAGCACTTTTTCTGGCATTGCGGATGCCGGATATTTCTTTTTGAAGTCTGAACTTGCTTCGCAATGCCGGAAAAAAGCGGGAACGGAGGGCGGATAAAGCTGCCCAAATTTCTGTTATAAATTATTACTCGCTGATTTGGCAGTTCTACAGAATTTTTTATTCTTTCGTTAATGTTTTGCTCAATTTTTCCAGGGAAACGCCTTTGGTTTCGGGCATCATAAAAATCACGAACAACAACTGGAACAGCATCGCAACCGTAAAGACTAAAAATACAGTTCCAGCTCCTATAGTGGAGAATAATGTGGGAATGAGCGACGGAATGATCGCTGCCAAAACCCAATGCGTAGAACTCCCAAAAGCCTGTCCGGATGCGCGGAGATGATTGGGGAAAATCTCAGAAATGAAAACCCAGATTACCGTTCCCTGTCCGATGGCATGCGAAGCGATGAACAGGAATAAAAATACCGGAATTGCCAAACCTGTCCAATGGAAGTAAAACGCCATAGATACGAGTCCCAGCGAAATAATATACCCGATAGAGCCAATGAACATCAATGTTTTTCTTCCCACTTTATCAATAAGATTAACACCAACGAGTGTGAAAACCATATTGATAATCCCGATTCCGATGCTGCTGAGTAACGCCGTTTTTTCGCCCAAACCTGCCTCGCCAAATATTCTTGGAGCATAATATAAAAAAGCATTGATTCCCGACATCTGGTTGAAAAATGCAACAAGGAAAGCCAATATCAATGGGAATCTATACTTCTTCATAAAGATATTTTCCCTTGGCGAATCGGCGTGGTCGTCTTCCATCTGTCTTATGAGTGTTTCAGAATCCTGATCAGGACTCACGATTTTCATTACCTTTTTGGCTTCTTCTATTCTGCCTTGTGAAACGAGCCACCTTGGACTTTCCGGAATGATAAAAACGCAAAGTGTGTAAATTGTTGCCGGAATGGCCTGCACTCCCAACATCCAACGCCAATCATTATCACCAATTCCACTGAGCAGATAATTGGATAAAAATGCCACTAAAATCCCCAAAACAATATTGAACTGATATAGGGAAACCAATCTGCCACGGTCTTTTGCGGGAGCAATCTCGGAAATGTATGCCGGTGCAGCAATGGTGGATGCACCAACGCCCAAACCGCCCATAAATCTGAAAAATGCAAATATATAAGGATCATTGGAGAAAGCAGTCCCTATGGCAGAAAGTGCGTATAGAACGCCAATTGCCAAGAGCGTTTTTTTGCGTCCGAACTTGTTGGTCGGGATTCCACCGAAGATAGCGCCGATAACCGTTCCCCATAATGCCATTCCCATCACGACTGCTCCGTGGAAAGCATCTGAACTCTGCCAAAGCGCCTGTAGTTTTTTGTCGGCTCCGGAAATCACCACCACATCAAAACCGAAAAGAAATCCTGCCAATGCAGCGGTAACAGACCACAATACAATTTTATTCATCTCAAAGAAATTATTTATTTGTTTGTGGCTAATATATCCTGAGATGGTAATGGGAAGGTCTAATTATGTAACAAAATATTTCGTCAGGGTTAATTATTTGTTAACACATTATAATTATTTAATAATCAGAAACTTATAATAAATTTATTTTAAAAAATTATAAAGATGTTTCAAAAATGTTACATCGATCTATAGAATTGTTTCACTGTTTTCTAGCTTTTTGAAAAGTGATACCAATTTTTATTAATAGCATATTAACCAAATGTGTTTATCAATTACACAAAATTATATTTAGAAAAGAACTGATAAATATTAAATGGAAGTTATCAATTAATTTTTTATACCAAATGTTTAATTAACTTCACCTCTTTCTTATTTTCATTAATTACTAAATTAAAACCTAATTTAGAAGCAAATTTTATTGCTTTTGAATTGGATTTTTCAGTTTTTGCCACAATAGTCTGCACATTATATTTATCCTTCGCCAAATTTATTAGTATCTTAAAAGCATCTGCCATAATCCCTTTACCCCAAAATTCAGGCTTTAAGGAACCACCGATTTCAATTTCATTTTTAAGCTGATTCCAATGATGAAGTGCACAATCGCCTATTATTTGATTTTTATTTTCAATCATTCTAATTGTAAAAATCTCATTACAACGCTGCAAAATATCTTGTGTAAAGTCAATTGCTAAATTCTCATAATCATTATACGAATCCGGATAATATAAATGATAGTATTGTTTAAAATCCTGTATTTGGAGTGGAATAAGAAGTATTTTATAATTGTCGGGTTTCATATCTCTGCTTTTTTTTTCGGTTTCGATTTTTTTAGCTTCCCATTAAAATACAGACGATAATTCAGCCGGAATTCAAAATCATTTTGTTTTTTGAAACCTTTTTACAAAAATAAATAACACAATAAAATATTATCTAATTAAAATTTATATGAATGTCCGTAACTGATAATCATTTAGTTTTAAGAGTTTGCTTGTCATAGGAATCGGAATGATAAAATGACTGTTGATTTAGAGTTATGATTAAAAACGGACATTCATAAAATTTATTTTGAAAAGTATAAACCTAAATAAAATTATCATTCATTACCCGCACTCTTCCTGAAAACATTGGGCGACACACCAAACTTGTTTTTAAAAACCGTGGAGAAATAATTCGGAGAAGAGAATCCTGTTTTGTAGGCAATTTCGGAAATAGTCAGCTCGGGGTTTTGAAGCATCGATTTTGCCTGTTCCAGACGAATGTTGCTGATATAATCGCTTACACTTACATCAAACATCGCTTTAATCTTTCTGTAAAGCTGAATTCGTGAGATATTCAGCAGATCTGCAAGATTTTCTACGGAAAATTCTGCATTGTCGATATTGGTTTGGATAATTTGGTTCAGGTTATTGACAAAAGTCTGCTCGATACTTCCGAACGATTTGCTGTCTACAATTCTGCCGATATTATTGGTGTAATAATAGCGTAGTTTTTCACGATTGTAAAGCAATGCCCGTAAAGATTGCGTAAGAATCGGATAGCTGAACGGCTTGGTAAGATAAAGGTCAACACCGGATTTCAGACCCTGGAGATAAGATTCTTTATTATCTAAAGCTGTTAGCAAAATGACGGGAATATGAGAAGTTCTAAGGTCATTTTTCAGAATTTCACAGATTTCAAAACCGTTTTTGTCTGGGAGATTCACGTCACAGATGATAATATCAGGAATCTCTTTCAAAGCTTTGTCAATCGCATCTGTACCATCAGAAACCATTACATCAAATTCAGATTTCAGCTTATTACTGAGGAAAAATGACAAATCTGAATTGTCTTCCACCAAAAGTAAAGAATACCGCTCAGATTGATTTTCCGGATTGGATGGAAAAATTTCACTTTCTATTTCTGTAAAAACCTCATCTTTTGCCAGAGTCTCCGCATCTGTCACGCCCGGTTCTTTTATCATTTGATCTTCGTTGAAATGCTTATTGCCTTTATAGAGACTAATGACAAATTCTGTTCCCTGAAAAGAGCTGACTTCGATTTTCCCGAGATGAAGTTCCACAAATTGGCGAGTGAGATGAAGACCGATTCCCGAGCTGTTTTTCCGATTGTTGGAACCTTTGAAATACGCCTCGAAAACGCTGCCAATTTCTTTTTCAGGAATTCCGATGCCGTTATCTTTAAATTTAATAACCACATGATTGCCTTTTTCCAGAATCGTAATTTCGATTTTTCCGTTGTCTGGTGTAAATTTGAAAGCATTAGACAAAAGGTTGAAATACACTTTATCCATCAGATTCCGGTCAATATAAAGTTCCTGGTTTTTGTTGGCAGAATGAATTTCAAACCTTATATTTCTCTTTTTGGCCTCATTCTCAAAATCCCTGAAAATCCCGTAAGTAAAATCGTAAATATTGGTTTTCGACACCCGAAGATTAAATGTTTTATTCTCTATTTTCCTGAAATCTAAAAGATTATCTACCAAACGAAGCAAGCGGTTAGAATTTTTATTGATGAGCTCAATTTCATATGAAGGTTTTGTACCTTTGCTTTTAAAGGTATCTTTCAGCGACTCTAAAGAACTCATAATCAGCGTTATCGGTGTTTTAAACTCGTGAGACAAACCTGTAAAGAAATTGACCCTTGCTTCGTTGCTTTGCTTGAGTTCATCGGCAATCATCTCAATCTGGTTCCGCTGAATGGTGATTCTTTCGTTGGTAAGCGTCAATTGTTTATTTTTGATTTTAATAGCATAAATCAGGTAGATGGAATAAGCGACCAGACAAAACATTAATATCAGCAAAACGACCGACCAGCGAAATAGTTCCTTTTGGGAAGAATACAATTCGGTCTGTTTTTTCACGGCGTTGACCTGATTTTCTATCACACCTTGCTGCTCGATAATTTTGTCAAACTGATTTCGCATAATTTCGGCATTCAACCTGTCAATAATGGTTGTGCTGAGTTTGATGCGTTTCAGAGGCGTTTGCCCATTGTAGATTTTGATGGCCGTTTCAATCGCTTCTGCACCACCTGTAGGATAAAGTAAAGTTGCGTTTAATTTTCCATCTAAAACCATCTGAATTCCGCCGTCTTTGGTATTAAGGCCATCGACACCGATGAATTTGATTTGATTTTCCAGGCCTTCGTTTCTTGCAATTTGCCACGCCTGAGAAGCAAGCTCATCATTAAAAGTAAAAACGTATAAACTCTGATTTCTCAAAGAATCCAGCGTTTTTCTGAAAGCTTCTGCGGGAAGGCCTTTGAAAGTTTTTATCAATTCGGCATCTGGATTATTTTTGATGGTCTGCCCGAAACCTGAACTCCTTTCAACCGTTGGTGAAGAATTGTCGTCACCTTTTATTTCAATAATTTTTTTCAGATTTTTAGAATCAGAAAGAATGTATTTGGCTGCTTCTTTTCCTATTTCAACATTGTCTGCACCAATGTAAGTTGTATATTTTGAGGAATTAATTTTCCTGTCGACGAGAATAACAGGAATTTTTTTTTCAAATGCCTTTTCTACAACCGGAATCAATGAATTGGGTTCAATGGGAGAAATAATGATAATATCTACTCCGCTATCAATCATTTTTTGAATATCCTGAATCTGTTTTTTAACAGAACCTTCTGCTTTGCTGATGCTCAATTCCACCTCAGAATGCAATGATGCCTGAATCGCCATCGAGTGATTCATCGACTGTCGCCAAGGATGATTTCCCAAACCTTGCGAAAAGCCTATATTTATTTTATCTGATTTTTCGGAAGCATTTTTACACGCCGATAAAGTCATCAGCAACAAAAGTAAAATTGCACAAATCCTGAGAACGCCAAATTCGCTAAAAACTTTTTTCGTGGACATATTAACACAATATTAATAAAGATGTTTCACACCCACAATTTTTGGTTATGCTATTTTCTGTTAAATGAAAGTGAAATCGTTTGGGTAATAAAATACAGATGTTACAATTTTGTAAGTCTTGTAACATCTATATAAACTTCACCATATTTTCAGCCCATCATTATTCAAAAAACATTGATGGATAAGGCTTTCTTTATTAAATTTTGTGCGTAAAAACAAAATCAAATCATTTTGAACAATAAATGAAATATCAATTCCATTGTAGCGATAGAATTTGATATTTTATCCTTTACCATTTTTGACTTTGATAAGAACTACCGACAAAGACGCCATTAAAAATAAAATACCTGCCATCATAATAGCATTTGCAGGATTATTGCCTAAAAGATTTTTATAGATAAAACCGAATGACACAGTCTGGATCAACATCGGGATAACGATCATCATATTGATAACGCCCATATAAACGCCTCTTTTCTCCGGAGGTATGGATGGAGAAACCATCGAATAAGGTAATCCCATCATTGCAGCCCATCCTATTCCGAAAAGAACCATCGGCAGTAAAATTGTGTATTCATTATGAATAAAAGGTAACACCAATAATGAGAAACCTGTTCCCAGAAGACAAACGGCGTACACATTTTTGCTGGAAAATTTAAGTGCAAACGGAATCAGAAGCAATGCCGAGATCATCGTAATGAAATTATAAAAACCATTCATCAGCCCGGTTTGTCCGACTGCCGTTTCTACCAGGTTCAATATATTTTTTGCCCAAGACATATCACTTTGTGAAACTGATAATCCGCTTTTTGAAAGTTCAATAAAATGATTGGCTTTCTGTTCATCATTTTCAGAAACGCGATATAGAGACTGCTTGATCATTGGCGTAGCAAACTGCCAGTAACAGAAAAGCGCATACCATTGAAACAAATACACCAAAGCCAGTTGCCAAAGTATTTTCGGCATTTTTATGATTGCGGTAAAAATATCAACAAACGGTGTAAAAACTGTATCATTTTCTTTTTCTGCTTTCAATTTTACAAGTTCTTCTTCTGTCGGAGGAATTTCCGGAGTTTTGTAAACCGACCATACCACGGATGCTATCGAACAGAATGAACCTAAGAAAAATGAATAATAGACCCAAACAGGAATACCTCCGGACTCAGAACTTCCTCCGAAATATTTCTGGAAAACAAACAGCGAGAGATTGGCCAGGGTAATACCACCCCCTACGAAGAGACTCTGCATCTGGAAACCGTAGGTCTGCTGTTCTTCGGGAAGTTTATCGCCGATAAAAGCTCTGTATGGCTCCATTGCCGTATTATTTGCTGCATCCAAAATCCACAAAAGACCTACTGCCATCCAAATTGAAGAACTGAATGGAAAAACCAACAATGCAAGACTACAAAATATTGCACCCAGCAAAAAGAAAGGTTTCCGCCTTCCCCATTTCACGCTCCATGTTTTATCACTTATCGCTCCGATCAATGGCTGGATCAGCAATCCTGTAACAGGACCTGCTAAATTGAGAATAGGAAGCTGCTCTGCGTGAGCTCCTAAAAATGAGTATAAAGGATTGACGGCTGTTTGTTGAAGACCGAAACTGTACTGAATCCCGAAAAAACCGACATTCATATTCCAGATCTGCCAAAAGCTAAGCTTGGGAATTAATTTTTTAGTCATCTTTTAAGGCTTTACAATTTGATAATTTTTCCCTAGTATAATATCTGCTTTTTCTTTGAATTGATGGATAATATTATGTTCAATATCCAAAACTTTTTCAACAAAATCGCTCTGCTCATCACGGTTTCTATCCATTCTGTCTTCATAGGTATCTTTATAATTCCGGTCTATGAAAATACTGAAATCAAACGCATCAATATTCAAAATATACGTCCCTTCGACAATAAGAACTTCAACATTTTCCAAATCAACAGCTTCTTTCGAAATCGTATTATTCTGATAATGAACCAAAGGTTTTTCAATGCCCGATATTCCTTCTTTGAAATGTTGTATGTTTTCCTGAATAATATCCAGATGAACTTCACCCATCCCAACGTTATCTAAACTTTTTTGTCGGTTTTCATGGTTGCTTTTCGGCGGAAGTTTGAAGTAGTCGTCCATTTGAATCACATAACTGGTAATATTGTTTTCTTCCAAGACTTTTTTCAAAGCATAGGCTGTGACCGATTTTCCACTGCCACTTTCTCCGCAGATTCCTATTGCCCGTTTTTCAGCATGCCCATTATTTTGCTTTATAATTTTATAGATATTTTCTGCTGTCTCCAGATGTCTCTGCTCCAAATTAATTACATCTCCAATCATTTTTTGATCTGTTTTAAAAATAAATATTTTTCTTTTATAATTGCTCAATCATCAGCATTATATCTTCATCAAAAGATATCCTGAAGCCGAAAAACACAGCTGATCTGTTCCTGAAGGGATCAACTGGTCTGTAGAATAGTACTCTCTGAAACTTGAGCCTTTTTTATTCAGAAGATTCTCATATTGATTTAATATCTTCAAAGGAATTTCACTGTGGCCTCTTTTTTTCAATCCCAGACAAAGCCATCCAAGGTAGATTGGCCACGAACCTCCGTTGTGAAATTGATAAGGCTGGTTTTTAAAATCATAGCTGTAATTGTTTTCCAGCAAAGTCCAGTCTGCATCTTTCGGGAAGATGATCGGATAAAAAACGGGAAGCATCCAATGGCTAAATTCTTTATTCAATTTTTCTAAAAACTGAGTAAAAGCATCCAGATCTATATCAAAACCTAAAAATATTGCTAAAGCATTTCCTGCAAGATCGAAGCGTTCATCATAGCCGTTGGCGTTCAAAGAAGCCCAGAAATATGGTTTTTCGCTGGCTTTCTGATAGGCAGTCTGGTGGTATTTGATTTCATCAGAATTATTTTTCCTGAAATTATTTTCTATCTGTTTTTTTGTGCGATCAGCAAGAATTTTAAGGTCTTCGTCATCATAGACTTCCGCAACATTTTTCATAGCCCAATAACGGAGTACGTTATCATACAAAACATAACCAGAGGTCACATATTCATCTGCCCAGTTCCCGCCAAGCGGACTGTACAAAAGACCTCTCTGATTGAATTCCCAGGTTTTCAAGCAAGAAAGCGCTTTGTAAATTTTTTCTTTTAAAATATTCTTCAATGCTTCATCTTTTGAATAGATGATGTACTCGCAAGCACCGATGATCCACCAGATTGTGGCGTCTGTTCTGCCGACAAGCGTTCCGTAGCTGGCTTTATTTCCGTAAACATTGGATGGGATCTGACCGTTTTCTGCCTGAAAATCTGCAAGTGTTTTTATAGATTTTTGCAAACCATCAATGATCATTTGATTTTTAATAAAAATTCCTGTGATCCCCGTCATCATAGAATCTCTGGACCAGACTCTCGCATAATTGTCCTTTTTCTCGGAAGATGCAAGAATCCCCTGTTCTGAAATGGCCTGCTCTATAACGTTCAAGGCTTCTTTTGTAAACATATATTTTTATAAATATGATTAAGTAAAACTAACAGCAAAATATACTGTTAGCTTACATTTTAAATTTATTTCACTTTGATAATAACTCTCTGAAAAGTTATCATTCCTTATTAAAAATCAAACTTTACGCTCGCTCCGATAGTTCTTCCGGGCAATGTTCTCGCTCTGATGATTCCGTTAGTTCCCTGCAAAGTTCCCTCTTCTGCCTCGGTGATCGCTAATGCATTGAAAACGTTATTGGCATTGACATTAAGTGTTAAATTTTTCAATACTCTGTACGAGATATACGGATTTACGATTACATAGCCCGGCATGATCAACTTATTGCTGTCCTGAGTAAAAGCTTTTGTAGACCCCACTGCGAAGAAGCCAAGGCTTAATTTTTCAATATTCACATTCGGGTTGAAAGAATACATTAATTTCGGAGTTCTTCTAGGCATGTTTCCTATGATGGTCTGATCGATCGCATTTTTGATTTCGGCGTGTGTATAGGTCAATCCTGCTTTAATGTCAAAGTTTTTACTTATCTTGTAGAAACCGTCCAACTCTACTCCAAATGACTCATACTTATTTTCTGTTCTCAACTGTGTGGTCGCTTCGTAATTGGCTTCTATCGTTCTTGCCTGAAACAGGGTTGTATTCAGGAAATAATTTGAACCTCTTAATTTGTAACCCACTTCGATCTGATTCAGTTTATTGACTTTTACAGCATCCAATGCCGGATCATCATTATTGGTATAGTTGTAGCCTGCGAAAAGAATTCTGTCGGCAGAGGCGCTTCCACCCTGACTTACTCTTGCAAAAACTGCATTATGAGAATCCAAAGCATAATTAGCTCCGAAAGAATATCCGAAAATACCGTATTTATAATCAACAGGAACAGTTCCGTCTACAACAGCCACAGCAAGTTCGGGCGTTTCTATTGTTCCGTTTTGATTAACATCTATAACACGGGTTGTATTTTTGATTCCGGCAAAACTACCCGATACATTACCAAAGTCATATCTTGCCCCAAGATCCAGGGTCAATTTTTCAACCGGATTGATTTCTATCTGAGCGTGAGGAGCAATTACAGAATATTTAGTATCATAATTTCTGTTCAGACCTCCCCACTCCGGAACGCCGTAATGTAAAAGTCCGTTATCTGTAATTTTGGTTCCTGTATTGCTCACAATATCTACAAGACGCGCATTGTGGTCAGAAACCTCCATCAAGTAGGTATTCCAGTTCCACGAGAGATTGATATTTTGTGAGCTGTTGTAAACACCGGTATTAAGTTTCACTTTATTCCATTTTTTACTGATATTCAAATCACTGAAAAAGTTGTTCAAATTATTGAGTTTGGTGTTGAACAAAACCGTTTTCATATATTTTGCATTGTTATCGACTGCTGTGTTGGTTACCGAATAAACTGCGCTGCCATACCCCGCAACAGATTCCAAAATTTCTGATTTGCTTCCAACCGACGCTGGAAAAGGTGCCAAAAACTGACCTTCGTTTGCCGCATATCTCGCTTTGGCATCTATTTTCCAATCTGAACCCAGATCGTAATTGAATTCTAATCCGACCGTCTTTGATACTGAATGCATCCCGTCACGAATGTCGCTTTTCAAAATCTGTCCGTTTCCGCCAATCGTAAGGTCATTTTTAAAATTGGAAGACTGCAAAGCACTCGTTAAAATATTAAAATTGCTGAGCGAGCTGTAATCCGGATTAGAATCTGAACCTGAAACCGCTATTGGCATCGGCATATAAGCTGCAGTACGGTCGTCCAGATATTTACCATAAACTCTGACACTTCCCTTTTCGAATTTCTTCAATAAAGATAATCTGAATTGCCCTCCGTTGTTGGATGTGTAGCCTGTCTTTCTGGGACCATCTCCGCCTCTGTAGAAACCTCCTACTCCAATGTAAAAGTCTTTTCCAAGTGGAGTTCCATAGTCTATATCTGTTCTGAAGTTTTTATAATTCAATCCTACTTGCTGGGTAATGCTGCCGCCTTCTTTTTCGCCCGTTTTTGTGATAAAGTTGATGATCCCAGCCGGAGAATTGGACGCAAAAACAGAAGCAGAACCTCCTCTCAAAGCTTCCACACGGGATATAAAAGAATCAAATCTTGTAAACTGATCCTGCGTTCCAAAAGCAATATCACCAAACTGCATCACCGGAAGACCATCTTCCTGGATCAAAAGGTATCTTGAGCCTCCTGCAGAAACAGGAACACCTCTTACTGTAATGTTTGAATTTCCTTCGCCACCTGAAGATTCTGCACGTATTCCGGGAATGGTTCTGAAGATCTCAGCCGTCGTTCTGGGTGCCGAATTAATAATATCAGCAGATTTCAAAGTAGAAATTGAAGTACTGGTCTTGATCGAATTTTTAGGATTTGAGTTCCCTGTGATGACCACCTCATCTATAACTTTATCTTTGGTTGATATTGTATCTGTTACTGTAGTCTGGGAAAACATAAATGCTGCAATATTCATTGTCCCGAAGATCAGTAATTTCTTGATTACCTGCGATTCCATAATATTTTTGTTTTTGTTATGTCTCAAAAGTATTTTTTTTAGTATATCAAAAAACGATTTTGAACTGATCATTAACATAGTATTAATTTCAAACGGTTGCGCAAACGGTTGCGGTTGATAACTTTAAAATAATTTAACATTTAATTAAGAAATAAGCCGCTTTATTTTAACAAATATTAACAAAATATTTATGGATAATTATTCTTAATTTATCCAAATAATTGATCCAAAACTTAAAATGAAGAGAACTACCATAAAAGACCTTGCAGAAATGCTAAATATAAGCACTTCCACTGTTTCGAGAGCGTTGAAAGATCATCCTGATATCAGTAGTTCTGTGAAAACTAAAGTTAGGGAAGCTGCCGAAACATTCAATTATGTTCCCAACGATTTTGCCATTAATTTCAGAAATAAATCCTCAAAAATCATTGGCCTTATCGTTCCTGAAATATCGATGTTTTTCGTACCATCGATCATAAATGGCATTTCACAGGTATTAAATAAGGAAGGATACCGGTTTTTTATTTTGTCGTCTAACGATTCATTCGAGACTGAAAAAGGCCACGTCGAAACCTGCATTAATTCCCGAGTAGACGGAATTCTAATGTCATTAACAAATGAAACGACGGATGCTGAACATCTGAAACGACTAAAAGAAATGGATATTCCGACTGTCATTTTTGATAAAACCGTGCCTCAAAATCTTTTTGGAACGGTCATTTTCGATAACAAAAAAAATTCTGAGCTCTCTGCCGAAAAACTCATTAAACACGGCTGTAAAAATGTACTTGGGATTTTTGGTGATGAAAACCTGGAAATCACAAAAAGCAGGCTGAAGTCTTTTAAAGAAAAGATCCTGGAAGTATCTGACATTCAACTACAAATCATATTTTGTAAATCTCCCGATAAAGTGAAGGAAAAAATAGAAGACCTTTTAGATTATAATAAATTCGATGGATTTTTTGCAATGAGCGATGAAACATTGCTGGGTCTTCACAGCTCCCTAATAAAAAGGAATCTAAATAATACCGATGTAAAAGTGGTCTCGATAAGCGAAGGAACACTCCCGAAATATCTTGATGAAACCTATGAATACCATATCAACGACGGATTTGAGATGGGATCGTTTGCTGCCACAAAATTAATCGGTCTGGTAACCAAAGCAAATACAGGAACTTCTGATCCGATCTATTATCTTTAATTTTATTTCCATAATTAACAGAACCAATAAAAACACAACAAATGAATAAAATAACAATCTTAACTATGACAGTACTCGCTACTCTGTTTTTTTGTCAAAAAAATGACGAACAAAATCCTTCAGACACAGAAATCGTCTATACAATGCCCGAAGAATCGGATGCACACGAAGGAACCTGGTTGCAATGGCCTCACCAATATCAATATGGTGTTGCTTATCGTAACAGCTTAGATCAAACCTGGGTATCTATGACAAAAGAACTGGTCTCAGGTGAAAAAGTACATATTATCGCATACAATCAAACTGAAAAAGATAGAATTATTGCTTTGCTGAATTCTGCAGGTGTTCCATTGGCAAATGTAGATTTCAAAATTTATAAAACAGACGATGTTTGGATAAGAGACAACGGACCAATTTATGCAAAAGACAAAAATGGAAATTTAGTTATTCAGGATTGGGGTTTTAATGGTTGGGGACAAAAAACAGATGACCAATCAGGATAGCCAATTGGTTTTGTAAACTGCAATGCAATTCCTTCAAAAATTGCAAAAGACCAGGGCAAAACCTTAATTGACATCAATGCCATAATGATAAACGAAGGCGGAAGTGTAGAAATTGACGGTAAAGGAACTTTGATGGCTTGTAAAAGTTCAATTTTAAACAACAACAGAAATCCCGGAATGTCACAGGCACAAGCTGAAAATATCTTTAAAAAATATCTGGGTGTTACCAATTTTATCTGGCTTGACGGACAAGCTGGACTTGATCTTACAGACCAACACATAGACGGATTTGCAAGATTTGGAAATGCTACAACAATTGTAACAATGGAAAATAACGACTTGTTGGATTTTGACGTAAAACAATCAGATATCAATAAACTTTTATCAGCCAAAAACAAAAATGGAACTCCTTATACATTTTTAAAAGTTCCTTTAACACAGAATAATGTTGTAACTACAAACGGAACTAATTTAGGGTATAAAGGTTCCTACGTAAACTATTATATTGCCAACAATAAAGTATTAGTTCCCAATTATAATGATCCGAATGACGCAATTGCAAATAGCATTATTCAAACTCTTTACCCAACAAGAACCGCAGTTGGTATTGACGTGAGGAATTTGTACGAAAACGGAGGAATGGTACACTGTGTAACACAGCAACAACCCCAATAATAAAAAATGAATGTCAGTTTTTAATCACAATGCCAAAATAAGCATTCATTTTGGCATTCCTAAAAAAACTCAATACTCTAAAATTAAAGCAGTTGAGATTCTACGAAATGACAAACATACCCTTAAAACTAAATCATTAACAGTTTTTTATGTCTCTTTAAGAATAACAAAGTGACTATTTGAGTGTTAAAATATTCGTATATCTTATCCAGAAAACTTTATTTTAGAGAAAATCAGTTTCAGAAAATAAAAAATCCGTGATATATTTCTATATCACGGATAATAAAACTAATATTAAATATTATTGTGTGTTAATTCCACTAAATTCTGCCTGTTTTATTGCCCAGGCTAGAGCGTTAGCAAAAATAATTGAATTCTGAACCTGCATACTTCCTGCTGTATAACCATTACCCGCTGTACCGTAGGCAGATTTTTGAACAGGGAAGTAACCTCCGGAACTTGGAGCAACAAAAGGTTCAATTGTATTACTAAGATATTGGTTTCCGTTTGCATTTTCGTTGCTTAAGAATCCTCCATCTCCAAACCAAATATAAGATAGAGATGAGTGTCGTAAACCAGTAACTCCAGTTCTGGCAGTCGCACTGTTAATAGGCTGCGCAAAACTATAAGGTATGAATCCACTGGTAAGTCCTGTTATATTTATTGTGGTAGAAGCATCTTCACCCCAGTTTTTGCCTCTCACATCTCCAAAAGGACCATTTAAAACAGGATCATTTGTATTTGAAAGCGCATACACAGAACCTGCTCCTGAACCAGTACCTGCAGATATTGTAGGATCAGAGTATACCGCTCGCATCAAGTTTTGAGAAGATGCCGCATCATCCTGAAATTGAATTAAAACACCTTTGTTATTCAGATAATTTGCCAGATAGCCAGCCGCAGTAGCATCTGGTGTATAACCAAACCCAATGATAACAACATCTGGTTTAGTATTTAGCGCTGTTAGTAATGTTGCATTTGAAGGTGCTGCTCCTAAAGAAGTATGGGTAAACCCTGCAGATTTCACTCTGCTTGTTGTTGCAGTTCCAAAATTGGTAGGAGAATCCATCAAGCTTCTTGAAGGTCCTGTAAAAGCACTGTAACCGTAT
The DNA here is from genome assembly GCF_049166575.1 of Chryseobacterium sp. GP-SGM7. Taxonomy (NCBI): domain Bacteria; kingdom Pseudomonadati; phylum Bacteroidota; class Flavobacteriia; order Flavobacteriales; family Weeksellaceae; genus Chryseobacterium; species Chryseobacterium sp. GP-SGM7. The sequence continues at coordinate 533,203 of NZ_JBMHFF010000002.1, read as the reverse complement.
ACTGACTCAGTTCCTATATGTAGCACTTTTTTTACAGGAATCGTCATTACAACTGTCACATTACATGTGCTTGCTCCGTCTGCACTGTTAGAAGTAATTGTCATTACCTTATCTGCCGTAGAAGTTGGAGTTCCTGTACCAGACAATGTTACATTCTGATTACCGGTAGCTGTAAAGGTTCCTGATACACTGAAAGAAATTCCGTCTACTGTGTTGGTGGTAATAGAATAGCTTCCCAAAGCACTTACAACAACAGGTAATGTAATTGTATTAGCTGCGCCCAGAGCCGTTCCTTTTGTATAAACACCATTTACTGTTGCAGTTCCGCAAGACACTGTATAAGTTCCTGCAGAACTTAAAACATTTACAGAGATGGCAGGTGTACAGGTAACACTTACTCCGTTGGCAATAAGCTGTATATTATCAGTTTGCACAGCAGCAGGAGTACCCTGTCCCGGAATCTGTACAGTTTGTACGCCGGTATTTAGGAAAACACCTGTCCCGTAGAAATTATATCCGTTGCTTGTAGTCCCGGAAATCGTATAATTACCAATCTTGGTAACGTTTACTGTAATGCTTAAATAGTTGGAACTCGTTAATGTTTTTCCTTGAATATAAGTTCCTACAGCCTGACTACTGGCACAGTTAACCGTAAAAACCGATTTACCTATTTGCCCGCAGACACTTTTCCACTCATTATCTGCAAGACTCCAGTAGTTGTAACAGTCCTCTGTCGTATTGAAAATAGTAAGACCATCGTCATTAGCCGGATTTATCGTAATTGCGTTTCTTTGAGCTTCCGTAAGTCTGGGAATAAGTATTCCTTTATTATTGTTTCCGGAGACAACATCTAAAACTGAATTGGCATTTGGAGTTTCTGTATTTATACCAACCGCACCATTGGTGCTTTGAGAAAAATAATTTCCGCATATGAGAAGTAATGCAAAAAATAAAGTTCTAAATTTTAAATTCATAAATGTTTTTTTCATAAGTAAGTTGTTTAATAATATTTTTTTTCATTCTACAATTATAACAGGGTGATGAAAATGTACTCTCTGTTAATTTAATTAATGTGTAAAATTAAACCTGATTGAGGGATCTTTTAATATTTACATTTAATCAGTACAAATATATAATGTATTACAAAAATACGAGGCTACGCATCTACGCAATTCTACTCACTGCCCAAAATCATTCTATATTTTAAAATTTTGAGTATTGTAAATATACAGGTTATAAGTATACTACACAATATATATTTTATAATATTCAGAAAATTTTATTGAATTTTTGTTATTTTTTACACCACATTTACACGAATACCGCTTCCATACTGACTTATATTAATGAAATTAATATTTCCAATTACAATTTTTATTGCTTTTTTAGGTGTTATTATAAAGAAACTTTATACACCATCGCCCGGTGATTAATTGCTAAGAAAGACAAAGAATTGATTTATTTACTATAAAATAAATCAAACAAAGACGTTTGATTTCGTGTAATCATTTACTTATTTCGAAATGTAAAAATCAAAGATGCACAACACTGCTTATATTATTATGGCTTTTGGTATACGGCACGATTTCCTGTAATTTTATAAAAGCCACCACTTGGTAAACCGGAATCTGCATCTGCCGCTGCATCATTTGCATATTGTGGGATAGCTTGTGTGAGCTGAGAGAAATTGATGGTTCGCAAAACTCCGCCTGTGTCTGCTACAACAATTTTATCAGATGTAGCTCCCGATATGGATGGTAAGTTGATAATCTGAACATTTCCACTGCCCACAACCAATTTATTGACGGGGTTAAGTGCCTGGTTTTCATTTCCTATACCCATATTACCATTTTTCAAAACAGTGACAGCATTACTGTTATTACCAAAGCTTGGCCCATTCCCTAACTGAAATATAGGCTCTGTCGGTATCCAGTTTGCAGCATCCGTACTCGTGATAGAATTATTAGAACCAAGTACAATCTCACTGTAAGAATTTGAAACTAAATTACTACCCAAAGTTACAGAATACTGTCCCTTTGCAGTTGTTTGACTACCTATTGCCAATGCATTTTGACCATTTGTAAGGTTTGAAAACCCCATTGCTAACGAGCTAGGTGCAGCAAGTTGGTTAAAATTACCTAATGCAACGCTATATTCGGAAGTTGAAGATGTAACGGCTGTGTTATTTTGTCCAAAAACAGAAGTATAATTCCCTAAATTTGAACTATTATTACCTACTGTAATACTATAATTTCCACCAGCAATATTTCCCTGCCCAAAAACTGACGAATTAGACCCCTGAAATATATTATTTTCATTACCTAATAAGAATGAATTAGAGTCAGTAGCATTATTCAGAATATTGCTATTATTACCTATTACAATAGAATTATTTTGGGATACAGCACTACCATTCCCTATGGCAATAGATTGATTTGAATTTGCGAAAACAGAAGAACCCAAAGCTATCGATTGAAGAGCTTTACCATGAGCATCTTGCCCGGCAGCAAAAGAAGAGCTTCCTTCAGCTGTAGAAGATGTTCCAAATGCAGCAGAATTATTACCAATCACCCAAGTACCATTTAGTTCATTAGGATGACGCCCACCTCCCCTCACAGCACCACGTACGTCCAGTTTTGATACCGGTACACCAGAACTGAAATTACCTATACCAACATTGCCGTTTTGATAAATATTTTGTGTATTGCTTGTTGCCGGAGTTGTGGAGTTTTCCAGATTCCAAGGTTGCATTCCAGAGGTTGCCGATGAGTTGAAAGCAACCCAAATACCGGCAACAGAAGATGTCGGCTGACTGTAATAATAGTATCCAGGTGCAGTAACATTGATTGTTTTACCAGCCGGAGTTCCTCCAACCGCAGAAGTCGCATACACAATGCTCGCGTTTTGTACTTCAGAATATGCGGCATCTTTTGCTTTCAGCTGGTCTCCCGTTAATCTAGGTGCTATAATACCGTCTGCTGCAGTTACAGTATTAGGCTTTCCTATAACATCCAGCGTAGTGCTCGGGGAATCTGTATTAATTCCGACTTGTGAAAATACAACTCCTGAAGTCATCAAGGTTGCAATTAATAATAATTTTTTTTTCATATGTTCTGTATTATTTTTTCAGTTAAATTATTTAATGTTAAAAACTGAACCATAATTATTTATTCTTCCTGTTCAAATCATATATAAGCAATTCAAACATCACTTGTTATTATCCAAATACTTATTGATCCATTTATATAAAGTGGTCTTTGGTATTTTATATTTATCTATCACTTCTTTTTTTGTCATTTCCTTTGACGTTATAAGAGACAGTATGTAATCGATAATTTCTTTGGTATAGATATTTTTGCGGAATTGAGGAAGTTCTGATACCTTTTTGGGGGAATTTTGATGGATAACAGTATTATTTACAGGTGCATACAGAATAAGATGCTGTGAAAAATATCTGAAAAAATCATATTTTAAAAGTTTGCTCCACTGCAGCAGCAAGTCACTGTTTAAGCTGCTTGATTCATACATAGATGCAATGCCATATTCATCTGATTTTAGGAAGTTACAAATACGAGACATTTCAATACCTGATTCTTTTACTTTTATTTTAATAATTTCACCAATGTGTATATTTTTAAAATCCATTTTTATAATATGTAGCCAATTAAAATTAATTTCAGTTTTCCTTTTTTTTTAAATTACGTTACAGGCAAGATTTACATTTATGTTATTTGTAAAATAAGTGAGAAAGTATAGTTATACTTTCCCACTTAAGATTAAGCCGGAAATATTTTTTTCCATTTAGATAATGTGTTTCGACTTAATTTAAAATATAAAGACACTTGTGTATTATTTAAACCTGTTTTTTTCTGATACTGAATAATTTCTGTAATATCAGAAGTACTATAGGCACGATGTTTTTGATTAAAGGTTTCTGTTTGTTTGTCAATTGTTCCAAAAATTAATTTATTAAGCCGGATGATATCTAAATTATTTAAAGAACTTTTTTCAAGTATTTTTTTACAGCAATCTTTTTTATCAGGATATTTTTTATCAATGATATCTGAAAATATGAGTTTATAATTTGGCGTTGATTTGTTCATATGTTTTATACAGTTATATCAGTATTATAAAAAGGTATATAAAATTGATAATGAGCGGTCTTTTTTTAAAAGTGATTGAAAAACAAAATCAGAAAACTCTATTTATTGATTCAAAGTTTTTTTGACTTAAATTTCATTCCGCTTACCAAATTACACAGGTGGTTATCATAAATATCTGAATTCAAAAATATTAAAATACCTCTCATAATCACATCAAAACACATACGCAATACTACGCATCTTCATTATTAATCCAAATTGTAAGAATTATATTTTACGTATGAAATTATTTGTATTATTTTCTTGATTAATATTTAATTTTTTTGTGTGATTTTATATTTATACTTTCAACTGCTTTAGCCATTTTTTTGTATATAAAAAAGTTTTTTTTCATATCTGAATTTTATTTCATTTAAGACCCAATTCACGCCTAAAAACTCAATTATACTGGGATTAATCAGCAGAATATTAAAAACAAAAAAAGAAAAATATCACTCACATATTTTAAAGATAAAAAAGAAAGAATCATACTGAGCTAAATTAAAGTCACTAAAATATTACCTTAATTAAAATGTTCGTCGTGAACTGTTTTTTGCCGGTCTGTTGATAAAAAATATTTTATATTTCAATATGATTGCCTCAGTTTATTGCAAAAAAAAGTCATATACTCATGGAAGGATTAAAAATAAGTACAAATGCGTACCTTATCATATTTTTTCACTATGTATCAGTCATCAAATTACACCTGATAAAATAAACCTTCACCACAAAAAAAGAGAAAACTTTTTTTAGTTTTCTCTTTTTTGAAATGAATAATTTATATAGAATTTGTGTTTAATCCTGATCTAGTTTTGAGTTGTTTTTTGTGTCTTTCATTCTCACATATACAATCAAGGAAAAGAAAATACATATGGTGATATACCAGTAGAAATAATGCTCTACACCTGCTTGTTTAAACCAAAGTGCAACATATTCTGCGGTTCCGCCAAAAATTGCTACAGTTAATGCATAGGGCAGACCAACACCAAGCGCTCTTACTTCGGAAGGAAAAAGCTCTGCTTTTACAATTGCATTAATTGAAGTATAACCACTCACAATAATTAAAGCTAACATGATTAACACGAAAGAAGTATACATTGAAGTGGTATGACTTAAAGCTGTAAGCAGAGGAACTGTACATATTGTACCCAAAATTCCAAAGCCTAAAAGTAAAGGTCTTCTTCCTATTTTATCAGAAAGTCCTCCAAAAACAGGCTGCAAACAGGCAAAGATGAAAAGAGAAATAAAAGAAATCAGAGTAGATTCTTCTCTGCTTAAGTTCACCGTATTTACCAAAAACTTCTGCATGTACGTGGTATAAGTATAGAAAGCCAGCGTACCGCCAAGAGTAAGACCCACCACCGTGAGAAGAGCCTGTGGATGTTTAAGAAGTTCTTTTATACTGCCTTTTTTTTCTTGCTTAATATCTTTTTTATTTTCAAAAGCCTCTGTCTCGTGCAAACTTGACCTCAGATACAATGCGATGACAGAAAGTATGGCCCCAATCACAAACGGAATTCTCCATCCCCAGTTTTCCAATTGGGTTTCTGTAAGAAGTAATTTTTGTAAAATCAATTGAATTCCTAAAGCTATAAGCTGCCCGCCAATTAAAGTAACATATTGAAAGCTGGAATAAAAACCACGCCTGTCTTCAGTAGCCATTTCACTAAGGTAAGTTGCCGAAACACCATATTCCCCTCCTACACTTAATCCCTGTAGCAAGCGCGCCACCAAAAGCAGTATCGGAGCCAGGACACCAATAGTTTCATAAGTAGGAGTAAGCGCAATTAGTAAAGAGCCAAAAGACATTAACAGTACAGAAAGTGTCATTGCTTTTTTTCTTCCAATTCTGTCTGCAATACTTCCAAAAAGCCATCCTCCTACAGGACGCATTAAAAATCCTACCGCAAAAATTCCTGCTGTATTCAGTAGCTGTGCAGTCATATCCGAATCTGGAAAGAACGAATGAGAAAAATAAATAGCAAATGCTGCATAAGCATACCAATCGTACCATTCTACTAAATTTCCGACCGAACCACCGATAATGGCTTTAATTCTTTCTCCTGTTGTAATTTGTTTTGTTACTTGTGTATTCATAATTGCATTAGTTACATTTTAATATAGATTTAAATATTTATTCTCTGTTATAAGATTACAAAAACTACTGTTTGCAGTCATATTTTCTCTGAGACAAAAAAGAGACAACAAAACCTATCATTCTGAAAATTTTAATAGCGACTTCAAAATGAAAGGATTATTATTAAATTTTAGTTTAAAACTTCTTTTAATCTTTCTTTATCTAAACGTTTTTCCCAGTTTGAAACTACTATTGTTGCCACTGCATTCCCAATAAAATTGGTCAAAGCACGGCATTCCGACATAAATTTATCAATGCCAAGGATTAATGCCATTCCTGCAATTGGAACTTCGGGAACAACGGCCAAAGTTGCGGCCAAGGTAATAAATCCTGCACCAGAAACACCTGCAGCCCCTTTAGAACTCAACATTGCCACCAAAAGCAAACCGAGCTGATGCTCCAAAGATAAATCTATGTTGCACGCCTGTGCAATAAACAAAGCTGCTAAGGTCATGTAAATATTAGTACCATCGAGATTAAAGGAATAGCCTGTCGGCACAACCAACCCGACAACCCCTTTTTCACATCCGGCATTTTCCATTTTGGTCATCAATCCGGGCAGCGCAGGTTCAGATGAACTTGTACCCAATACCAGAAAAATCTCATCTTTAAGATATTTCAGTAATTTGAAAATATTAAATCCGTTATACCAAGCTACGCTTCCCAAGATTAAAACTATAAATAGCGCAGAGGTCAAATAAAATGTTCCGACAAGCATTATGAGATTTTGGAGAGACTCTACACCGTATTTTCCAATCGTGAAAGCCATTGCTCCGAATGCTCCTATGGGTGCAACTTTCATCAGAATTTCCACAATTTTAAAAATCGGAATCGTAAGGTTTTGAAGAAAATCATTGATAGGCTGGCTTTTCTCTGACGTAATAGCCAACGCAACACCAAACAAAATGGCTACCAATAAAACCTGCAGAATATTATCACCCGTAAGAGGACTGAAAAGCGTTTCGGGTATGATATTGAAAATAAAACTAACGATAGAATTGTCGTGCGCTGCTTTTACATATTTCTCAACTTCTGCACCATTTAAAGTACTTGGATTAATGTTTAAACCTTTACCAGGCTGTACCACGTTGCTTACAATCATACCAATTACAAGTGCTAAAGTAGAAAATGTAAAAAAATACAGAAATGCTTTTCCTGCAACTCTTCCTACCTTTTTTAAATCGTTCATTCCTGCAATTCCTGTAGAAACCGTAAGAAAAATGACGGGTGCAATAATCATTTTGACTAATTTGATGAAGCCATCACCCAATGGTTTCATTTTTTCTCCCAAATCGGGATAAAAATACCCTAATGAAACGCCTAAAAAAATGGCACAAAGTACCTGAAAATACAATTGCTGATATATTTTTTTGGGTTTTACTGTTTTTTGTTCAATATCTATTTTCATGTTTAAATGTTATTCTTAATAATTAGAAAATTTGTATTTGATAATCGTATTTATAGATTGTAACTGATTATATAACAATTTGAAATAATAAAATAAATTCCCCTTTTCTGTCAAATATTTTTTTTGTTGTTGCATCATAAAGCGGTCTTGAGCTGTATTGTAATGCTATTTTTGCATTTTGTCCATAAAAATAGAAGCTTGTACCCACATCATAATAACTCCCTTTTTGCTCCAGTGCTTTCATATCTTTCAGTGAATAATTGAAAAACGGCTGCACTTTCATCACATTACTGAATTTTGGCAGTACAAATCCGGTTTGTATAAATAAAATATTACCTGTTCCCATCAATACTCTGTTATTTCCGGCACCTTCGAGTGCTCTGCTTCCTGTAAATGCAGGATCTGCCGTTCCCGGATTGATGAGACCGCTCATCCTGATATAATTGGGACCGTAGTTGTAATTGTAAAGCGCTGAATAAAGTGTAAGACCCATTTCCTTCGCTTTATTCCCTATCGGAAATTCCCCATAAACATCTGCTCCAAAAATAGAAGAATTATGGGTTTCAAAAACCGTTGCTATTGGCTGGCTTATGGTTGCTTCTTTATTGCTGTAAAAACCTGCTCCCATATTCAGAACTTTCTTTTTTGCAAGACCGTTTCCTGATAAAAATGAGACCGAAGTAACTTCTTTTTCAAAAAACTGATAGTAGGCATAACCTGAATAGGAAAGTTTTCCGCTTTTGTTGTTATCTACTGCTGCACCTCCTACAACGGGTGTATTACTGGTAGCAAAAGGCTTATTTACACTCAATCTGTAATTAATTCTCTTAAAATCTCCGTGTACGAAAACCCCAATCTGGCGTGCGAATTGATCAGCAACCTCTATATTTGGAAAATTAAAAATCGGAATATCGGCAGCCAGCATTTTTGTTGTGCTTGCATTTGTAAGTCGGCTCACTCCGTTCCAGGAATGTAGACCTGCTCCTATGTAGAGATTGTTAATATTGGGTTTCCCGGTGTAGAAATTATTTCTTGGTATTATGGCAATTTCATTATAGGCATCATGAAAAAACAAGCTTGGTTTTTTTCCCGCTCCAAATGCACCAGTTCCTGTACCGCCTCCGGAAATAAAAGATTGGTTATTGATACCGACCTGCAAATACACCGTGTAGAAAGGAGTCAGCTGCGTCTGCATCGTAACCCTCATTCTTCTGATACTTGCATCATACGTATTGTCTTGTGGATTGCCATTGACGAGAGTTCCGGGATTGTTTTCAATATTCCTAAGCCAAATCTGGCTGTTTATCCCAACCTTTACCCATTTTTCACCTTTACTGTCAATATTAAGTTTCAGTTCACCTATATCGAGAGGATTTTTTTCAGGAACATTAGTTTCTTTCTGTTTTACTGTTTGTAAACTATCTTGTGCATTGATCAATGTAAGTGATAAAAATGCAGTAAGTAAAATTAGTTTCTTCATTGGAGCTTTTATTTGTTGCCAATGAAAAAAGAAATTCTGAAGAAATTTTGAAGTTATAATGAAAATTTAAAAAAACAACATAAACAATTGATTAATTAATAGTTAACTTTTAAAAACAACAGTCATTGTGTGCCAATTTTGATGAAATTGGTAGCTAATTTCATAATTGAAAATCTCCAAAATTCTTTTGACTAATGCCAATCCGATTCCGATAGAGTTTTGATTGGGGTTTCCCCGCTTGAATCTTTCAAAGACTTCATGATTCGAAAGCAAAGGCGGATTTCCTGTATTGGAAATGATAAGATGCTCTGCAGTAAGGAGTATAGAGACATACCCATTGGTTGTATTATGTCTTTTGGCATTGCTTAAAAGATTATCCAGCACGATAACTGCTAAATTCTCGTCAAACCGGATAAAAACGTCTTCATCAATAGATATTTTAAGCGTAATATTCTGGATGGAAAATATATCATCAAAGTAAGAAATTCTCTCATGCAGTAACTGAGAAAAATTGATATATCCGGAATCGCCCGCTTCAAAATGTTCCAGCTTTGCCAATAAGATAAGTGATTTGTTTACAGATGAAAGTCTGTCTAGCTCATCATTCATTGAAGATAAGGTAATAAATTGTTTTTCGCTGAGGCTGGTTTCCATCAATAATTCAATTTTACCTTTTATCGATGCCAAAGGAGTCTGCAGCTCGTGGGAGGTATTCTCCGTAAGTTCTTCCAGAAGATAATAATCTTTTCTGGAGTTGTCGGTCATTTTTTCAAGAAAATTGTTTAACAGACGAAATTCATGGATGTTGGTATTCATCAGCTTTAGAGATTTCTTCTCTTTGATCCTGAAATTTTTTATTTCCTCTAATGCATGATAAAACGGGTCTAATATTTTAGAGGAAACCACAACACTGGTAATGATAGTAAGAATGATAAGAAAAACCATTATCCATGCAATTACCATTATAAGACTGAACAGAAATCTCTTCTCTATAATGGTTATATAACGTACATTGGTAATAGCATATTTTTTTCCTCGAATTGTGGCATATGACGTTACTGATATTCTGTTAATATAAGATTGAATACTGCTGTTCCAAATATATTTTTCCTGAGTTTTTTTGTATTTTTTTTCCGGTGAGCTTTCTTTAATTAACTGAACCTGAACCTGATTATGATGTTGAGATAAATAATTATAGTTTTCATCTTTTTTTATTTTTTCAGCAACATAATTATTCAATCCTTCCATTTTTAAAATCGCTGATCTCATGGTAGCTCTTTCTAGTGCATAGTAAATGAGGCCAATACCAAGTAATAGCGTAAAAAAGACAAGCAAACTGAAAGCTTTTGCAAAACGATAATTTAAATTCATACGTCCTGCCATTTATATCCTAACCCGTAAATAGTCTGCAGATAGTCTTTTCCTCCTGCATCTGTAATTTTCTTTCTGAGATTTTTCAGATGTTGGTAAACAAAATCAATATTATCAATGCTATAGGTGTAATCTCCCCACAAATGCCCGGCAATAGACTGCTTCGACAGCATTCTGTTCTCATTGCTGATAAAAAAAATAAGTAAATTGAGTTCTTTCGGAGTAAGATTAATGAGTGTATTCTTTACTTTACATTCTTTTGAGTCTATATTAATACTGATCTCATTGAATAAGAGGGTATGATTTAATTCGGGCATTTTTCTTCGTAATACCGCTTTAATTCTAGAATGCAGCTCAGGAAGAGCAAAAGGTTTGGTAATGTAATCATCTGCTCCCTCATCCAGACCTGTTAATTTGTGATCTAAAGTATCTTTTGCCGAAATTATAATAACACTTGAGTTTTGTTTTTTAGAATGAATATCTTTTAGTAAGTCTAACCCATTTCCGTCCGGAAGCATAAGATCTAATAAAATACAATCATAGTCATAAAAATCAATTTTTTCTTCTGCTTCTATTTTACTGGAAGCCGTTTCACAGATGTAACCCTCTTTTTTTAAGTAGTCTGTAATACTATAAGCAAGCTCTTTATGATCTTCAATAAGTAGTATTTTCATTTGAATAATTTATTCATTTATTATACAAAACAATATTTTAAAATTAGCATTTTAAATGACATGTGAAAATTTAATTTAAGGAAGCTGGTTTGAAAAATTTATCAAATACTAAGGATTATATTTTACAGAACATTTGCATGAAACAGAAATTTAACTTTATAAATGTCTGTTTTTAATCAAAACACTGAACTCAACAGTCATTTTGTCATTCCGGCAGAAATCTCAACTGCATTATTTTCAGAATGTTTAAATTCTATTTAATGACAAACAAACCCTTAAAAGTTAAGTCATTACAAATCAATACATTCATTTTACTTAAAAAATTCTCCGCTTCATTTATATTTTAAGTATGAAATTATTTATATTATCGTCCGGATGAATATTTAGTTTTTTCCTGATCCTATATTTTCTGCTTTCTACGGCTCTAACGCTGCTGTTTGTACATGAAGCGATTTTCTTCGTATCAAAATTTAATCTCATTAAAGCACAAAGGTGTATTTCAGAAGAAATAAGTTTGGAATTAATAATTAAAAGATTCGGAATAAAATCAGGAAAGCATAATTGGAATGTTTCAATAAATAATGGCGAATCATTTTCTGCTAAGCTTGTAATTTCTGAAATATTATCATCTGTCAGATTGTTTAAAATAATTTGCTGTTTCATAAGTTCACTATTCGACTTTACCAAATCTTCAATAGTGTTATTTTTTATTTCCGTATCTTTTACAAGAGAATGTATTAACCCATCTTTTTGTGAGATAAAGAAAATATCCATTATAAAAGTGATGAAAGAGTATAAAATATTTATAAGTTTTACAGTTTTATAGTCATCTTCTTTTAAAAATCTGCTTTTAGGTAAAAAATTAAAATCAAAATACAGACAAGCAACAAGGCATATAATAATGATAGTTGCCATCGTAAGAATTAGAGTAAAATCTTTCCTGTAGTTAAAGAAAAAAGGAAGAGCAAACAGAAGTGAAAAGTAAAAATAATCTACACCCGCGTTCTTATTTGTATAAATATGAAAAAAACTTACAACACTTATCAATAATAAATAGATGAAAATAATACCCGTCCTTAGAATTTTGTCAAGCTTAAAAATCTTTTTATTCATTATAAAAATAAGCAACCAAAACATGGTAATTATCAAAAGTGATATGAATACCATGACATCTTGAAAAAACAATAAAATAAATACTGAATAGAATAGAAATGAGAGAAATAAAAAAAGAAGATACTTGTTAATAAGTTTTAAATAATTACTTTCAATATTTTCATCAACTTGGTTATTGCCAGTTTTTAAGGAAAATTCTCTCATCTTAATCGGATATTATAAGTGTAAATTTGTGTTTATAAATATTTGCGAAATATATAAAAAAAAAATAAATTTTAAATTTCATTGTATTATCAGAAAACTAAGAGTCTGTTTACATTTACATCTTAAAAATAATTATAATACATCTTAAAAAGATATAAGCTATGATTTTGAGGAAATAACGGAGATATAATCAAAAGTCATCTGTTTTGATACATCCCTTCATAAAAACCTCTTTTTGACCGTTTTTATCTTATAAATTTAAACCAATCTTCTTACTGATGCTTATATACACTGGATGTAATATAATTATCACCTGAACAACAAAATCCCGGAAAATGATAATATAATATGATTTTCGAAAAATTAGTATGTTAATGAAATGATCAGCCAAAGTATCGAAAAGCACAAGATATTTTATTTGAAAAACTTGACTGGGGAATTGATATTCTCTTTTTTAAACTGGAGTTCATTTCAGAATTTATATAGCTTCAGAATTGTTTACAGTTATAAATTTATTTGTAAATTATTGTCCTGATAAAAATGATTAATCATCAACCTTTGAAATATGAGTGTATTCACTTACCATTTGGTAAAAACTTCTTATTTTTCAGCCTTAAAAGCTATTCTGTTTCCTCTGAAACCGAAAAAAATCACGGGCTTAATTCATGCAGAATATATGACCGTCATGACATTGGGTTCTCCGGTTTTTTCACCTTCAAGAATGTTGCTCCGACAAGTTGCAGTATTTGCTCAGTGGGAAAATGAAGCTGCAATTGATCAGTTTTTGCATAAAAACAGTTTCGGTAAAATATTGGCAAAAGGTTGGTACGTAAAACTGCATTTTCTTAGACAGTGGGGAAGAATTTCGGGTTTTATAATTTCTGATGAAACTTTAGAAACAGATTCACCGGAATCGCCCGTTGTAGCAGTTACAATTGCCCGAATGAAACTCCCTGAAGTTCCGAGATTCATACGTTGGGGAAGACCTGTAGAAAAACTGGTTCGTGATCATCCAGGAACAACTTTATCATTGGCCTCAATCAGGCTTCCACAAACGGTTTCTACTTTTTCTGTATGGAAAACCCAGAAAGAAATGACCGATATGGTTCGTGGTCACAGCGCAGTTCCCAATTCAAAAAAACACGTCGATGCGATGAAAGAAAGAGACAGAAAAGACTTTCATTTTGAATTTACGACCCTTCGCTTCAAGCCTCTGTCTGAATTCGGAGAATGGAACGGAGAAAAAAATTTCACCACAAAAACCATAAACTTTTAAATGAGATTTGCGTATCCGCTACAGAAAACCCAGGATTGGCTGACTCAGCAATGGGTAATTTTCCGGGGACAAAAAATTAAAACTGATGATTTTCCGTGGCTTATAGGTCCTTTTGGCCTGCTAGATTCCATCGGGAAAGAGTTTATTGAAAAATTTGCCCGGAGTGAAAACCTGATCATCGATTATCACACCTCTTCACAAGGTTTGATACCTTCCATGAATGCACTCAATCTTTCAGAAACAGAATTTTCCAGACTGTCGAAAAGTGTTATCTCATTTTATGAAAATACTGCAGATTATGACCTGGATTTTTCAGTAAAATGGAATTCTTTTTTCAAAGTTTTCGGCAGATTAGTCAACAGATTATTTAGTGTAAGAATCAATCAGCTAAATATTCCTACAGAAAATATTTCAGACTCAGAATCTTTAGAAAGCCAGATCATCACTCTTACAGATCCCGGTACTAAAGAAATTAAATATACCATCTGGTTCAGATCCATCAAATCCAGCGGAAAAGTAGTTTATTCCGGAATTTACGGCGTCTGTACATTACCGTCAGGAAAAACGTGTGTAAAAGCTGTTTTTCCATTACCCAACGGAAATGCAACAGTCATTATGACACCAACTGTAGGACAAAACGGTGAACTGATACTGGATTCTTCGGGGAAAAATTTCGGCGATGCCGGGTTTTACTTTCTCCTTAAAGATTCTAAAGGTGAATATTGGTCGCAATTCATTAAATCTTTTCGGGATAAATTAATTATCGGAGAAAATGACCACGGTATTTCCGCTGAACAGACATTAACGCTGTGGAATAAAATGGTTTTAAGATTTAAGTATAAAATTACCCTTAAAACCTGATTTTACGAACCTATAATTTTTCAATATTTTTACGTTTTAAAAAATGAAATATTTGAAGCTAATTAAAAGTTTAGAAGATAAAGATTCTGTAAAGATCATTAGATTCTGGTTAAATTATATAAAACGAACCGGAAGACAAAATTTATTAAATTTTTAACATAATTTTATTATTACAGGCATAATATATGATTAGAGTCATAGATATTTTGCTGAAAAGAGAATCCAAGACAAATTTTTCATCATAAATATTATTTCTCTGCTAAAGATCATTTCACCTGCAGGTGTATTGGTAGGGATATAAATCACTTGAAGTATTTTACAAAATATTTCAAATCAAATAATTATAAACAATGAAATTCTAAACGTCATGGACTTTAAAAATATACACATCGGGAAGATGATTGAAAAGAGAATGATTGAGACGAATACTGATGTTATGCAAATCTGCAGTTTGATGGATTTTACTGCCGAAGATCTGCAAGCAATTTATGACTCTAAAAATATTGAGACAGAAATGCTGCTGAATCTGAGCAAATTTCTTGAATACGATTTTTTCAGAATGTATTCTCAGCATATGGTACTTTTTTCATCTCTGGAAAAACAAAAACATATATCGAAAACTAAAGATGATTCAAAAAAAACTCATCAGTTCAGAAAGAATATTTATACCAAAGAGATTATTGAGTTTATCTTAGAATCCGTGAATTCCGGAGAAAAAACAAAGCAAGATATCATCGACGTATATCATATTCCGAAAACAACTTTGTATAAATGGTTCTCAAAATACAACTCAGAGCATGAAACACCTGAGAAATAATTTAAAATAATCATCTAATAAACCATAATCCATCGTGACAGAACTAAGACCTAACTACAAAAAAATATTTGAAGATATTGTAGAAAAAAAATGTCCAGACCGTTTACAGGAATTCAATCACTATTTCAGAAAGAAAAGCTTTACGATAATGGATGTGATTGATTTGAACAATAAAATATTTGCGTTGAAAGACAGAGATACAATTATTTTTAATCAGAAACACAAATCTTACGACCGAGAAACGATTCTAAAAATATTAGCCTATCAGGAAAAAGAAAAACTGAACAATATTCAGCTGGCGAATCACTTTAATCTAAGTAGAAATACGGTAGGAAAATGGCGGAAATTGTATATGGAAAATGTTGGCAAGTGATTTCATTTATTTATAAATCCACATTAAGACAGGTTTTTGAGATTGTTGGATGATAGGGTCAATTATTCTCATTGCATTATTGGAAACCGTAGGACAGCCCCATCCTTCTGGTGAACCATTTGGAAAAACTTCCTGATCGCTCATCAAATTCCAAGAATGAAAAACGATGAATCTTTTTAACGCATTACTGTTTGAATTTTCCATTCCGTGCATTAAATATTTTACGTGAATTCCCCAGTCGCTGTAGCCTCTTCCTGATAATTTATATTTGCCTAGAGATGAAAGGTGGCTTCCATCTGCATTGCTGAATGAAGGATCGTTTTTAGACTCGTCACTGCTCCAGGAATTTGTTCCGCAACCGTGACCAACCAAATATTGTCCGGTAATTTTCTGCTCTTTGAAATTCCATATAACAAAACGTTTCACACCAGAATGCAAACTCATATCAATTAAAATACAAAAATCTGTACTTAGCTTATTGTCTTTGCAAAATTGTAGCGCTTCAATTGCCTTTCCTTTTGTTTTATTGAAATCTAAAACAGGTTTTTCTTCTTTGGAAATTGTATTTTGTGTCAAAAAATTTTTTCTGTCGTTTGCTGATTCTTTTTGACAGGAAAGAAAAACCATCATGGCAAAAAGTGCTGAGAAAAATTTCATAATTTATTTATAATGTAAGAAAATTCCGTAGTCTGAAGGAGTCCAAAGTGCAGCTTTTTGTCCGGCAGATTTCAAGGCATCATTTGCCCAGGTGTTGCAGGTATTTAAAAAACTATATTTTCCTTTTGCATCGTAAAATGCATCATTATCACTGTAAACAGCATCTGTTGGGATCAGAATATAATTTCCGTCTGCATCCTTATCAAATTTATCATCCACAAATTTTACCAAATCTTTATACTGATTTCTGCTGATCATCATCATTTTACAGTCATCCGCAACAGTCATTTTTCGGTAATAAGAACAGTGCATTGCAGAATCACTTAACCAAAAAGCAGCATTAAAAGCAGTAGAAAACTTCAGATCTGCCCAAGTTGGTGTATCAAGATAAAAACCTTTGTCGCCCCACCCGATTCCTATATACTGATAATCAGTTTTTTTAGATTTTGTATTTGCAAACGGAATTTTTGCGCTCCAATCCTGCAAATCATTTTTTACAGGCATTACAATATCGGTGTGAACGCCATTTGTATAAATATATATTGGAATTTCTTTTTTCTCACCATCCTCCTTCGCCGAAACTTCAATAAATGGTAACAGATAGCCCAAAAGAGCATATACAACGATAATTCCGAGGATTATACCTAATACTTTCAAAAAATAAAAGAAGACTATTTTTACATTCATGTTTAAATATTGAAGTTTAATAAAAATTAATTTTAAAATTTTTCCTAAAAGTATTTATTTTAATTTAAAAATTAACTAAATTTAGATATCAAACATTCACAAATATGCACAAGAAATCAAAATCTCAGAAGAAATTTAAAATCAGAGTAAAAATAGCCCCTAAAAGAACACAAAAAAAGCGTTGATTTTCTTAAAGATATTATCTTTTTGAAAGTCAATTTTTCTTTTGTAGGAAAGGCATTTTTAAATTTTATCTGATTAAATTTTCAGTTTTCTTAGAACTTAAGTTTTAAGGATCATGAAATATCCCCTCAATTCTCCGGAAGTCATTTTTCCGGAAAGGTATTTTATCCTGAAATATTGAAGATATCTTTATCTGATGCTTTGCTTAAAAAATCAATATTTCTTTTTAAACCGGTAAATTTCGTCCTTTTCACAGGAGATTTTCGGAATATTTCTGAGAATATTTCCTGAGTTAATTCCTTCCATTCTCCTTTTTTGAAATTTTTCATAGAATCATTAGGTTTAAATCTGCTTTGTAAATTCGGTACAGAAAAGCGATTCCACGGACAAACATCCTGACAAATATCACAACCAAACATCCAATCCTCCATTCGTTCTTTAAAGTAATCCGGAATTTCAGATTTTAATTCTATTGTTGCATAAGAAATACATTTGCTTCCATCTACAATTTTTTCAGAAACAATCGCATCTGTGGGACAGGCATCGATACATTTCGTGCAACTTCCGCAATGGTCAGCCGTTTCGTTATCAGAAATTAATTCAAGGTCACAAATTATTTCAGCTAAAAAATAGAAAGAACCGCTTTGTTTGGTAATCAGATTTGCATTTTTACCAACCCAGCCAATTCCTGATTTTTTCGCCCAAGTTCTCTCCATAATGGGTGCAGAATCAACAAAAACTCTAAAGCTGAATTCTCCAATTTCAGTTTGTAAATCTGAAACCAATTCACGGAGAATTTCTTTTACAACTTCATGATAATCTTCGGCATAAGCATATTTAGAAATTTTAAAATTCTCAAAAGATGAAATTTTTTCTTCAGGAAAATAATTGTAAGATAACGAAATCACCGATTTTGAACCTTCTACCAAAAGTCTTGGGTCGAGTCTTTTGTCGAAATGATTTTCCATATATTTCATTTCTCCATGGTAATCGTTCTTCAGCCATTTTTCGAGATGACGTGCATCTTCTTCCAAAAAGTCAGCCTTTGAAATGCCACAATTCTGAAACCCGAAACTTTTAGCTTTAGACTTGATTATTTGTGAATATTTTTCGGCTGTTGAATTCATAGATTTCGCATTGCAAAATTAATATTATTTTATAAATTTGTTGAGATTTGGATGTCTGAAAATGCTTCATTCATTTATTTTGAAATTTTAAACATTTAAAAATTAAACATTATGTCATTAGCAGATGTATTACAGTCAGGAAACTATGAATTAATAGACGTTCGTGAGCCGATGGAGCTTGAAATGGACGGAAATATAGATGGTGCTAAAAATATTCCTTTGGGAGAAGTTGAAGACAGGCAAGACGAAATTTTGTCTATCGAAAAGCCGGTAATTTTATTCTGCAGAAGTGGAAACAGAAGTGGAAAAGCTTTAGAATATCTGAATTCTCAAGGTCTGAAAGATGGTTACAACGGCGGCGGTTGGGCTGAATTGAAAGCAAATTTAGAAGCAAATCAAGGAACTTTTTAAAGTTCCTTTTTTTAGCATTGGATTTTAATTCTAGCAATTTTTAATTATGATTTTAAAAGAAAAATTCTTTCATATTTGCTTACAGTTCACACAGAATGAGATTCTTATTCAAAATTTCTCGACAGAAATCGAAAAGAAATATTCTGAAAAAAATAGATATTATCACAATGTTCAACATCTTGAAAATATGTTTTCTGAATTGGAATTCGTGAAAGATACAATACTCAACTTTTCAAATCTTTCTTTTTCTGTTTTTTATCATGATGTAATTTATGATGCAACTTCAAAACTAAATGAAGAAAAGAGCGCAGAATTTGCCAAATCAAGACTTCAAAAGTTGTGTTTAGATGAAACTGATATTACCGAAATCTCAGCACAGATTTTAGCGACAAAATCTCATGAAAAATCTGAAAAAAGCGACATTAATTATTTATTGGATGCTGATTTGTCTATTCTGGGAAAAGATCCTGAAACATATCTAGATTACACCAAAAACATCAGAAAAGAATATTCTATTTACCCTGATTTTCTTTATAAACCGGGAAGGAAAAAAGTTTTGAGGCACTTTTCAGAGCTTGAAAATATTTTTAAAACTGATTATTTTAAAACAAAATATGAAATTCAGGCGAGAATGAATATTGAAAATGAATTGAAATTTTTATAGGTTTTGGCTGAAGCCTTTCATCTTTTCTAAAATTTAAAGCGGACTAAAGCCCGCTCCTATTGATATAATTCTTTTCAATCTTAATTTTTTGTCATCATAAAATTTATAATTCCGGCATTTTAGCTTCGTTGAATTCTCTTAAAAGATTTTCAAAAACTTTTTCCACAGGAAGAACTTCATCAATCAAGGCTGAAACCTGACCTATTTCCAGTTCGCCTTCATCCATATCACCTTCGAACATTCCTTTTTTTGCTCTCGCTCTGCCTAAAGAAGTTATTAAAGCTTCAGTATTTCTTCCAACATTATAGATTTCCTCCAATTCACTGAAAAATTTATTTTTTACCATTCTTACCGGTGCCAATTCTTTCAGCGTAAGATGCGTGTCGCCTTCATTCAGCTCTGTAATTTTCTTTTTCCAGTTTTCATGAGCACTGGCTTCTGTTGTGGCGGCAAAACGGCTTCCAATCTGAACTCCGTCTGCTCCTAAAATCATGGCAGCTTTCATCTGGCATCCCAAAGCAATTCCACCTGCAGCAATTAATGGTTTTGAAATATGTTTTTTCACATTCGGAATGAGGCATAAAGTTGTTGTTTCATCTCTTCCGTTGTGACCACCCGCTTCAAACCCTTCAGCAACAATAGCATCAACTCCTGCATCTTCGCATTTTACAGCAAATTTGGTTGAAGAAACTACGTGAGCTACTTTTATACCTTCTTTTTGAAGAATTTCGGTGTAATTTTTAGGATTTCCGGCTGAGGTAAAATCAATCTTTACTCCTTCTTCTAAAATAATCTGGATAATTTCATCTAAATTCGGGTAAAGTAAGGCAACATTTACCCCAAAAGGTTGATCTGTAGCTCTCTTGCACTTCTGAATATTTTCACGTAAAATATCAGGATACATACTTGCTGAGCCAATTAATCCCAATCCGCCACAATTTGAAACTGCAGAAGCCAGTTTCCAACCGGAATGCCAAATCATTCCAGCCTGAATAACAGGATATTTAATATTAAAAAGCTCAGTTACTTTATTTTTGCTATCGCTCATCTGATGAAGTTTTTTAGCCGAGTTGAAATCTATAAAATTACTCATGATGTAAAAATAGTAAAAGGAAATATCCTAAACATTGATGTTTTAAACTTTTTTAATCATTTAATTAAAATTTCAGATCGATTTGTAAGTTCAGATTTTCGTCAATAACTGAACTTACTTCTACATGAATATCCGTAAATTGTAATAATTTAATTCTTAAAACGACTGCTGATTTTAACATTATGATTAAAAACGGACATTCATTTAATTTTAAATTAAAATGATTTCGTTTTCACAAAAAACCTTCAGAATACCTGAAGGTTTTTTTTTATTTTCTAAGAGACTCTTTTTTCCAGTTTCCTTTAAAATTACAATTGTCGTAGCGGCCGTCAATAGAAATAAATGTGGTCGGAAGTTTTGAATTAACAAATTTTTCGATCATCTCACCTTTTTTCTTATTCAGTGCCATTTGTTTTATTCTGTCGTAATCGGTTTCTAAAGTGATCTGATGTGCAGGAATTACATCTTCAATCTTTATAATTTTTACAACTTTTCTTTTTCTTTCATCTTCATCATCGAAAGCGGTTGTGATGTCATTTTTATTCAGACCGGCAAGTTCATAACTGATAACTCCAGGTACACTTTCTCTTTCAATTTTGTTTGAACCATCTGCACCAGAAATTACACCTGCATTGAATTTTGTTTTTTTATCATCCGAAAATTTGAAAGCGGCATCTTTAAAACTCATTTTTTCAGCCAGGATTAAGCCTCTAATACTGTCCAGTTTCTTTTTAGCTGTCGTTATTTCTTCTGCAGTTGGAGTTGCCGTTAAAAGAATATGTCTCGCGTCATATGCTTTACCTGATTTTTTCACCAGCTGAATAATGTGATATCCAAACTCAGACTCAACAGGATCTGAAATCTCGCCTTCCTGAAGATTTAAAGCAGCGGCTTCGAAAGGTTTTACCATTTGTCCTTTAAAAATATTTTTCATCAAGCCTCCATTAGGAGCCGTTCCCGGATCTTCAGAATAAATTCTTGCCTGACTTTCGAAACTTTCTCCACCTGCGATATCAGCTTTAATTTTTTTTAATTTATTGATTAACTCATCCTTATGAGCTTCAGTTAATTTGGGGTGAATCATAATCTGAGACAGAGAAACCTCATCTTTGATTTCAGGTAACTGGGATTTGTATATATTAAAAAAATCCGTCACTTCATTTGGCGTAACATCAGCTTTATCGGTAATTCTCTGGTATTTTGCCTGTCCGTAATATTGGTCAGTATCAATCTTTTCGATGGCATTTTTCATCTCGTATTGATTTCTGAATTTATAAGCAGCAAGCATTGTTTTTTCGTCCGGAAACTGAGCAAGCAAATTGTTGTATTTTGCATTTGCCCCATCTTTGATTGCCGCAGAACGATTTTCAATTAACGTATCTCTTTTCGCTTCGTAAACCAGAAGTTTATTATTCACAAGGTTTTCCAAAAACTCACATCTGTCGGTTGTTGAAGCACCCTGTTGTTTTCCGTAATTCATCTGTTCCTCAACATCAGATTCCAAAACGATCTCATCACCAATTACTGCTGCAATACCGTCTATCAACTGTCCTTTCTTCAATTGAGCATTCACATTCCCTGAGAACAACATTGCGAAGACTCCAAGAAGGAAAGTGATTTTTAGTTTATTTGTCATTATACTATTTTAAAACAAGTTGCAAATTTATAATTCTTAATGAATTGCACTCAATTTTTTATTATAAATATTTCTTAAAAAGAGATGATTTACTGCAATTCGACATTAAAAGTTGTCAATTCTTTAAATTGTTTCAATCTGCTTTGAATATCTGCTTCGTTTACTTCCTCAATTCTTTCAGTTCCGAATTTTTCTACTGTGAAAGAAGCCATTGCAGAGCCTACAATTAATGCAGATTTCATCGTTTCAAAATCGAATTTTCCTTTTTTAGCCAAATAAGCTGCAAAACCGCCTGCAAAAGTATCTCCCGCTCCAGTCGGATCAAAAACTTCTTCTAACGGAAGTGCCGGAATTGCAAATATTTTATTATCGTGGAACAATAAAGCACCATGCTCACCTTTTTTAATAATCACAAAAGCAGGTCCCATAGTGTGAATTTTCTTAGCTGCCTTCACTAAAGAATATTCTCCTGAAAGTTGTCTTGCTTCTTCATCATTGATGCTGATTACATCAGTTTTGGCAATCATTTCTTTTAAAATATCCATTGCAGAATCCATCCAGAAATTCATGGTGTCTAAAATTACCAGTTTTGGACGCTGATTCATTTTTTCAAGAACTGAAAGCTGAACTCCGGGATGAAGATTTCCTAATAATAAAATCTCCGCATCCTGCATAGAATCTGGAATTTTCGGGTCAAAATTCTCCAAAACATTCACTTCAGTAGCCAGAGTATCTCTGGTATTTAAGTCGTTGTGATATTTTCCTGCCCAGAAAAAAGTTTTCCCTTCTTTTACAATTTCTAATCCTTCGATATTTACTTCTCTGTTTGTAAATTTATCCAGATATTCTTGTGGAAAATCTCCCCCAACTACAGAAACAATCCCTGATTTTACGCCTAAAATAGAAGATGTAATCCCAATATATGTTGCTGCTCCTCCTAAAATTTTATCTGTTTTTCCAAACGGCGTCTCAATTGCATCAAATGCCACGCTTCCTACGACTAAAAGTTTCATGTATTTTATATTTTTTAAAAGATCATATGTAATCTTTACGATTTCATAATTTAATTTTTATTTTTTTTCTTGTAATTCTGAGATTACATTTTTATTACTTAAAATTTATTTTTTCCATTCAAAAGTATCCAGCAAATGCATCATATCTTTTTTAATATAATCGATTGCGGGAGCTAAAGAATCTGGTTTTGGTCTTGAATTGAAGTATAAATACCCCGTTACGAAATGCTTTGTACTGTCTGTCGCATAAAACTGCAAATTTGATGCGGCCTGACCTTTCAGCTCATAAAAATTCCCGAAGACTCTTCTTTCAGGATATTCGAATGATTTTGTATCTATAGAACTTGCTTTCACGGTATGTTTGTAAACCATTTTTTCGGTTTCCATAATCTGCTGGGCAAAATCGTTATTAATAGGATAATACGTCAGGAAAATCTTCGCCTTCATTTTCGGATAGTTCAGATAATACCAACAAGGTTTCTTTGCATTATAAATTTTAGCATAATCTGAAATTTCAAAAGAATACAGACAATCAGGCTCAAATTTTTGATATTTCGGCGCAGGATATTCCAGTCTCAATTCCCCGTAAGGTTTTGGAGTAGTTTCTTTTGCACATGAAATAATCAGCATTGAAACAAAAATAAAAATGACTTTTTTAATCATTCGGCAAAAATACAAATTACATTTCAGATTTTAAGGTACAAATTTCAGCATTTCAGTGAGTTTTGAAATTGAACCTTTTCAAATTTTAATTTGGATGCTAATTTTTGTGAAATTTTATTTTAAACACAAAGCACGCAAAGATTTTTTTATCTCATACTGCATATTTTTCGTTCGCAAAGGCGTTTCACTCAGCTAAGACCAGTTTCGTCGAATTTTTCTACTAAAAAATTTTATTCTCAATACTGAAAACTTCAAGCATCCATCTTCCATCATCCATCTTCCATCTTCCATCCTTAAAAAATCCTATAAGCTGTTTCATAGTTCTGAATATAATTCTCCAAAGGCTTTGGAAATGATCTTTCATGAGAACCTTCAACATCCGTTACAATGTAATTATTTTCAGCAATAAAATCCTCCCAAACCGATTCAGAATCAACCTCAACATTAAAAATTTCTATGATTAAATTTTTGTGCGTCAGTTTATGATTCACCGTTTTTACACTTTTAATGAATGGAATTAAATCATCAGCAATCAACGGTAGAAACTCAAACAATTTTTTCCAGATAAAATCATCTTTTCTCTGCTGAATTAAAAACTGACCGTTTCTGTGAACGAAATAATATTTTAAGTCTAAATCCTGAGCTTTCGTTTTTTTAGTTTTAACTGGAAATTCTGAAGTTTTGTTTAAAGAAAAAGCAAGGCATTCTTCATTTACAGGACATTCTCCACATAAAGGATTTTTAGGTTTACAGATTTCCGAACCCAAATCCATCATCGCCTGATTAAAATCGCCAACATTTTCAGGTAATATTAAACCTGACAATTCAGAGAAATAATTGAAAGCCCGAGAATTGGAAATATCAAAATCATCTGCGAAAATCCGGCTCAGAACCCGGTAGAAATTCCCGTCAACAGCGGGCATTTTTCCACCAAAACAAATACTGGAAACTGCAGCTGCAGTATATTTCCCGATTCCTTTCAGTTTTAAAATTTCATTATAATCAGAAGGGAAAATTCCATTATAATCATTGATAATTTGTTGTGAAGCTTTATGAATATTGATGGCACGGGAATAATACCCCAAACCTTTCCAATACAGCAAAACCTCATCTTCAGGAGATTCTGCCAGAGTTTTCACATCGGGAAATCTTTCGATAAAATTATTGTAATGATTTAATCCCTGAGCAATTCTGGTCTGCTGAAAAACAATCTCACAAATCCATATTTTATACGGATCTTTGGTTTTTCTGAACGGTAAATCTCTCGCATTTTTATCATACCATTTCAACAATTTGTTTCCAATATGATGAAAGTCTGAAGTATTTTTATTCTTTTCCAAAAAACCAATTCATTTTAGTGAGGCAAAGATAATTTATTTTTTCTCGTTGTCAAGACGATAAACAGGAGCTCCTTTCAGCCATTGGTATTTGATTTGTTTAATCTCTGCAATTGATTTATACCCTTTTAAAATTTCTAAAAAAACATAAACAGAATCATTTTTTTCTTTCTTAAAATTTAATTTCTGATGGGAAAGAAATTGAAATGGATATGGAATTACAGAATCTCTTTTGCTAAACAATAAATCTCCGGAATTTACTCTGTAAATGTAAAACGGTTTTCCACGCAAAGAACTGTCGGCAATAGAAATATCCGAACTCGCAACCACCATATCGCTGATTCCGTAAGCTTCATCTTCCGACATGATATAAGCTTTAGCTGTATCTTTTCTTTCGTTGGCAAAAAGATCAATTTCATATTTTCGTGGTCGTTGATACTCTTTTTCACAGCTAACAATTGAAAACATACAGAAAAAAACGAAGATATAAAATGTAAAATTTTTCATTAAGCAGTTTAAAAAAAATTCGAAATAAAAAACCGATGTTTTTGATGCACCGGTTTCTATATTAATATTGTAAAATTTAATCCTGAATATATTCTGCATCCCATTCGTTTCCGTCGTCACCTTTGTGACCATCTAGTTTGATAACAAAACTTTTTGTCGGGAAATATGGGGTCAGTCTGATGTCTAACCAGACTCTGTCTTTATTTACTTTATCCTGTTCGAAACGTACAATTTTGAACTTTTCAATCAGTTTATCTGCACCTTTGATGCCATCTAAGAAACTTACAATTTGTCTTCTCAAATCATCTTCATTTCTTGCATTCCAGTTTTCGAAGGCTCTTCTGTTTAAGAAATCTAACAAAACTTTTGTTACATAATCGAATACACGAACTACAGAATACGTCTGAAGACCAATATTATCTCCTGTAAACAATGTTTTGGCCGAGAAAGCCATGATTTTCCCATATTCATTAACCATAGGAACCAATCCCATTTTTTCCAACTGAGAAATTTCGCTTTTCTTCAATTCAAATTTCACTGCATCTACTTCGTTGATGTTACCATGCTTTTTACCGGCTGCAACTTGCGACATCAGTGTTTTATGGATTTTTCCTGCCAATGAAGTTGAAGGCGGAAGTTCTACATTTTCTTCTTCGCCTACTTCTTCTGCTTTTCCACGACCAACCAGCCAGTTACAAGTCATAATAACATTACTTCTGTGCAATTCACCACCTGTAAGATTTGCAGAATGGAATAAATCTACTACATCATCCGGTTTATCAAGGTTTGCAAAATCGGTAACCATCATTACTTTGTTTTCATTACAGATTTTCGCCCATTTCTCAACTACTTTATTAGATCCCAAATAACCCGGAATTGCTAAAATAGAATAGTTATCTCTCAAATCTAAACGATCATAATAGTTTTTAAATTCTTCAGCAATCGCATCAATAAATAAAGGATTATCCAGATCTGAGACCTGATCTAATGTAGCGTTAACAATGCTCACATTATCAACTTTATCAAGCTCTGTATTCTTATAAAACTGGGCAACGGTTCTGTAAGAAGTCTCTAACTGGCGAACAGCGTCTAATGTATTTTTAAGATTTTGTTTCAGGCTCTGGTCGGCTTGCTGAGCTTTACTTTTACAAGTTTCTGCCATATCTTCAGCAGATTCGTTGCTTCCCAAAAGTTCCATCCAGAGATTTATCTTTTGTAAAAGCTCTTTTCTCTCATCAGATTTATTAGCATCGTTCAAAAAAATTTCTTTTCTTGCTTTTCTTGTCGGATTCATGTTTGCGATTCCGTCAACAACAGATTCTATGAAGCCAAAACCTCCGATTTTATTTAATTCTTCAAGCGGATTACCTTTCGGTCTTCCTGCTTGTTGCTGTTGATTATGCTGTTGGCTTTCCGCCGCTTGTAATTTACTATCCATGATTTTAGGGTGATTTCGTTAGATTTATTTTTCAAGTTCTTGTGCCACATCCTTTAACGCTTCAATAAAAGCAGCCCTTGTCTGTTCATTTTCAAGCATATTTCTCAGAATTTTATTTGTTTTCAGCTGTCTTACAATTTTATTGTACTGCTCTTTTTCCATACTAAGCTGCTGAAGATATTCTGATTTTTGTGTAAGGTTTTTGGGAGTGAAGTCTGCAAGATTTTGAAAACGAAATTCTTCTTCCACCACATTTCCGTCCTCAGATTCATGCTGTACAGCAACTGAAGGCTGAAAATGCCTGAAAACATCATCTACGGTTTTTAATCCTGTAACAATTTCGGGAACATAAGATTCATCGGTTGTAAGCTGGCTTACGATAAGAGATTTGTTCTCCTGAATTTCCTGAATAGCTTCATTAGCGTCTACTTTTACTTCGTTTCCACCAACGCCATAATTGAACATTGCCATATTATTATTTTTTGTGATTATTGATTTTGGTTTGAATTAGCAATTTTTTGACCAATCCATTGCTTAAATTTATAAAAAAACTATAACATACAAAATTTTGTTATGATTTTTATTAAAATAAACCGCATTTTCAAAGGTAAGCCAATGATTATTAACACTTTTTTGGTCACTAATCTATGAAAAACAAACAAAAAAACGCACCGAAATGATGCGTTTTAAATATTATTATTGTATAAACTACCAGATTTTTATCCTTTCTTCCGGAGCTTTATATAATTTATCTCCCGGCTTAATATCGAATGCTTTTATAAAAGAATCCTGGTTAACCAACGGACCGAAAGCTCTGAAATATCCCGGAGAATGCGGATCTGTTTTCACCTGATTCATCATATACTGATCAGTAGACTTCGTTCTCCAAACGGTGGCCCAGCTCATAAAAAATCTCTGATCCTGATTAAATCCTGAAATTAATCCCGGATTTCCTTTATCTTTAAGGTACATTTGGAGAGCATCATAGGCAACCGCAACTCCGCCCAAATCACCGATATTTTCACCACTTGTAAATTTTCCGTTTACAAAGCTTCCTTTTACCGGCTCATAAGTATTGTATTGAGCAGCTAGCTGTGCCACTTTTGCATCAAAATTCTTACGATCCTGATCGCTCCACCAATTATTCAGGTTTCCGTCACCATCGAATCTTGAACCGCTATCATCAAAACCATGAGAAATCTCGTGACCGATAACTGCTCCTATTCCACCAAAATTAACCGCAGCATCAGCTTTTGGATTGTAAAAAGGAGGCTGTAAAATTGCAGCAGGGAAAACAATTTCGTTATTTGATCCGCTGTAGTACGCATTTACAGTTTGTGGAGACATTCCCCACTCTGTTTTATCAACCGGTTTTCCTACTTTTTCTAAACTTTTCTGATATTGCCAAGCCGAAACATTCTGTAAGTTTGAGTATAAACTTGCACCTTGAGTTGGAGATTCAACTTTTAATTTAGAATAATCTTTCCATTTATCAGGGTATGCAATTTTCACAGAGAACTTTGAAAGTTTTTCCTGGGCTTTTACTTTGGTTTCAGCAGACATCCAATCCATATCATTGATATGTTTTTTGAATGATTTTAAAATATACTCGATGTACATTTCCATCTGTTGTTTAGATTCCGGGCTAAAATATTCATCAACATAAAGTTTTCCGAAAGCTTCTCCTAAAATACTGTTCACCAAAGCCAGACCACGTTTATCCATGGCACGCTGTTCTTTTTGTCCCTGAAGATATTTAGAATAAAAATCGAAACGGATATTGTCTAAATTATCTCCCAAATTACTTGCATTACCATTAATAACATGATATTTCAGATAATCTTTCAGTAAAGGAAGATTTTTCTGGTTGATAAACTGATCCATATTTTGATAATATTTCAGTTCGCCAACAATTACTTTATCGGTCTTTACACCTGCGTCGGTAAGATATTTTGCCAAATTGATATTCTTTACCAAACCTGAAAGTTCAGAAACGTTTTTTGGATTGTATCTTAAATTGGCATCTCTGTTTTGCTCTAAAGTCAAAAGATAATTTGCCAGTTGTTTTTCAAAATCAACTACGTTTTTTGCGGCAGAATCTGAATTTTTATAGCCTAAAACTCCAAATAATTTGGCTACATAATTTTGATATTCCGCTAAAGTTTTGGTGTTTGCTTCGTTTACTTTTTGGTAATAATCTCTTCCTAAACCAAGATCAGGACCACCCAAATAAACTGCGTTCATATTAGAATTTTTCAAATCTGCACCGACTCTCCATCCATAAAATGAATTGTCGCCCAGTTTTGTGGCTTCCAAAAGATATTTCTGAAGATCATTTACATTTTTAATGGCATCTATTTTAGCCAAATCAGATTTGATGGGAGTAATTCCTGCGGCATTTCTCTTTTCAACATCCATAAAAGACGCATACAGATTCTGTATTTTTTGCCCTTCAGAACCTTCTGCATATTTTTCAGTCAGGATTTTATTTAAAATTTTAAGCGAAGCATCATCTACATTTTCTCTCAATGCATTGAAAGAACCCCAACTTGCTTTATCTGAGGGAATTTGAGTGTTTTTTACCCAATTTCCATTGACGTAGCTAAAGAAATCATCTTGTGGGCGAACAGATTTGTCCATGTAAGATAAATTGATTCCGTTTTCCGGTTGAATCACCAATTCTGAATTAATGGCAACAATATTTGTGGGTGTTTTTTCTTTGGTTTCAACCGTCTTTTTTGCAGTTCCACAAGAATTTAGAAATACAATACCTGAGAATGCAAGTACTGCAATATTTAGTTTTTTCATTAAATTATTTTTGAATTGTAATCTGTTTGATCAAATATAAGCATTTATGTTAAATTTTTTTGTGAGATTTTTAAATATTCTGAAATCAAACAGGAAATATTAGGTTTTGGCTAAAGCCT
Organism: Chryseobacterium sp. GP-SGM7; assembly: GCF_049166575.1. Lineage (NCBI taxonomy): Bacteria > Pseudomonadati > Bacteroidota > Flavobacteriia > Flavobacteriales > Weeksellaceae > Chryseobacterium > Chryseobacterium sp. GP-SGM7. The sequence goes on along the minus strand of NZ_JBMHFF010000002.1, from coordinate 503,004 downwards.
GTGAAAAGCTCATTTTAGATAACGGGTTAAACCCCGTTTCTATTAAATGAAAAAACCGCTCATTTCTGAACGGTTTTGAATATTTTAAATATTGATTACCAGATTTTAATTCTTTCTTCCGGTTTTTTGTATAATTTATCACCAGGTTTTACATCGAACGCTTTGTAGAAAGCATCAACATTCATTAAAGGTGCAAAACTTCTGAAATATCCAGGAGAATGCGGATCTGTTTTCACTTGGTTGATCATATATTTTTCACTTGATAAAGTTCTCCAAACCGTTGCCCAGCTCAGGAAAAATCTCTGATCTTGTGTATAACCACTGATTGTTCCCGGGTTTCCTTTATCTTTCAGATACATCTGAAGTGCATCGTAAGCGATATTTACACCTCCTAAATCAGCAATATTTTCACCGTTTGTAAAAGTTCCGTTCACGAAAGTTCCTTTTACCGGCTCATATTTATCGTATTGAGCAGCCAGAGCTTTAGTCGCTTTTTCGAAGTTTGCTTTATCTTCCGGAGTCCACCAATCTACCAAATTACCTTCGGCATCAAACTGAGCTCCAGAATCATCAAATCCGTGGCTCATTTCGTGACCGATTACTGCACCAATTCCACCAAAATTTACAGCAGCATCTGCTTGAGGATTGAAGAAAGGCGGCTGAAGAATTGCAGCAGGGAAAACGATTTCGTTATAAACCGGATTGTAATATGCATTCACCGTTTGTGGAGTCATTCCCCACTCTGTTTTGTCAACCGGTTTTCCTATTTTTGCCAACTCTTTATTATACTGCCATTCACCGATATTCTGAAGGTTTTTGTATAAGTTTCCGCCTTTGGATTCCGGAGTGATGACCAATTTTGAGTAGTCTTTCCAAGTATCGGGATAAGCAACTTTTACAGCAAATTTATTAAGCTTGGTCATTGCTTTTTCTTTTGTAACAGGAGACATCCAAGCTAAACCATTGATGTGTACTGCAAAACTTTTCTTTAAATAATCAATCAGCTCAACCATCTGAGCTTTTGCCGAAGCCGGGAAATATTTTTCAACATACAGTTTACCGAAAGCCTCACCAAGAGAACCATTGATTAATTCATAACCTCTTTTGTTTAAAGCTCTCTGCTCTTGCTGACCTCTTAAATATTTACCATAGAAAGCAAATTTTTTGTCACCCAGGTTTTGGGTAAGATATGAAGCACTGCCGTTAATCATGTGAAATTTCAGGTAATCTTTTATGACGGGAAGATTCTTTTCGTTGATTAACTGATCTAGGCTTTTGTAATATCCTAACTCACCAATAATTACAATATCTGAATTTACACCTACTTTTTTAAGATATGCAGGAATATCTATATTTTTTACTAATTCTTTAAGTTCAGGCATTTTTCGTGGGTTGTACTGTAAAGTATTATCACGGCTCTGCTCATTCGTCAATAAAGTTTTGGCAATTGTTTTTTCGTATGCTACAATTTCTTTTGCTGCTGCATCTGCATTGGTATAACCTAACTCCTGCAACATAGAAGCTACATATTTTTCGTACTCTGCAAGAGCTTCTGTATTTTTTACGTCTTCTTTTTGATAGTAATCTCTACCCATACCTAATGTAGCGTCGCCAAGATAAACAGCGTTCATATTAGAATTTTTCAGATCCGCATAAACACCCCATCCGTAAAAATTATTTTCACCGTCTTTTGTAACAGAAGCTAAATAATTCTGTAAATCTGTAAGGTTTTTGATGGCATCAATTTTACTGATATTTTCCTGAATAGGTTTAATTCCATCTGCATCTCTCTTTTTAAGATCCATATAAGTAGCATACAGATCCTGAATTTTCTTACCTTCACTTCCGTCTGCAAATTTATCTTTCAGAAGAGAATTTAAAATCGTCATCGAATTGTTATCCGTATCATCTGCCAATTTATTGAAACTTCCCCAAGTAGGCTTATCAGAAGGGATTTTAGCAGTTTTCATCCAGGTTCCGCTCACGTAATTATAAAAATCATCTTGTGGACGAACAGATTTATCCATCAGACTGATGTCTAAACCTTTATCTGCTGCAGTTGCTGTTTTAGTACTTTTAGTCTGAGCGTTCAGCGTATTTTGCGAACAAATTCCAGCTAGTAAAAATAAAGAAAGCGTTAATTTTTTCATAAGAAAAATTTTTTTTTAAGGTCTTATGCAATCGCCAGTATTTTGTGATTTTTCATTCACCATAAAACTGCAGCGATTTCATTGTAATAATAATTTATACAATATGTATATTTAATTTAAATTTTGTTACGGTAAAGTTAATTTATTTTGAATCTTAAATTTCGAATTTAATTTTAATTGAATTTATTTCCGAATTAAAATCCCGACCAAATCCTGGATTACTTTCTGTGATACAAAAGACACAAAATCCTGCCTGTCAAGATGCGGAAGATGGAGTTTGAAGGTTTCAGACTCATTATCCACTTTTACCGTATAATAAACTAATCCCACTTCTTTACCGTCTTCGCCTTTCCCGGGACCGGCAACGCCCGTTGTAGAAAGAGAAATATTAGTTTGAAAAAGATTTTGGCAGCCATCCGCCATTTCTCTTGCGACTTCTCTGCTCACTACCGTAAATCTTTCAATCGTACTTTCTGAAACATGAAGAATATCTGTCTTTTTTTGAGACGCATAAGCGACAACACCACCGGTAAAATATTTTGAACTTCCAGGATTTGAGGTTAACAATTTTGCTAATTCCCCACCGGTACAACTCTCGGCTGTAGAAATGGTCAATTCTTTTTCACTCAAAATTTCCGCTAAGATCTTCTCAATTTTATCTTCATTGGTAGCAATAATATTTTCACCGATAATCGGAATCAATTTCTGAATCTCGTTTTCAAGCTGAATTTGCAAAAACTGTTCGTTTTCTCCCATTGCAGTTAATCTCAGTTTCACCCTCGTTCCGACTGGAAGATAAGACAAAGCCATATTTTCTGGCAAAGCCAATTCCCATTCTTCAATTTGATCAGCCAAAATACTTTCGGGAATTCCAACAACGGAAACAATTCTTGTAGAAATATAATTGAGATTAAATTTTTCTTTTAAATAAGGAACAATCTGGTCTTTTATCAATGGTTTTACTTCGTAAGGAACTCCGGGCAAACTGAAAGAAAGTTTGTCTCCGTTCTGCATCATCATACAAGGTGCTGTTCCAAAATGATTCTGAAAAACGGTAGATTTTGTCGGTACAAAAGCCTGTTCGCGGTTTCTTTCTAAAATTTCAATTCTACCGCGCTTTTCCATATAGGCTTTAAGATGGTCAAAAGTAGCTTCATCCAAAGCAATTTCATCATCGAAAAATTCGGCTAAAGCTTTCTTGGTCTTATCATCTCTTGTAGGGCCCAATCCTCCTGTTGTAATCACCAAATCTCCAATTTTAAAAGCAGATCTTAAAGTATTTTTGATCATATCAATTTCATCTGAAATAGTAAAAATCTGTACGACTTTAATTCCAATATTTTTAAGCTCGGCTGCGATGAAATTTGAATTGGTATCAACGGTATTCCCTGAAAGAATTTCGTCACCAATGGTAACAAGAACTGCATTTTCCATATAATAATTTTCGAGAAAAATTCTTCTGCAAATGACGGAAAATTCTGTGTGGTGTACAAAAGAAAACCATTTTTTATATCTTTGAACTTTACAGTCTAAAACTATAATTAAAACAATTTTATGTCTAAATACGATGATGCTTCATGGCATTACGGAGGCGATTTTCCTGAAGGATTACCAGAAAAAAACGGTGTCACACATACAGGAATGTTTCTGAACTGGTGTATTGAAAAAGATTTTGTTTCAACTGAATTTAAAGAAGATACCGAAGAGGAAATTGAAAAATTAAAAAGGAGAGAAATCACCGGAGCAGAATTCATTATCGATTCTATGGACGGAAAATTTTCTGAATATGATTTGAATGATTTCGGAAACGCTTTTGCCAAAGACTATTATGTTGACGAAACCGATTTTACAGATCGATTCAGTTCGTTTGCTACAGATTATCTCAATCTTTTTGATTCTATTGCTGAAGAAAGTAATTATGAATACGAAACTTTTTATCACATTGAAGATTCTTATGAAAATTACAATCTGATGAAGCAGATTATTGATCATCGATTTGAGGAGTGGAAAGAGTATAAAAGTTTAAACTAAAAATACTAAACCTCACGGGTTTTAAAAACCTGTGAGGTTTAGTATTTAAATTCTTATTAAAAGATTACCTTTTTTCTATGCAATTTGCAATGACAATTAATCATGTTTTACCCAAATCAAATTGCCTGTATTATACCCTAACTTCTGAGCTTTTGCTAAAAATCTTTCTTTTATGCTATTTGGAATTTCTTTATTCCTAGATAAAATCCAAATATATTTCGTGCTGTTACCCACCACTAAAGCGTTTTGATAATCGTCATCAATCTCAATTACATTATAACCTGCCCAAAAGGGTTTAAAAAATGAAACTTTCAGTCTCGCTTCTGATTTATCATTAACAAATTTTGCTTCCCCAATCGACTCTTTCCATTCTTTTTTAACGTAATTATATCCTCGGTTCTGAACCTTGATTGTTCCATCTGAATTTAATGAATAATTTGCCGTTACATTATCCATATTTTTCTCAAATTTATAATCAAAACGTGCAATTTCATACCATTTTCCCAGATATTTATCTGAATTAAAATCAGTTACCGCAGTTGCACCTTTCGGAATTCCTACCGAACAGGAGTTTAGGATGGTAAAACTTAAAATTCCCAAAGAAACGGGAATGGCTATTTTATAGAAGGTTTTCATAATACTGTACTTTGTAGATGATGAAAAATTCAAAAATGATGCCTATTGATTTTAAAACATTAAGATTTATTAAGCGTTTTAGATAAGTTAAGATGAGCTTCACTTTAAACAGAATACTTATTAAAATCTATTGGATTTTTCCATAAAAAAACTTAACTACTTAATAAATCTTTATGGTTCAAATAATTTCTACATTTAAAATTTAAGAAAAAACTTTCAAAAACTGTTCTTTAAAACTTCCTGAAACTTCAATTTCCGTATTATCGGAAAGCATCGCTGTTCCGCTTTTATGGTAAGATTTCACGAAACTGGTATTGATGATATGTGAACGGTGAACTCTTACAAATGGATTTTCTAAAAGGTCATCAAAATGCTTCAAAAACCGGCAAACCATTTTCTTTGAGCCATCTGCGAGATAAACCTGAGTGAAATTTCCATCAGCCTGAAGCCGTACAATATCTTCGGTTTTTACCACGTCAAATCCTTGCAAAGTCGGGAGAATCAACTGTTGCTTTTCAGGCTTTAATTTTAAATTTTCTAGAAGAATTTTATTTCGGTTGAGCTCATCTTTTTTTTCAATACTTTCAGCGACTTTATTTACCGCTAAAATCAGTTCCTGAATATCGATGGGTTTTAAAATATAGTAACTCGCAGATTTGTTTAAAGCCTGCAGAGAATATTGCGAAAAAGCAGTGATAAAAATAGTTTCGTAAGAAAATTCTTTGGTAGCTTCCAACACATCAAAAGCATTTCCGAAAGGCATTTCTACATCCAGAAAAACGAGTTGTGGATGAGTTTCAGAAATCAATGGAACGGCTTCTTTAATGTTTTCTGCTTCACCCAAAATTTCAATTTGGGGACAGTATTTTGTGAGATAATTCCTCAGAACTTCTCTGGCAATTTTTTCATCATCTACGATTACAGATTTTATTTTCATCTTTTGAGATTAAAGTTGAGGTTTAGCTATTGATTAATTTATAAGAAATCTCTACAAAAACGCCTTGAGAATCTTTCTTATCATTAATTTTACATTTAATATTTTGCCTGTACAAATTATTCAGCAAAGCGATTCTTTCTAAGGTATTTTTCATGCCGCGACCTTTACGGTTTTTTTGATGTTCAGTTTTTTGCTTTTTACTTTCTTCGATTCCGATTCCGTTGTCTTCAATAAAAACATTCAGAGAATCATTATTTTTTTCAAATTTTAAACTTAAAAACCCTTTATCGGTTCTGTATCTCAAGCCGTGCCAGATTGCATTTTCAAGAAAAGGCTGTATCAACATTCCCGGAACTTTTAAACTTTGGGTGTTTAAACTATCATCAACTTCGATTTCGTAATCAAACTTATCGGCAAAACGTGTTTTTTCTAAGGCTAAATAATTCTGCAATAAATCTAATTCCTGCTGAAAAGGAATAAAATCTTCTGTAGAATTTTCCATCACGCCACGCATTAATTTTGAAAATTTAGTTAAATATTGATTGGCTTCCAACTCATTATTCGTTGCAATGAAATGGTTGACAGAATTTAAGCTGTTAAAAATAAAATGCGGATTCATTTCACGACGAAGCGACTGCAAAGCAATTTTTTTGTTTTTAATCTGAACTTTTTTTAAGGTTCTGAAAATGAAAAATATCAGTCCGATTAAAATAATTAAAGCGCCAATGAGACTGTAATTAAAAACATTTTTCTTTCTGATTAACTCATCTTTTAGTTTTTTTTCCTGTAAAAGCTGAGCAATTTTCTGTTCTGTATCTTCAAGAATCTTATTATCAACCAAGCTTCTGTCTTTTGAGACCAAATCGGGTAATTTTCCCAAAAAATCACGGTAAAGTTTTATGGAAGAATCTGTATTTTCGGCAATATTATAAAGACTGTCGAGTTTTTGTACACTTTTCTGAGCTTCCAAGGTGTGACCTTTCTGTAAGGCAATATCGTAAGCATTTTTCAACAGAACAATCGCTTCTTTGGGATCATTTTTCTTGATGTAAATTTCTGCAAGCTCCTGAATCTGCTCAACTTTTTTCTGAGAATTTTCTTTAACGAAATCTTCTTTTAAAACAGATTTTTTAGCGGCAATCGCTTTGTCGAAATTTTTATTGTCAACATACAGATCGGTCAGTTTCTGATTGATTGCCAAAGCCTGTTGCGGAGCCTGTTCTTTTGAAATTTTATAGGCTGTATTCAAATTTTCTTCAGCTTTCGGAATGTTTTTGTTTTCAATGTTTACTTCTGCCATTCTGCTGTAACCCAGAACAACATCTTCCTTGTTATTTTCCTTTTCGCTGATGTCAATATTACTTTGAATTGCTTCTGCTTTCTGAATTACAGAAGATGAAGAAACTCTGGAAACATCATTAGAATTAAGCTTTTTGCTTGCTTTCGAATAACCTATTTTTGAGGCCGTTTCATAATTTGAAACCGCATCTTTCAGCTTATTTTGGCTTTCCTGAGATTGGGCGAGTTTCCGGGTTACTTTTTCAAGATTTTTTTTATCATTAATCTTTTCGTAAATATTTTTTGATTTGATAAAATACTCTTCACTCTTGGAAAAGTTTCCACTGTTGAAATAGGTTTCCCCAATATTATAGTAAGAATCGGCTTCCGCAGATTCATTTTGGTTATCGACCGCCTTTTTAAGTTTTGAAGATTCGGCTACAATTTCTTTTGTATCTCTGCTGCTCTGAGAATAAAAGATATTCACAGAAAGCAACATACATGCGAATGCAAAAAGCCTGATGATTTTCATAAAACAAAGATATACATATCTGCAGATTACAAAAAACTATTCACCAAGTGAAAAGTCGGGTTTACCAAGTTTCTCTTATTTCACTTGAATTATGAAAGTATGTTTGCAGTATAATTTAAACTTAATTCTCATGAAAAATTTATCTTTTTTATTACTTGTGGTTCTGATATTTTCTAATTTTCAGATTTCTGCTCAGACCAAATTAATCTCCTACAAAAGTCACAGCGGAGATATGGAATATTTTGAAAAAAGTATTGTGGAAAATCGCTTTAACACCAATTATTCAAACCTCGGAATGAGACCGGAAAGATATGTAACCAACTCAAAACTGGACAGCGTTATCATCATTGATGACAAAAAGAGTGTAATTGTAACTTCTAATTTTTGCAAAAATACGAGAAATAATAAGAATGAAAAATGGCATCCAGGAAGAGATACTGTTTATAATCATCCCGTTTTTTCTCAGGAAAATATAGAAAATGTAAAAAAAGAACTGAAAAGAGATTACAATTTCCAAAATGATATTGACAGTACTGTTTTTCTCAGATACGATAAGAAAACAAAAGAATACAAGCCGATTTCCACAAAGAGAAAAATTAAAACTGCCGAAATGAAAAGATCCACATCAAAAGAGAAAATGGCGTATCTTTTTGTACTAACGTTTGCTGTTTTCGGATCTTTATTTATCTACAGAAAAAAACATTAAAGTGAATTTCTGTGAACTTCAAATCTATATTTTTAAGAAAAACTACTACTTTTTGCGGTGTTTTTTTTATTCAGTTTATCCTTTTTTTTCCGTTGAGTTTTCTGAATGATTTTCAGTTGAAATTGACGACTTTTCTGTTTGGAGATTTAACTCAGTTTATTCTGGAATATTTTCTGAAGAAAAAAAATACTCGAATTGATTACAGTTCAGATAGTTACTCGATGTTGATTCTAATTATTATTTTGATCGTCACTTCAATAATTTTCAGTTTTCTGATATTAAAAAAATGGTTTAAACATTTTTTGATCTTCACAGAATATGTTTGTGTATTTTACATTTCTATTATTCTCATTAAATACGGTTTCGATAAAATTTTCCAGGCGCAATTTCCGAAACCGGAAGCTAATCTTCTGTTTACAAGATTGGGGAATTTAGATAAAGACATTTTATTCTGGAGTACAATAGGAACGTCGAAAATATACAATATGATTATCGGATCGATTGAACTTTTTTCAGGAATTCTTTTGATGTTCAGACGTTCCCGATTTTTAGGATTATTATTAGCGATAATAAGTTGTACTCAAATATTAATCATCAATATTAGCTTCGATATTTCTGTGAAATTCTTTTCATTGATTTTACTATTCATGAGTATTTTTCTGGTTAGAAAAAACGGATGGAAATTTATTTTGAAAATTATTGATTTTCCGAAAAAAACTTTTCTTAATCAAACTTCTTTTCTGCCTTATAAAACTTTTATAAAGATTTTAATTGCAGGAATTATATTGGTAAAAATTGGAATGCCTTATTTTCAACAAGAAGCAAACGATAATTCAAAGCAATTTACCGGAGTTTATGAAGTGACTTCTCTGGAAAATCCATACAACTATCTGTTCTTCCATAAAGATCAATATTTGATTTTCATGGAAAAATCTTCAGAAAAAATGACCGCTTTTCATTATGACATTTCTTTTGATAATCAAATTATTCTTGAAGATTCTCGACACAATATTTCTAAACATCTATTAATTAAAAATAAAGACAATTCTGTTACTTTCTTATTGAATAATCAGACAATGAATGCTAAACCTGTTCAGTATAAAAATATGAATGCATTACAGGACAGCTTTCATGTTTTGGTTGACTGAGATTTCTTTTACCAAGTCAAAACCTCAGTTCACCAAGAATTTAAAATTTAAGTTTCTAATAATTCCGAACTGTGACATGAGGGATTTGAATATTACTAAATAATTATAGTAGCTTTAAATTATATGTTATCTAAAATCAGTTTGTAAATATTGTTTTTTACGATGGGCGTTTGCCGACATCTTGCATGGCGTTAAATACTGCCTTTACAAGAATTAGTTTTTTATGTTCATCAACCTGATAGAAAATTATAAAAGGATATTTTTTTAAAGTTAATCCTCTAAAATCTTTGTAATAGATCTGAAAGAATGGGTTTCTCTGGATTTTTCTTAAAGTAAATTCATAGTCTTTTAAGAAATTCTGAGCAATTTTCAGTGACGCAATTTTCTTGTAGTAGGCAACAATTTCTTTGATATTAGCTTTGGCAATAGGAGAAATAATTGTTTTATAAGCCATATTCTTTTTTAAGTTCAGCTAAAAATTCTTCATTATCCTGAAATTCAGAAATATCGAAATTATTCTGGCTGTCTAAAATATTTTTTTGTTCATCAGAAAGTTCAAAAAAATCATCATTTTCCTTTTTGTACTGCGCTCCTATGAGCTCCAGAAACTCAACAAAAAAAGAATTTTTATCATCAGGAATAGAAACATTGTAGGTGCTCATTTTTTATAAATTTAAATCAGATAATCAAAACCTCTAGAAATGAATTGTTTAGACAAAAATAGGTAAATATTTTTAAAAACAAATATGCATCCAAAAATCTGATAACTGTAAAGACACTCACCAAGTGAAAACCTCTATTCACCAAGTATTCAACAGCTCAGTTTCTAATTGTGGTAATTTTACTTTAGAAATTTAAACAATAAATAATTACATTATGAAATCGCAAAAGCGATTGCATATGACAAACAAAAACAATAAATAATTACATTATGAAACTGAAACACCTTTTATTAGCAGGGATTTTTGCAGCAGGAAGTTTGGTGAATGCACAAGAAATGAAAAAAAACGCAATTGAAGTAACCGGAGTTGCCGAAATGGAAGTAGAGCCGGATGAAATTATTTTCAACATCGGAATAAAAGCCGACAACAAGAATCAATTGGCAGACAGTGAAAAACTTTTGTTTGAAACTTTGAAAAACAATGGCGTTAAAAACGAAGACATTAAATTCAAATCGATGTACCAGAATTTGTATTCTAAGACAACTAAGTTTACTAAGAGTTTTCAATTTAAAGTGAATGCCAAAACCAATGTAAGTAAGCTTTTTGAAGATCTAAACCAAAAATGGGTAAGCAATCTGAACATCGCAGAAATTAAAAACACAAAAATTGCAGATTTCAGAAAAACGGTAAAAATCAATGCTTTAAAAGCTGCAAAAGAAAAAGCAGATTATCTTTTGGGAAGCATCAACAAAAAAACGGGAGATGCGATGGAGATTACAGAAATTGAAGATTACATGAGCGATTCAATAATGCCGGTTGCTTACAGAGGTAAAATGGCGAATGTACAAATGGAAGCAGCCGACCAAAATTTAGAGTATTCTTTCGATAACATCGAAAATATAAAGCTGAAATACAGCATTAAAGCAAAATACGAAATTCTTTAATAGATTGAGAAGATAATAAATTCACAAAAAATTTTTACCGCAAAAGAATTATAAGAAATTATGGGGGAAAAAAATTTCAAAAAGTTTACAAAATGCAGAAAATTCATTGAGCGCAAATGATGTGAAACTTTCGAGCAACTGAAACTGGATTAATCTTTTGTTTCTTTTGCGGTAAAACCTCACACAACGACAGTCAGAAATGGCTGTCTTTTTTTGCTGTAAAAAAATTCACCAAGTGAAAGCATCAGTTCACCAAGTCTTCAGATTTCAGCCTTAAAATCAGGGTAATTTTACTGTAGAATTTTAAAATAATAACAATGCGACACTCAATTTTAATCTTAATTTTTTCGCTTTCATTTTTTAAATCTCAGGAAATCAGAAAAGAAATCGATGTAAAACAGGCAACTGTATTTCTGCAGGGAGCCAAAGTTTTCGGAAGTACGAATGTTACTCTTCAAAAAGGAAAAAACACGGTAAAAATCATTAATCTCCCAAATGATTTAGATGAAAACACGTACAAAATTAATCTTGAAAAAAACACAACACTTTTATCAATAACGCCGCAAAACAGTCCTTTAAAAAATGATGAAATGACTGATGCCGAAAAAAAACTGGATGATGAAAGAAAAAAATTTCAGAGACAGGTGGATGTGTTAAATATTCAGATTAAAAATCTCACGGGCGAACAAAATATCATTAATGACAATCTGAAAGTTTCAACCAATGACAGATCAACGCCACAAGAACAGCTCATAAAACTGACAAAATTTTACAGAAAAAGAATGCTGGAAATCGATAATCAGGTTTTTCTTCTGAACGGACAAAAATCAGTATTCGACGAAAGCATTACAAAAATCAACAAACAGTTTGCCGATGTACAGACCCACAAAAACATCATCAGAAAAGAACTGATTCTTGAAATTTTGGCCGAAAATGAAATGAATTTGAATCTCGGAATAAGTTATATCGTTTCTAATGCAGGTTGGGTACCGTCTTATGATTTGAGAGCTTTATCAACCAAAAAACCATTGGAAATTGTTTATAAAGGAAAAATCTATCAAAAAACCGGACAGGATTGGAACAATATCAAACTTTTTGTGTCTACTTACAAACCTTCTTACAATCAAAACAGACCGATCTTATCGCCACTTTATGTTGCAGAATATCGAGCTTACAATAATGAGGATGTGGTTTTGGGATATGCAAAAAAAGAGAAAGCTAATCTTTCAAATTCTTATCAGATGAGAGCGGAAGTTTCTGCAACAAGCCAGATTCCTGTGGCTACGGTTTCTGATAATCAGATGAATATTTTGTATGAATTGAATTACAATCAAACTATTGTCAGTCAGGAAAAAGAGCAGTATGTGATTTTAGACAAGAAAAATATAGAATCCACTTATAAATATCATACAGTTCCTAAACTTAACAATCAGGTTTTCTTGATGGCTTTTGTGAAAAACTGGCAGAATTTGAATCTTATTTCCGGCGAAGCAAATATTTATTTTGAAGATAACTATATCGGTAAAACCAATATTACAAGCAATTATGTAAAAGACGAATTCCCGATTTCGCTCGGCGTTGATGAAAGAATTGTGGTAAAACGCACTAAACTTGAAGATAAAACCGGGCAAAAATCAATCACAAAATCCGAAACAGAATCTTATGAAATTTCCATCAGAAACAATACAAAAGAAAGTATCGAACTGGAAATTTTAGACCAGATTCCGTTAAGTGAAAATCAGAAAATCACGGTAAAGACTCTGAGCATTGACAACGGAGAATTTGATGCTAAAACAGGAAGCATCCTTTGGAACAGAAAAATTAACAGCGGAAATACAGAAAAAATCAACTTTTCTTACGAAGTGAAATATCCGAAGGAAATGCAGATTCAGTATTACAGCAGGTAGTTTTTCGGGATGCGAGGTTCGAGGTTTGGGTTTCACAATTCAAGATTTAAAATTTAAAACTGTATTGTAGTTCAAATCTCTTAACCCGGGTCTCGCAACTTATAACAAAAAATAAAATCATTAAAAAAACATACAATATGAACACCTTAAAAGTTTTAACAGTAACAGCAAGCGTAATTGCTTTTTTGAGCGCAGGAAAAATTTCAGATAATCGTTGCAGCAAAAATAACGAGAGAGAAATTGTAGAAAGTAATATTTCTCCAAAACCGGAAATTGACCTTTCTAAAGACAATAAAATTCAGGTTGCCTTGCTTTTGGATACTTCCAATAGCATGGATGGATTGATTGATCAGGCAAAATCAAGACTTTGGAATATCGTCAATACTTTAACTACTTTAAAGTACAACGGAAAAGCTCCGCAAGTTGAAATTGCTCTTTATGAATACGGAAACGACGGTTTGAATGATGAAAACTTCATAAGACAGGTAACTCCGCTAACTCAGGATCTGGATTTGGTTTCCGAAAAACTTTTCGCTCTGAGAACCAATGGTGGAAATGAATATTGCGGAGCGGTAATTCGTGATGCATCAACGAATCTAAAATGGGACGGGAACGAAAAAAGCATGAAACTAATCTACATTGCCGGAAACGAACCTTTTGATCAGGGAAAAATCAGTTATAGAGATGTAATTTCCAAAGCCAAAACCAAAAACATCTATACCAATACGATTTTCTGTGGAAGCCGTGAAGAAGGAATTCAGTCGCACTGGCAAAACGGCGCAAATTTAGGAGACGGAAAATTCTTTAATATCGACAGTAATCAAAAGGTAATTTATATCGAAACGCCTTATGATGTGAAAATTTCACAATATAATTCTCAATTAAATGACACTTACATTTCTTACGGAAGCCGTGGTTCTGAAATGAAAAGCAAACAGTCTGTGCAGGACGTTAATGCAGAATCTCTTTCAGCGTCAAATGCTGTAGAAAGAGCAGTAAGCAAATCAAAGAAAAATGCTTATAAAAATGAACATTGGGATTTGGTAGACAGAGTTGAAAAAGACAAAGGTTATATTTCATCAATGAAAGAAGAAGAATTACCGTCTGAATTAAAAGGAAAAAGCAAAGCCGAAATTACCAAGATTGTCGCTCAAAAAACAGCAGACCGTGAAAAAATTCAGAAAAAAATTGAAGTTTTAGCGAAAAAAAGACAGGAATTTATTGATCACGAAACCAAAAAACGTGGAGATTCAGATTCCGATGACTTAGGAAAAGCGATTGAGAGGTCGATTGCCGAGATTGCAAAGAAAAATGGTTACAGTTTTTGATTTGAGATTTGAAGTTTTTGATTTGAAATTCTTTATTTAACATTCTGGGTTTAATATCCCAAGCTTGAAAAGATCATTTTCTAAAAGACAGGATGAAAACTTATCAATAAAAAAATAATTGAATCAACCGCAAACACCAGTTCCTTCAGTGATAGTTTTTTAGATTAATGTAAGTGTTACTATTGTTTATTTTGTTTCGGACTCGGCTTTTGCTGAGTCCGAAACTTTTCAATTTATTAGTACTGAAAAAATAAAATTTTATATCATCTGCCAAATTTAAAATATTCCGAAAGTTGATGTTGCTTGTTTTTCATGAATGCGGAAGACATTTCCATTCCGGTAACCGAGAACGTAATTCCGTTTCCGCCAAAACCAAGAACGAAATAAGAGTTTTTAAACTTGTCATGTGTTCCGATGTACGGAAGCCCGTCTTTTGTTTCTCCGAAAGTTCCTGCCCAGACAAAATCGGTGTAAAAGTGGTAATCAGGTTTTATTCTTTTTAAATGTCTGCGAATATCTTTCTCTTTTTTGTTTAAAAGTAAATCTCGCTTTTCAGGATCCGTAAAATCTTCGTCTCCACCACCAATCAGAAGCCTTTCATCATCCGTTGAACGCATATAAATATAGGGTTTATCCGTATTCCAGACCAAGGTTTGTTCCATATTTTTAAACTGATCTCTGTCGATTTCAGAAACGATGGCATAGGTACTTTTCAGATTTACAAAATGCTCTTTAATCATTTTTGAACTCTCATAACCAACACAATAAATAATTTTTTTGGCTTTAATACTAAAATTATCCTTGGTTAAAGCCAAATTGTGATCCCGAAGATATTTAACCGATTTCATTTCGGTTTTATCGAAAACTTTTAAACCTTTATTCACATTAAATCTCAGTAATTCGTGGGAAAATTTGAATGCATCGATACTTGCGCCCTGCTTTGATAGAATTCCGCCATATGTATTTTGGAAACCAAATCTTTCTTCAATATCTTCAATTCCGAGCCAGGTTATATCAAATCCTGCTTTTTTTCTGGCCTCATATTCCTTTTCAAGCCAAACCGCATCTTTCTTCTTTGATGCGAAATACAGCGATTGTTTTCTTTTAAAACCTGACCGTGCTTTTATTTCTTTGGTTATTTTTTCCAGATCATCTATCGATTTTGAGCAGGCTTTATAACTTTCTATCGCACCTTTTTCGCCAATCATATCAATTAATTCGTACAGTGGAGTATCAATTTCATACTGCAACATAGAGGTTGTTGCCGAGGTACTTCCGTTACAGATTTCTCGTTTATCAATTAAAATAGTTTGGTATCCGTCTTTTATCATTTGATGGGCAATGAGACTTCCGGTAATTCCGCCTCCTATGATAAGAACATCACATTCTTCATCAGATTTCAGGGAAGGATAGGAAGAGATCAAGCCATTTTTCAAAAGCCAGAAAGGTTCGTTAGATTTCAAGTCCATAGAAAATTATTTTCAAAAGCTTATCAAGAATTGCGCCTTAAATACCATATTTTCTGTTTATGGTTTAATTATTGATAAATTAATTACGCCAAAACGATTTAAAATATAAAATATGATAACGATTATTAATGACGCTCCTGAAAATGTAGCTGCATTCAATGCTTCAGGTGATGTAACGAAAGAGGATTTTGAAAATCTTGTCATTCCCTATGTTAAAAGTAAAGTAGAACAATTTGATGAACTGAATTATCTTCTTTATTTAGATACAGATTTGAGTAACTTTACAATGGGGGCCTGGCTTCAGGATGTCTTCTTAGGATTAAAAAACCTTTCAAACTGGAACCGTACTGCAATAGTAACCGATAAAGAAGGTGTACAAAATTTCACCGATATTTTCAGTGTTTTAATGCCCGGAGAATTTAAGTCTTTTCCAAAAGAAAATCTCTATAATGCTTTGTACTGGTGTGAAAATGGCAATGAAGTTGAAGATTAAGTAATAAAAAAGAGAAGCTAAACTGCTTCTCTTTTCTTTATTTATCAGAAATTATACATTCCGCTGAAACTTCTTTCTCTACAGATTTTGTTGTACGAAAGAGATATAGATATCTTACGCTGATCATTAATCCTATTAATGTCATAAAAACTCCGACTAATGACGGATAATTGTATGAAAATCCGTTTTCTAAAGGAATCCCTCCCAAGAAGGCTCCCATTGCATTGGCTATATTAAATGCGGCCTGCATAAACGCAGCTGCCATCATTTCGCTTTTCGGAGCTGCTTTCATCATCATAATATTAATCGGTGCTGCAACAGACATTGATAATGCACCGCAAATAAACGTTAATCCTAAAGAAATATATTGATATTCTGAAAGGAAAAATACGCCCGATAAAGAAACTAACATTAAAGTAAGTAATAAGATACAGGTTTTTTCAGGACTCAATCTGTCGGATAAATATCCACCGACAAGATTTCCAAGAACCATCCCGGCTCCGGCAAGAATCATGACATATGCCATATTATTTTCTGCAATTCCTGAAACCACCGTCATTAAAGGGGTAATATAACTAAACCAAGTGAAAAGCCCGCCAAAACCGATTGCCGTAATTGCTAAAACAAACCAAGCCTGTTTTCTTCTGAGGAATTTAATTTCTTCCTTAAAATGTGTATCCTGATTGGCGTCCATTCCGGGAAGCCAGATTTTTAAAAATAATAAAGCAACTAAACCAATAACAGCAACAATCGCAAAATACCATCGCCAATGAAATTCGTGACCAATATATGTAACCAAAGGAACCATTGCCAAATTGGCAACCGTCAATCCCGTAAACATTAAGGAAATATAAAAAGCCTCCTTCCCTTTTGCTGCCATTCTCGTTGCAACTACAGTTCCTACGCCGAAAAATGCGCCATGTGGAAGTCCCGATAAGAAACGGATAATCAACATGGAATTGTAATCCGGAGCTATTGCAGATAAAGCATTAAACAAAGTAAAAATCATCATTAAAACAATTAAAACCTTTTTGGGCGGAAACTTTACCGAATATCCAATTAAAATCGGAGCTCCCACAACAACTCCAAAAGCATAAGCTGAAATTAAATGTCCTGCCTCCGGAATACTGATTTGTAAACTTCTCGCCAAATCGGGAAGCAGCCCCATGATGGTAAATTCCGTTGTTCCTATTCCCAAACCGCCAATCGCAAGCGGAATAATTCTTTTATCAATCTGCATTGTATATTCTTTAAAAATAAATGTAATTCAAGCAATTATCTACTAATCATTTTGAAAGCACAAAATTCGATAGAAATAATCATTTAAACTTTAACAGAAATGACTTATTTTTGCTCTGTATTAACTTTTTTAATTCAATTTAAACTTAATATTAATCAAAATAGAACCTAATGAAAATTCAGAAAGAAATTATTGATTTTGAAGAAGGTAAATCTTTCAAGTTGTTTTCACCTTCATTAAAAGATTGTTTTTTCTGGCATTATCATCCAGAAATAGAGCTTGTTTATGTAGAAGCCTGTAAAGGCATACGTCACGTCGGGAAAAATATTTCAGATTTTAAAGACAGTGAGCTCTTATTAATTGGCTCTAATGTTCCTCATCTAAATTTTGATTATAAAATTCAGACAGAATGCAAGCAATTGGTTTTGCAAATGCGGGAAAATTTTCTCAACGAACTTGTTTTCCCCGTTCCCGAATTCGATTCTATAAAAAAATTATTAGAACGTTCCTATCTTGGATTATCATTTTCAGGAGAGGCAAAAAAAATTGTTGTTGAAAAACTTCATCAGATAAAAAATGAAAATTCGTTCGCTTCTTTTATGGGTCTAATTGAAATTTTACAGATACTGGCAAATTCAGATGAAGTGAAAGAACTTAATTCTGAAGACACCAGAATAAAGTGGTTTTTGAATGATAAAATCAGGATGGGAACCATTTACGATTATATTCATGAAAACTATGACAAAAGCCCGAATGTCAATACTATCGCTGAAAATGTAAGCTTAAGCACTCCTGCTTTCTGCCGTTATTTCAAAAAGCAAACCAATATGACGTTCACCGATTTTGTGAATAATTACAGAATCAATCAGGCAAAATTATTTCTTCTGCAAAATGAATGTGTAACGGATGTTTGCTTTCAGGTAGGTTTTGAAAGTCTTTCTTATTTTAATAAATTATTCAAAAAATATATTGGTGAAACTCCTTCCGCTTTTAAGAAAAAACATTTGAGTAAGGTTGAATAAGTTTTCTCCCTCTGATTTCACAGATTTACACAGATTTTTATGCTTTTCTTTCTAATCAAATCTTTCAAACAGCATCAAAACACCGAGTTTGTTATTCAGGTAGGAATCTATACTAAAATTTTATCTCTAATAAAGTTGTTTAGATTCCTACCGGAATGACAAACTACATGGTAACTATTTCGATATAAATAAAAAATCGCATCAAAAATTTGAAGCGATTGATATTTTAGTGAATATGTTTCTCTGCGTGATAAGAACTTCGTACTAAAGGCGAGCTTTCAACGTGTCTGAAACCTAAACTTCTTGCAAAGTCTCCAAATTCTTCAAACTCTTCCGGAGTAATAAACTTCTTTACAGGAAGATGTTTTTTCGTGGGCTGTAAATATTGACCCATTGTAATGACATCGACATTGGCATTTCTGATATCTTCTATTGTTTGGAAAACTTCATGTTTCTCTTCGCCTAAACCAAGCATTAATCCTGTTTTGGTTCTGTTTTGTCCGGCTTCTTTCAAATATCTTAAAACTTCAAGACTTCTTTCATACTTTGCCTGAATTCTCACTTCTCTTGTCAGACGTTTTACGGTTTCCATATTGTGAGAAATTACTTCCGGAGCAACATCCACCATTCTGTCAAGATGTTTTGTTATTCCCTGAAAATCAGGAATCAATGTTTCCATCGTAGTTCCAGGTGAGATTCTTCTTACAGCATTCACTGTTTCGCCCCAAAGAATAGAACCCATATCTTTCAAATCGTCACGGTCAACCGAAGTTAAAACGGCGTGTTTGATTTTCATTAATTTGATGGAACGTGCCACTTTTTCAGGTTCGTCCCAGTTAACATCCATCGGTTTTCCGGTTTTTACACCGCAAAATCCACAGCTTCTTGTACAGATATTTCCTAAAATCATGAAAGTTGCTGTTCCTTCTCCCCAACATTCCCCCATATTCGGGCAGCTTCCGCTTTGGCAAATTGTATTTAATTTATATTTATCAACCAAAGTTCTCAATTCTCTGTAATTTTTTCCGGTAGGAAGTTTTACACGAATCCATTTTGGTTTTTGAACGGTAGTATCTTGAACTAAATTCTCCATTTATTTCTGAAATTGAGGTTCAAAGTTAGTGAATTTTTTATCGAAACAATCAAAGACGGCTATTGATGAAACGTATAATTTTGTAATTTTAAAATCCAAAAAATATTTTATGAAAACAATAATTTGCTTTCTGTGTATTATTTTCAGTACACTTTCCTATGCTCAAAAAGAATTTCAACCAGCAGGATCTACAATTATTGAAACCGTTGACGGAGATCTTGATGGTGATAAAATCCCGGAAAAAGTAATTATTTACAATACTAAAGATACAACTGAGTACGGAAATATCCGTGAACTACAGATACTCAAAAAAACGAACGGAAAATGGACAATTTTAGAAAAGTCAAGAAATGCTATTCTGAAAAGCAATGATGGCGGCATGATGGGCGATCCTTATCAAAGTACAGAAATAAAAAATGGAATTCTAGAAATTACTCAAGCCGGAGGAAGCAGCTGGAAATGGGGATATACTGACAAATATAGATTTCAGGACGGACATTTTGAATTAATCGGCTATTCATCAAGCAGCGGAAAACCTGAAGAATATTTTACAGATATTGATTTTAATTTATCTACCGGACAATTAATTTTTGAAAAAGAAGTTGATAACACCAAAGAATACGGAACATCTAAAAAAGAAACTTTTATAAAAAAAGGGTTGAAAATTAATCTTCAAAACAGAAATCTCGATAAACAAAGAAAAATTGTTCTGCCAAAAACCAAAGAAACAGTTTATTTATAATTTTCTAAATTTTAAATTATATTAACAGCAAAGATTGTTATTCGGACGAAAGAAGAATCTAAATCTATTATTAAAACTAGAGAAAAGTATGAACAGATTATCGCTTAGATCCTTTCAGGATGATAAACAGGGATTTTCTTTTATTTTAATAATTAATTATCCTCAAATTCGTTGTTCTTCAACAACTCTGCTAAAACTTTTTTGGCGCGCATTACACGAACTTTCGTATTGGCAACGGAAATCCCTAATTCTTCCGCGATTTCTTTAATGCTTTTTTCCTCGAAGAATCGTAATTTAATAATATCCTGATAATTAGCATCCAGAGATTCGATTGTTTTGATAATTTTATTTTGCTCTTCATCAGAAATCATGAGTTCTTCCGGAGATTTTGCAAACTGATTTTTTACTTCATCTAAATTTTCGGTCGGGTCCTGATTTTCCCTTGCTTTTTTTCTCCAAAAATCGATAATAGTATTCTGAGCAATGGTTAAAACCCAGGTTTTAAACTGAAAATGCGGGTCATACATATCGAGTTTCGACAAAACTTTTGAAAAAACATTTACAGTAATTTCATCTGCATCATTTTCATCACGAACTTTTTTCATCACAAATGAAAAAACATCTACCCAAAAAACATTGATGAGTTTGGTCTGTGCTTTCTGATCTTTTTCCTTTGCTTTCTGGATGAGAGGAAATAATTGCTCGTCTTTCATTAGTAACAAATATAATGATAATAGCTGGAAGTTAGAAGATGGGTGCTGGAAGTTTATAACTTTGAAAATAAACTATGACTGAATAATCTTGAATCTCGAAACCCAGAACTCAAAACCCAATTCAGAACTCGCACGAAATTATTATCTTTGCACCTTAAATTTTAAACTGAAAAAAATAATGAATTCCTTTATAGAAGAATTAAAATGGCGTGGTCTTTTTTCTGACATGATGCCCGGAACAGACGAACAACTGAATAAGGAAATGACGACTGCCTATATCGGTTTCGATCCTACCGCAGATTCTTTGCACATCGGAAGTCTTATTCAGATTAAAATTTTGGCTCATTTTCAGCAACACGGTCACAAACCGATTGCTTTGGTTGGCGGTGCGACGGGAATGATTGGTGATCCTTCAGGAAAATCTGCAGAGAGAAATCTTTTGGATGAAGAAACACTTTTACATTATGTAGAATGTCTGAAAAACCAGCTTTCGAGATTTTTGAATTTTGAGGGTAATGAAACCAACAATGCCGAGCTGGTAAACAATTACGATTGGATGAAAAAAATTTCATTCCTTGATTTTGCGAAAAATGTTGGGAAAAACATTACCGTTAATTATATGATGGCAAAAGATTCGGTGAAGAAAAGACTTTCCGGAGAAGCGGGTGTTGACGGAATGAGTTTTACAGAATTCACGTATCAATTAATTCAGGGATATGACTTTCTTCATTTATACCAAAACAATAATGTAAGACTTCAGATGGGAGGTTCTGATCAATGGGGAAATATTACAACCGGAACAGAATTGATCCGTAGAAAAGCGCAAGGAGAAGCATTTGCTTTAACAGTTCCTCTGATTACAAAAGCAGATGGCTCTAAATTCGGAAAGTCTGAAAGCGGAGAAAATTATTGGTTAGACAAAAAGAAAACATCCCCTTATAAATTTTACCAATTTTGGTTAAATGCAACTGATTCTGATGCTGAAAGATTTATTAAATTTTATACTTTTTTAGGAAAAGAAGAAATCGAAGCTTTAATTGAAGAACATCAAACTGCACCACACGAAAGAAAACTACAGAAAAAACTGGCTGAAGAAGTAACAGTTTGGGTTCACGGAAGAGAAGAATACGAAAGAGCATTGAAAGCTTCACAAATTCTTTTCGGAAAATCTACAGCGGAAGATTTAGTATGTCTTGATGAAGAAATTTTCTTAGAAATTTTTGATGGAGTTCCTCAGAAAGAAGTTTCAAAAGGTGACGTTTTAGAAATTAATATTGTTGATTTACTTTCTGAAAAATCAGGGTTTTTAAAATCAAAAAGTGAGGCTACAAGAGAATTGAAGGGAAATTCAATATCTGTGAATAAAGAAAAAATCGCTGAAGATTATACTGCTAATGAAAGTGATTTGATTGACGGTAAATTTTTATTACTTCAAAAAGGGAAGAAAAGTTACTTCATTGTTAAAGTAATTTAATTTTTATTTTAAATACAAGAAATCCGGTTCAGATTCATGAACCGGATTTCTTATGTCTATAGATTATTCTTAAAAAGAATAGCTTGTAGAAGCTGATAAATTCTTACCCGTTACCGTACTTTCTTTTTTAAGTTCACCATCTACCCAAATCTGAACTTTGAGAGTTGAAGCACTGTTTGCTCCTGTTGCATTTACAACGACATTAGAATTATAAACCTTTGTGTCCGTTGTTATTTCAGGGCTCATCCAGGTTGTTCCGCTTAAACCGTTTACTGTAATAGGATTTCCATCAATTCCATAAACAGCTGTACTGATATTACTTCCAGATGATGCTTCAGCTTTGAAAATTACTTTATGCGTATCATTTGCTTCAGAAACATCATCGCCGTCATTTTTACAAGATGTTACAAAACCAAAAATAAATGCTGTTACTAGCATTAAAAACGATCGTTTCAATACTGTTTTCAATTTCATTTTTTTCATAATTTATTTTATTAAATATTAACAGCTCAAAAACGATAGTTAATTCTCAAAAATAAGGAAAATATTCTACCAAATATCAGGCGTTTTCGGATATTCTTTAAAATATAAAATATTTCTGTTGATATGTTGTAAGCAAAGAATTTTAAAACGAAAAAGAGTTTTTTAACATATTGCAAAAATCAACAGTCTTTTTGTCTTTCCGAAGGAATCCAAATCATTTTATTTCAACGTGATGAGATTCTTTCAGAATGATAAAAATGGAGCTAAAAATTAAACTATTACAAATTACGGATATACATAAAGGATATTTATTAAAATTTCTAAACTGAAGATTTTGTAAAGTTTTCAACAGAATTCGGAAACAAAAAAAACCTCTGAAATTTTTTCAGAGGTTTATATTTTAGTGCATTGCTTCACTTAAATCTATTTTTTCTTTGCTTTTACGTTCCCGAATAAATAAGATAAACGGAATACAGATTAAAAATGCAACCCCGAGATAAAGAAATACATCCATGTAAGAAAGTACAGTTGCCTGTTTGGTGACAGTCATATCCAGAACTTTATAAGCGGCATTCATTGCTGCATCAGGAGTCATTCCTTTGGCAATGAAACTGGCTTTCATCCCCACCAATCTTTGCTGAACATCAAAGCTGTCGCCATCTAAATGGGAAAGTAAATTGACTCTGTATTTCTGACTTGCATTGGCAATAAACGTTGTAATTGCAGCAATTCCGAATGAACCGCCAAGCTGTCTCATCATTCCTGTAAAAGCAGCTCCCTGTCCTATTTCCTGACCTTTTAAAGTGCTTAAGGATAAGGAAGTGATTGGTATAAACAATAAACCAAGTCCCATTCCACGTACAATCAGCATCCAGAAAAAGGCATCTTTACTCGTATCGGGTGTCAGAATTTTGTAACCCCAGAAACTGTAAATAAAGAAGATTAATAACCCCAGAGAAACCAAAATCTGTTGTTTTGCTCCTTTCGACAGTAATTTTCCGATAATAGGCATCATAAAAGCTGTGGTTAAAGCCGCCGGAATCATTAAAGCTCCTGACTGAAGCGCCGTCCAACCCAAAATACTTTGTGTGTATAAAGGAACAATAAATGTAGAACCATACAAACCAAATCCTAAAACAAATGACATTACAGTTCCAATCCTCAGATTTCCGTTCTTTAAAACCCTGAGTTCTACAATCGGATATTTATAGGTGAGTTCTCTCCAAAGGAAAAGTACAAATCCTAAAATTGCTGTTGTGGTAAAAGTAACGATCATTCCGCTTTCAAACCAGTCTTCTTCGTGCCCTCTTTCCAAAATAAACTGTAAAGAACCAACAGTTAATGCCAAAAGCATAATTCCGAGCCAGTCTACATCCGAAGCTTTCCTTTTCTCTGAGAATTTCGGGCTTTTCACAAACTGTAAAGTCATGATGGTTGCCGCAATACCGATGGGAATATTGATATAAAAAATATACGGCCAACTGTAATTATCAACAATATATCCTCCCAATGGCGGACCTAAAGTAGGGCCAATAATTACTCCTAAACCATAAATAGCCTGTGCCATACTTCTCTTTTCGAGAGGATAAGATTCTGTAATAATGGTTTGTGAAGTCACCAAAAGCGCTCCGCCACCAATTCCCTGACACAATCTGAAAAATACCAATTCCCAGATGTTGTCGGCATTACCGCAGAGAAAAGAAAATACAGTGAATATAATAATTGAGGCCGCAAAATAATTTCTACGTCCAAACTGCTGAGAAAGCCAGCTCGTCATTGGTACAACGATTACGTTACCAATTGCATACGCCGTAATTACCCAGCCTACTTCAGAAAGTGTAGCTCCAAGATTCCCCTTCATTTCATTCAAGGCAACATTTACAATCGTGGAGTCTACAATTTCAAGCAAAGCACAAAGAATCGCTGTAATTGTAATAATTACTCTTCGGGCTCCGTATTCTACTAATGAATCTTGCATAGTTTTTATATTGTAAAAAAAAGTGGATTATCAATGGTCAATTAACACCGTTGTCAATCTTTGCTTCTTCATTTTCATTATCATCATTGACCTTCATCTTCAACATGACAATCCACTGATATACATTTACAGATGTGAATGGTTAATTTTAATTTGCAAGTCAATCTTGAAATTTTAAAGCAGTCAGTTTTAAATTGACAGCGAAGTAAATTCACTATTGACAAATAAGTTTATAGACCTTTCACTATTTTAATATTATTTTAAAGCTACTTCTGCTTTTACGTTCATCCCTGTTCTCAATTTCTTGGCGATATTTTTATCTAAATTCACGAAATCGATTTTTATCGGTAGTCTTTGTACCACTTTTACAAAGTTTCCGCTTGCATTATCCGGAGGAAGAATAGAGAATGTAGATCCTGTTGCCGGGGAGAACGAGCTCACAACGCCTTCAAATTTTGTATCAGGAAAAGCATCAATTTTGATTTCAACTTTTTGACCTTCCACCATTTTAGCTACCTGAGTTTCTTTAAAATTGGCAATTACCCATTTTTGATCATTTTTAACCAAACTAAATAACTGAGAACCCGCTTGTAAAAACTGTCCGGCCTGAATAGGAACTTTTCCTACAAAACCATCTTCAGGAGCAACAATAACGGTGTAAGATAGATTCAATCTTGCACTTTCCACATCTACTTCTCTTTGTTTTGCAACCGAACCTGCAACCGAAATTTGTTGAGAACTTGCCTCAGTTTGAGAAGAAGCAATACCTGTTTGCTGAGCGATCTGATTTCTCTGTTCCACCAAAACCTGCAATTGCTTATCAGCAGATTGTTTTGCAGCCAAAGCCTGTTCGTATTGCTGTTGCGTGATAGAATGATCTTTTACCAAAATCTCATATCTTTTTAAATCCTGTGCTGTTTTCCAAACATTAACTTTTGCCGCTTCAATTTGAGCATTTGCAGTAGCAACTGCAGCCTGAGAACTGCTGATGTTTTTTGAAGTGGCATTGGTAGAAGACTGAGCAGAAGAAATATTACTTTTCGCTGTTGACAAAGCTGCTTCCGCCTGTTCCAAAGCCATTTTCTGATCTTTATTATCCAAAATTACCAGAGTATCACCTTTTTTTACAAACTGATTGTCTTTTACTTTCACTTGTGCCACATAACCGGATATTTTAGAAATTACGGGATTCATATTGGATGCAATTTGGGCATCATCGGTTTCTTCATGAAACTGACCGTAAGTGTAAGATCTGTAAGCGAAGATTCCGCCTCCGATTACGATTATTGCTAATATAATTGGAAAAACTAAACTTTTTTTCTTTTTTGGTTCAGCGATTTCCTGAGTATTATTATTTTCCATTTTGGGTATTGTCTTTTTATTTAATAGTTAAAGTTCCTGTAGTCTGTAACAGTTTTCTGTAGGCTAATGCAGCATCAGCTTTTGCATTAATTACACCAACATTTGCAGCAATCTGTGCAGCATCTGCATCCAATAATTCTGTCATGGTTGCAAGACCGTTATCGTACTTATTTTTGGTGATTCTGTAATTTTCGTTTGCCTGCTCAGCAGATTTTTCGAAAACTGCAATTCTTTTTTTAGAATAATCTGAATTTTGATATTCTCTGTTGACATCCAGTTTAATATTGTCATTCAGCATATCATTCGTTGCAGACAATTGCATTTCTTTTGCCTGAGACTGTTTTAATGAAGAATTTTCTTTCCAAAGGTTTGAAAGATTATAAGAAATTCCCACTCCTACATTTACCGCATTGTAAACCGTTAAAAACTTCGGAATATCTGCTGCAACGTAACCTCCCGTTAAAGCAATAGATGGAAGATTTTCGGATTTTGCAGATCTAGTTCCCAACGCCGCTGCCTTCCTCTGTTGGTCTAAAGCCTGAAGATCTTTACGATTCTCTCTTGCTTCATTCAGATAAAAATCAACAGCTTTCACCTCATTAGATTCGTCAATATAATTTTGATCAACTTCGATTTCTGTAGCATCCGGAAGACCTAAAAGCAAATCCATATTGATATTCGCAATATTGTAGTTGTTTTTTGCTTCTAAAAGTTGTAATTCGATATTTGAAGTCTGAAGATTCGCCTTTAAACGGTCGTTTCTTGCGATAACGCCATTATTTTCCAGTTTAAGAAAAGTTTCGTCTCTCTTTTGAGAAGCGGTAAGATTTTCTTCTAAGACTTTAATAGACTGATTCGCTTTAAATAAATTATTATAAGCCTGAGCAACATTGTAAGCAATAGCAATCTTATCGTTTTCCGTACTCAGTTTTGATGCTTCCACCAAATATTTCGCCGACTGAATGCCGTATTTTATTTTTCCGCCACTGTATAAAGGCACGCTTAAATTTGCCGAACCAAACGCAACCTGACTGACTTCCGGCCCACCTGCTCCAGAAACTCCGGGAAGTTTTAAGTTAACAGTCGGCTTAACCGGAAGATACATATAACTTCCTGAAACCTTTAATTCAGGAAGCTGTCTGTTTCTGGCTTCCAAAAGGTCAGCTGTTGCTTCTTCAATTTTGGCAGCATCTATTTTTAAACTTTTGCTGTTCTGGATTCCAAGCTGAACCGCTTCATCAAGGGTAAGCTGCTTTTTTTCCTGAGCATGAGTATACATCATCCCTGCAAAAAGTGACAATGCAATAACTGAGTTATTTATTCTCTTCATAACCTAAAAGGTCTTTTAAAATATGTTTTACGTGTTGTGTCAGTTCATTGAAATAAGTCTCCTCAAAAACTTCATCAGTTTCATTATTTTGAAGAAACTCCTTATACATCCCGGTTGCGTTTGATGCATAAAACAGAGTTCCGCTCACCGTAGAATGCAATAAATAGATGGGAGGATTTTTAGTAAAAATTCCTTTTTCGATTCCGCTTTCCAGAATTTTAGAATACATGGTAAGAAAACCTAATTTGGTCTGTTTCAGAAACTCTACAATCTGAGGATTTTCTGTATGAAGCTGTTCTCTCTGCATGATTCTGTAAAAACATTTGTGATGTCTTACTCTACCCGCAAACTGATCAACAATTTTCTGAATCTTTTCCCATTCGTTAATATCTGTTCTTTCCAAAATATCTTTCGCAAAAAACTGCCCTTCCTGCATTCTGTATTCAACCAGTTTTTCGTAAAGCTTTTCTTTAGATCCGAAATAATAAGAAATCATGGAAATATTCACGTTTGCCGCTTTAGAAATTTCTCTAGTAGAAGTTCCCTGAAAGCCGTTTTCAGCAAAAAGCTTTTCAGCAGCGAACAATATATTTTCTTCTTTTGAAATCATAAATGATAATTTTCGGATGCAAATATACAATGCTTTTTTATAAAAATCAAACGTTTGATTGATTTTTTAATTTTATTTTAATTCTTACTATATTTACTATTAATTTTTTTTTACTAAAAATAGATTTTATGGGCTTCTTCAGCTTTCTTTTCGGCAAGAAAAAACAGACAGAAAAAATCAATCCTCAATCAGAAGATCAATTAGTCAAAATCTCTGAATCCGGAGCAAAATTCGATCTGGAAATTGTAGAAGCTTATAAAAGATATTATTCTGATCCGATTTCTGAGATCAGTCTCGATATCGAAGATCAAAACGGAAAAAGTGTACCGCCACACCTTGCCTATTCTCAGGTATTTTCTCAGTGGGCAGAAATTCAGTCTAAATGGGACAGAATGTCTGTGCTTTATGAATTTTGGGATAATTCTCAATTTGAAAAATTAGAAGACTGGCAAATTATAGAACGTTTTACAAAAGACAGATACGCTACAAAATCGCTGAATTATTTCAGAAAAAAGGTTGAAGGAAAAGATCAGCTGTCTGTGGAAGAATTGGTAGCAACATCTAAGCTTCAAAGAATTTTATTGGATAATGACGCAGCAATGACCTACGCAGAAAAGGCTTATAAAAAGTTTCCCAATAATGATCTGGCGAAAGTGGAATATGCCAGTGTACTCCATTTATCTAAGGATACTGTAAAAAGGGAAAAAAGCCATCAGATTATCGGTGATCTTTTGAAAAGGAAAATGAAACAAGATGAATCACAAAACGTATTCGATTGTTTTATTTTTTCAGAAAATTATCTGGATTCTTCTGTATTTGCAATGGCTTACCTTATTAACAGCAATGCAGATCTTGAGATGTGGGATTATGTTGCTGACGAGTATTATTATTGCCCTGTTTTCCGTTACGAACATGCAGTAAAATTATCTGAAACTGAAAATACAGGTTTACGTTCGCTCGCCAAACTTATCTCTTTAAGTCAGGAATTTCCTTGGTTTACAACTGCATTACAATCTACAATAAAAAATATAGAATCTATGCGTATTCAGCTAAGCAAACCAGATTTTATGGAAAAGGAATATTTAGAGTTTAAAAACAATCTTAAATGATAGCTGTTCATTAATATTTATATTTATGAACTTTTGTGAATATATCTCGATAATTTTATTCCCAAATCTGTCCATACAATTTTAGGATTTCCGTTTCTTGTTAAATGTAAATCTGCTGTATTGATTTCATCTAAAATACTGATAATGTTTGCTCCACTGATGAATTTCGAAAAACCTTCCCAATTGAAACCATTTGCATCAATTTTTTTATACACCAAATCTTGTGACTGATAATTTTGCAGCAAAGCCAATCTGAAAATCTCAGAAGCATAATTTAAAAAATTCTTCTGCTTTTCTCTGTTCCAGCCGGCAATTTCTCTTGCCCACAAAATAATATTCTTCAAAAATTCAGGTTTCTTTTTGACCATAAACGCATCACGAACCCATTGTACAAACAACTTTTCAAACTCAGGATTTTTCGTTTCTGAATTTAAAAAATTAATCGCATCATTAAGATTTCCCTGAGCCTGATGAACAATTTCCCTTATTTTTTCTGCAGAAATCTGAAATTTAGACTGAAGATAGGTTTCAATATCTCTATCATTAATTCTTGGAACTTCAATAAGTTGTGTTCTTGATAAAATTGTGGGCAAAATATCATCAGTAGATTCTGCCGTCAAAAGAATAATTGTTTTTGCTGGTGGTTCTTCCAGAAATTTCAGAAACTTGTTGGAAGCTGCAACATTCATTTTGTCAACTCTCCAGACAATCAATATTTTTGTACCGCCTTCGAAACTTTTCAGGGCAAATTTTTGATTTTGATCGTCAATTTCGTCTGCTGAAATAAAGAACTGCTTGTTTTCAGATTCCAAATGAGCCGTCCAATCATCAAAACTTGAATATGGCGAACTGATTATCATTTCTCTGAACTGCTCAAATTTATTTTTACTTAACGAATTTTTATTGTCCGTAAAAACCGGAAAACTGAAATGCAAATCAAGGTGATTAAGATGTTCAACTTTCGAAGCTGCATGTTCATTTTCACCTTTCAAAATCTCTTTTGCATACGCTAAAACCAATGGCATCGTTCCATAACCTTCTTTTCCGATAAAAAGCTGGGCGTGGCTTACTCTATTTTCGGCGATGCTATCTTTAAGAACTTTTTTTAGGTTTTCCTGTCCGGCGATGTTTTCCCAATTCATGCTTCAAAGATAAGAATTTTTAGAACTGATATTTTGTGAATGCTCAATTTTGCTTCGCAAGTCGATAGTCAATTTTATCTAATCATTTCCTATGTATTGAATATTAAAAATTCACTATTCACAGGAAAGCTGACTCACTATTCACAATAGAAATTCTTTACAAAATTCCCCTTAACAAACTTTAACCTCAGTAAATTTTTACAATTCATTAATATTTAAGATATTTGCGCATTATTTTAAAAATCTAGAATGAAAAAAATTTTTGTACTATCATTCATTTCGGTGGGGTATTTCCTTAACGCGCAGAGTTTAAGCAACTCACCTTATGCTGCTTATGGAATTGGGGATGTAAAATATGATAATACGATTGAAACCAACTCAATGGGAGGTATTTCTACTGCATACATCAGTGATTTTACCAGTAATTTCAATTTCGGAAACCCTGCTAATAACAGTAATTTTGAGCTGACAAGCATCAGACTTGAA
Source organism: Chryseobacterium sp. GP-SGM7 (assembly GCF_049166575.1). Taxonomy (NCBI): domain Bacteria; kingdom Pseudomonadati; phylum Bacteroidota; class Flavobacteriia; order Flavobacteriales; family Weeksellaceae; genus Chryseobacterium; species Chryseobacterium sp. GP-SGM7. The sequence goes on along the minus strand of NZ_JBMHFF010000002.1, from coordinate 471,999 downwards.
GCTACAAACGAAAATAATTACTTTAAAACTGATTATAATAGTACAAAAGCAACAAAGCATTCTACTTATTTATCTAATATTTCATTGGCATTTCCTGTTTCACCAAAAGTTAAAATGGGATTTTTGTATCAACCATACAGCTCAAAAAGTTATGAGATCCTTCATAGCGAAACGATGACAGACGGAACTGTTTACGGAAATAAATTTAAAGGTAGCGGAACTTTAAATACTGCACAGCTTGCATTATCTTACAAAGTAAATCCTCAGTTTTCTGTTGGTGCAAGAGCAAATTACTATTTTGGAAATCTGTATGATCTGAATGAATTTACAACTTCCACTGCAGATTTGATTAATGGCTACGAAACCAAAAACAGCATCCGAAATTTCAATTTTACATTAGGCACAAGTTATCAGAAGATTAATACACGAACTGACAAAAAACTTACTATTGGTGCCACTGCTACTTTTGGTAACACCAGCAAAATGACTACTGAATATACCAACAGTACTTATTATTACACAGACGTAGATCTTACATCAATTCCTACTGTGATTGAGAAAAAACAGACCAATTCTAATAATCTTCTCCCGCTTCAGGCATCTGTCGGAGTTGGATATGGAAGCGAAAATCAATGGTTCGTTTCAGGGCAGGTAGATTATAAAAAAGGAGAGTCTATAAGTTATTTCGGCAACACATTCGATTACAAAGATTCTTACAGAGTTTCTGCAGGAGGATGGTATTTGCCTAATTATAATAACTTCAGAAGTTATTTTTCAAGAGTAGTATACCGTTATGGTGCTTTCTATGAAAAAGGAAATATCGAACTTTACGGCAACAGCATTAATAAATTTGGTGTTTCAGCAGGAGTAATGTTACCTTTCAAAAACAGCAGCATCACAAGAATGAGCGGTTTGGAGATTGGCTTAGAACTAGGAAAGAGAGGAACGCTTAAAAACAATCTGATCAACCAAAATTTTATCAACCTAAGAGTTGGATTCAATTTTGCTGACAGATGGTTTAGAAAACAGCTTTACAATTAATAATGAATTTTATTTCACATAAAAATTTTAAAAATATAGCATACCTTTTTAGTTGTGCTATATTTTTTATATTCACATCCTGCGAAGAAGATCTTACCAAATTAAACGGTAATGAGAACAAAAACTTCCCTTCAAGAATTATTTATGATGCAAAAATAGTTCAAAGAGATTCAGGATTTATTACTTTAAAAGCGACGGCTCCGATTATTGAAACGTATGATTTGATCGACAGTCCCTATACCGTTGCCAAAAAGGGCATGAAAATAGAATTTTTTGATAAAAAAAATCCTGAAAAGCCAGGAAATATCACGGCGAAATTTGCTAAAATTTATGATTATAAGAAATTTTATGAAGCAAGAGGTGATGTAAAAATTCTTACAAGTGACGGACAAAGATTTGCTACCCAAAGTGTTTTCTGGGATCAAATGAAAAAAAGAATTTATACCAAAGATACTGTTTATGCAACGATGGAAGATGGTTCTACTTTAGTTCACGCCAACGGAATGACCGCAAAAGACGATTTCTCAGAATACAAATTCTTCAATAATTCGGGAGATCTTGATGTAAGCAAAGCCAAAATTGCCCAACCTAAAGCTCAGTAAAAATGGTTTTTAAAGCAATAGGATTGATGTCCGGAACAAGTTTAGATGGTTTAGATATCTGTTTTGCTCAGTTTTGGGAAGAAAATTCTTATTGGAAATTTAAAATTATTCAGGCTGAAACCGTTTCTTATTCTAAAGCTTTAGAAGATCAGCTTAGAAATTCAATTCACTTATCATCACAAGATTTATTAGCTTTAAATACCGATTATGGCTTTTATTTAGGTCAGATTACTCAAAATTTCATTCAAAAAAATCAATTATCAGATATTGATTTAATCGCTTCTCACGGTCATACGGTTTTTCATCAGCCTCAAAGAAAATTTACACTTCAGATTGGTGATGGAAGAGCAATAAAAACAGAAACTCAAATTCCTGTTATATATGATTTTCGTTCACAAGATGTTTTATTGGGCGGTAACGGAGCACCTTTGGTTCCGATTGGTGATGAGCTTTTATTTTCCGATTATGATGCCTGTTTAAATTTAGGCGGATTTTCTAATATTTCATTTAAAAACAATCATCAAAGAATTGCATTTGATATTGCTCCGGTAAACATTGTTTTAAATAAATTAGCTTTAAATTTCAATCAGAATTATGATGAAAATGGTGATTTAGCGAAGAAAGGGAAGATTAATCAAGAAATATTAACAAAACTAAATTCTTTGGAATTTTACAGCCAATCGCATCCAAAATCTTTAGGAATTGAATGGTGTAACGAAAATATTTTTCCTTTATTTTTAAATATTGAAAATTTAGATATTTTAGCAACATTTACAGAACATGTTGCGGAACAGATTTCTAAAGTTTTTAACGATTATAATTTGAAAAAAGTTCTTTTTACAGGAGGCGGAACGTATAATCAGTTTTTGATTGAGCGAATTAACAGCAAAACGAAATCTGAAATTAATATTCCTGAAAAAGAAATTATTGATTTTAAAGAAGCCTTGATTTTTGCTTTTATGGGAGTTTTAAGATGGAATAACGAAATCAACGTTCTTTCTTCTGCAACAGGCAGTTCACATGATCACAGCTCAGGAATTATTGCATAAAAAAACCTTCATTTCTGAAGGTTTCTGATTATTTGTAAACTTCAATCTTATCGGTTAAAGTATTGATAAAATTCTGAAGCGGTTTTTCAACCATCATTTTAATGAAAGGATTAAATTTTCCTTCAAAAAGCATCTGAACTTCCGTTTGATTTTCATTTAACGGATTCAAAGTTGCAGTCAGCGCAAAATCTAAACTTGAACTAGCAGATTTCAAAACAGCCTTTTCCTCTGTAACTTCATCGATTTTTAGTGCTATTTCTGGCATACCTTGAAGTCCGAATTTGAATCCATCTTCTCTGGTTTCAAACTTCTGAAGACCATCCGGCATAAAATTTTTATAATTTTCAGGCGATTTCAGCAACTCAGATAAATCTTTTGATGATTTATTGACAATAATTTTTCGTCCTTCTAAATTCATTTTTTATTTTTGTATTTAAATTACTACAAATGTATAAAGTTTTTGTGAACGAAAAAAAATTATTGATCTCTAAGAAGCCGGAAAACTTAGAGAAAGCTTTAAATTATGAAAGTTTCACAACTTTAGAAATCGCGCTTGATCTTCTGCAGAATACATCGACTTCCGAACTGAACGTTTATGGCGAACAGATTGAAATTATTTGGGAAGAATTTAAAAAATTATTCAGAATCATCGAAGCAGCAGGAGGAATTGTAGTAAGGCCAAATGGAGATACGCTTTTCATCAAAAGATTAGGTAAATGGGATCTTCCCAAAGGTAAGATGGAAAAAGGTGAATCTCGTGAAGAGTCTGCTGTAAGAGAAATTGAAGAAGAGACGAATTTGCAGAATGTAGAACTTAGAGACTTTATCAATACAACCTATCACATCTATATCGAGAGAAACGGCGACCGTGTTTTGAAACATACCCATTGGTTTGAAATGCTTTTCGATGGTGAAGATACTTCAAAACCTCAAGTGGAAGAAGGCATTACAGAAGTTGCCTGGAAAAACATCACTCAGATTGAGAATGAAGTTTTCCCAAGTACTTTCCAGAATATAAAATTGATTATTAAAGAATTTTGGGACTCGAAGTCTAAATAAAATCGATAGCTTTTTCTAGAGAAATTCCTCGTGAAGCTTTAAATAAAATATTATCTGATTGAATTTTATTTTCTTTTAAATATTGAGTCAATTCTTCGGTACTCTCAAAAGCTTTAGAATTTAAATTAATATTTCTAAATTGTTTTCCGACGGTAATAATTTCGTCAAAACCTAAGTCTTGAGCCAGTGTAAGAATGTTTTCGTGTTCTTTTATACTTTCATCACCTAATTCCAGCATATCACCGATGATAATTGTTTTTGACCCTTCAAAAGTGATAAAATTGTGCAGCGATGCAAACATGGAACTCGGATTGGCATTGTAAGTATCTAAAACCAGCGTTTTATTGTCTTTCTTAATAATCTGAGATCTCATATTTGTTGGAGTATAAGATGCTAATGCAGATTTAATCTTATCGAAACTTACTCCAAAGTGAAGGCCAAAACTTGCTGCAGCACAAAGATTGGTAAAATTGTATTCTCCTGTAAGCTTAGAAAGTACGTTTTCATTCTGAAATTTTAAGCCAACAAAATGTTCTTTAGAAAATGGCTCAAAATAATAATCGGAATCTGATTTTCCAAAAGTTATTTTTGATTGATAATCTTGTGTTTTTTCATATTGAATGGGATCACTTTCATTTACTAAAACAGTTTGTTTTTTATTTTTAAGATAATCATACAATTCAGATTTACCTCTAATAACTCCTTCAAAGCCACCGAAACCTTCTAAATGGGCTTTACCAAAATTAGTGATATATCCGAAATTTGGTTTCGCAATCCTGCAAAGTAGTTCTATTTCTTTTTGATGATTGGCTCCCATTTCAATAACTGCTATTTTATGTTCGGGTTTTATTGAAAGTAAAGTCAATGGAACCCCGATGTGATTATTCAAATTTCCAAATGTGTACTGAACCTTATATTTTTGTGAAAGTACAGCGTGAATAAGCTCCTTTGTCGTGGTTTTCCCATTACTTCCGGTAAGACCAATGATAGGAATATTTAATTGATTTCTATGATAAATAGCCAACTCCTGGAGAAACTTCAAAGTGGAAGAAACATACAAAATATTTTTGTCTGAATTTTCAAAATCTTTATTTTCAACTATTACTGCAATCGCCCCTTGGTCAACAGCCTTTTCGGCTAATGTAGCGGCATCAAAATTATCACCTGAAAAAGCGAAAAAAATATCATTCTTTTCTATTTTTCTGCTGTCTATTGTTACCTTATTAGCTTTTAAAAATATTTGATAAAACTGTTCTATAGTCATGGGTTAAATATAATTTTTAAAATTCAAAAATAAAAAAACCTCCCGTATTTTCGGGAGGTTTTTTATAAGTATTTTGATAAATATTATCTTCTTGTTCTAGCTTTGTCGTTTACTCTAGCATCTTGTGCTACACGGAAACCGATCCAGCCGTAACCAGCTGACTGATCTTTGTATCTTCTCTGTCCCGGATCCAACCAATATGCTGAATCTTGCCAAGAACCACCTTTCACAACTCTAATATCATTAGAAATCGCTGAGGTTCTGTCTTTAGTATCTTTCTGCAATATTACTTTACCGTTTGCATTAACGATAAATTTTGTAACAGGAGAATTATACATATCATAAGAAGCCGCAGAGTCGCTTGCATTTCTATAATCTAATGAAGACTGTCTGTCACCATCCATATAGTTTCTGTAATCTGCAATCGTTTCTCTTTCAAACTGACCAGGTAGATTTCTTGCCACCAATCGACCGTCTTTTAGAGTGTCATATTTAATATTAGTCTCATCAACCATTTTGTAAGTTCCGTCACCGTTTCTTACAATAGCCTGAGGCATATTTCCTCTGTAATAGTTGAAATCACTTCCAGATTCATCGATAATTGGTCTGTAAACATCTGCAGTCCATTCTGACACGTTTCCAAACATACCGTAAATACCAAGATTATTAGTAGGGAATTGTCTTACGTCTGAAGTTTGAGCTGCACCGTCGTTTTTCCAACCTGCAGGACCAGAGTAATCTCCTCTTCCCTGTTTAAAGTTTTCAAGGATCATCCCTCTGTTTCTACCTTTGGTACCTCTAAGAAGCTCAACCTCCGGTTTTTTCTCTAAGTAGCTATTGTACTCTCTGTTTTTTTCCATTCCAAGAGCAGCAAATTCCCATTCAACTTCAGAAGGAAGTCTGAATTTGGTAACCATTGCTGCGTTAGGAGCTCTGTTTGCTGCCTGAAGTCTTTGGTTGGTAGTTTTCATACCACTCTTCTGCATCATTCTCTGCTCATTGATGTACCCTTGCATTTCAGGATCATTCGATCTAAATTTATCCATATTAAATGCTGTTCCACCTTGGTTATTAGATTCGTTGATGTACAAATCTTTTGCAATAATACCTGCTTGCATCAAAGCTTTTTCGTTTGCTCTGTCTGTCAACCATTCGCAATATCTGTTTGCCTGAGTCCAAGAAACTCCCACTACCGGATAATAATCGTAGTTCTGATCTCTGAAATACGTTTCATTAAGATCATTTCTAGATAATTTATTATCCCATAATAAAGTATCCGGCAAAGCACCGTTGTAAATTTCTTTATAACTTGGATCACTTGGTGGGAATACATACTTCAACCATGTAAGGTATTCGCGGTATTCGTAGTTAGTAATCTCAGTTTCACCGATAAAGAATGAGCTTACCTGCATTCTGCGAGGAGAGTTATTCCAATCGTGCATTACATCATCTTTCACTAATCCCATTGTAAAAGTTCCTCCCTCAACATATACCATCCCCGGCCAACCTTTTTGTTTCTGCTGCTTTCCTGCAAAAAACCAACCCTGTTTTTCGTTTGGTTTCCAACCTGTCTTGCTGACAAACTTTTTAGTACCGCCGCCTCCGGAAGTCCCTGAACCACCACAACTGGTTAATGCAAGTGTAGAACTCAATGCTATTAATGAAAACAACTTTAGTTTTTTCATAGTCGATATAAATATTATTCAAAGTACAAAGAAAAAATAAATTATTCAATAAATCAAGTAAAGATTTGATTTTTTTGAAAATTCTTAACAAATTAATTTTATGGTATGACAATTTAATTATAAAATTTTCATTTATTTTGTAATTTAGAAATTTCAAACATAAACATGAGACTAAAAATCACTCTATTATCTATATTTGCTTTTGTATCAACGGCTTGGGCTCAAAGAGTATCCATAAACTGGGAAGGAGCTAAAATTCAGGATTATGGTGATATTAAAAAAAATCTTCCCAATTTTACTAATGAAGGTTTTTCTTATAATCAGAATAATATTTTCATCATCAATAAGCAGAAAACAGGAGATAGACAGCTTCAGGTATCAAATCTTGTGTGGGAAGCGGTTTCGATGAAAGAGTTATACGAATTAGATCCCTATTTTATCCAGGATCGTGACATTTCGGATATAGACTACTATTATTTAGAAGGAGAACGTTTTGCAAGTGTGCGTGTGGGATTATTTAAAAAAATAAATGGTAAGGTACAAAGGTTATCATCTTTTAATATCACCGAAAGCAATGCGCCGATGCCAATGAGCGCAGGCAAAGTCGGGACTACACAAAATCCTTTATCAAGCGGTGGTTTTTACAAAATTAAAGTTGACAAATCCGGAATTTTCAAAATTACGGCTCAATTTCTGAGAGATAATGGGATGAATCCTGCCAATATCAATCCGAAAAATTTCAGAATCTACGGAAATGGAGGAATTATGCTTCCCGAATTTAATCAGGATGTAAAATATAGTGCATTGCAGGAAAATGCAATTCAGGTGGTGGGAGAAGATGATGGTGTCTGGAATGATAATGATTACGCACTTTTTTACGCTCAGGGTCCGAATGGATATAATTTATACAACACTGCGAACGGTAACGGTATAAAAAGACGCGAATTCAGAACTGACAGCAGTGAGAATTTAAAAAACATCTACGAAGATTTCTCTTATTACTATATCAATTTCGACAAAGGTGCAGGAAAAAGAGTTGTACCTGTTGATTTGAATTTACCTTCCTCTGCACCGATAACAAAGTTTGATAATTATCAGGTGATAAATAATGACCAGAGAAATTTATTAAAAGTAGGAAGAGTTTGGGTTGAAGATCAAGGTTTTACAACAGACAAAGCGGTTACTTTTAATTTAGGATCACCAATTCAGGCAGGCGATATTGTAAAATACCGAACTCAGGTTGTCGGTTGGCGTGCTCAGCAAAACAGTTTAATCTTCAATATTAACAGCCAGAATCCTTCCCCTCAATCAGTTCCTCAAAATCCTCCTAGTTACTCAAATGATTTTTATCCTTTAACTTATACAGGAACTACAACGGCGATTTCCGGCAACCAGATTACCATTAATTATTTACCGAATATTGCAACTAATCCTAACGGAGTTTTTTACCTCGATTATGCCGAGGTACAGTACAGAGAAGATCTTAAATTCAATGGTTCTCAAATGAATTTCAGAGATTTTTCTTTGGCTACAGGTACCAATACAAATTATGGTTTCAGTATTTCAAATACGGGGAATATGGAGCAGGTTTGGGATGTAACAGATATTACCAATGCCAACAGGAGAGTAAACAAAGCTACAGGAAGTGGAAATTTTAATTTCGGATACACAACTTCTGATCTTAATTTCAATAATGAATTTGTAGCTTTCAGAGCAGATGCAGCATTTTCTCCGCAATTTGTAGGAAGAATTGCCAATCAAAATCTTTCTGCATTGCAAAATGTAGATTACCTTATTATCACGACACCAGAAATGATGGCACAAGCTCAGCGAATTGCCACTTATCATCAGACAAGAAATAATTTTAATGTTCAGATTGTAGATACAGATAAAATTTATAATGAATTTGGAAGCGGCAGCAGAGATCTTACCGCATTAAGAGATTTTATAACTAAACTGAACACACCTCTTGGAAGCCTGAAATATGTTTTTATTCTTGGTGATGCTTCTTATGACTATAAAAATAGAATTTCAAATAATTCAAATATCGTTTCAAGCTATGAAAGTGAATCTTCAAGAGATTTCGAAAGCTCTTTCGTGACGGATGATTATATTGTAATGACGAAACCTCAGACTTCTGCAGAATTATCACTGAACATTCCGGATTTACCGATTGGTCGTCTTCCTGCTGCAAATCCTACGGAAGCTGCTAATATGATCGATAAAACTTTAGCATATTACAATGCTCTTTCGGGACAATCATCCCCTTTTGGAGAGTGGAGAATGAAGCTTGATTTTGTAGTTGATGATGACAATGACAACACAGTGCCTTTCCATACTACCATGAATAATTCTTTACAGAGTATATTTGAAGTTCCTCTGGTAAATACTTTAAAAGAATATAATGTAAGAAAATTGTACTTAGATGCTTTTCAGGCTCAAAGTACAGCAGGAGGACAGAGGTATCCTCAGGTAAATCAGGCTATCTCGAATGATATTGGTAACAGTCTTTATCTTTTTTATTTCGGACATGGAGGTATCAACGGATGGGCTCAGGAAAGAGTTTTAACAACGGATGAAATTCAAAATTCAAATAATTTTTCGCCTGTTTACAGCAGATTTCCTTTTGTATCAACCATTACATGTGAATTTACACTTTGGGACGAGCCGGGTACTTTTTCGGCCGGAGAACAATTTATTAAGCTTAAACAAGGAGGGCCTGCCTCAATGATTACTTCAAGCCGTGCAGTGGGTGTATTTTATGGTGAGCAATTCACTAATTTTTTCACCAGAGAAATGTTCAAAATGGTAAATGATGATTTTCAGACTATAGGAAACGCTCATTTGAATGCAAAAAAACAATATGGAGGAGATTCTAATCACCTGAAAGTAAATGTTCTGAGCGATCCAGCCATGAAACTGAGCAGACCTCAAAGATTATTGGTGATTGATAACATAGAATCACCAGTTCCGGGATTGATAAGAGGTTTAGATTTTGTGAAAGTGAAGGGACACATTAATAATGCAAACGGAACGGTTAATACAACATTTAACGGTAGAGTTGTGATTAATATTTTTGATAAGCGATTAAATAAAAGCACTTTAAATAACGATGGCGGTTTAACTCCTATTTTACAATATACAGAGGAAGGCAGTGCAATTGTAAAAGCTTCCGGAACTGCAGTTAACGGTGTATTTACTGTTGAATTTTATGTTCCTAAAGACATCAATTACGCTGTTGGAGACGGAAGAATATTAGGCTATGCCGACAATAAATCTTTTGATGTGTTTAATAACCAAACGGTACGAGTAGGTGATCTTAACCCTAACGGAATTAATGATAATGAACCACCAAAAGTAAAATTATACATGAACAATACCAATTTTGCCAATGGAGGAATTACCAATCAAAGCCCGATGCTTTTAGCTTGTTTAACAGATGATACAGGAATAAATTCTACAGGTTCTGGTATTGGTCACGATATTACAGTATATTTGGACGGACAAATTATTAATACCGTAGTTTTAAATGATTTCTTCGCCTCAGGTGAAGGAAACGGGTGTCTTAATCCTTCTTTAGCAGACTATCAGAAAGGAAATGTAACCTATCCTTTTAGAAATTTAGCATTAGGACAACATCAGTTAACATTTAAAGTTTGGGATATCAACAATAATTCGACAACTGAAACGTTAAACTTTGAGGTTAAAGATGAAGCAGATCAACATCTGATTATTAACAGACCGTTGAACTGGCCAAATCCTTTTACGAACAAAACATACGTTCAGTTTGAGCATAATTGTGATGATATTTTAGATGTTAATGTTCAAATTTATACAATTACAGGAAAATTAGTAAGAACTTTAACAAATGTTGTAGTTGCAGAACCCTTCCTACAGGGCTTTAGAACGCCACGTCAGGCAATTGAGTGGGACGGAAAAGATGATTTTGGTGACACAGTAGCAAAAGGTACGTATATTTTTAAGATATTTGCAAAAAGTCAAAATCAAGAAAAATGCAAAGGAAGTGCTACAGCTGTAGAAAAAATGGTACTTTTGAAGTAAATAAATAATTAATTAAGAATATCAATAAAAAACTGATAATATATAAAAGACAACATATGAATTTAACTACTAAACTGCTTTTAGGGATTGGTTTGAGTGCTGGTTTTTTAAGCTATGCACAAGATTTGAGTCAGGTAAGACCTGTTTTAACCGGAGCTCCATTCCTTAGAATCGCACCAGATGCAAGATCAGGAGGTATGGGAGATCAGGGTGTGGTAACTTCACCGGATGCTTTTTCACAATTCTGGAATGCAGCAAAATATCCTTTTAGCAGAACCAGCTCTTCTGTTGGTTTGAACTATACTCCATATATGGGAAAATTAACCAATGATGTATTTTTATTGTACGGTGCTTTCCATAAGTTTTTAGGTCAGGAAGAAAGATCTACAATTTCAGCAAGTATCTATTACTTCAATATGGGGGAGGTAGATCTTACGCAGTTGGTAGGAAATGATGTTACATCTTTGGGGACTTCAAAGCCAAACGAAATGTCAATTGACGTTGCCTACGCTTTGAAATTATCAGATTCTTATTCAATGGCTGTTACAGGTAGATTTATCCGTTCAGACTTAGCCGGAGGATTCAACACAGATACTACTTTGAAACCGGCAAATAGTTTTGCAGTAGACGTTTCAGCTTATTATACTTCACCTAAATTCTCTAGTTTTGGAGGTATGGACGGAAAATTAAATGCGGGAGCCGTAATTTCAAACCTTGGTCCGAAATTAGACTATACAGGAGATGAAGCATCAAGATCTTATCTTCCAACGATGGCAAGATTAGGTGTTGGTTACGATATGTTCCTTGATGATATGAATAAAGTGGGTATCTCTTTCGAAGGATCTAAAATTTTAGTTCCGGGATCAGAATTAGTAGGTACAGATCCAAATACAAGACAGCCAATCTATGCTGTCCCAAATGTAGGTGTTATGTCCGGAATCGGAAAATCTTTCAAAAATCCTAATTCTATTATGATGAGTGGTGCTTTGGAATATTCTTATGACAATGCATTTGCGGTAAGAGGTGGTTATTTTCACGAAAGTGAAGAGCAGGGAGCAAGACAGTTTGCCACTGCAGGTATCGGTTTAAAATACCGTTCTTTCGGATTAGATATTTCTTACCTCATCAATATGTCTAAAATTAATACTGCTTTGGATAACACTCTTCGTTTCGGTCTTACCTGGAACATTGGTGACGAAACTTCAAATGTGGATTATTAAAAATATCATCTAAGTAGTCAATTTTGAATTGTGAATTAAACTCACAATTCACTCACTTGCAAAGCAAGATTTACAATTGACATTCTTCTAAAAAAGTCTCATTTTATGAGACTTTTTTTTGCTTGAATAACTTTAGCCATTTTGAATAACTTTTTTAATAAAATATTTAAATAAAAATTCACAATTCACATATAAAGTAAAACCGACAATTCACATATAACTCTTATTTTTGTAAAATGAACTATTCGTCGGAGCTCAAAAAGATCATAACCAGTCAGTATGTATATTCTTCCATCAGAATTACACTGGCAACGGTGATTCCGTGTTTGGTACTCTCCTACTTTGGTTTGCTCAAAGATTATTTTCTTTTTCCTTTAGGAACCAGTTTTGTAGCATTAACAGATCAACCGGGACCCTTCATAAGACGCCGGAATTCACTCACATTTGCGATTTTCTGCTTTGTGGTGGTTGCATTAATTGCGAGTTTGGTGAAAGGTATAATTCCGCTTGTACTTTTGGAAATTGTTACTTTCGGAATGTTTTTTTCTTTAATCGGAGTTTACGGACAGAGATTAGCGGCAGTCGGTTCTTTAGCCCTGGTTGTTTTGGCCATCTTTATTGACGGACATTTAACAGGAGCAAATATCTTTAAAAGTTTACTGATTTTTGCCTCAGGTTGTATTTGGTTTTTATTGATTTTCCTTATTGTGACAACGATTCAGCCATATAAACTGGCAAGTCAGATGATAGGGGAAAATTATCTTCAGCTGGCAGAATTTCTTAAAATTAAAGCTAATTATTACCAGAAAAATCCCGATTTCGATAAATTAAGTTTACAGATAATAGGAAAACAGGTTGGAATTAAAAACCTACAGGAAGAAACCCGTGAAACAGTTTTTAAAACCCGAACTATCGTTAACGAATCTACTACAATTAGCCGGTTATTAATGCTGATGTTCCTGAATTCAATGGATCTTCATGAAAAACTGATGACTTCAGAAAGCGATTACAAAAAGTTACAGGAAAGTTTTGAAGATACTGAAATTTTAGTTCGAATTCATGATTATTTGAATCTCCTTTCCGAAGAAATTGCCAACATCGGAATTTCTTTGCAAAGCAGCACCCGGGCAAAACCCATTTCTAATTTGGATATTCACGAGCATGAATTAAATGTTCATTATTTCGAGTTGAGAAACAGACAGATGACTCCCGAAAATCTTGAAAACTTCATGATTCTGCGTCAGATTATGATGCGTATCAGCGAAATTACAAAAGAGATTAATGAGATTTATAAAGTGTTTTCTCAGAATGTAAAACTGGCAAAAAGTCTTTCTACGGGTTTAGATTTAAAGAAATTCATGCCTAATGAAGAGAAAATTAATTTTAAAGTTTTAAAAAGCAATATTTCACTTACCTCATCTCATTTCCGTCATGCGATAAGAATTACCGTAGCATTGTTGTTAGGATATTTGGTTTCCTTACTTCCGTTTGTAGAAATCGGTCACACGTACTGGATTTTGATTACCATTGTTGCTATTTTAAAACCCGCCTACTCCATTACCAAACAAAGAAATCTTTTACGTTTCTACGGAACAGTTGCAGGAGCTGTGATTGCATATGCTTTGCTGCATTTTATTCACATTAACGCAATACTTTTCGCCATTCTTTTACTGAGCATGATTTTGTGTTTCAGTTTGCTTAAAGGAAGGTATTTTTGGGCAGTTTTATTTATGACAATGTATATTTTCATGAGTTTTAATTTTTTAAATCCTGGAAATGTAAATGTTATCTTTAAAGACAGAATTGTAGATACGATTATTGCAGGTATCATTGCTTTTCTGGTTTCCTATATTGTACTTCCGGTTTGGGAACATACGCAGAATTTAGATTTAATGAAGAAATCGGCGGAGTCAAACCTTACGTATTTTCACAGTGTAATGTCTAAATTTTTAAATGAAAATTTCAATGTGGAAGATTATAAAGTCAAACGAAAAAATGCGATCATTTCTTTAGCCAATCTTTCAGATAATTTTCAAAGAATGATTTCTGATCCTAAAAACCAGCAGAAAAAACTGGAAGTTGTGCATCAGTTTGTAGCAACATCCCATTTAATTACGGCTTACACGGCTTCCCTGTCACAATATGCGAAAAGCAATCAGGAATATCCTGAAATTGATTCTGAAAGCTGGAGTAAAAAAATTGAGTCGGAAATGAATCAGGTTTCAGCAATTCTGAATGGCGATAAGATCACCGAAACTTTGAGAATGGACAGCCGCCTTGAACCAGAAGACTCTTCAATTGAAGATATGATTCTTAAAAGAAAAACTGAACTTCTTGAAAAAGAACATTACGATACCAGAGATCCGAATAAAATTTCACATTTAACGGAATTGAAAAATATTCACGATGTTCTGGAGCTTATTTATGACGTTGCCAAAGAGCAGCGAAAAGTAATTGAAAAATACCGCAACGAAGAAATTACTCCTCCACAATCGTAAAACAATATTCATCAAAAAATTTCACTCTGGCTTTCAACTCGTCCGAGATTTTATCATCATGCACTCTGCAGCTGATGTCAAAAAGATGTTTAAGCTCAAAAGGTTTCACTTCATAATGCTTTTTCAGTGACCAGTGTTTAGAATGATGAATTTTGTACATACTCTCCTTTACACTCCAAATAATCGTGTAGAAAATAACTTCTGTATCAAACGGGATGAATCCACGCTCATTTTCATAGGTGAATTTATCAATTACACGTAGAATTTTAGGATTAAATTTTTCAATATCAATTCCTATTTTATTTTTTGAAATAGCAATCGCCGCAAACGGATAAGAATGTGTGATCGAAATTTCCGCATCTTTAGGAAACAAATAAGGCTCTCTTTCTTTGTAAAGAATCTTAGAATTGGGTTTCAAACTTTTCAAAAGTTTTCTCACCATTAAAACCTCCAATAATTTTTTCGGATGATAATCTTTTACTTTTTCGGCATTTTCAGGCTCTAAAAGCGTATTGATATCCAAGTTTTCAGTTTCATCGTATTTCCATACGAGAATTGTAGCATTGTCATCTGAAAAATCGCGGTAAAGAGGCATGGTTTAAATTATTGGGTAAAAATAAGAATTTTTGGACGGAAGTTTGGAAGATGGGGGATGGAAGTTTTGCGAATCGTATTCTAAAGTGATTATTATTCAAATATATTTTAACATATAGTTTGTCATGCTGAAAGCATCTTAATACTTTAGTTCTAAATATTGCTTAGATGCTTTCAGCATGACAAACGAAGCGCAAAATTTTTATACAAAATAAAAATTCAGTCAAATCCTAAAACTTAAGTGAATCCACATTATTTAAAAGCTAAAATCTATACGCAAAAATTTAAACATTTTGCACCCAACTTCCAGCTTCCACCATCTAACATAAAAAAAATCACTCAAATCCGAAGACTCAAGTGAATTCAATATTTTTTAACCAAAAACTAAAGCAGGCAGTAGTAAAACATCCCGCATCCAGCTTCATACATCCAGCTTATTTAGCCTGATGATTCTGCTCGTTTCTGTGTTCCATAATTTCAAGATTCTCATCTACGAAATATGCACTTCCGAAACCGTTTACGTAAGAACCTTTCACTGGGTGAAGACCGATTAAAATAAAATCTTTCATTTCAGAAATTACATCAACTACTTTTCCGTGAGTTTCTTTTAATTGAGAAACAACAGTGTTCCAGGTTTCAGAATCTCTATCAATCTGAGAAGCTGAAGCCTCTATAGTCAATCTTTCTCTTGCATAAATCTGTTTTGTGGCAGATTCGTCTTCGATGAACATGATTGATGTTTTTCTTCCGTCTGCAAGATTCTTCGTGTGTTTTGCCATGAAAGAAACCAAAATATAGAACGTATTTTCTACTTGTACAAAAGGTGCATAACTAGAGTTTGGCGTTCCTTCAGCGTCAACAGTTGCCAAAATGATGCTCTTTGTTCTTTCTACTAATTCTTTTACTTTCGGAGCAAGAGGTTTCGCTTGTCTTTGTGCTTCTTCCTGTGTATGATTCATAATTTAGATTTATTATGCTACAAAAGTAAGTTATTTAGATTTAAAATAAATAAAATTAAGACTGTAAATTTCGTATTCCTATAGTTTTTAGGGGTGTTTTTTTATCTAAATTATATGTTGTAATTTCGCACTTTAAATATTTGAATTAAAATCATTCGTTAGATATGAGTACTACAACACAATACGTTCCTTATAAAGTTAAGGATATTTCCCTTGCAGAATGGGGAAGAAAAGAAATTACTTTGGCGGAAGCTGAAATGCCCGGTTTGATGGCAATCCGTGAAGAATATGGTCCGTCTCAACCTCTAAAAGGTGCGAGAATTGCAGGATGTCTTCACATGACGATTCAAACAGCAGTTTTAATCGAAACTTTGGTTGCTTTGGGCGCTGAGGTTACCTGGTCGTCTTGTAATATTTTCTCTACTCAGGATCATGCTGCTGCTGCAATTGCTGCTGCAGGAATCCCTGTTTATGCTTGGAAAGGTCTTAA
The DNA here is from genome assembly GCF_049166575.1 of Chryseobacterium sp. GP-SGM7. Classification (NCBI taxonomy): domain Bacteria; kingdom Pseudomonadati; phylum Bacteroidota; class Flavobacteriia; order Flavobacteriales; family Weeksellaceae; genus Chryseobacterium; species Chryseobacterium sp. GP-SGM7. The sequence continues at coordinate 455,476 of NZ_JBMHFF010000002.1, read as the reverse complement.
TGAAGAAGATTTCGACTGGTGTATCGAGCAGACTTTATTCTTCGGTGAAGACAGAAAACCATTAAACATGATTTTGGATGACGGTGGAGATTTAACGAACATGGTTTTTGATAAATATCCAGAATTCACAAAAGATATCAAAGGTCTTTCTGAAGAAACGACAACGGGTGTTCACAGACTGTATGAAAGAATGAAAAACGGAACTTTGGTAATGCCTGCAATCAATGTAAATGATTCTGTTACCAAATCTAAATTCGATAACAAATACGGTTGTAAAGAATCTGCAGTAGATGCTGTAAGAAGAGCGACTGATATTATGCTTGCTGGAAAAAGAGTGGTAGTTTGCGGATACGGAGACGTAGGTAAAGGTACTGCTGCCTCTTTCAGAGGAGCTGGTTCTATCGTTACTGTTACTGAAATCGATCCGATCTGTGCGCTTCAGGCTGCAATGGACGGTTTTGAAGTAAAAAGATTAGATACTGTAGTTGATAACGCAGATATCGTAATCACTACTACCGGTAACTTTAACATTGTAAGAAAAGAACATTTCTTACAATTAAAAGATAAAGCAATTGTTTGTAACATCGGTCACTTCGATAATGAAATCGACATGGCATGGTTAAACGAAAACTATGGTCACACAAAATCTGAAGTTAAGCCACAAGTTGACATTTATACTTTAGAAGACGGTAAAGAAGTGATTATCCTTGCAGAAGGTAGATTGGTAAACTTAGGTTGTGCTACAGGTCACCCATCTTTTGTAATGTCTAACTCTTTCTCTAACCAGACTTTGGCTCAGATCGAACTTTGGAATAATTCTGAAGCTTACGGAAACGAAGTATATATGTTACCAAAACATTTGGATGAAAAAGTTGCTGCTCTTCACCTTAAAAAATTAAGCGTTGAGCTAGAGGTTCTTTCTCCTGAGCAGGCTGAGTATATCGGTGTTGAAGTACAGGGACCTTACAAACCTGAGTATTACAGATATTAAGAATTTGTTGTGCTAAGCTTTGCGAAGCATTTCATATAAAACATAATCCCATTATTCAAAATAGTGGGATTTTTTTGTAATTATTTTTAAACTTTTTTATAAAATTTTCAGGTAAGATCTTACGTATCAATTCCATCCATCACCAGTCTGAAAAGCCCTTTAATATGATCAATTTCTGATTGATACATTGTATTTTTCCGACACCCAAAATAGAGGGTATTTTCAAGTTTTTTTTCGCCTTCCCAAATTAATTTAATTTCACCTTGTTCTATTTCTTTTTTACATAAAAAATCAGGAACGACGGATAATCCTGTTCCGCCTTTCAGGCAACGAATGATAGAGTTGAGGTTTGGAACAATATAATTGGGTCTGAAATTAGGTTTATGCCCAAAATTTTGAAGCCAAAACTGAAAAAGATGTTCCATATCTCCGGTTGTTCCGTACCATTTTTCCTGTTTCAGCCAGTCTTCTATATTTTTAAAATCTTTTGTGTTTAAGATTTCATTAAAATTTTCAGTATCTGTATTTTTTCCACCCACCAAAATGATTTGTTCAGAAGAAAACGCTTCATGCAGAATATTGGGCGAAGTCCCCTTTTTTGGGGTGATAATTAAATCTAGAATTCCTTTATCCAGTTGATCCAGCATTTCAGGATATTCACCAAAATTAATGATCAGATTAAATTCTAAGCTCGAAACATATTGTTCTAAAGTCGTCTGAAAAGTTTCAAAACACATTCCGACACTGATTGTTGGTGTGTGTTTTTCTGTTGATTTTTGAAAGTTTTTTTCAACTTCCTCCAATTTCGTCAAAGGTTCGGAAACAGCATTGAATAAAACTTTTCCACGTTCAGTAGGAATCATTTTTCTTCCTGTTCTGTCAAATAATTTATAACCTACATAGGCTTCCAAAGAACCCAAATGCAAACTCACTCCGGGTTGTGATATAAAAAGAGAATCAGCTGCACCCGTTAATGTTCCTGTTTTATAAATTGCTTTAAAAGTTCGATACCATTCAAGATTTACCATGATTTTTATTTGTCAATTGTGAAAGTCAAGTTGCTCTGATTTCTTTTCCACTCGCATCTTCCATCTTCCATCTTCCATCTTCCATCTTCCATCTTCCATCAGAATAATAATACAAAGGTATAAATTATATTATTTTAATTATACAAAATCTCAGCATAACTTTGCATCATAAAATTTAAATATCATGTTAAAATGAAAAAAGTATTGATCATTAACGGCGGACAAAATTTCGGACATTCAGGAGGAAAATATAATCAGACAATTGCAAAAAATACATTGGATGTTTTAAAAGATTTTGAAAATGTAGAAGTAAAAATTACGAACGTAAGCGAAGGTTACGATAAAAATGAAGAAGTTGAAAAATTTGTTTGGGCAGATTACATTATTTATCATACGCCAATATGGTGGTTTCAGTTGCCAAACGGTTTGAAAAAATACATTGATGAAGTTTTCACAGCCGGTCACGCCAAAGGAATTTATATGAGCGACGGTAGAACTTCAGAAAATCCCGAAATCAATTACGGGACCGGCGGAATGCTGAGCGGAAGAAAATATATGTTGACTACAAGCTGGAATGCTCCAGAAACGGCTTTCACGCTTCCCGGAGAGTTTTTTAACGAAATAAGTGTAGATAACGGGCCATTATTTGGCTTTCATAGAATGAATGCTTTTGTTTCTTTAGAAAAAATGGAAAGCTTTCACTTTCATGATGTAGAGAAAAATGCGAATATCGAGCATGATATGAAGTTATACAGGAATCATCTTACCGAGGTTTTTGAAAAAGAACTGAAAACACAATTGGCTTAATTATGAAAAGAATATTCATTACAGGAATTACCGGATACATCGGTGGAACTATAGCCAAAAAATTATTGGATAAAAACTATCAGGTAACTGGACTGATCCGAAACAATACTCATATCAAAGAACTGGAATCTGCAGGAATTGAAACAGTTGTAGGAAACATTCACGATGAAACCGTTCTTCGGGATGCTATTTCCAATGCAGATGCTATTATACACAATGCAGATTCTGCAGATGATGCTTATGTTGCAGACAGTATTATAACTGCCCTCGAAGGAAGTGGAAAAACATTTATTTTCACTTCAGGATCAGCAATTTTCGGAGGCAAAGAAAATGGTGAGAAAAGTGATTTTATCTTTACAGAAGATATTCCGTTACAACCGAGACTGGAAATGGCTTCCAGAGTACTTATCAATCAGCATATTCTTCAGGCTGCTAAAAAAAATATAAGAAGTATCGTTATTGTTCCTACGATGGTATACGGTGAAGGTTTGGGAATTAAAAAGACCAGCATCCAATTACCTGCTTTAATTAATTTTTCCAAAGAAAAAGGATTTGGAGCTTACTTTGGAAAAGGAGAAAATATGTGGTCAAATATTCATATTGAAGATCTTGCCGACTTATATGTACTTGCCCTGGAAAACGCAAAAGCCGGATCTTTATATTATGCCGAAAACGGCTTCTCAACCATAAAAAATCTGGCAGAAAAAATAAGTGAACGTTATGGGCTGCAAGCTGCACAATCAGTAACAGTTCAGGAAGCCGTTAATACATTTGGGCCTGCCGGTGGATATTTCGGGTTTGCGTCCAATAGTCTGTGTAATGCCGATAAAGCAAGAATAGAACTGAACTGGAAACCTCAATATCAATCCATTGAAAACTTTATTTGATTATGAAAATCTATCTTACAGCAATCATCAAAACAAAAGAAAAGTATCGAGACGAAGTTTTGGAAATTCTTAAAAATATGGTAAAAGAAACCATAAAGGAAGAAGCCAACGAATTATATACACTTCATCAGGGAATTGAAGACAAAAATCAGTTTGTTTTCTATGAAATCTGGAAAAGCAAGGAAGGTTTAGCGCTCCATAATCAGCAACCGTATATTCAGAATTTTGGAGATTTGGTTGATGAAAAACTTCAGGAAAAGCCTCAGATTTATTTAACGGAAATTATTTAATAATTAAAATAAAATTTTAAACCATTAAGGAAAATTCAGGAGCTAAGATTTATTAAGAAAATCAGTAGATTTTCTAAGATCTATGTTTTAAGTAAAGCTAAATCTTAATAATCTAAACTTCTTAAAGAAACTTAATGGTTAAAATACTTCATTATGAAAAAATTAGCATTTTTAGTCTTTGCCATCTTCACAATAGGATTTGTTCAGGCGCAAGCCAAAAAATCTAAAAATATGAAAAAGAAAATTCTATTCGTCATGACCAGTCATGACAAAAAAGGTGACACAGGTGAAGAAACAGGTTATTTTCTTGGTGAAGTTTCTCATCCCTGGGAAGTTCTTCATAAAGCCGGTTATGAAATTGATTTTGTAAGTCCGATAGGCGGAACTCCTCCCGTTGACGGATTTGATTTAAAAGATCCTGTAAACAAAGAATTCTGGGAAAATAAAGAATATAAGAGTAAAATTGATCATTCTTTAAAACCGTCGGAAGTGAATCCTGATAATTATTCTACCATTTTTTATGCGGGAGGTCACGGTGCAATGTGGGATTTTGCAGATAATACAGAATTATCAAAAATCGCTTCAAAAATCTATGAAAAAGGAGGAATTGTAGCCGGAGTTTGTCACGGACCTGCAGGTTTAGTAAACATTAAGCTGAGCAACGGGAACTATTTAGTTGATGGCAAAAAGATCAATGCTTTTACCAACGAAGAAGAATCTGAAGTAAAATTAACGAATGTTGTTCCTTTTCTTTTGGAAGATAAACTGAAAGAAAGAGGTGCAAAATTTGAAAAATCCGGGCTTTGGCAGAACCATGTAGTGACAGATCAAAGAGTAATTACAGGACAAAATCCTCAGTCTGCAAAAAGTGTAGGCGAAGCTATTTTAAAAGAATTGGAAAAATAATTTTCTTAAAAATAAAGAAAATTAATATTCCAAAAACAAAGTGCTTTTCAAATAATGAAAAGCACTTTGTTGTAAATAACTTTAAGATAACGATTAAATTTCTTTCACAATCTGCAAATGGGTACTGATTCCGATTCTGTTCCATGCATTGATCGTAATGATCGCCATGATAATTTGTGCAATCTCGGCTTCTTCAAAAAGCTGTTTTGCTTTGTAATATGTCTCATCCGTCAAACCTTTTTGGCTGATTAAGGTGATTTCTTCCGTCATTTCCAACAAAACCTGTTCTTCTTCCGTAAAAAATTCTCTGGCATCTCTCCAGGCGTTCAGAAGGAAAATTCTTTGTGGAGTTTCTCCGTATTTCAATGCATCTTTTGTGTGCATATCCAGACAAAATGCACATCCGTTGATCTGCGAAGCTCTGATTTTGATTAATTCTTTCTGAATGTGATTTAATGAAATGTTTTGAAGGTAACTTTCCAATCCAAACATTGCTTTGTAGGCAGCTTTATCAGTTGTTGCCATGTCGAATCTTGCGCTCATAATATTTATTTTAAATTTCTGAAACAAAGTTCCGATTTGCAGCCTGTAAAAATCTTAAACTGGTTTAAGAACGTAGTTTTGCTCTGATTTCGCTTAAATATTCCGGTGTAAAGCCTAAAAAAGAAGCGATTAAATATTGAGGGATTCTTTGAATAAACCAAGGATATTGCGTGCTGAAATGAATATAAGATTCCTCTCTTGACATTTCATACAAATAGCGGATTCGTCTTTCTGAAGCCGCGCAGGCTCTTTGGTAAATCATTCTGAAATAACGTTCCATCGCGGGATGTTTTTTCAACAATTCTTCCTGTGCCTGAAGATGAATTTCAAGAATAATCGATTTCTCAACCGACTGAATGCAAAAATTGGATTTGATCTGTCTTTCGTATGCAAAAGTATCGGTCATCCACCAATTTTCGATCGCAAATTCGGTGGTTTGCTCAACTCCTTTTTCATTCACAAAAAATTTCCTCAGACATCCTTTTACGACAAAATACATCGAATGACAGATTTCGCCGTCATTCATTAAAACATGCTTTTTATTAACTTCCACCACCTTAAAAAAAGAAAGAACTGAAGCAAATTCTTCTTCATTAATCGTAATAAATTTATCTAAATGTGCCTTGAAAGTTTCCATTTTTGAATTTGAGTCATCAAACTTAACTTTATTTTTTTAGTTTTACATCAACAAACAATAAATCATGGAAATCGTTGCCAAAATTTTAATCGCAATTGTAGCTGTTGAACATTTATATATTCTTTGGATGGAAATGTTTGCATGGGAAACCAAAGGAAAACAAGTTTTCAAAGCTGCTTTACCACCGGAAATGTTTAAGCCGACCAAAGGTTTAGCTGCAAATCAGGGATTGTATAACGGCTTTTTGGCTGCCGGATTAATCTGGTCTTTCTTAATTGAAGACCCGAAATGGCAGACCAATATTGCTTTATTTTTCTTAAGTTGTGTTGCTGTTGCCGGAATTTATGGTGCTATTTCAGCGACAAAGAAAATATTTTTTGTTCAGGCTTTACCGGCAATTTTGGCAATTGTTGCGGTTCTTTTGAGATAAATTTGCCGTAGATTTTATAGAATAATATCCCCAAAATTTGTCCTCCTGAAAGGATCTAAATGAGAATGTTTACATTTCAATTTCTAAATATTGTGCTTAGATCCTTACAGGATGACAAACTGTACAGAAATAAATGAAAAAGATCTGTGCAATCCGCAACATCTGTGAGAATTAAAAATTCAAAACTTCGCCGAGTTTCTCTTTCATTGTTTCAGGTTTAAAAAGCCCCTCATGATAATCAACCAAATTCAGATTTTTATCCAAAATAATCCACAACGGATAAACTGGCTGATTTTTATTTTTAGACAAAGCCAAAGCCAACTCGTGAATTCCTGAATTTCCATTGGGCAGATAATTAAATTCTTTTCCCTGAAAGTTAATTTTCTCTTTCGTTTTTTCAGCATCAAAGTTAATGATGTAAAAATTTTCATTCATCATTTTCATCAAATCTTTGTTTTTATTCATTTGAAAAGATTCAATCTTACAGACAGAGCACCAACTCGTATAAATATGAATGATAATCGGTTTCGGAATTTTCTTTTGCTGAATTTCCAAATCCGAAAAAGTGCCTGTCTTTATCTGTGAAAGACAAAAACAAGGCACAAACATTAAGAATAAAAATATTGTTAAGATTTTCATTTTATAAATATTTTTTTACCAAAAAAGAGACAAAAGATTTTCAAACCTTTCTTAGATATTTAAAAGTTGATAAAAGCATAGCGTTTAAAATTTCACATTTTGTAAACTTTTGAAAAACCACTATTTTCAATCATTTCTTTTGCTTCTTTTGTGGCTAAATTTTCATACTAGATTCTTATTTCAAAATATATTTCACACCCAGAAACCCTCTGATTCTCTGCATCGGAGCATATCCGTAAGTTGTATCAAAAGTATAATGATTAGGATTATTAATCGGATCATCAACATTTTTATCAAACGGATCAAACGGCCTCATCAAAGGATCTTTTGGAGTAAAATTGAATAAATTTTTAATTCCGCAATACACTTCAAATCCGGATGTAAAGCTTTTTGAAAACTGAATATTGGCTAAATTATAAAATGGCGAATATTCCGGTCGGTAATCGTTTGGTAAAACCGGCAATCGCATTGGTCCGTAAAACTGTCCGGTAAAATCGATGGTTAAGCTGCGTGGAAATTTATATGTTAAATTATAAGTTCCACTCCATTTTGGGGCATGAAGCTGTTGCGATTTTTCTATTTTATCATCAAATTTTTGGTAAACATCAAGATAAGTTACCCCAAAATTTATGCTTAAAGGAAAATTAAAACTATAATCCAAATTCAGCGAAACACCTCTCGAAATTCCGTAACCATTCAGATTATCATAAATAATTTTCTGGGGATCCGTATCAAAATCCCCAACAATCTTATTGCTGAAATGCGTGTAAAATGCAGATGCATCAAGAGTAAGCAATTTGTCACCAGCAGAAATTTTCCACATATAATTTAAATTTCCGTTGATCGATTTTTCTGGTTTTAAATCAGATTGAATGACCACATCACGAGAACCCGTCAAAGCCGCATGATCTTCCGTAAATAAATTCACCACACGGAAACCTGTTCCAAAATTAAAACGCAAAGTATGATAAGGATTAGGCGAAAATTTCCATGCAAAACGTGGCGAATGAACTGCCTTATGAATTTTATCGTAATCAAATCTGTAACCTAAGAGCAACGTATTTTTTTCATTTATTTCCCATTGATCCTGAATAAACGCTCCTAAAATTGGGGATTTCATTGGCTCATTACTTAATCCGTCAGAAGATAAAGTTCCGGGTGTATTGTCATCATAATAAGTTTTTTTGAAAGTTAAGCCCAAAATCAAATCATGATTTCCCAATTTTTTATCCCAATAGGTCTGTGCGAAAGCTACCTTTTGAGTCGCCTCAAACAGATTGCTTCCATAAAAAGAATTTTGTTCATGAAAATTATAAGAAAACTGCGTTACAATATTTTCTTTTATTGGCCATTGATAAACGCCAAAAGCTTCTACTCGGTTTGTATAAATACTTTCGCCATACACTTCATCACTTCCACGATAAGATTTATTCCACTGCATTTCCCCACCAAAACGGTCTTCATACAAATACCTCAACGCAAAACTTGCCAATCGGCTTTCTTTTCGCTGGAAATTCCATTTATTAAAGACAGAAATTCTGTTTTGTAACGCTGCGTCGGTGAAATTGTCTTTATTTTCGTCAAACCTTTTGGTCGAATTGAAATAATTTAAACTTAATAAAGAAGCTACATTTTTACCCAAATTAAACTTTGTAGAAAGATCAACATTATTTTCATTCCAACTTGTTGTCATCAAATCAACACTTAATTTTGGTGCAGTTAAGGCATTTTTAGTAATAATATTTATAACTCCGCCCATTGCTTCAGAACCATAAAGTGAAGACGCAGGACCTTTCACTACTTCAATCCTGTCAACAAGACTATTCGGAATTCCACTTAATCCGTAAACAGTTGAAAGTGAACTTACAATCGGCATTCCGTCGATTAAAATCATAGTGTAAGGTCCTTCCAGACCGTTGATGTGAATATCTCCGGTGTTACAAACTGAGCAATTCAGCTGAGGTTTTACACCATTTACCATTGCAATTGCTTCAAAAATATTGGGAGTCGGGTTTTTCTGGAAAAATTTCTGACTGTAAATTTCAACCGCAACCGGACTTCTGGATTTGCTTATCGGTTTAATCGTTCCGGTGATCACAACATCATCAATATCTCTCGTCTTAATTTCTTTTTTATTTAAATTTTTAACAGAATCTTCTTTTTTAGATTGATTTAAATTTAAACTATCCGCTTCCTGAGAGAAACAATATGTTGATATAAAAAGTAAAGAAAATAATATTCGTTGCATGAAATTAAAATTGTTAGACAAAACTAACATTTATTTTTAGAACCGCAAAACTAATATTACAATTAAAGAATATTTAACCACAACAGTCACAAAAGATTTTATTAGGTATAAAAGTTTATCATATTGAAAATAGAAGTTCAAAAAAGGTGCGCTCTATTGAGAAATAATGTAACAACTTGCCTTGACTATTAAATTCAAATAGAACTCTGAACCTTATTTGAACTTTAAAACGATATTAATTTAAACTCTATTAATAGCATTTATATTTTATGACTTTTGTGGTAAAAAAAAAGCGGTTAAAAATCTTAACACCCAATTCAGTAAAAAATATTAAATTTGAGAGTCAACATATAAAAGTAAAATGAGATATCATCAGTCGGGAAAAATCCCACAAAAAAGGCATACGGTTTTCAAATCTCCGGAAGATAAATTTTATTACGAACAGCTTTTCGGAACAGAAGGCTTTCACGGAATTTCTTCATTATTATACCATCTTCACCGCCCGACACAGATAAAATCGATTGGTGAAGCGAAAGATGTGGCCCCGAAAATTGCGGTGGATAAAAACGTGACGCCGAGAATGTTTAAAGGAATGAATGTCACTCCTGAAGACGATTTTATGGACAGCCGAAAGTTTCTGATGGTAAATAATGACCTGAAAATGGGATTGTCGAAGCCACGAAAATCGATGGATTATTTCTATAAAAATGCGGAATGCGACGAACTTTTATATGTTCACAACGGAAGCGGGACTTTAAAAACTTTTGTCGGAAATCTCGAATTTTCATTTGGTGATTATTTAATAATTCCGAGAGGAACGATTTATCAGGTAGAATTAAATTCTGCAGACACCGTATTTTTTGTTGTTGAAAGTCACTCTCCCATTTACACGCCGAAGCGTTACAGAAACGAATTTGGGCAATTGTTGGAACATTCTCCATTCTGCGAAAGAGATATCATCGCACCCACTTTTGTTGAACCAAAAGACGAAAAAGGAGAATTTTTAATTAAAGTAAAAAAAGAAAATCAGATCACCGATTTCATCTACGCAACGCATCCATTCGATGTTGTAGGTTGGGACGGATATTTTTATCCTTATAAATTTAATATCAAAAATTTCGAACCGATTACAGGAAGAATTCACCAACCGCCGCCAGTTCACCAGACTTTTGAAGCGCACAATTTTGTCGTTTGTTCGTTCTGCGCAAGAATGTATGACTATCATCCGATGGCAATTCCTGCACCTTACAATCATTCAAATATAGATTCTGATGAGGTTTTATTTTACACAGAAGGTGATTTTATGAGCCGGAATCATATTGATTTGATGGATTTCACTTTACATCCGGGAGGAATCGTTCACGGACCTCATCCGGGAGCCATGGAAAGAAGCATCGGAAAAAAATTCACAGAAGAATATGCTGTAATGGTTGATCCTTTCAGACCTTTGAAAATTACAGAAGAAGCAATGAAAGTGGAAGATCCTACTTATAAAACCTCTTGGCTGGAAAATGAAGATCATAGTTTGGGAGACAGATTGCAGGAATAGTTTTTGTTTTTGGAAATTTTCATTTGGCTTTTGCCTATAAAGATATTAAGTACTGAATTTAAAATTCAGTCTTTTTGTATTCTCGATTCACCCAAAATATAGCAAATATTTCTTCTCATTAACAGTTTAAAGGAGAAAATAATTTATAAAATCTATCCTAAAAATTTAGAAAATGTCCATCTAATAAATGCAAAAAAGCTATGTACCACAAAAGCTGGAAACGTATATTGTTTCCAAGGATTAACAATAAAAATTAAATAAGACTTTTGGAATCTTTGACACATTAGTCACATGAGTATCTTTTATATTCTTATATATTAGAAGAACACATAAGATAAAAATCAAAGATTTTGATGAGGAATTACTGAAAATCTTTGGCTTCTCTTATGTGATCTAAAATATTTTCTAACCATGAGGAAAACCTGATGTGACTGATGTGTTCATCAGCTCTTTGTTTTTTATTAAAACTTTAACTAACAAGTGTTTGTTTCCATTTTAACAGTTTCTCAGAATTTTGTAATTTGCATCCTAAATAAAAGTAAAAAATAGAAAATATGTCAACACTAACATTTGCCGAAAAGATCGCTCAGGCAGAGAACTTTTTGCCGATTAACGGTACAGATTATATCGAGTTTTATGTAGGTAATGCTAAGCAGGCGGCTCATTATTACAAGACGGCATTCGGTTTTCAGTCGGTTGCGTATGCAGGTCCTGAAACTGGGGTAAGAGATCGTGCATCTTATGTTCTTCAGCAAGGAAAAATCAGATTGATTTTAACGACTGGTCTTAAATCTGATTCTCCAGTCAGTGAGCATGTGAAAAAGCACGGCGATGGTGTGAAAATTTTGGCACTTTGGGTAGATGATGCCTATTCGGCATTTGAAGAAACGACTAAAAGAGGAGGAAGACCTTATTTAGAGCCTACAACGTTGACTGATGAACACGGTGAAGTGAGAATGTCCGGTATTTATACTTACGGAGAAACTGTTCATATGTTTATTGAAAGAAAAAATTATACAGGAGCTTTCATGCCTGGTTACCAAAAATGGGAAAGTGATTACAACCCCGAAGAAGCCGGACTTTTATATGTTGACCACTGCGTAGGAAATGTAGACTGGGACAGAATGATTCCTACAGTTGAATGGTACGAAAAAGTAATGGGATTTGTAAACATTCTTTCTTTTGACGACAAGCAGATCAACACAGAATATTCTGCTTTGATGTCTAAAGTAATGTCAAACGGAAACGGTTTTGCAAAATTTCCGATTAACGAACCGGCAGAAGGTAAAAAGAAATCTCAGGTTGAAGAATATCTTGATTTCTATGAAGGAGAAGGTGTACAGCACATTGCGGTTGCCACAAAAGATATTATCCACACCGTGACTGAACTTAAAAAAAGAGGGGTAGAATTCCTTTCTGCGCCACCGGAAGCTTATTACGAATTAGTTCCTGAAAGAGTCGGTCACATCGATGAAGACCTTAAAAAACTACAGAGTTTAGGAATTTTAATTGATCATGATGAGGAAGGCTATTTACTTCAAATCTTTACAAAACCGGTTGAAGACCGCCCTACTCTTTTCTTCGAAATTATTGAGAGACACGGTGCTCAGAGTTTCGGAGCTGGTAATTTCAAAGCTTTATTTGAAGCTTTAGAAAAAGAGCAGGAAAAAAGAGGAAATCTTTAATCTAAATAAAAATACAGGATAAAATTTGAATTTTAAACCATTAAGAAAAAATTAATTAGTAAAGATTTTTTAAGGAATATCTGAAGATATTATTTAGAATAATGTATAATTTTAGATTTATCTAAACCTTAAAAAGACTTAAAACTAACATATCTTAATGTTTTAAAATTTTTTCAATTTCTCTATCTTAAATTAAACAACATAGTTTTTGTCAGGACAAAAAAATCCTGACAAAACTTTTTATAAAAACAGAATTATGATCAAAATTTTCAGCGGATTCCTACTTATCGGAAGCATTTTTTTTGCCAATGCACAATACGGAACATTAAATGCCATTCTCACAAAATTGGAAGAAAGAAAAGGCATTAATCAGAATTTAAGTAATGTAAATATTGACGATAAAAAATTTGTGGTCATTAAAGATTTTCCCGATCATACTGAAAGAAATTTCATCGTAATCAAAGGTCAAAAAGCAACCTATGTTGAAATTTTCGACGATAAAGCAAGCGGTGAAAGTACTTCCAATGTATTTTCAGGAGATATTGTGAGAAGCAAAAAAAATATTATTTCACTGAGAGCCGATATGCTTGAAAATAAAAAAGTTCCGATTCCTGTTACTAAAACTCTTTTACTGACAAAATTAGATAATATTTTATACCTCATCGATATCAACAGTAAAGATCGCTGGATTGATGAGTCATCTTTTTCTAAAACTAAAGCTTCTTCTAAAAAATAGTTTTGTTTAAAAACAGATTACACTAATTATTTTCACAAATAACCGCAAATAATTTTCATTATCAGTGAGCCTATTTGTAAGATTTGTGTTAAAAAAAATCAAATTAAAAAATAAAAATTATGAAATCATTCGTAGAATATAGTTCAGATTCAGACTTTTCTATTTATAATATCCCTTTTGGAGTAGCGGTTTTCAATAAAGAGTTTATTGCTTGCTGCACAAGAATTGGTGATCAGATCATCGATTTGGCAACTTTGTATGATCTTGGTTATTTTGAAGAAATAAAAGGTCTTGATGATAATGTATTTGAAGCATACACTTTAAACGAATTTATCGAACTTGAAAAACCGGTTACCAATGCTGTTCGCTTGAAACTTCAGCAATTACTTCTGGAAGGTTCCATTTTGTCGAAAGATGAAAAAACCATTGAGGAAGCTTTCTATGATTTAGATCAGGTAAAAATGATGATGCCTGTTCACGTTCCGAATTACACCGATTTCTACAGCAGCATCGAGCATGCAACCAATGTTGGAAAAATGTTCAGAGATCCTGCAAACGCTTTACTTCCCAACTGGAAACATTTACCGGTAGGTTATCACGGGAGAGCTTCATCTATTGTGGTTTCGGGAACGGAAATCAACCGTCCGAAAGGTCAGACAAAACCTGCCGATGCAGATAAACCGGTTTTCGGACCTTCTAAACAATTGGATTTTGAACTGGAAATGGCTTTTATCCTGAATAAAAACACAGAAATGGGTGAAAGTATTTCTACTAAAGATGCTGAAAAAGCCATTTTCGGGATGGTAATTTTCAACGACTGGTCGGCAAGAGACATCCAGGCTTGGGAATATGTTCCGCTTGGACCATTTTTGGCGAAAAATTTCGGTTCTTCAGTTTCTCCATGGGTGGTCACTCTGGAAGCTTTAGAACCTTTTAAAACAACTTCTCCGAAACAAGATCCTGAAGTTTTAGATTATCTGAAATTTGAAGGCGATAAAAATTATGACATTAATCTTGAGGTTTATTTACAACCTGATAATGGTGAACAAAACTTAATTTCCGAAAGCAATTACAAACATATGTACTGGAATATGACGCAACAACTGGCTCATCACACAGTAAACGGCTGTAACGTGGAAGTTGGAGATCTATATGCAAGCGGAACCATTTCAGGGAGCGATCCAAAATCTTTCGGTTCTATGCTCGAATTAACATGGAGAGGACAAAACCCAATCACTTTAAGCAACGGCCAGGAAAGAAAATTCATCGACGACAACGATACGGTAACGATGAAAGCATGGGCTGAAAAAGATGGAGTGCGAGTTGGTTTTGGTGAGGTTGCCGGTAAAATTATTCCTAGTAAATAATCTTTTAACCACAAAAGACACAAAAGTTTTTTTCTTTAAAAGTTTATATTAAAGCTCATTAAAGATCAAATAAGCTTATATAAATTATTACCGATTTTAATGATAACGCAATCATATCTTACGGATCTGACTTATAAAATTAATGGAGCTTGTATTGAGGTTCATAAGATTTTGGGTGCAGGTTTGTTGGAAAGTGTTTATCATAAATGTCTGGAAGAAGAGTTTAGTTTAAGACATATTAATTTTAAATCTGAATTAAAAATTCCAGTTTTATATAAAGGTAAAGAAATTAAGTGCGACTTTTTCTGTGATTTTTTAATCGAAAATCAAATTGTTCTCGAAATAAAATCGGTAGCAACAATTAATGAAATTCATCGTACTCAAATTTTAAACTATATCAACCTAATGCAAAAGCCAAAAGGAATTTTGATTAATTTCAACGTGAAAAATTTATACCACCAAGGTCAAGAAACTTTTGTAAATAAATATTACGAAATGCTACTTTGAAATGAATTCAAAATAATGAGTTAGTCAATCTAAGAAAAATTAACGCAAACCTTTTTTGATCTTTAAAAAATTTAAAATTATAACTCAAAAAGCTTTTGTGACTTTTGTGGTAAAATAAAAAAATAAATGAAAACAGTAATCCCATCCGAAATAACTCCCGTACAACTGCAAACCATCATGCAGACTGCTGTTTCGCCACGTCCGATTGCATTGGCGTCAACGGTTGATAAAGACGGAAACAGCAATTTATCACCGTTCAGTTTTTTTAATATGTTCAGTACAGTTCCTCCGATTTTGATTTTTTCACCATCGAGAAGAGTTCGGGACAACACGACGAAACATACGTTAGAAAATGTTTTAGAAACTTCTGAAGTAGTGATTGGAACCGTAAATTTTCCTATTGTACAGCAGGTTTCTTTGGCTTCCACAGAATATGGCGATAGCGTGAACGAATTTATCAAATCTGGTTTAACGATGAAAGATGCCGATTTGGTTAAACCTAAACTGATTGCGGAATGTCCCGTGAACTTTGAATGTGAAGTTTTAGAAGTAAAACCTTTAGGAGATCAGGGCGGTGCAGGAAACTTAGTAATTTGTGAAGTTCAGAAAATCCACATCCGGGAAGAATATCTGAATGAAGAAGGAAATTTAGACCAGAAAAAATTGGATATGGTCGCCCGTCTTGGTGTAAATTATTATTCAAGAAGTAATGAAAACAGCCTTTTTGAAGTTCCAAAACCTTTGGTGACAAAAGGTATTGGTTTTGACCAGCTTCCCGATTCCATAAAACTCAGCAAAGTATTTACAGGAAACGATTTGGGAATGTTGGCGAATGTTGAAATTTTGCCTTCAGAAAGCTGTCATGATGGCGAAAATATTCATTTTGAAGCTCAAAAACTATTGCTGGAAAGTAAAATTGATGAAGCTTGGAAGGTTTTAATTAAATAAATTTTGGAGGGAAGTCAGAAGCGGGAAGATGGAAGTTTTAAAAACTGTAAAAATATGCAGTATAATTTCAACTTCAATCCTCCAGCTTCCCTATTCCGGCCTTTATTCATTCACGATTTTTTCGGTAATAAAATCAATACATTTTTCCACAACTTCATTCATATCTTCAGGTAATTCATTTTCTTCCCAAGGCTCTTTTGCTCCAAAGGTATGGTTGGCGTTTTCAATTAAATACAATTCGGTATTCGGATTTAAAAGATGCAAATGTTCGGCATTTTTTACGCTTACCGACTCGTCATTTGTCCCATGAATGATCAAAACATGAGCTTTTGCCATTTCCATTGACCGTTCCACATCGAAACGGTGAAAATGAGTTTCAAAATCTTCAAAAAACTGATAATAATGAGGCATCTGCTGCTTCGTTCTTCCGTTTTCAACGTAATAAACTCCTTTATTTTTCCAGTTTTCGAAAGCCTCACCTTTTGGAAACCTTTCTAAAGAATCAACACTGGCTAAAGTAATCAAACCATTAATTCTAATGTCTTCACAGGTTTTAATAATGGAAATTCCACCCCCTCTGCTGTGACCGATTAATGTTATTTTATTACTGTCTACCTTTTCATTTTTACAGAAATAATCAATCACAAACTTTAGATCTGAAAGTTCTTTTGAATAATTATTATTTCCAAAGGCTTCTAAATCTGCGAAATTGGCTGGATCTTCAACTGTTGT
The DNA here is from genome assembly GCF_049166575.1 of Chryseobacterium sp. GP-SGM7. Taxonomy (NCBI): domain Bacteria; kingdom Pseudomonadati; phylum Bacteroidota; class Flavobacteriia; order Flavobacteriales; family Weeksellaceae; genus Chryseobacterium; species Chryseobacterium sp. GP-SGM7. The sequence goes on along the minus strand of NZ_JBMHFF010000002.1, from coordinate 438,546 downwards.
TCCGTTGTGGGAAAAATTAAATTTAACAAAGAAAAAACCAGCTTCAGCAAACTTTTCAGCCATTAAATCCCACGCTCCCCAGTCTTTGTAACCTTTATAACCATGAACAAAAATAATTAACGGAAGCTTTTCTTCAGATTCCTGATAAAATGAATCAGCCAGAAAATTTTTTGTTTCAGGATTGGGAAGTATGATATTTTTATTTTTGGTGACTTTCATATTTTGATTTCTTTAAATTTAATTTCTCGCAGATTAAAAAGATTACGCAGATTTTAGATTCGTATAAAATCTGCCGGATCAGTTTTTATTTGCGTGAGAATTTTACAAATATTCTTAAAATTTAATCCTAAAAATAGCACAAATAGATTTAAACACAAAGGAAAACCTTATTTTTGCGTTATGTTGGATTTAAGAACGGTAACGGTGATGCGCTATATTTTGCCACTTCGGGAAGGAGGTTCTCTCCCGGCTTTGGCAGAAGCGGATGATGACTTTAAGTATGTTTTGAAATTTCGTGGTGCAGGTCACGGCGTAAAAATGCTAATTTCTGAATTATTAGGCGGGAAAATTACTGAAGCTCTCGGCTTATCTATTCCCGAGCTGGTTTTTGCTAATCTCGATGTAGACTTCGGACGGACTGAAGCTGATGAAGAAATTCAGGACCTGCTGAAGAATTCTGAAGGTTTAAATTTAGGACTTCATTATCTTTCAGAATCGATTGCATTTGATTCCAGTGTAAAAGTTGATGCGCTTTTAGCTTCAAAAATTGTTTGGCTGGATGCATTTATTACTAATATTGACCGTACTTTTAAGAATACCAATCTTTTGATGTGGCATAAAGAATTGTGGATCATCGATAACGGAGCGTCTTTTTATTTCCATCATTCATGGCAGAACTTTGATACGGCTGCGAAAACACCTTTCAAATATGTAAAAGACCATGTTTTGCTTCCGCAAGCGACAAAATTGGATGAAGCCGATCAGTTTGCGCATCAGATTTTAAATGAAAATGTATTCAGAGAAATTGTTAATTTAATTCCTCAAGATTGGCTGCATTGGAATGATGCGGAAGAAAGTCCGGATGAAATTCGGGAAGTGTATTTTAATTTCCTGAAAACACGGTTAGAAAATTCTCAAATCTTTGTAAACGAAGCCAAAAATGCAAGAGGATAAAATATACGAATATGCCGTAATACGTTTGGTACCGAAAGTTGAGAGACAGGAATTTTTCAATATCGGATTGGTGATGTTTTCGAAAAGAGAAAAATTTATTAAAGTGGAATTTTATCTTTGTCCGGACAAATTTAAGCTGATGCACAGCAAACTGGACTATGAAGATGTTATAAAAAATCTTGAAAGTTTTAAAAATATCGCTGAAGGAAAAAAAGACGGCGGGCCGATTGCACAACTCGAAATCCCAGACAGATTCCGTTGGTTAACGGCGGTGAGAAGTGCTGTAGTTCAGACTTCCCGACCTCATCCGGGGAAATCTAAAAATCTGGAATTAACTTTTGGTAAACTTTTTGAGGAACTAGTGAAATAACACAGCAAAAAAATATTTTATGAGATTTTTAAACTCAAATATATTGAACGATAGGTTTTTAATGAACCTATTTTTTTTATTCTTACTGACAATTTCCACGTTTGGATTTTCTCAAAAAAAGAAAAGTATCATTCTTTTTGATCAAGCCAATGTTTCAGAAAATATTGTTTACAAAACAGACGAAAGCGGAAAAAAAATTAAATTGGATATTTACCGTCCGAAAAATTCCGAAAATAAAAAACTTCCTGTTGTGATATACGTTCACGGCGGCGCATGGGTAGAAGGTGACAAAGTGATTTTTGCAGATAATTATGTGGAAAGTACGATTTTGAAACTTTTAGAAAAAAACTATGCCGTCATCAGCATCAATTATCGTTTGGTGAGTGAAACGGTACATTTTCCTGCGCCAATTCAGGATACAAAAGATGCTGTGCGATGGGTTCGTAAAAATGCAGATCAATATAATTTAGACCAAAACAATATCGGGATGTGGGGCGTTTCTGCAGGAGCACATCTTTCGCTACTGAGTGCTTATACAGAAGATAAAGATTTTGTGGGTGACGCTCAACTTTCGCAATATTCTGCAAAAGTCAATTATATAGTCGATAATTTCGGGCCGGTTGATATGAACAGATTACTCCACACGAGAGCTCCAAAACCGCTTTTACTGACGGTAGGCTTAATCTCAAAGAAAATTATTGATTTAAGAGGAAAACTCATCAAAGGAATAACAGGTTTAGATAGTAAAGAAAATAAAAAAGAAGTGGTGGAATTCTGCAAAACCATTTCGCCTTTAACGTATACTCAGAATACCGTTCCTACATTAATTCTGCATGGAAATAAAGATAAAATTGCTCCGATAAGACATTCCAAAAGATTAAATAAAATGCTGAATAACCAAAATACGGAACATCAGTTCATTATCGTGAAAAAAGGAAATCACGGTTTTTATACTATAGATAAATCCTACCAGGAAGAGCTGAATAATAAAATGGTGAATTTTATTATTTCGCAGAAAAAGTAATTGATGGGGAAGATTTAACTTAAAAACTTTTTCTATATCTAAAAAATTGTCAATAAAAAACTAATTTTAGATATGAAAACAAAATTACTACTTGCTGCTTTAGTCAGTTTATCTTTAATAAATTGCAGTTCCGAAGATTCTGTAGAAAATCCTGTACAGGAAGTTCCGACTCAGCCAGAGGCCATGTATTTTCCAGCTATTGGTTCTGATATATGGGAAACAAAATCACTGGCGAGTCTGAATTGGCATCAGGAAAAAGTTTCTGATTTGTTAAACTATCTTGAACTGAAACATTCTAAAAGTTTCATGATTCTCCAGAACGGGAAAATCGTAATGGAATATTATTTCAACGGTCATACTTCTACAACACCTTGGTACTGGGCAAGTGCCGGTAAAACTTTGACTTCAACAGTAACGGGAATTGCCGAGCAGGAAGGTTTTATTAATATCAACAATAAAGTTTCACAGTACATCGGAACAGGATGGACGAGCGCTCCTTTGGCTAAAGAAAATTTAATTACCTGCAAAAATCTTCTGACGATGACATCAGGGTTGGATGACAGTTTAGGCGACGATGTTTCTCCGTCAAATCTTCAGTATAAAGCAGATGCAGGAACACGATGGGCGTATCATAATGTTTATGTAAAACTCCAGGATGTCGTGGCAGCAGCAACGGGTCAGAGCTGGTCTCAATACTTCAATGCAAAACTCCGTGATAAAATCGGAATGTCTGGCAACTGGGTTCAATCCGGTGATAACAGTGTATATTGGAGCACTACTAAAAGTATGGCAAGATTCGGGCTTTTAGCCCTAAATAATGGGAACTGGAACGGAAATCAAATTATTAACCCGACCTATTTTCAGGCTGCAACCCATACTTCTCAGAATATCAATCTAGCTTATGGCTATCTTTGGTGGCTGAATGGAAAATCAAGCTATCATATGCCTCAAACCCAATTTCAGTTTAACGGAAAATTAATTCCAAATGCTCCCGACGATATGTATTGTGCTTTGGGAAAAAATGATCAGAAAATATATGTTGTTCCGTCAAAAAAAATGGTTGTCATCAGAATGGGAGACGCTGCAGACAATGTTAACCTCGCATTATCGGACTTTGATGATATGCTTTGGCAGAAAATAAACGCAGTAATCAACTAAAATCACTTATAGTTTTATACATAAAGTTTCCTTGTGAATCAATAATTCGGAAGTGTTTAATTTTTATTTTGCTAAATTGATATACATTTTTTATATTTTGTGTATAAAATAAGTATCTTGGCGGTATGCTTCAATTATTCTCAAAAAATTAAGTAAATCCCTAATTATTTATTTACATAAAACTCAAAAAATATGGAATTTCTAAATGGAATTAATGCATTGACGTTAGTGTTCACCTCACTGCTGATTTTTGCAATCGCTTACCGTTTCTACGGAATTTTCCTGGCGAATAAAGTATTACGCCTGAACGACAAAAATACAACTCCCGCCGTAGAATTTGCCGACGGAAAAGACTACGTTGCTACAAACAAAAATGTACTTTTTGGACATCATTTTGCGGCAATTGCAGCAGCAGGTCCTTTAGTAGGACCCGTTCTGGCAGCACAATTCGGTTATCTTCCCGGTGCCATCTGGATTTTGATTGGCTGTGTTTTGGGAGGTGGCGTTCACGATATGGTGGTACTTTTTGCATCTGTAAGGCACAAAGGTCAGAGTTTAGCAACCATCGCTTCTAAAGAAATCGGTAAAACTACCGGAACAGTCGCTGGTTTTGCCATTTTATTCATCCTTATTTTGACACTTGCCGGACTTTCTTTAGCGTGTATCAATGCAATGCATGAAGCTTCCTGGTCATTATTTACAGTAGTTATTACAATGCCAATTGCGATTATAATGGGACTGATTATGCGTTACAGAAAAAATTCAGTGACGTTTGCGAGTATTTTGGGTGGTGTTCTATTAATTGCAGGAATCATCGGCGGACATAATCTTATGCAGAACGAAACGATGAATAATATGTTCACCTGGGATATTACAACGATTTCTATTGCTATCCCTTTGTATGGATTTTTAGCTTCTGTATTGCCGGTCTGGTTGCTTTTAGTTCCTAGAGATTACCTTTCAACCTATTTGAAAATAGGCACTATCATTATGTTGGCAATTGGGGTAATTGTAATTCACCCAACAATTCAAATGCCTGCTCTGTCTGAATTTATCAATGGTGGCGGTCCCGTAATTGGCGGTCCGGTTTTACCATTTATCTTTATTGTCATTGCATGTGGAGCGATTTCAGGTTTCCACGCAGTGATTGCGACAGGGACAACTCCAAAAATGCTGAACAGAGAAAAAGAAATTCTTTTTGTAGGTTACGGAGCAATGCTTGTAGAAGGTTTTGTAGCATTAATGGCTCTTATCGCTGCTTGTACTTTAATGCCCGGAGATTATTTTGCTATTAACACTCCTAAAGATACCTATGATGCGTTTCTTGCAACGCATCCAGGTTTGCATGGTGTTGATATTGATTATTTCTCAGAAAAAATCGGGATAGATTTACACGGAAGAACAGGTGGTGCCGTTTCTTTAGCAGTTGGGATGGCCCATATTTTCAACAAAATTCCTTATATGGATCAGTTGATGGCATATTGGTATAATTTTGCAATTATGTTTGAAGCAGTCTTTATTTTGACAGCTATCGATGCAGGAACAAGAGTTGGAAGATTCTTTTTACAGGAAATGCTGGGTTCTGTTATTCCGAAATTTAATGATAAAAACTGGACGCCTGGAATTATCATCAGCAGTTTACTTTTTACATTTGCCTGGGGATACTTGGTTTTCACAGGAAACGTAAGCAGCATCTGGCCGCTTTTCGGGATCAGTAACCAATTGCTTGCAGCATGTGGATTAATCGTCTGTACCACAATGCTCATCCGATTAAATCGTGGGAAATATGCTTTATGCTCTGCAATTCCGGGAATTTTTATGGCGATTATTACATTTTGGGCAGGTTATATTCAGGTGATGGATATTTATATTCCGAAACAACAATATTTATTGGCTACTTTGGCAATTGTGGCAATGGTTTTAATGCTTGTAGTTTTCGTTGGAGCTTTCAGAAAATGGTATCAACTGTTACAGGTGAAAACTTCACATACCGATTTCTACGGCGAAAATGTCAAAGAATTGGTAGAGCGATAAATTTCTTAACTGAATTATATGTGTGTTTCGGCGCGGGCTTTGCCCACGCCGAAATTATTTCCGCTTAAAAAATTAGATATTACTTCTTTTGAAGTTTCTCAACTCTTTTAATTTCATTCAATAGTAATGGAAAAGCAGGAACCGCCATCCCGCCGTGATCGAAGCCCTGAAGTTCATATAAAGTCGTTTGTTTATGACCTTTCAGCTTCATCATTCTCCACATATAAGCATTTTCTTCATATCTTCCGAGGAGTTCTTTCTCACGATCGCCTGTAATTAAAAGCAAAGGTGCCGCATCTGCCCTGATAAAATGAAGCGGTGCCATTTCATCAATTCGAGCATCCAATTCTTCAATTCCTTTTTCTTTTCTTGTTGTAAAGTGAGAAATCATCTGTCCGCTGAAAGGAATAATTCCTGCCAACTTATTAGCATCAATCTGATATTTATTCAAATAAAATGTATCTAAACCAACCATTGAAGCCAGATAACCGCCTGCAGAATGTCCTGTTATAAAAATCAAATCTTCATTTCCACCATAAGTTTTAATATTTTTAAAAACCCAGGCTGTGGCAGCTGCAGCATCTTCAATATATTTCGGAGCTTTTACTTTGGGTGAAAGTCGGTAATTAACAGCAATTATGGCAACGCCTTTATTTTTAAGCTCTTCTGGAATATGTTTTTCTCCGCCTGTAATTCCGCCACCATGAAACCAGATAATGGTTGAAAAATTTTTAACATTGGTTGGAACATAAACATCCAAAACACATCTTTCATTGATATACACATCAGATTTATTGGTTTTTTCATCATAATAATGAACATTGGAAATAGTTTGGTATTCCTGAGAAAATAAAGGAAATGAAAACAGAAAAACAGATAGAATGATTAAGGATTTTTTCATTTTAATTTTATTGAAAACTAAAGATAGGAATTTATGGAAAAAAAGAACTTTAAGATTATAATTAAAAAAAGAAAAACGGATTCAAAAAAATTTGAACCCGTTTTAAAATCAAACTATAAACTATAAACTATTAAAAATTGAAATTAAGTCTTGCAAAAACATATCTTCCGTTCTGCCCAAACTGTGAAGTAGAACGCGAATAGATAAACTGATCATTATTGGTAGAAGCCGTAAGGTTTTTAGTAGGATAAATGTCAAACAGATTATTAACTCCTGCTGTTAAACCTACACTTTTGGTAAATTGATACGCTAAGGAAAGATCGGTAATAATTTTATCTGTAATCGTCTGGTGTTCATTTGGTGAAATTATTCCATCACCATTTGCATCAATAATATCCGGACTTGTTACTTTTCCGAAATATGTATTTCTCAAGTAGAATGTAGCATTTTTCCATGAAAGAGTATGAGATAAGCTTGCTTTGGTTCTTGGCACTGCTTCTTCAAGATAAATTCGTGCTGCTTCAGAAAAATATGTACTTTCCAGATTAGCAGCCTGTAAAGCGCCGGAAGAATGTATTCCCCCAACTTTTCGGGTTTGGTTTAAATTTAAAGCAAAGCTGTTATCAAATTTAACGTCCGAAAATCTCGCTGTATGAGAGATGACAACGTCCAGACCTTTGGTTTCGGTATCAATGGCATTGGTAAAAAACTGCGCCGCATTTACTGCTTCAGCATCAAAAGCTTCCGAGGCAACCGTTCTTGGAAATTGCCCTGTAAGCACAACCCTGTCATCAATTCTGGTAAAATATCCGTCTGCCGTAAATGTCAGATTTGCTGAAGGAATTCTGTAGGTAAAGCCTGCACTCGCCGATTTTGAAGTCTCCTGCTTCAGCTTGGGAATTCCTAAAAGCTCTGCCAATTTTGAGTCGTTGCTGAAAGTTCCCACTTCTTTTAAAGTTCCGTCTGTGAAAAGAGTGGAGGTTACATTATAATAAATCTGGTGAATAGAAGGGGCACGGAAGCCTGTAGACCCCGCAAACCTGAAATTTAAATTTTTAGCCAGTTTAATTCTGGAAGCCAGTTTATAATTAAATGTAGAGCCAAAATCTGAATAATTTTCATATCTCGCAGCCAAATCTACCAAAAACCAGTCGGTAAAATTCAATTCTACATCTGCATACCCAGCAACCGCCTGTCTGTTTTTGTTGACAGCATTGATCGGTTTAAATCCGCCAAACACCTGTGATCCGCCAGGAAGAGCATTTCCAAAGAAATCTGTTGCTCTCGGAGTCGTTCCGTTCCATAAATTTCCTGCAGCGTCATAAGTAGCATAAGAAGCCTCTTCTCCTGCTGTGATTTTGAAATTTTCGTACCGGTGTTCTGCTCCGAAGGCTACATTAATGCCTTTCCAGACATCATATTTTTTTGAGAAGTCTAAATTGATTGTATTTTGAGAAAATCTGAGTCCTCCGGCGTCAAACTCGCTTGGAGAAGCAAATCTTAAAGAAGTATTTCCTGTACGTTCAATCGTGTAATCAAAAGAATTTCGTCCGAAAGTATTGCTGAAATCTACATCCCATCCATCCCAGTTTCCTTTGATGCCTGTAGATAAAGATAAATCCTGAATATCTGTTCCGATCTGAGGAAGATAGCCATCTGAATACAATCCTGTAAATGTTCTGCTCTGATTAGGTCTTCTGTAAAAACCTCCTGAAGTTCCATGTCTGAAGCTGTATCCACCAAATGTATATGCCTTCCAGCTGTCAGTTAATGGAATTTCAATATTTGCAAAAAGCTGGTGATTGTTCAGCTTAGACTGCCCTACCTGCATATTAAAATCTTTTCTCGAAAGACCTCTGTATGCTAATTCCTGATCGGTAACATTGGCTCCTAAAATACTTTGCAATCCTGCTATCGTACTCGCTCCCTGAATCTGACTTTGTAGCTGTGGCGAAAAATAATCTACCCCTTGAGCATATTGATGGATATAGTTGATCAATTGTTGAGAGTTGGGAGTGGTACCTATATTGGTAAATAACGATGAAAGATTAACGCCATCATTTAAAGCACGCTTTTCTATCGCATTATAGGCATTAAAAATGGATCCGCTTTCTGTTCCCGCTCTGTAAGTAGGATTTCTGAACTGTGAAGACCATGTAATATTATAAAATCCGCCTTTGTTACCTATTTTATTACCATAATTAAGGTCGACCTGGATATTTTGCCCGTCAAAGTCTCCGGTATGGTCATTGGCAGTGGGGGTAAGGTTTCCACCATAAGTTAATTGTCCGGTAAGCTTCCCGATATCTCTTCTTAAACCTAAATTGATCACACCTGCTATCGCATCAGAACCATATTGAGCGGAAGCTCCGTCTCTTAATACTTCTATTCTGCTGATTGCGAAAGAAGGGATTGCATTTAAATCTGTCCCCACCGTTCCTCTTCCCGGTGATCCGTTTACATTGACCAAAGCCGAAGTATGCCTTCTCTTTCCATTGACCAAAACCAAAACCTGATCAGGACCTAATCCCCTCAACTGAGCCGGATCCAAATGATCGGTTCCGTCTGCATTGGTCTGAATGGTTGAAGTAAATGAGGGTGCAATAGCATTCAATACCTGCCCAATGGTAGTCTGTGGCAATACAACCGATGCTTCACGTATATTGAATACATCTACAGGAACCGGGCTGTCTACTTTTGATCTTGCCCCGCTTCTTGATCCCAAAATTACTACCTCTTCTACATTTGCTGTCTTCACTGTATCTTTTTCCTGAGCTGCTGCATAAGTTCCCAAGAAAAATAAAACCGAAGAAGAGAAAATTGTCTTTTTATTTTTCATCCTTGTTGCTGTTAATTATTTAAAATTTATGTTTTTTCCAGGGAGCAAATGTAAGGATATTTATTAGTCTACAAAATATATAGACTAATAAATGATAAAAAATCATTAGACATGATATTCTTTTTTTTTAAATCTTGGTAAGTTTAGCGTATTTCAGTATTAAATTTTTCTCACCTTCATGCAGGAAAACCACTTTTGCTTTTATATTCTGAGGATCGGTTCCGTCTAAAAAGGCCACCTCACCAATGCCGAAACGGTCGTGTCTCACTTTATCTCCCACTTCAATGTCCTGCGAAGATGCTCCGCTTGGGTTGATAATTCTTGCGGTGGCAACGGGCTTTAGTTTTCTTGGTTCAGCAATTGGCTTATCATTTTCGCTTTTGGAGATTGTTTTCTTCTCAACCTTTTTGAAACTTCTCACTTCAGAAGGATGCTCATCAAAAATATTGGAACTTATCCCAGATTTGTTGATAAATCTGCCTTCCATTGCAGGATTTAAGAATTCAATATATTCTTCATCCACTTCACTTAAAAATCTTGAAGGCTCTGCATCGGTAATTTTCCCCCACTGAAAACGAGAAACTGCATACGAGAAGAATGCTTGTTTTTCAGCTCTAGTAAGAGCAACATAGAATAAACGTCTCTCCTCTTCCAAATCTTCTCTGGTTGCCGAGCTCATGAAACTCGGAAATAAATTTTCTTCTAACCCAACCAAGTGAACGACCGGAAATTCAAGACCTTTTGACAAGTGAATCGTCATTAACGAAACCATATCTTCATCACCGTTCTTTTTATCCTGAGTGTCGGCTGAAAGGGCGATATTTTCAAGGAAATTCGGTAAACTCGGGTCACCATCTTCTATCTGCATCTGTTCTTCGATGAAACCCTGCATCGAGTTCATCAGTTCCTGTACGTTTTCTACTCTCGAAATTCCTTCCGGAGTCTGATCGTCTTTTAAAAATTTAATTAAACCACTTCTTTTGGCAACTTCCATGGCAACATTATAAGCCGTTTCTGTTTTAAGCAAAACCTGAAATGCTTTTATCATCGACCAAAAATCGCTCAGCTTGGTAATTACACCATTGTTAAAGCCTAAATGCGGTGCATAAATCGGGAGATTGTCTAAAACTTTTGATATCGACAAATTTTGAGAATCTGCAAATACAATCAATTTATTTTGAGTCGTTTCACCAATTCCTCTCGTGGGAAAATTGATAATTCGCATTAAAGCTTCAGAATCATTTTCATTGACTAAAAGCCTTAAGTAACCTAGTAAATCTTTAACTTCTTTTCTTTGGTAAAACGATAGACCTCCATAAACTTTATACGGAATATTTTTTCTTCTTAAAGCGTCTTCAAAAGCACGTGTCTGAGAATTCGTACGGTATAAAATCGCAAAATTGCTGAACTTTCTTTGTTCTCGATTGTGAAGTTCCCAAATATTTCCGGCAACAAAATTGGCTTCATCAGCATCGGAAAGTGAACGGTAAATTTTTATTTTTTCGCCAACTTCATTTTCACTGAAAACATTTTTCTTAAACTGCTGAAGGTTTTTTGCAATGACAACATTGGCTGCATTCACAATATTTTGGGTCGAACGGTAATTCTGCTCCAGCGAAACCGTCATTGCTTCAGGATAATCTTTTTTGAAATTTAAAATATTATAAATATTCGCTCCACGGAAAGAGTAAATCGACTGCGCATCATCTCCTACCACACAAATATTTTCAAATTTTGAGGCTAAAGCTTTTACAATTAAATACTGAGAGTGGTTTGTATCCTGATACTCATCCACCAAGATATACCTGAATCTGTCCTGATATTTGGCTAAAACTTCGGGAAATCTTGTCAATAACTCATTGGTTTTTAATAATAAATCATCAAAATCCATCGACCCGTTTTTGAAGCATTCTTCAACATATTTCTTATAAATTTTTCCCATAAATTTCATGTTGGCTTTTTCATCAGCCTCCATCAATTCAGGATTATTTTCGTAAGCTTTTACGGTAATCAGATTGTTTTTATAATTTGAAATTCTTGAAAGAACTTTTTTAGGCTTATAAAGATCACCATCAATATTAAGGTCTTTAATGGATTTTTTAAGCACATTCAAAGCATCCTGCTGATCGTAAATCGTAAAATTGGAAGGGTAACCCAAATAATGTGCTTCACTTCTCAGGATTCTTGCAAAAACAGAGTGAAAAGTTCCCATCCAAAGGCTTCTCGCATTGCTTTGACCGACCACTTTTGCAATACGTTCTTTCATTTCTTTTGCTGCTTTATTGGTAAACGTCAACGAAAGAATATTGAAAGGATCAATTCCATTGGTAATCAAATGGGCAATACGCATCGTGAGAACACGCGTCTTTCCGGAACCCGCTCCGGCAAGAACCATCAAGGGTCCCTGTAAACTGGTAACGGCTTCAAACTGTGATTCATTCAGTCCTTTCAAATAATCCTCCATACTGCAAAAAATTTTGGGAACACAAAATTAGTGTATTATAAGGAGAATTCAAATTGTATTTACTTTCAATCAAAATACTTGGTGAAAATACAGTTTTACGATTATAAAAATTTGACCTGATATTTTAATTTAAGCAAACTCTAAAATTCTTAAAAAAATATTAAATTTTTTGTAACATTAAGTTTAATTTTACCACTCATTGACAAAACAATTTCTATTTTATGAAAAAACGACTTCTTAGTGTTGCAGCTGCTGCTTTTTTTGGAGTGATGCTGAATGCACAACAAATCAAATTCGAAGAGTATGATTTACCAAATGGTATGCATGTAATCCTTCATCAGGATAATACTGCTCCGGTAGTTACTACAGCGGTAATGTATCACGTTGGTGGTAAAGACGAGATAAAAGGAAGAACTGGTTTTGCACATTTTTTTGAGCACCTTTTATTTGAAGGAACTCCCAACATCAAAAGAGGGGACTGGTTCAAAATTGTTTCTTCAAACGGAGGACAAAACAATGCCAATACAAGCATGGACAGAACGTATTACTACGAAACTTTCCCTTCCAACAACGAGCAATTGGGACTTTGGATGGAAGCTGAAAGATTACGTCATGCAGAAATCAACCAAATTGGTGTAGATACTCAGAGAGAAGTTGTAAAAGAGGAGAAAAGATTGAGAATGGATAACCAGCCTTACGGAAACCTTTTCAACACAATTCAGCAAAATCTTTTCACCAATCATCCTTACCACGGTTCTGTAATTGGTTCTATTGAGGATTTGAACGGTGCAAAATTAGACGAGTTTAAAGCTTTCTACAAGAAATACTATGTTCCAAACAACGCTACTTTGGTTGTTGCAGGAGACATCAAGCCTGAACAAACCAAAAAATGGATTTCAGAATATTACGGAAGCATTCCTAAAGGAACGGTAACTCCGAAAAACTTCCCTAAAGATGCGCCTATTACAAAGGAAAAAGAAGTTACTGCAACGGATGCAAATATTCAGCTTCCTGCTTATATTTTCGCTTACAGAACACCAAGCAACAAAGACAGAGATGCTTATGTTTTAGATATGCTTTCTTCTTATTTAAGCAGCGGTAAATCTTCAGTTTTATACAAAAAATTGGTAGATCAGGACAAAAAAGCTCTTCAGGTAGCTGCTTTCAACCAAGGAATGGAAGACTACAGCATTTTTGCATTTTTTGCAATCCCAATGGGAGCTACAACAAAGCAGGTTTTACAAGCCGACATCGATGCTGAGATAAAAAAAGTACAGACTACTTTGATCTCGGATGAAGATTATCAAAAACTTCAAAACCAATATGAGAACCAGTTTGTAAATACCAATTCCAGTATTCAGGGTATTGCTTCTTCATTGGCGACAAACCACGTTTTGATGGGAGATACAAACTTAATCAACAAAGAAATAGATATCTACAAATCTATTACGAAGCAAGATTTGCAAAATGCTGCGAAAAAGTATCTTAATTCTAACCAAAGAGTAATCATCAATTACGTACCTGAAAAAAAATAATTTCTTTAAGACCTTACGTTTTAAAAAGAATTATTAAAATTAAATTTTTACAAATGAAAAAGCAATTAACCTATATAGCAGTAGCATTTTTATTCTCAGGAATGCTTTCTGCACAAAAAATTGATCTTAACGCAATGCCAAAACCGGGACCAACGCCTGTGATTAACATTGCTCAGCCAAAAACTTTCCAGTTAAAGAACGGTTTAACGGTAATGGTGGTTGAAAATAATAAACTTCCAAGAGTTAACATGAGTCTCTCTATGGACAGACAACCTTACTTCGAAGGTGATATTGCCGGAGTAAGTGAAATCATGGCAAGTCAGCTAGATAATGGCACAACGACTCTTAGCAAAGACGAATTCAACAAGAAAATTGATTATCTGGGAGCAAGCTTAAACTTTTCATCTTCCGGAGCTTCAGCAAATTCTCTTTCAAAATACTTCCCGCAAGTATTGACATTGATGTCTGATGCAATCATTAATCCTAAGTTTTCTGCAGAAGAAATTGAAACTGCAAAGCTAAGAACAATTGAAGGATTAAAATCCGAAGAAAAAAACGCTTCTTCTATAGCTTCAAGAGTTTCTAATGCTTTAGCTTACGGAAAAAATACTTCCAGAGGTGAATTTGAAACGGAAGAATCTATCAAAAAAATCACTTTGGCAGACGTACAAAACGTTTACAAAAAATATTATGCTCCAGACAATGCTTACCTGGTTATTGTAGGTGATGTAAAATTTGACAAAATCAAGCCAATGGTTGAAAAAGCATTCAGCAATTGGAAAAAAGCAGATACTAAATTTGCAGCTTTAGAGCCTGCAAATAATGTTGCCAAAACTGAGATCGACATCGTTGATGTACCTTCAGCAGTACAATCTGTAGTTTCTGTAGGAAATCTTACATCATTAAAAATGAATGATCCTAATTATTTCCCTGCAACAATTGCCAACTACATTCTTGGTGGTGGTGGTGAAGCGAGACTTTTCATGAATCTTCGTGAGAAAAACGGTTTCACTTACGGCGCTTATTCAAGCATGACTGCAAGCAAATATTCTCCTGAGTTTTCAGCTGAAGCAAGCGTAAGAAATGAGGTTACAGATAAGGCTGTAAAAGAATTCATGAACGAATTGAATGCTATTTCTACTGTAAAACCAGAAGAATTAGCAAATGCTAAAGCTAAACTGAAAGGAAGTTTCATTATGGCATTAGAGCAGCCTGCAACTATTGCAAGATTTGCTTTAAACCAAAAAGTAAATAATCTACCTGCTGATTTTTATACCAATTATTTAAAATCAATCGATAAAGTAACTGCTGCTGACGTTTCAAATGCTGTAAAAACGAATGTTTTACCAAACCAAAGCAGAATCTTCGTTGCCGGTAAAGCTTCGGATATTTCGGAAGGACTGGAAAAACTGGGTTATCCGGTAAAATACTACGATGCTAATGCAAACCCGGTTGCGAAACCAACTGCTCAGAAAGTTGATGCAGGTGTAACAGTTGCTTCTGTTGTAGATAAATATATTGCTGCAATTGGCGGAAAAGCTAACCTGGCAAAAGTAAATTCTTACACAACGAATGCAACAATGTCTATGCAGGGACAAAACCTTGATTTTAAAATCATTAAAGCTCAAGGGGGAAAAGAACTTCAGACTGTCTCTATGGGAGCAATGACTCTTCAGAAACAGGTTTTTGACGGTAAAACAGGATATTCTGAGCAACAGGGACAAAAAGTAGCGATGACCAAAGAAGAAATTGCTGATAACTTAAAAAACACTGAGCTTTTCGAAGAATTAGGTTTTGCTAAATCTGGCGATTATAAACTGACAGGAATTGAAAAAATCAACGGTGAAGATTCTTATGCAATCAAATCGGGTGATAAAGCTTACTATTACAGTGTGAAAACAGGTCTTAAAACCGGAGAAACTGAAACAGTGAAAACCCAAGGACAGGAAATGTCTGTTCCTACTACTTTTGCTGATTACAAAGATGTTGCCGGCGTAAAAATGCCTTACACCATTACCGTTAACCAAATGGGAATGGATATGACCATGAAGGTAAAATCTTACGAAGTAAACCAGGCTAAAGATTCTGACTTCAAATAAGAATACATATATTTCAATAAAAACGGTGGCTTTTGCTGCCGTTTTTTGTTTTTAGCCTAAATCTTATTTTGTTGTTCGGTAAAAAAAGATTAAATTTGCCCATTCAAAAAGATATCAAAATTAATGGATACTATATTTACACTATTGATGGTTCTTATTATGATTGCCAGCATTTTATTGGTAATCGTTGTTATGGCTCAAAACCCAAAAGGTGGCGGTCTTTCCAGTACATTCGGAGGTGCATCTTCTGCACAGTTTGGAGTACAGAGAACCAATGATTTTATGGAAAAATCAACATGGACTCTTGGAACGGTAATTATCGTTTTAATTTTGATAAGCGTTGTAGTAACAGGTAAACCAAAAGCAGCTGTTCCTACTCCTCAAGCTCCGGCGAAAACTGAAGCACCTGCAGGAAAAGCTCCGGCTTCTACAAATTCAGCACCTATAAGTGTTCCGGCTTCTAAATAAGAAAATTATTATTTAAGATAAATGAAAAGCAACTCTATGGAGTTGCTTTTTTATTTCAGTTTAATCTGTTCAATTTTGTGCCTGAGCTTCAAACCGGCTTTCAGAAAAGAATATTGCAGAGGTTTACTATTTTTATAATATTTATCAATAAAAATCTGCATCGCACCATAAAATCTTTGCAGATACACCTCATCTTTTATCGTGCTTTCACCTTTATGATGAAGAATGGATGCTTTACCATAATAATAGTTTTGGTAACCGTTATTCAGCAGTGTATAGCAAATATCAATGTCTTCTCCGTACATGAAATATTGCTCGTCTAAACCTCCAATTTTATTGTAAACGTCTTTTTTAACTAAGAAAAAAGCTCCAGTAATAACTTCAACTTCTGAAACATCAAATTCACCAATATCGTTTCTGTAATATGATTTTGAATTATTTTTTTTAAACTTCGTAAAAAGCTTTTCGAAAGAATTAAACATATCAGGAATCGATCTTTTGCTTTCAGGAAGAAAAACTCCATTTGCATCATGCATTCTTACCCCAAGACAGCCAAAATTTTGTTTTGAGTCTGTAAAATCCAAAATTTCACTCATGTAAAAACCTTCAATTTCTGTATCTGGATTTAAAATTAAAAGATATTTACCTTTTGCAGACTGAATTGCTGTATTATTAGCTTTGGCAAATCCATCATTAGTTTCAGAAGCTATAAAATGTACTTTTGGAAATTCAGAAATTAAATTACCCCACGAACTGTCGCTGGAATGATTGTCTATAACGATCACTTCATACACAATATTTTGCACATATTTTTCAATTGAAACAAGGCAGTTTTTCAAAAGTTGTGTAACGTTGTAATTAACGATAATAATAGAAAGCTTCACCATATCTAATCTTTTTCGTTATAAGGCAATCGGTTAACAATTGATCTTCCCAAAGAAATTTCATCTGCATATTCTAATTCGTCCCCTACAGAAATTCCTCTTGCAATACTTGAAAATTTAATATCGAAACCTTTAAATTTTTTATAAATATAATACGCTGTTGTATCTCCTTCCATGGTTGCGCTTAAAGCAAAAATAAATTCTTTCGCTTTGCCTTCACGAAGTTTTTTTTCAATACTTGGAATATTTAATTGATTGGGACCTACTCCTTCCATCGGAGAAATTTTTCCACCCAGAATGAGATATTTTCCGGTGTATTTTCCTGTATTTTCAATGGCAATCACATCGCGAACATCTTCTACAATGCAAACTACATCATCATTACGTTTATGGCTGCTGCAGATCTCACAAATTTCAAAATCTGAAAAATTATGGCATTCTTTACAGTATTTAATTTCATTCACAAGATTAATGATGGAAGTTCCCAAACTTGTCGCTCTGGAATTCGGTTGCTTTAATAAATGAAGTGCTAAACGTAAAGCGGTTTTCCTGCCAATTCCGGGAAGCCCGGAAATCTCCTCCACTGCTTTTGCCAATACTTTACTTGGATAATCCATAAAACAAAAATAAGGAAAAAGATCATTAATTGGAAGATTGAAAAAAAGATGTGGTATGAATTTTAAAGATGATAAACTTACTTGTTGACATTTATATTTTAAAATCTTCGGGATTTCTGTGACCATCCCAAAAAGATAATATTTCAATAGAATTATCAACAATTCTATAAAAGATTGAAAATTTCCTTAATATAACAACATAATGAATACCTTCTAAACCAAATAATTCCTGACCGATGAAGGGATTTTCTTTTAGCAGATTTAATGATTTTTTTAGATTACAAATGAATTTTCTTTGAATAAGTATTAGATTTATTTTTCTCAATCCAAAATTTCAAAGCGTCTGCCTTTTCATTTGCTGCTTTAGAAGTCCATTTTATTTGAAACATTTTTCAAATATTTTATCTGCTTCTTCCTCAGAAATAAATTTACCTCCTTCCGCTTCCTTTATCCCATGAAGTATAGATTTTTTTTGCTCTTCTGATATTTTTATTTCTCCCTGACTCTTGAAACTGATTTTCATTTCTTCTAAAAAAGCTTCAATCACAGAGAACTGTTTCGGATTTTCCGGATAGATTACAATACTTTTCATAACAGAGTAATTTACACAAAGATAAAAAATATCTCAATTGCAAAAATCTTTTACATTTTTAAATCTGAAAATTCTTCTCAAACCATTATCTTTGAGCTACAAAATATTAAACCTGAAAATATAAACTAAAAAAATGGCACTTAACAATCTTAATTATCCGCTGGATTTTAAATTCAAAATTTCAACTCTTGCCAGCGATTTCAACATTACAGACAGAAACGGAAATTACGTGGCGTATGTTCGTCAGAAAATGTTCAAACTGAAAGAAGACGTTATTGTTTTCAATGACGAAAGCAAAACCAAAGAATTATTCAGAATTCAGGCAAATCAGTGGATTGATTTCAATGCATCATATTCAATTAAAGATACATTAGGAAAAAACTTCGGAAGATTGGCCAGAAAAGGGATGCGTTCTATCTGGAAGTCTTCTTATAATGTTTTGGATGAAGCAGATCAGCAAAAATTTACAATAACTGAAGATAACGCCTGGGTGAAATTTTTCGACGGAATGGTTGGAGAAATTCCAATTATCGGAATGTTTACCGGATATTTTTTAAACCCATCATATACCGTAAAGGGAATGGATGGAAAAGAATATTTCAAACTAAAAAAAATGCCATCATTCTTTGGAAGAAGATTTCAATTAGACAGATTGGTAGATATCGAAGATGAAGACGAAAGTTTGGTTGTTTTATCTTTTTTGATGATGGTTCTTTTGGAGAGAGCAAGAGGATAAATTAGCTTAAAAGTGATTTGCTTCTTCTTTGACTTAAAATTAGAAGCTAAAATTTAAAAATATTAAAAAATGAAAAATTTAATCATTTTCTTTTCAGCATTCCTGTTGATTGCCTGTAAAAAGGAAAAAGATACCATTACAGATTCCAAAAAAACGGATTCTACAGCTATTGTTAAAGATTCGGTGAAAACAGATGTTCACAATGCAAATATTACAGTTGATATAATTCCGTTTCCAAAAGAAATCAAGGAATGTTCATGTTATTTTGCAAGAAACAAAGCTGATTTTGAAAACGAAAAATACATCTATGCCGATGACGCAGGAAAAACAGCGTACATGATGCTCGACGGAAAAAGACTCGCTATGAATCTGATTTCATCAAGCGACATGGAAGTTGATGAACAACTGACGAAAGAAATTGAAAATGAGAATTATAAAATTTCAGTGAAAGGCAAAAAAATCAAGCACGAGGAAGCTTTGCTTTTTGAAGGCACTTTAACGATTGAAAAACCGGACGGAAGCAAAACCACAATGCCGATTTATGGCGAATGTGGATGCTAAAAATTAGCAATTAGCAATTAGCAATTAGCAATTAGCAATTAGCAATTAGCAATTAGCAAAAATATTGCTCCTGAATTTCGGGAGCATTTTTAATTTTGTAATTTTGAGAAAAATAAATTTTATGGAACTATCAAACATAGAACCGCAGATTATCTGGAAGAATTTTTCCAAATTAAATGCAGTTCCGAGACCGTCTAAAAAAGAAGAAAAAGTAATTGCTTTCATTAAAGAATTTGGTGAAAATTTAGGCTTAGAAACAACGGTTGATGAAGTAGGAAATGTAATTATTAAAAAACCTGCAACGTCGGGAATGGAAAACCGTAAATCTATTGTGATGCAGTCACATTTGGATATGGTTTGTCAAAAAAATAATGATGTCAATTTCGATTTTGAAACCCAAGGCATCCAAATGGAAGTTGATGGAGATTGGGTAAAAGCAAAAGGAACTACTCTAGGTGCAGATAACGGTTTGGGCGTTGCAACGATTATGTCGGTTCTTGAAAGTTCAGATATTCCGCACCCAGATTTGGAAGCTTTATTTACGATTGATGAAGAAACAGGAATGACAGGAGCTTTAGGTTTAAAACCAGGACAATTAACCGGACAAATCCTTTTAAATTTAGACACAGAAGAAGATGACGAAATCGACATCGGTTGTGCGGGTGGAATCGACGTTACAATCAATCAAAACTACTCTACTGAAGCTTCTAACGGGCAAATTGTAAGAATTGAAGTAAAAGGTCTTCAAGGTGGACATTCCGGAATGGATATTCACAAAGGCTTCGGAAATGCCAATATCATCTTAGGGAGAATTCTTTATAAAGCTTTGGAAAATCAAAATATCCAATTGATTTCTATCGATGGAGGAAGTTTGAGAAATGCAATACCTAGAGAAGCTGTTGCTTTGATTTCAGTTAGAAATTCAAATGAATTTATCGAAAACGCCACAGAAGGAATTAAAAAACAAATTTTAGAAGAGTTTGCTTCTATCGAAGCTGCACTTCAAATTAATATTGAAAATTCTACAAGCTCTGATAAAGCACTTAGCGAAGAAGATTCTAAGAAAATCATTTTGGTTTTAAAATCTCTTCACAATGGGGTTTACAGGATGAGCCCGGACGTGAAAGATCTGGTAGAATCATCTAATAATGTTGCAAGAGTAGCATTGAAAGAAGGTGATCTGAAAATATTAAACCTTTCAAGATCATCAGTTGATTCATCTAAAGATTCTGTTGCTGAACAGTTGAAATCAGTGTCAGAATTGGCAGGAATGAAAGTAGAATTTAGCGGTTCTTATCCAGGTTGGAAACCGAAACCGGGTTCTGAAATCGTCCAGATGATGGAAAAAATCTACACCGAAAAATTTACAGAAAAGCCACACGTTGTTGCTTGTCACGCAGGTTTAGAATGCGGAATTATAGGTGCCAATTATCCCGAAATGGAAATGGTTAGCTACGGACCCACCATTAGAGGAGCACACTCACCGGATGAAAAAGCTAATATTTCTTCGACACAAAAATTCTGGGCATTTACCAAAGATATTTTGGCAAATATTCCTTTGAAATAGAATTTTTAAAATATAATATTGAATATCCAGAGTCTTTTGATTTTGGATATTTTTTTCGTTTCAGTTTCAGTTGGTTGTTTTGGCTAAAGCCGAATGAATAATTTCATATCGTTGGCGGGCTGAAGCCCACCTCTATTAAATGACAAAATTTATACTCCATTCAATACGAATGGGCTTCCGCCCGTTTAAAAACAAAAATACATTATCGGCTTTAGCCAAAACTTAACAAATTTTCGAAGAAGAATATAAAGAGTTTATTAAAAATATAATCTTGAATGGATTGATTTTGGCTAAAGCCAATGGAAAATTTAATTCTGCAGGTGGGCTGAAGCCCACCCCTATTGAATGACAAAAACACCTGCAAAACAATAATTTTAAAATATTCACAATATAACTTTATTCAATAGGAACGGGCTTTAGCCCGTTTTAAAATAAAAAGATATTCCTTGGGCTTTAGCCAAAACTTAAAAATATTTTCTAATTTTGAGAAAACAACACAAATGTCCTATCTCAAAATTTACATTCATATTGTCTTTTCGACAAAAAACAGAATTCCATATTTTAGTACTTTAGAACTACGGGTGAAAATTTGGAAACACATTAAAGATAATGCATCTGAAAAAGGAATATTTTTAGACATGGTCAATGGATATTCAGATCATTGCCACTGTTTAATTTCTTTAGGTTCAAATCAAAATATTGGAACTATTGTTCAGCTTATCAAAGGTGAATCTTCTTTTTGGATTAATAGAAACAATCTAACAAAAGAAAAGTTTGCATGGCAGGAAGAATACTTTGCAGTATCTGTTTCCGAATCTAAAATCGAACAAGTAAGAAATTATATTAAAAATCAAAATATTCATCATCAGAAGAAAACTTTTGAAGAAGAATACGGAGAGTTTATTAAAAAATATAATTTTGAATAGATTTTGGTTAAAGCATACAAAATAAGAATCGAAAGTTATGTCTGCTGTAAATAAAATTAAATAATTTATGAAAAGCATCACCGTATTCAGCGGATCAAATTTTAGTTTGGAAGGAATTTATAAAGAACAGGCTGGCAAAAGAAAATATCCTTCTCATTTATGGCGGAGCAAATGTTGGTTTAATGGGCGCTGTTGCTAATTCCAATCGATACGTTAAGAAAACGTAATTTATCCTAATGACGCGGTTATTTATAAGTTGAGACACGTTACAGAACCTATCCATAGTAGTTTAAGGACTCTTTAAAGCAAAAAAATACCCACGAATCTGGTTCGAGGGGTATTTTGTTATATATTTAAATATTCTTAGACCATCTAAGGATAAGGAGCAATCGCCACTTCAAGACCTTCCATTTCCATTGCCATATGAAGCTGACAACCCAATCTGCTGTTGCTTTCCACATGAAAAGCTTCACCCAACATGGCATCTTCTTCATCACCCATTGGTTCCAATCCGGGATCATTGATCACGTAAACCTGACACGAAGCACACATTGCCATTCCACCACAAACTCCGATGGTTCCTTCTTCGGCCAATTCATACGAACGGATGATTTCCATTAAATTCATCGACATATCCGTTGGTGCAACCACATCGTGCGTAACGCCTTCCCTATCCGTAATTTTAATATTTATATCGCTCATCTAATCAATGTTGTTAGTTGATGGTTGATAGTTGTTGGTTTTCAGAAATGTATTCACTAACAACCGACAACCAAAACCTAAAAACCAAATTAATCTATTTTCTTTACAACTGCTTTTTCAGCTTCTTTACGGGTTCCGTCGAAACCGTCGATTCCGCTTACTGTGGTATATTTTAAAACGAATTTTTTACCCGGATTTAATCTGTTGTAAACGCTTTGACACATCAATGTCGCTTCATGGAAACCACAAAGTATCAACTTCAATTTCCCAGGATATGTATTAATATCACCGATTGCATAAATTCCTTCGATGTTGGTTTGATAATCTAATGCGTTGTTGACTACGATTGCATTTTTTTCGATATTCAATCCCCACTGAGCAATTTCTCCCAACTTTGGAGTCAATCCGAATAATGGAATGAAATAATCTGTTTCAATATCATAAGGATCTTGTCCATCAATTGCAACGGTGATTGCCTCAACTTTTCCGTCACCTTTAATAGCAGTAACTTCTGCAGGGGTAACTAATTTAATCTTACCCTGATTTTTTAAGTCCTGGACTTTTTCTACAGAATCCAAAGCTCCACGGAATTCATTTCTTCTATGAATTAAAGTCACTTCACTGGCAACATTTGATAAGAAAACGCTCCAGTCTAAGGCAGAATCTCCTCCTCCTGCAATAACCACTCTTTTGCTTCTGAAATGTTCAGGTTCTTTAACGAAATATTCAAGACCTTTTTCTTCGTAATCAGCGATATTATCCATCGTAGGTTTTCTCGGTTCAAAAGTTCCTAAACCTCCTGCAATTGCAATCGCTTTACATCTATGAACCGTACCTTTATTAGTCACAACTTCAAACCATTCATCATCAACTTTCGTATATGATACTGCGGTCTCTCCCAGCGTAAATCCAGGTTGAAATTGTTTGATCTGTTCCATTAAATTATCAACCAGTTCACCTGCATTTACAGACGGATAACCCGGAATATCGAAAATCGGTTTTTTAGGATACAACTCAGCCAACTGACCTCCGGGTTGTGGAAGTGCATCGATGATGTGGCATTTCATTTTTAGCAAACCTGCTTCAAATACGGCAAAAAGCCCGGTTGGTCCCGCTCCGATAATCAATATATCTGTAGTAATCATAATATGATGATAATTTAATAATTTGTAGCTGCAAATTTACTAATTTTAATGCGAAGCATATTTAATTATGCCTAAATAAAAAACTGAGATTTATCAAAAACACGCAAAAAACTGATAATGAAAAACTTGGCAGTCTTTTTGTAAACCTTAAAATATGAAGAAGATACTTACAATCATTGCAATATTCGCTTTCTTTTTTGGCTATTCGCAATTGAACAATGTAGCAGACGGCGAATCTATTACTCTAAGAATACATTACGGATTCTTAAATGCAGGATCAGCAAACCTCAGCGCAAAACATGTAAACTACAAAGGCATCCCGCATCTTTATGTAAAAGGTACCGGACAAACAACCGGAGCGGTAAGAGCTTTTTTCAAGGTGGAAGATTTGTATGAAAGCTATATCAATATCAATACAGAATTGCCTAGTTTTTATGTAAGAAATGTAAAAGAAGGAAGCTATACCCAACATTTGCAAACGGTTTTCAATCATGATAATAACACATTGGTTTTGACAGATAAAAAAACGCCTGCAAATGGCTCTAAAACCATAAAATCTGCAAAAGGAATTCAGGATATGCTTTCCTGCTTTTATTATCTAAGAAGTAAAACTCCTGCCGAACTGAAAGTAGGAACTGTGATTAATATGAATGTCTGGATTGATGACGAGATGTTTCCTTTCCAGTTGAAAGTAGTAGGTACAGAAAATCTAAAGACAAAATTCGGAACAATTAATGCTTTAAAAATAATTCCGTCGGTAAAAAGCGGCAGAGTTTTTAAAGAAAAAGAAGGCGTTACGATGTGGGTAAGTAACGATTATAATCACATCCCTTTATTACTAAAAGCCGAATTGGCGGTAGGTTCTTTAAAAGCAAGTATTGATGATTTTAAAAACGTAAAGTACCCTGTAAAATTTAGTAAATAAATTTTTACAAATATAAATTCTAAATTCCGGTAGTTTTATCGGAGTTTTTTTTTGATTTCAGTTTTCAATATTTATTGTTAAGGCAAATCAATGATTCTGAATTACAACAAGATGAAAACATCGGAATTTTTACAGAATATAATAGGTATTTATTAATTAATCAACTTTTTTGCAGTGAATAACATAAAGTGAAGAAAAAAATATATGGATTGGAAACATTTAACGCAGACTCACAATCCGGAAATGTATCAGAAGAAACCTATAGTGGATAGAAAAACAAAAAGCGACTCGAAAGAACCGCTTTCTGTAAACCTAAATTAACATAAATTCCGGAATCATATTTCCCATGAATTATTATGAAATCTTTTTCCTGTATCTGCTACAAATCTTTTCAGCTTGCAGTTATACTAAGGTATTCTCATTTGTGTTCAAATATATTAAACTGATTATTTTAAGCATCTTTTACAGAGCTTTTCAGCTCTGTAACGACACTTAGGTTAATCAATTGTGTTTTATAATTAATTTAGTATCATTTTGCAGAGTCTTTCGACTCCGCAGTCAGATACCCTCTTCGTCATTTGTGTTTTATACCAACATTAAAATTTTAAATTGAAATATCTAAAATTCTACTATATCAATGAACTTCCTAAGTGAAGATTTATTCTTTCATCTTCAAAAGAATTTTTCTTCTTATTTGCTGTGGTAAAATTAGTAAGTTACTGAGTTATTAACATAATAAATATTGTAGATATTTATCTACAAAGTTGTAGATATTTATCTACAAGAATATCTATCTAATAAAAACATACAGATTTAAAATAATTGAATTTCAAACACTTATCGAAACAGAATATATAGCCGCAAAATATGTTCTTCGCTGACCATTATTCAGAAATAAGAATTGAGGCAAGAAAATGTAAATATACATTAATGATAATTATTCATTATTTCTACAAGCTCAACAAAATTTTCGATGTTTAGTTTATCAAAAATTCTTTTTTTAATCGTGCTTATTGTATTTTGTTTTACGTCCAGATTATTCGCAATTTCAAGATTTCCCTGACCTTTTGCATACATTTCAGCAATTTCGAATTCTCTTTTTGTAAGTTTCAGAAGCGGATTGATCAGGTTGTGTTTTTTCATAGAATTTATGAGTACATCCTGAGTAATACCAGAAATATATTTACCTGTTGTATGAATTTTGAGAATGGCTTCCTTAATCTCCTCTTCTTCGCTCAGTTTGGTTAGAAAACCATTAGCTCCGGCTCTGATATATTTTACAGCGTGCGTATTTTCATCAAGACCTGAAAAAATAAGAATTTTAATTTCCGGCTTTAAAGTTCTGATCTCCGGAATAAGAGTAAGGCTGTTTCCGTCCGGGAAAAGAGCATCCATTATAATAATATCCAGATGCTGTACTTCAATAATTTCTAAAGTTTTATGTAAAGTTGATGCATGAAATATTTCACCCTCGAAACCAATTTCTTCAATAAGAAATTCCACACCCTGTCTTATAAGACTGTGATCATCTGCAAGCAAAAAATTTATCTTTTCAGAGTCTGAATTATTCATTGATTAATATTCAAATTAATTATAAACCTCACTGTAGTTCCTACATTTATTTCACTTTCTACCGAGATACTTCCCGAGTATAATTCTATAATTTCTTTACATAAGCTCAAACCCAGACCAGCTCCCAAATTCTCTACATCTTCAGATAACACGCCCTGATAATAAGGTTCAAATATCTTTTCGAGATCAGATTTTGAAATTCCGGTTCCTGTATCTGTAATAATTGTCACCAGAGAAACTATGTTTTCATCAATCTTCTCTGCTTTTGTTTTTACCGAAATCTCTCCATTGTCAGTAAATTTATTGGCATTCCCGAGAATATTCATAAAGATCTGATTGATTTTGGTATTATCAGTATAAACTTCAATTTCAGGATTAATATTTTCTTCAACAACAAATTTATTATTTCTTGTCTCAATGTAAGGTTCAATAGAATTTAAGATCGAATTCACTTCATTTTTTAAGTTAAAAACTACAGGAATCAATTTATTTTCCACCTGCTGATTTTTGGTATATTCTAAAATCTGATTGGCCTGCATCAACAAAGTATTATTGGTAAAACTTATGGCCTTAAGATATTCTTTAATGCTTTCATCATTCGTTTTTTTGCTGATTTTTCTGATGAAAATTCCTATAATTTTTAAAGGAGATCTCAATTCATGGCTCAACATTCCCAAAATTCTGTTTTTAAAATTCAGGTTTTCTTTGATTTGTTGATTGGCGGCATTCAGACGCTTTTCATAGACAAACGCAATTCTTGTGAAATACATAATTAAAATAGAAACAATAAACATCAAAACCATTGCCCCCAAAATCAGATAAGTTCTTATTTTATTATTCTCAGAATTCTGCTGAGCATATTCTTTTTCTAAATCTGATTTTGAGTCCTTTACAGCGACATCATAAATATTCATGACTCCGTTACTGTAAATCAGAAGGTTATTAAATATGGTATAAAATTTACCGCTATCATTTTGTTTTTCGATTACCTTAACCTGAATCTTTTTTACCTGACCGGAATAATGATTCTGAACCAAATTCATAATACTGTCAACTTCCGCTTTGATCGCTGTCGCTTCGGGAATTTTACCCTGTTTTACTGTGATAACTGTGCTTTCTTTTCGCACATTTTCTTTCCCCGAAATAGCATCTCCTAACCTTCTGAATAAACCTTTTTTCTTTACAGTGGTATCTGCATATGTTTTGGTTTCTACATCAAAATTATATTTATCTAAATTAAAATTGGTCTCGAACTTTTTCAGTTTAGGCAAAGAATTAGGAACTCTAAAATTTGATTTTATAGAATACTGATACGTGGAATCTACCAGCAATTTCAGGTTTTTGCTCCCTAAAGAATCTGTCTTCTGAAGGGTTACAATATTCTTTAACCTCGGATATTTAGCTTCAAAACGGTTGATTTCATCAAAATTTTCGCCAAGCTTTTTCAAAGATTTAAAATAAGAATCTAAATATTTTTCTTCCGAATTGGTAAGATACTGCTGAAGGAAATTCTGTGCATTCAAAAGTTCTTTTCTTGAATTGTCTGTCACTTTTTCCAGTGACTGTACTTCTTTCAGCTGCTTCTCTATAAACGCTGAATTTCTTCTGTTGACAAATTCATTATAGAAATATCCTGCTATTATAAGCTGAATTAATAGAATACAAAAGATAAGAGAATATTGAACAATTTTTCTGAATCTAAAACTCAATGATTTTTGACGACTATCTTCTGGCTTCATATAATCTGTATTTTAAGCTGTATCGTAATCCGTTTCAGATCAAAAACTATGATAACAGATTACAAAATTAAACATTCTAATAAAATATCACTTTGTCTGGATAAACAAATTTCAATGCAACGAATCGGAAAAGTTCCAAAAATCCCAATCTCTACATACGCAAATTATTTTCTTTATTTCAATAACTGATTATCAATAAATAATTCACTGTCTACTTTTAAGTGATTCTATAAAGTTAATAAAAAAAACCTGTGAAAATTTCACAGGTTTTTAATTTTATTTTAAGCTTAAATTTACAAGGTTTTAAACTGTTCCAGCGTTCTTATATCATTTTCATAGAACATTCTGATGTCGCTCATTTGGTAAAGAAGCATCGTAATTCTCTCAATTCCCATTCCGAAAGCATAACCGGAATATTTTTCAGAATCAATATTTACGTTTTTCAAAACAGCAGGATCTACCATTCCGCATCCCATGATTTCAAGCCAACCTGTTCCTTTTGTAATTCTGTAATCAGTTTCAGAATTTAATCCCCAATACACATCGATTTCTGCACTTGGCTCAGTAAAAGGAAAATATGAAGGTCTCATTCTGATTTTAGATTTTCCGAAAAGCTCAGTAGTAAAAAACTGAATGGTCTGTTTTAAATCTGCAAAACTCACTTTTTCGTCAATATACAAACCTTCAATTTGGTGGAAAATACAGTGTGAACGGGAAGAAACCGCTTCATTTCTGAAAACTCTTCCGGGAGATAAAATTCTGATTGGCGGCTCATTTTCTTCCATATAACGAATCTGAACCGAAGAAGTATGCGTTCTTAATAAAATATCAGGATTCTGCTCGATGAAAAAAGTATCCTGCATATCTCTCGCCGGATGATATTCAGGAAGATTTAGCGCCGTGAAATTATGCCAGTCGTCTTCAATTTCAGGTCCGTCTGCAACTGCAAAACCGATTGATTTAAAAATATCAATAATTCTGTTTTTCACTAAATTAATAGGATGTCTTGATCCTAAATCTAATGGAAATGCAGGTTTTGTAAGATCATCTTTTTCAAAAATAACAGAAGAGGCAGAAGTATTTTTAAGATCCTCCAACTTTGCGTTAACCGCTTGCTTCAGAGTATTAATTTTCTGTCCGAATTCTTTCTTCTGGTCATTAGGAACTTCTTTGAATTTTTCAAAAAAATCATTCAAAATGCCTTTTTTTCCATTGTACTTAATTCGGAAGTTTTCAATTTCCTCTTTATTTGTCGTATTGAAGGCATTAACTTCAGCCAGCAATTCTTCTATCTTTTCAATCATTGTTTTACCCTTTCAAAAAAATGTATTTGCAAAAATACGGTTTTCAGTTTAAAAATCTGTTTCAAATTATCATAAAAAAATCTGTTCCGGCGGAAACAGATTCTATATTTGTTATTTAAAATTTGATTATTTGTAGTCTAAAACTGTTGAAGCAATGCACATTAAAATAGCAATCGTATTAATACCAAGAATTAGATAATATTCTTTCTTTTTTCTGAATACATTCACCAGACTAAAGAAAAATGCAA
This sequence comes from Chryseobacterium sp. GP-SGM7, assembly GCF_049166575.1. Taxonomy (NCBI): domain Bacteria; kingdom Pseudomonadati; phylum Bacteroidota; class Flavobacteriia; order Flavobacteriales; family Weeksellaceae; genus Chryseobacterium; species Chryseobacterium sp. GP-SGM7. The sequence continues at coordinate 408,963 of NZ_JBMHFF010000002.1, read as the reverse complement.
AAACCACAAATAACATAGACGGAATTGTAAGTAATTCACCAAAAAAATGAATCATCTGATTGCTGTAAGAAATATAATACAAAACCTGTAAACTCAATAAAAATATGAGACAAACGATACTGATTATTAAGATTGCCTTACTCATCAGATTTTTAATATTTTTTTAAATTATTTCTTCTCTAAAGCTTTTACTCTAATCTGAAGCGTAACTTCATTTTTAATCACTCCATTTGCAGCAGGTGACTGAAATTTTACCCCAAATTCTTCTCTCATAATATCTTTCGGCTCAGTTGCAATGCTTACTTCTGCTCCATTTACAGCAACATTTGCTTTAAACTGTACAGGTTTTGTAATTCCTTTCACCGTTAAATTACCGTCTAAAATTGTATTGTAATCGCCTTCTGAAGACGGACTTACCTTTGTAATCTCGTAAGAAGCAGTAGGGAACTTCTCAACTTCAAAAAAATCGGCACTTTTAAGATGACCGTTTAGCCTTTCAAGATCCTCTTTTTTATCTTTTAAATCTTCCGATGTTAAAGAAGACATATCTGCAACAAATTTTCCGCTTTCCAGCTTTCCGTCTTTCACGGTTACGTCGCCACTTTCAAATTTAATGGTTCCGAAGTGACTTGTATTTTCAGATTTAAAAACTTTGTAGCCTTTCCATTCAACATTACTGTTTAAAGTATCCAAGACAAATTTGCTTCCATCTTTCGTTGTCGTTACTTCATTGGTATCACTTGTTACAGGTTTTTCTTTCGAACAAGAAATGATGACAAAAGCAGTAAAAAGTGCGGGAATGGCGAGAGAAAATAATGTTTTTTTCATTTTGATATAATTATTGCAAGGCTAAATTACTAAAATTATACCAGTCTTCTCTAAAAACCCTTATTTTTGCAGTATGCTATTAGAGATAAACAACTTATATTTTTCTCATTCACAGGAAAAACCACTTTTTCAAAACCTTAATCTAAAATTAGATGAAGGTAAAATTATTGCTTTGGCAGGAGAAAGCGGATGTGGAAAATCTACGTTGCTAAGTCTTATTTACGGATTACACGATTGGAATCAGGGTGAAATTATTTTCCAAGGCAAAAAATTAATGGGACCAAAAGGAAATCTTGTTCCTGGAGAAACCGAAATGAAATTCGTTGCCCAAAATTTCGATTTAATGCCTTATGCAACAGTTGCAGAAAATGTGGGGAAATTTATTTCCAATATTAATTTAGCAAAGAAAAAAGAAACTGTTTTAGAACTTTTGGATGTTGTCGGTTTGGTAGAATTTGCGAATGTTTTACCTAAAAATTTAAGCGGCGGACAACAGCAAAGAGTTGCGATTGCGAGAGCACTTTCCGTACTTCCGAAGTTGCTCTTGCTTGACGAACCTTTCAGCAATCTTGATTTTGCTAGAAAAATTGAACTGCGGGAAAAACTTTTCAGATATGTAAAAGAAAACAATATTTCTTTGCTAATTTCTACTCATGAATTGCAGGACATTATTGCATGGACAGACCAGATCATTGTTCTTCAAAGCGGAAGATTAATTCAGAATGACACCGCTGAAGAAACTTACAAAAACCCATACAATCCGTATGTTGCAAAACTTTTTGGGGAAGTGAATATTTTTAACGAAAATGAAATTTCAGAATTACAGATTTCCAGATTTTTCTATTATCCGCACGAAATTAAAATTTCGGAAAATGGTTTTGACGCTGAAGTTTTAGAAAGCAGATTTGCAGGAAATCATTTTTGGAATAAAATAAAATTCAGAAACAGAGAAATGGTGATATTTAGCAATAAGAAGCTTGAAAATTCAGTTAAAATTACTTTTGAATAAAACAAGAAGAAAATTTGAGGTAAACTCTCTTTCTGCTTACAGATCAAAATTGGATTTTTGGCAATCAGATTTGAAGTTAAATCCAACTGCCAAAAATTCAACATTATTTAAAACTAAGCTTTCTTTACAAATTCAGATTTCAAAGCCATCGATCCGAAACCGTCAATTTTACAATCGATATTATGATCGCTATTTGGTCTTAAACGGATGTTTTTCACTTTAGTTCCTGCTTTTACAGGTTTCGGAGCACCTTTTACCGGTAAATCTTTTACAACCACTACAGAATCGCCATCTTTTAATTCATTTCCGTTTGAATCAAAAATTTTATCCGAATCATCACTTTCTGCAGGATTCCACTCATGAAAACACTGAGAACAAACCATTAAATCATCTTGTTCATACGTAAATTCTGAACTACATTTCGGACAAATAACTGCGTCACTCATTTTATTAATTTTTTGTAAAGGTAAGGTTTTTGGGTTGGAAGATGAATAATAAATGTTGGATGTGTCGCTCCTCCGGAGCTTCGCTATCGAAATATATTTTTTGACTACAAAGGTTTCGCTCCTCTGGAGCTTCACTTCACAATTTCCATTTTTACTAAGGTTTTTTAACGAAGTAATAATTTCAAATCTCAAACTCCACATCTCAAATTTAAAAATCGTATTTTTGCAGATTCAAACAGCTTACAGCAATTTATGGAATTAATTCACAGAAACCTTGCCATCGGTATTCACGATGCTTTACAGGAAACATTTTTCGAGAAAAACAAATACGCAGATAAAGTAATCGAAAGACTTTTAAAAGCTCACAGAAAATGGGGAAGCCAGGATAGAGCCGTAGTTTCTGAGATTTTCTATAATATTATCCGTTGGAAAAAACGTCTTGAATATTATATGGGAGAAGGCGTAAAACCCAATAATATCTACAAGCTTATTCTTGCCTATTTACTTTGGAGCAAAACCAATTACAAAAAATTTGAAGAATTTGACGGAATTAAAGTTGCCGATATTCTTACAAAACTTAAAAAAGGAACTGTTCCTACAAAAGCAATCGAGCATTCTGTCCCGGAATGGCTTGTTGAAACTTTAGAAAAAGAATTGGGACCAAAATGGGAAAAAGAAATTCAGGCATTAAATGAGCAGGCTCCGACTGTTTTAAGAGCAAATTCTTTACGAACCACTCCAAAAGAGCTTATTTCTGATCTTGCAGACGAAAATGTAGTCTCTTTCACGGTAAGAAATTATCCTGATGCTGTGCAATTGGAAGAAAAGAAAAATGTATTTCTTACCACTGCTTTCAAAGAAGGTTTGTTTGAAGTTCAGGATGCCTCTTCACAGAAAATCGGTTATTTTCTTGATGTAAAAGAAGGACAAAGAGTTGTTGATGCTTGTGCAGGAGCAGGTGGAAAAACCCTTCACTTAGCGGCTTTAATGCAAAATAAAGGTCAGATTATCGCTTTAGATATTTTTGAATGGAAATTAGCCGAACTGAAGCGTCGTGCAAAAAGAGCCGGAGCTCATAATATTGAAACGAGAGTAATTTCTGATACGAAAGTCATCAAACGTCTTCACGATAAAGTGGACAGGCTTTTAATTGATGCGCCGTGTTCCGGTTTGGGAGTTTTAAAAAGAAATCCGGACAGTAAGTGGAAAATCGATCAGGATTTTATCGACAGAATTAAAAAGGAACAACAACAAATTATTCAGGATTATTCTAAAATGCTGAAAGTAGGTGGTAAAATGGTGTATGCAACCTGTTCTATTCTTCCTTCTGAAAACAATAAGCAGGTGGATGAATTCATCAAAAATAACCCGAATTACAAAATGATCAAAGACGAAAAAGTAATGCCAAGCGAAGGTTATGACGGTTTCTACATGGCTTTGATCGAGAGATTATCTTAAAATAATTTTCAGAATATTATACATCAACTACTCTATTTTGGAGTAGTTTTTTTTATTTCAATCAAATATTATCTTTGTAAAAATCATCAGTACATTATGTTTAAATCTATTTTAGTCAGTTTTTTTATTTTTTTATCCGTTTTAAGTTATTCTCAGACTTATGAAATTCAATACGAAAGTTCGTACAATGGAAAAGCTCAGTCTAATCAAAACCCTTTGATTGTCTGGGTAAATGAGAATGAAAATTTTATTTTAAATACAAAAATCAAAGAACAGAAAAGCGATTTTCCATTTGAAATAAGCAAAATAGAAAAACCTTCGAATACAATTGTTTCTTATGCATTTTTAAAGCAGAATGAAGCTATTTCAACTTCAGACAAAGAATCGATTGCCAAACAGGAGTTTGAATTAACCAATGAAACTAAGAAGATTCTAGGCTACAGTTGTAAAAAAGCGATCACAAAAATCAATTCAAATACCATTGAAGTTTGGTATACCAATGATTTAAAAATAAAAGGCGGACCATCAAGTCTGGGACAGAATTTAGGATTGGTTTTACAGGTCGAAAGAAATGGAAACTCTTCAACAACGGCAGTTTCAGTAAAAAAAATCAAAAAAACAGGAATTGATAAAATTATTAACCAACCTATCCTGACAACAGATCTACTGAGCTACAGAGATTTACTTTGGAAAAGCAGATTCACTACTTTAAATGTTTTTGAAAACGAAATAATTAATTTTTCAGATCAATCAAAATCTGATGAAAACATTAAAAGATTTGCCAACGGTACGATTATTTTAAAGAAAATAAAATTCCCAAAAATCTCTCAAGGCGATAATATTTTCGTGGAATTAAAACAACAATCTAACGGAGACGCTTATGACAGAACGGGGACAGTATTTTTTATTCCTGAAGAAAAATCAGAGACTTTTTTTGATGGTTTAGAAAAAGGAGTAAAAACGCTTCCCCTTTACGAAAACGGAAACGGAAAACAATATTATGGTGTAATTTCAACTCAAAATTATCAGCCGAGTGTAGAACTGATGAGGTTTTTTACAGCTTTCGGAATCAACAAATTCAATCATATTGAATTGAAAGATAAAACCTGGCAAACGGTGAGTCCGTTTCGTCAGGATATTACAGAATTAAAACCTTCTCTTTCAGAAAAAGAAATATGGATCGGAACTTTTATAGGAAATTACGATAAAGGCGGTCACAAAGTGAGTTTAGATATTACTATTCATAACAGCGAACAAATCGTTCATAAAAATAATAAGGTTATTCCACTGTTTAACACGACAAATATTATGGAAATGGCGGGACAGGATTATGCGACGATGTTTAATAATGATAAAGGACTTTATGTGGAATTCAATTTAGATAAAGACCTGAAAAATGCTCAGCTGAGATATATTACAACCGGACATGGAGGCTGGGAAAATGGCGACGAATTTATCCCAAAACCCAATTCTGTTTATTTGGACGGAAAGTTAAGTTTCTCATTTACACCCTGGAGAACAGAATGCGGTTCTTACCGGTTATTTAATCCCGCTTCAGGAAATTTCGCAGACGGACTTTCGTCTTCAGATCTGAGTAGATCCAACTGGTGTCCCGGAACGGTAACCAATCCGAATTTTATTTCTTTAGGCGATTTAAAAGCAGGAAGACATACTATTCAGGTAAAAATTCCACAGGGAAAACCGGAAGGAACAAGCTTTAGTGCGTGGAATATTTCAGGTGTTTTATTAGGTACAGAATAAAAACAAAACCTCCTTGCAATATTATTACAAGGAGGTAAAAACACAAATGATGAAAAAAAATTATTTCGAGCGACAAAGTAAAGGAAAATATTTTAAATAATAATTATATTTTTAAAAAAAATGAATATTGTTTCGAAAGGAATCATTAATTAAATTCACATGTGAAAATTTTACTCTTAAAGAGGGTAAAAGAGTGTCTGATAATTAAAAAAATTCATTTATTTAATTATTTTAATTAAATATTTTAACTTTAATAAAAATTTTATTGTAATTTTTAAATACAATATCTAGTTTTGCTTTTAAATAAATACAAAATGTGCGGAATCGTATGCTTATTTGACGCAAAACAGTCAACCGAAATAGTAAGACCTCAAGTCTTGGAAATGTCTAAAAAGATCCGTCATCGAGGTCCGGATTGGAGTGGAGTTTTTCAAAATGAAAAAGTAGTCTTTTCTCATGAAAGATTAGCCATTGTAGATCCTACATCCGGAAAACAGCCGTTGTTTTCTAAAGACGGAAAAATTGTGCTTGCTGTAAATGGTGAAATTTACAACCACAGAGAGTTGAAAGAAGAATTTCCTGGTTACGAATTTCAAACAAAATCTGACTGTGAAGTTATTTTGGCACTTTATGAAAAGTATGGAAAAGATTTCATTGAAAAATTAAATGGAATTTTTGCCTTTGCACTTTATGATATTGAAAAAAACATTTACCTGATTGCAAGAGATCACATGGGAATTTGTCCGCTTTATCAAGGTTGGGACAGAGAAGGAAACTATTATGTTGCTTCCGAACTAAAAGCTTTGGAAGGAATCTGCAAAAAAATTGAAACTTTCTTACCGGGACATTATTTATATAATATTGAAGGATATGAACTTCAACAATGGTACAAAAGAGATTGGGAAAGTTTTGACGCTGTAAAAGATAACATTACAGACATTCAGGCAATCAGAAAAGGTTTGGAAGATGCAGTTCACAGACAATTGATGAGTGATGTTCCGTACGGAGTTTTACTTTCCGGCGGATTAGATTCATCAATTATTTCAGCAATTACTGCGAAATTTTCTAGACAGAGAATTGAAAGCGGTGACACTCAGGAAGCTTGGTATCCAAGATTGCACAGTTTTGCAGTCGGATTGGTTGGTTCACCAGATTTGGCAGCAGCAAAAAAAGCAGCGGAACATATCGGTTCGGTCCACCATGAAGTTAATTTCACCGTTCAGGAAGGTTTAGACGCCATCCGTGATGTAATTTATCACTTGGAAACGTATGATGTAACCACAATCCGTGCTTCTACACCGATGTATCTTTTGGCAAGAGTTATTAAATCAATGGGAATTAAAATGGTGCTTTCCGGTGAAGGTGCAGATGAGCTTTTTGGAGGATATTTATATTTCCATAAAGCTCCGAATGCAAAAGAATTCCATGATGAAACGGTTAGAAAACTGAACAAACTTCATTTATATGATTGTTTGAGAGCCAACAAAGCTTTGATGAGTTGGGGAATTGAAGGCAGAGTTCCGTTTTTGGATAAAGAATTTATGGATGTTGCGATGAATGTAAATCCTGAAGACAAAATGATCCGAAAAGAGGAAGGAAAAATAGAAAAATGGGTTTTGAGAAAAGCTTTTGAAGATCTTTTACCGGAATCGATTGTATGGAGACAGAAAGAACAATTCTCAGACGGCGTTGGTTACTCGTGGATTGATACGCTGAAAGATATTGCTGAAAAGTATGTTTCGGATGAAATGATGGCGAATGCGAAATTCAGATTTCCTTTAAATACGCCTCAAAACAAAGAAGAATACCGTTACAGAACGATTTTTGAGGAGCATTTTCCAAGTGAAACAGCAGCAGCAACGGTTCCTTCGGTTCCTTCTGTAGCCTGTTCTACGCCGATTGCTTTGGAATGGGATGAAGCTTTCAAAAAAATGAACGATCCTAGCGGAAGAGCCGTGAAAGTACATGAAACTTCTTATTAAAACTGAAGAAATTTATCAATCCTGTATTCGTACAGGATTTTTTATTCAATAAAATCAATAATATTTTGATAATTTAACTAACTATTAAACTTATTATCTAATAAATAATTATATTTGAAAAATAAAAATAATCTCTGTTGTAAAATGAAAAGAAACATTACTATTTTTTTTGCTTTACTGTGTACAAGCTTAGCTTTCGGACAAGGTAAATACGGAAAATATCTCAACTCTAAAAAATTAGCTCTTACTTATAAAAGTGTAAAACCTGCAGAAAAAGATGATTATTACCAGCAATATTATTGGTTGGTAAAAGCTGAACAGCTGAAAACATACCCTCACCTTGCAGATATAAAGCCAGTGGTTTTGTACAACTTCGTAAAAAAAGTAAATCCTCAAAACCCAACTAAAAAGCTGGATGACAGAGGAAAAGAACTAAGAAAAACTGCAGAATTATCTCTAGATCAATATTTCAAAAACAAAAATTTCCAGAATAATCAGGTATTATTGTTGAATCTTGAAACGTATGTAGATCCTTCTCAAGGTGAATATTTCACAAAAGTAGATGCAGAAAGAATCAAGCAACTGGTTCCTAAAGAATTCTTCGGATTTGCTTCTTTAAATAAAAAAACGCACGAAGAAACCAACTATTATCTTTGGGTTGATAAGAAAAAAGACAAATTTAAAATCGTAGATATTGTTCCTAATGAAAAAGATAATGCAAAATTTTATGCCTCTGTAAAGCAATATCTTCCTAAGTATAAATTTGAAAGAAAATTTATGCCTACGGTAAAAAAAGGATCTAAAGCCGATAAAACAGATAAAGATTTCTTCTACATAATGCCTTTCGAGCAAAACAAAGACAACATCGAGTATAAAACAGACGATTTCGAAACATTCACATTAAGCCAGGTAAAAAGAGAAGGTGAAGCGTGGATCGGAGTAGAAAAGCCAAGAAAATAAAATTGAATTTTAAATATAAAAATCCTGAAAATATTTTTTCAGGATTTTTTGTTTTAAAAAAGATTTACAAACGATCCGATTTTCTATTGATTCGCCATCGTCACATAAATAATTCTTCCGCCTTCTTCATTGGAAAGCAATATTTTTTTGCCTTCAGACAATTCAACCATTGAATTTGGTGAAATTTCCTTTTGTTCGGTTAAATCTTTCATGCTCGTTAAAGTCTGATTCACCAAAACCCATTTATCCTGATAAAACGTAAAATACCCGACCGGTTTTTTATCTTCAGCAGTCAGACTTTCATTGCGGATTACTTTTCTTGAAACATGCCATTTAAATAAATACTGATTGTGATAAACCATCAAACGGTGGTTTTCAGGTTTCCAGACTTCATCATCATATTTAAAATACAGATCAAGAACAGGTAAAGTTCCCTGATGTGAAGTTCCACAGAAAGGACATCTCGGAGTTTGGGTATTGTCGAAAACATACCATTTCTCATTACATTCAGGATTATGACAAGGCTGAATTAAATCTACGGTTTTCAGTAAAGCAGTTTCCCATTCATTCGCCAAAGGTCTTTTAATCGGATCATGAAGTCCGTCAATAAACGCTTTTTTAAACAATTCTGATAAATAAAGTCCTGTAATTGTGTACGGAATTTTATTCGGATCACCCCAAAAGGTATCCCATTTCTTAAGATATTCCGTTCTTACTTTATTGCTGGAATCATTCGGATGTTCTACAAAAAGAGCTTTTTCACCCATTGAAATGATTTCGTCTTTTTCAGAATCCAGATCCCAGATTTTTCCGCCTCTCAACGGATGACGGCGAAGAAGATACATATAAATAAGAACTGCCAAAGCATGAAGGTCGGTTTTCTGATTCGGAAGCTGTCTTCCCGGATCATGCAGGTGCAAATGTTTTGTTTTTAAAACTTCCGGAGCGATAAAATCTGCTGTTCCGATCACTTCGGGAGGAAACAATTTTGGAACCACCAATCCGTCAATATCAATAATACAGGCCGATTTTGTCACCGGATCTACCAAAACATTATTATAAGAAAGATCAGAATGCGCCAAACCCATCTGATGGAGTTTCTTAATTCCACGAGTGATATTGATCGCAATCTGAAAATAACTCAGCCAATCTCCCAACTCTGATTTGTCTAAACGGAGCGGATAATGCTGATTTCTAAACATCGGTGCTGTAAACCACTTCCCTACTTTATCTCCGCCTGCAATATTATCCGAACCAAAATATCCTTTTGCAAAAAAAAATTTCTGCTGGTAAATTGGAACTACAATTCCCGTTAAGTTATTTTTCTGAACAATATCGTAAGGCCATCTGAAAACCTCATCCAGATAATAATCTGAGGCGTTTCCGTTTTGAATATTGACCAAATAGGTCGAAACAATTCTTTTGATTCTTTCTTTTTGTTCGTTTTCCAACGGATTTCTGTAAAAAGCCACCACATATTTTTTGTCAGGCGAAAAATAAACATCTTTTACACCTCCTTTTACGGGATTTTCTTCTATATATTCATAGGATTTTGCTGAGTCTAAAATCGAGGAAACGGTGGTTGTTTTTTTCATTTGAGAATTAATACTTATAAAAACTATTGAATAGCTTGTGGTTGATATTTTAAATTTTTCAGTTTTTCAAGACCGATAACATCACAATCAAATCTATGATCTACTAAATCAATAAAATTAAACCACACATCAAATTTGTAACTATACTCTGCTCTTAAATATTTACTTCCTTGCAATGTTTCAAAAATATTAATTTTATATATTCTTGATTCATTAGGCTTTAAGACTACTGTTTTATCCTGTTTGAAAAAATCAATATCTGCAGTTCCTAAGTTTTTAGGTAATAGATTACCATCAGAATCAACATAAAATATATTTTCTAACTGAGCTTTGTAATCATGAAAACTTTTTAGAACTTTTATATTTTTATTACTCAAATTGGTAGCAGAGAATGAAATTATTCCATTTTCCTTAACCTCTGAAAGATTATAATTTATTTTAATTGTACACTTACCACTTTGAGCAAAAGTAAAAAATGAAAATATTAAAAAGCAAAATATCAGTTTAAATTTCATCTGAAAATTAATTATTAACCTCAATAAATCACGGCCAAAGTTCTGTCATCATGATTTCCTTTGCTCCAGAAATCCATCCAGGAAAGTAACTGTTCACCGATTTTTTCATCATTTTGAAAATCAACTTTTAACTCGTCATCGTTGTTACCATTTAAATCTTCGAAAAAAGTTTTCCAGCTTTCGATATCTTCTAATTTGTTTTCTGTTATAAATTTCGGATCGTAAATTCCGTCAGTCATTAACACCAATTTAGAAAAATCTTTTATCAAAGTAATTCTGAAACGGGAAGAAATCGTATCATCAAAAATTTCATTCATTGTAATAAAACGGGTTCCGCCGCCAAATTCGCCGACATCCATTGTGTTCAATAATTGTACTTCAGAAAAATCTTCATTAATCAGATTAATCGGGCAATCTCCAACGCCAAAAGTTAGAAATACATATCCAAAATCAAACTTTTTAAGCAAAGCAAAAATTAAAGTCGAATGTAAATCTTTTAAACTTACAAAATGTTCTTCTGCCTTTTCAGAAAGCATTTTAAATGTATTTGAAACTCCCTGATAAAGAATTTTTATAACTTCCTGTTTTGTTTCCGAAGTATTTTTTTCATTATTAAAAATTTCATTTAAATGAAAATCAAGTTGAGCTAAGACTTCTTCATTCTTAAAGTAATCATTGATCGATTCTGTTGCCAATTCAGAGCCGTATCTCGCCAATTGTGCAGAACCAGCTCCATCAGAAACAGAAATAATATTCCAGAAATCAGGCAATTTGTCTACTGCAAAATCATCATCTCTGAATTTCCCTTCATGCGAATGAGAACGGCCTCTTTTTGAAGCGGCCACAATTTTTTTATCTGAGAATTCTCCTTTAAACAATGCTTCATCAGCTTTATGAAAAGGAGCTTCTTTATCTGAGGGAATATTTTTCCACAAATCTTTTGGATCTGCATTGACGAAAAGCTGAGCTTTTTTAATTTCAACATTTTCTTCATCCAAAATATGGAAAAATTCAATTTTTAAATCATAAGTATCAGTTTCAAAAGGAATACCTTTAATTGTATTTTCCTCAAAACTTAAACCCGCCAAATCCAATCCTGAAACATCTTTAATTCTAATATTCGGAAACTCCTCCATCGGAAAAACAAACTCGTATTTTTTCTTGGAATGTGCATTCGTAATCGGAAAAAATGCATCGGCAAATTCTTCTCTTTCTTTATAAATAATCACTTCGTGCATAATTTTTTTCTGAGCTTCGATAATCAATTCCAAATTGTTCTTAATTTCCGTTTGGGTCAACAGTTTTGTAACCACTTTATCCATCATTTTATCATCCTGAATATTATGATTTTTCAAAATCTGTCTGATTGTTTTTTCCATTTAGCCTAAAGTTCGGTTAATGTCAAAACCTTCACTGCTGAAACCATAATAATCTGAAGTTCCGCACCAAGGACATTCGTTGTAACCTTCGCCTTTTAAACAGTGAATTCCGCCACACGAACATGTTGCCAAAGCAATCGGATTCGCACAGTGCGGACAAGACGGAGCACCATGAAGTTCTTCTACCGAAATTTTCTGACTGCTTTTCTGTGTGGACGAAAGTCGGAAATATGAAGCATCATCTATCCTGTAAGTTCCTTCCAAACGGTAATAACGGGTTTGCATTCCTGCAATTCCGGAATCTGTGAAGGCTTTTTTATATTTAATGAGATATGATTTTTTAGAATCTGAACATTTTCCGCTTAAAACCACAAAGTTATTATCTGGAAATCTTTGCTGCATTTCGGGATCTATTTTTTCTAAAATACTGTGATCGATTTTAGATAAATTAATTCCCTCTTTATTGGCTTCCGTAACGCTCTGGCTTGTTGTTTTAATTGAATCTGTCACCCATTTAAAAAATTCTTTATATGAATTTTCAGAATTATTATTAAATAGCAATACGTGATCTGAAAGCGTTCCTAAAAGTTTATAATTGGTATTATCTCCAATCGAAATGGCAATCGTATTGGGTTTTGCACGATATTGAGTCGTCCATTTTTCGATGGCAATTTGAGCATCATCAGTTGGAACTCCGTCTGTGAAAAGAAAAACCAGAGGTTTCCAGTCACCTTTTCTGTCGTAGGTAGTTTTTACAATATCTTTATCAATACAATCCATTATTTTAAAAAGACCTTTTGCCAAAGATGTTCCGCTTCCGACAGGAATTTTTGGAGGATAGAATGAAATAATATCCTGTAAAGGCGTAATTACTTCAGCTTCTCCTGCAAAACCAACGACCGAAATCCAGACGGTTTCTAAGGAATACGGATCTTTCTTTAATTCTCGAACAATGGTAGAAATACCTTCCTGAACCTGATCAATCGGCTCGCCAATCATCGATTCGGAAATATCTACCAGAAAATAAATGGGAAGTCTTCTCATATTTTTTTTAATAGCGCTTTACCTAAATTATAATTTATTTCACGCAGATTGAGCAAATTTTGCTGATTTTTTAATCTGTATAATTAAAATAATTTGCGAGAAATTATAATTTTTAAATTAAACCATTAAGATTTTAATTAAGGAGTTAAGAATATTAAGTTGAACTTCGCTTGTCGCAGTTGCTTTTTAAAAATCTATTTGATTTTCTTAATGAAACTTAACTTCTTAAATCATTTTAATGGTTTAATTTTTAAATAATAATATTCAGTTCTGAAGGTGGTGGCGGAAGACTGATGCTTTCGCCTGTTCCCTGCGATTTTCCGCCCATGGTGATGGATGAACTTACCCATTTGAAAAACGAAGACAATGTTGCCGCATCAGTTGTATCGAGTTTCACTACATGATCAGTCAATTCTTTCAGGAAACTTTCATCCGCTTTTGGTCCTGCAGCACATCCCACAATCACTCCGAAATCCAAGTTTTTAATTACAGGAATCATCTGTCTGTACTTTTGAATATCCGAAGGTTTTCCATCGGTAAAAATAAAAAGAAGAGGTTTCCAATCTCCTTTTACTTCTGTAGAACCTTTAATTAAATCCACCTGAAGCAATGCCGAAACCAATTCCAAAGCTGCTCCGGTATGAGTGGGACCGCTATCGGGACACGTAATTTCCATCGGATGAAAACTTGCCAAATCAACCATCGGAATGATATTTTTCACCTCACGATCGAAAGTGGTCACACTTAAATAAAGCGTATCCATGGCTTGAGGATCTGAGCGAAGCATCGAAATCAAGCCGTTGAAGCCATTATTCAAAGCCTGAATCGGTTCTCCGTTCATCGAGCCGGAAGTATCCAGTAAAAAGTAGGCTAATAATCTTCTGTTCATTATAACAGGTATTAATTGACTAACAGCAAACGGCTTTTGCTATTTGCTGTTAGTTTATGATTAAATCAAATTTGAGGAAATTAATTTCAACAAAAATTAGTAAGAATATTTCTTCAAAAGATCAACAAAACTGTCTGATTGATTGGGTTCACCCAAAGCACGGAATTTCCAGTCACCGTTATGCCTATAAGCTTCTGCAAAAACCATAGAACACATTCCGTTCATACTTGCATCACCTGAAAGGCTGTATTTTGTAATTTCTTTTCCTCTTGCATCAACGGCACGAATAAACGCATTGTCGATCATTCCAAAATGCTGATTATTCTGTCTTCCCATGTAAATAGTCACCACGAAAATAATTTTCTGATAACGCTCGTCAAGTTGGTCTAATTTTACAATAATTTGTTCATCATCACCATCTCCCGCTCCTGTTCTGTTATCTCCGGTCAACCAGATATGTCCGCTTGGATGCTGCATTGAGTTGAAATAAATTACGTCTCCTTGGTATAATCCCATCTGCCTTCCGTCACTGGTCTGAACTGTTCTTCCTAAGTTGGCAACTTTTCCGTTTCCATCTAAAAGAAATGCAACTGCATCCAAATCATATTCTGCTTCTTTATTGAAAATTTTTCCGAAGAAACCGCCTTGCTTACGAACATCCCAACCTAATCCGATGGTTACCTGAGATAAATCGTAAACACTTTCTCCACGGTCGTTTTTTCTTAAATCTATTGTCTGACCTTTCTGTAAATTAATTGCCATTTTTAATATCGTTTTCTGTGTTATTTTATTTTCTATTTTTTTAACGCAAAGAGCACTAAGTTTATCTTATTTAATTGAAAATATTTTCGGTCGCAAAGGCGTTTCACTCAGCTAAGTTCGCAAAACCATTTATTCTCTTGATACAATTTGTTATTTGATGATTTGACCTTTGTAGTATTTCTCTAAAAAGAATCCAAGATCTGCTCTGTAGCCGATTCCTGAAGCCTCGAATTTCCAGCTTCCGTTTCTTTTGTACAGACGTCCGAATTCTACACCGGTTTCGATAGAAAAATCTTCATCAAGCTCATATTTTGCGATTTCCTGATGACTGTTATTATCTACAACTCTGATGTAAGAATTTCTTACCATTCCGAAGTTTTGCTTTCTTCTTTCGAAATCTTCAATGGTTACCACAAACAGAATTTCCTGTACTCTCGGATCTACCTTTTCAAGATCAATAACTATTGCTTCATCGTCATCTCCATCACTGCTTTTTCCATCGGGATCATCTCCCGTGTGCTGCAATGCTCCATCCGGAGAATTTAAATTATTATAAAAAACAAAATATTCGTCTCCGACCAATTTTCTGTCTGAGTCAATCATAATTGCTGATGCATCCAAGTCGAAAGCGTAGCCTGTTCCTTCATTCGGATCCCAACCAAGACCGATTGTCATTTTTGTAAGTCCTAATTCTATTTTTTGCCCTTTCTGTAAATTAATTGCCATAATCTATAAATATAATTTTTCCCTTAAGATAGATTTGATTTTTGAATTAACCAAATTAATGATAAAAAGTCATACAGTTTTAAACTTTTTTTAATATTTGAAAAAATTAAGCAAAAAAAAATCCCGCTTCAGACTGAAACGGGATTTCTATATTTTGAATTGATCGATTTATTCTTCTACTATATTATTTCGGGCTTTCGCCAACATCGGAATGGAAATCAATCCCATCACCAACATTACAACAATCTGTAAAGGAAGCGAAATAAATGAATACGTCAATCCCATTTCGCCACCAAATTCTGCACTTTTACCCATTGCAAGAAATAATGCCATAAAACCATATTTCATTGCAAGATTAAACGCTCCAATTCCTCCACTTGCAGGAATTATCATTCCTAAAGTTCCTACAACAATGATGAAAAACCCATCTGAAAAGGTAAAATCTGAAGTTTCTGGCAAAGCAAAACAGACAAGATATGCCGCAAAATAATAAGAAACCCAAATTCCGATGGTATATATAATGAACTTGCCTTTTTCTTTTAGCTTGAAAATTGAGGTTAAACCCTGTAATATCCCTTTTCCAAAATTAATTAAAGCTTCCTTTTTATATTTGTAGAAAACAACAAGAGCTGTTAAAAGCAAAACGACAACAACAATTTTTAAATATAAATAAAAAGAATCAAAATTTTCAACACCTAATTTCATCATCATTCTTTCGAAAACATTAGGTTCAAAAACTTCTTTTTTATCTTTTTGTTCCATGACGAAATCGTAAAAAGATACAATTGCTTTAAACTTGAAAATTACTGTTAAAAGTAAAAATCCAAGCATACAAATCAAATCGACTACTCTTTCCAGAATAATTGTTCCGAAAGATTTATCAACAGGAACTTTTTCTACACCATATAAAGCCGTTGCTCTTGCCAACTCTCCACTTCTGGGAATGGTAAGATTCATTAAATATCCGAAAGATAAAGACCAAAGTGCATTTGAGCTGGAGATTTTATGTCCCATCGGTTCCAATAATAAATTCCAGCGAATTGCTCTGAACCAATAAGCCAAAAGGGCAAAAACTGCAGCAAAAGCTACCCAAAGATAATTTGCTTTTGCCAAAGATTTTTGAATGACCTTAAAATCTAATCCTCTGAGCGCAAACCACAAAAAAAAGCCTGCAAAAGCAAGCGAGATTACTACAGTAAATAGAGATTTTAAAGTTTTGTTTGATTTCTTCTCCATAAATTAAGTAAGAAGATTCGTTTTTTCGTCAGGGAAAACAATTTTAGGCTGGAATTCCTGAGCTTCTTCCGGTGTCATTTGAGCGTAAGCAATGATAATAATAATGTCATCACGCTGCACTTTTCTTGCAGCAGGACCATTTAAACAAACTTCTCCGGATTTTCTTTTTCCTTTGATGACGTAAGTATCAAAACGTTCTCCGTTATTGACATTTACGATGTAAACCCTTTCTCCAACTACCAATCCTGCAGCCTCGATAAGATCTTCATCAATGGTAATACTTCCAATATAATTAAGGTCTGAAGCCGTAACTCTAACCCTGTGAATCTTAGATTTAAATACTTCTATTAACATGGTGCAAATTTATTAATAATATTTAAGAAAATCATTTTAAAATGAAAATTACAACTCCCATTAGTTGAGACCGTTAATTTAATTCAAACTAAAATATTCATATTTATTTTATAAACTTAGCAAGCATATCTATAAAAAAACCAATTGTTGATACCAAATTAAGAAATTAATAAATTTAAAACCAAATAACAATAATTTAGTAAAGTCAATATACATAAGTATTTGGCATGGTTTTAGCATCTCGAAACCTTGATTTTTCGTAAAAACCCAAATTATCAAATTTTAATTGATTTTGATGAAACATAAAAAAAATCAATAAGTTTTTACAAAAAATTTGCACAATTTGAAAATTGTTTTAAATTTGCTTTTATAACTAACTAACTTTTAATATTAAAAATTATGAACAAGTCTGAATTAATCGACGCAATCGCAAAAGACGCAGGAATTACTAAAGTTGCCGCAAAAGCTGCTCTGGAATCTTTTATCTCTAATGTTACCAATACATTAAAAACAAAAGAAGGTAAAGTATCTTTGGTAGGTTTTGGTACTTTCTCTGTATCTGAGAGAGCTGCAAGACAAGGTATCAACCCTGCAACTAAAAAACCAATCAACATCGAAGCTAAAACTGTTGCTAAGTTTAAAGCTGGTGCAGATTTATCTACAGCTGTTTCAATGGCGAATGTACCTGCAGCAACTGGTAAAAAGAAAAAATAATCATTCGATTATAAAAAAATAAAACCTCATCATTCGATGGGGTTTTTTTGTGGTTTCAAGAGTCTATCTCAACCATTTTTAATATTTCATTTAAAACTACAGTCTAAATAATTAAGGAGCTAATCTTGAAATCTTCCAGTCCAGATCTTCTAAGACGTAGATAATTCTGTCGTGTAATCTGTTGGGTCTTCCCTGCCAAAACTCAATTTCATAAGGTTTTGCGATATAGCCGCCCCAATTTTCTGGTCTGGGAACTTCTGAATCCTGATACTGTTTTTCTAAATCCTTCAATTTTGCTTCTAAAAACTCCCTGTTTGGAATTTCCTGACTTTGAGGAGAAACTGCTGCTCCAAGCTGACTTCCTTTGGGTCTGGAATGAAAATAACCATCACTCAGGTTTTCAGCAATTTTTTCAAGGGTTGCTTTGATAATGACCTGTCTTTCTAAACCCGGCCAAAAGAAATGAAGGCAGGCTTTGTGAGTTTTTTCAATAGATTTTCCTTTCCGGCTGCTGTAATTGGTATAAAAAATAAAACCTTCATATGTATATTCTTTTAATAAAACCATTCTCGTTCGCGGACAACCATCTTCCTCCAACGTAGAAACCGCCATTGCATTTGCCTCAGAAATCGATGGATTTTCCGAAGCATCTAAAAACCAATTTCTGAATTGCTCGATAGGATTCTCTTTAATCTCACTTTCAATAAGTTGTGATTTTTCGTAGATTTTTCTTTTATCGTGGAGGTTTTCCATAAATAATTTTTATTAAATTTGAGTATGAATTACTCATACAAAGGTAAAATATTAATTTCCACACCTGATATTTCCGGCGATATTTTTTCACGTTCTGTAGTGCTGATTATCGACCATAACGAAAGTGGTGCGTTTGGCTTGATCCTGAATAAAAAAAACAGCAAGATGAGTAATCGTTTTAAAAATTTCTTCGATTTCGAAATTGAAGTTTATGATGGTGGTCCTGTAGAAAATGACAAAGTCTTTTTTATTGTTAAAGGAAAAAAAGTCACTGAAAATTATACTGCAATTAATGGTGATTATTATCTAACTGAAGATATAGAATTAATTATTAATGCAGTTTTGCAGAATGAAATCAGTATTCAGGATGTGAAAATATTTTCAGGATATTCAGGTTGGTCTGGTTTGCAGCTCGACAATGAAATCCAACAAAAAGTCTGGACGGTTGTAGATATCTATAATTTAGATTACACGCTTCCAAATGATCATACTTTATGGAAATCAATTATGCAAAATCTTGGTGGTGAATATCTTCTGTGGGCAAATGCTCCGGAGGACATTTCACTTAATTAATCATTACTTCACAAAGAAGCAATATAAATTTAACAAAATTTAAGTTTTTTTATATAATTTTTAAGATACTTTTTACGTTATTTGATAACCTAAAATAATGTAATATGAAAGCAATAAAACTACTGGCTTTATCTTTAGCTTCTACTGCAATTCTTTCCTTTACTCCCGTTAGCAAAAAGTTTATTGTAATCGATGCCGGTCATGGTGGAAATGATTTAGGAGCCAACAAAAATGACATCTTAGAAAAAGATATGGTTCTGAAAATCGCTCAACAAATCAAAAAAACAAGTGATAAAGCCGGAAAATATGAGATTATTCTGACAAGAAGCGACGACACATACGCCTCTCTTGCTGAAAGAACAGAGAAAATCAACAAATTGAATCCGGAAATGGTTATTTCGCTTCACGTCAACTCAACTCCTGAAGCAAACACTCCTAAAAGTGGTCACGAAATTTTCATTCAAAATACTGCTGAATCAAAAAATTTAGCTGAGAAATTATCGAAGAAACTTGGAGAATGTAATATCAGAGAACAAAATTTACAAATTCTTAAGAATTCAAAATCTCCTGCTGTATTGGTTGAATTAGGTTATATCAACAATACAAAAGAAAGGGAATATCTTAACAGTGATGACGGACAAAGAGAAATTGCCCAGAAATTTGCTGAATTTATCAACGAGAATTAAAAATAAAATACACCTTTCTGATATATCAGAATAAAACCCGGTAAAGGACTGAAATGTTGTTTACCGGGTTTGTCAATTTTTAGAAACTATTTTTCCAGCTTTCTACCAATTCGGTGAAACGGCTGTTTTCAAAAGTTTTATTTCTAATTTTCTTTACAGAGAAAACTCCCTTTTCGTCTGAAATTAGTAAAATTTCTTCTGCTTTTTGAGATTCGAAAGCGATAATTTCATGCTCCTGAACATCTGCAAGATTATTTTTATGCAGATAGGTCACAAAATTTTCCAATAAAGGCGAAATATAAGCTCCTTCCGACTGTTTCGGGATTTTAATCACATTACCTTCCAGGAATAAAAGATTCCCGGTTGTAGCACGAGCAATCCGTTTATTTGGGTTTAATAAAATCACATCATCCAGATCATTTTCCTGTGCGTAAATTCCGCCATAAATATTTTCGGGACAATGAACCCTGATGTTGCTTAAAAGATTATTATTAACGTTAATTTCTTTGATCACATCCAATTCCAAAGGTCTTTGATTAATTGAAAGAACATCGGCCGTTTCATCTAATTCAAAATAGTAAGAAACTGACGATTTAGACAAAGTAATGCCATCTGAATTTCTGAAAACCAGGAAATTGATGATTCCGTTTTGAATATGACTTCCTTCAATAACTTTCGAAGTGAAAAGATTTTGGAAAAACTCCAGAGTATAAGACAAAGGAATATTCAGTCTCATTTTTCTCATGGATGCCATTAAAAAGAAATAGCATTCTTCATCCATAATCAGCTTTGAATTTCTTATAAAAAATGAAACTTTCACCGCATCTCCTGAAAGAAAAGCGCGGTTTTTCAGTTCAATTTCTTCAGATGTAAAATATATATTTTCCATTATGAATATTTATAAAAAAATAATGAACGATAAATCGTTCATCAGTTTCGTTATTTAAAAACAATGCAGCCAGGAATTAAGCAGCACCCAATTTTATTCTAAGATTTTCGATAAGGTTTTCCCAATACATTGCGTTTTCCTCTTCATCACCTTCTTCACAGAAATCTGTAATATTTAAAGCTAAATCTTCTGTAATATCATCAATTGTAATGGTCATTTCAAAGAAATTTTTTGTCCCTTCATCTTCCTCCCATCTGTAACGTACGAAACCTTCAGGCTTATATCTGATTAAAGTTGCCTTTTCAGCAGGACCTCCACCCCAACTGAAAAAGAAATCATCGCCTTTCTCTAGTACATCATCCGCAAACCATTCAGACAATCCCTCAGCTGTTGCCAAATATTCATACAAAATCTCTGAAAGACAGTGCATTGGGAATTCGTAATGGACTTTATGTTTCGCCATATAACTTATTTTTAACGTGACGCAATATATAAATTAATTTTTTTATTACGCAAAATTATATCTATAATTTTATGATTTTTATCAGAAACATCTTTATTGTTTCAAATGGAAACTTTATCGAAAATTTTACGATAAAACTTCATTAAAAAACCTCTTAAGAAAAGAGGTTGAGTATTGGTCATTTTAAAACTATTCTTCATTTAAAACTTCAAGAATAATCTTGCAGCCTTCTGTAATTTCTTCTTTTGAAATCGTTAATGGCGGAGAAATTCTCAGGTATTCGTTTCTGTATAATTGCCAAAAAACAATCAGACCTTTTTCCATACACTTTTTAGCAACATTTAAGGTAAAATCCGGAGTTCCTAAATTAACAGCCAACATCAAGCCTTTACCGTTGATGTTTTTGATTTTAGGGTGAACCAAAAGTTCTCTGTATAATTTTTCTTTTTCATCCACTTCATTCATCAAACCGCTTTCCAAAACTTCTTTTAAAGTGGCATGAGAAGCTGCTGCAATTAAAGGATTTCCACCAAAAGTAGTGATGTGACCCAATTTTGGAGAATGCGCCAATGTATCCATAATTTTTTTTGAACTCATAAATGCTCCCACCGGAACACCACCGCCCATTCCTTTTCCCATCACGAGAATATCGGGAACAATACCGAAATGTTCAAAAGAAAACAATTTCCCGGTTCTTCCGAAACCAGGCTGAATTTCGTCGAGAATCAATAAAGCACCAACTTCTTCACATCTCTTTTTTAGCTTAATTAAATAATCCTCCTCCGGAACTAAAAATCCTGCCGCTCCCTGAATGGTTTCAAGAATAACGCAAGCTGTTTTTTCTGTGATTTTATCGAAATCATTTTCATTATTAAATTCAATAAAAGAAATCATTGGTAACAAAGGACGGAATTCCCTTTTATGACCTTCATGTCCGGAAACACTGAGTGCACCGTGTGTATTTCCATGATATGAGTTTTTAAAGGAAATAATTTCTTCTCTTCCTGTAAATCTTTTTGCCAGTTTTAAACTTCCGTCAATCGCTTCAGCTCCACTGTTGACGAGATAAGTAATTTCTAAAGGTTCGGGCGTTGCTTCAGCCAATAATCTGCAGAGTTCAACAGGTTTTTCCTGAGCATATTCTCCGTAAACCATGACGTGAAGGTATTTATCAGCCTGTTCTTTGATGGCATTGACAATCTTCGGATGCGAATGCCCCAAAGTATTTGCCGAAACTCCCGCCACAAAATCAAGATATTTTCTGCCGTCTTTCCCAAAAATATAGCTTCCTTCTGCTTTTTCCACTTCAAAACCTGCTGCAAACTGGGTAGTCTGCGCCTGATATTTAAAAAAATCGTTTTGCATTTCCATTGTCTGAAAAATTTTAGGCAAAGCTAAAGAAGATTTGGTAAATAGGAAATTATAAATATTATTTAATTTGAGAATATCAGGAAAAGCTAAGTTACGAGTTTTTAAAAGCAGGTGTGCATTTTGGAAAAGCAAGCTTGCTTTTTCTAAAAGCTCCCGTGGATTTGCGTAAATCGACGGGAGCTTTTGTTATAATCGTCGAAAGGATTTTAAAATAAGCATCAAAGCAAGCTAAAAACCCCACAGAAAGTTCTACGGGTTTTGTTAATTTTTATAAATTTCTATCAGATTTTCCATTGGCAATCCCATGATAGGATAAGCTCTTCCGTCTTTGTAAGAAACAATATACAATAATAGTTATACAACATTAACAATATGGCTTCAGTCAGACTTATAGAAAACGTAATAAACTATCTTTTGCTCAAAACATCTGATTATTTTCTTATTTAAATTTATCTATATGAATTTACCAAGTTGCATGCATCAATAAAAAAGACCAATAAAAACTGATCTTTTATCTATTATTTCTGGATATGCACAAATTGTAATAACTTATTTTTAACCCCATATTTGTCATTTCGAAAAAGTTTCAATATGCTAAAATAAAGCAGTTCAGATTCCTGCGGAATGACAAAATGACTGTTGGTTTTAGTTTTAAAAATAAAAAAGGATATTCAAAATTATTTTCTTACCCTTTTAGGTTTTTTAGCTTCTTCTTTGGCTTTTTCTTTATCTGCCGCTTCTTTTATCTTATTATACAGCGTATCGTTGGCTTCATATTTAATCTCTTCGTTATTTGGAGAATCGACGAGAATATCCTGCCATTTCCGTATTCGGTCTTTGGTATTCCAGTTGAAGTCTTCAAACTTTTTCTGGTCTGGAGCAATTTTACTCATCGGGTATGTTTTTGCTGCTGCTCCTACACTACAAGAAATAATCTGAAGAAATCTCCCTTCGAAAAGCGCACCGATAATTCCGCAGGTTGAAAGGGTAATCCCTATTCTTTCCTTGGTTTGTGTTTGTTTGTTATCTTCATCGGCGTAAGTTATGGCTTCAGCATTTCCGATTACTTTAATTTCTTTGATATCCTGCCCTTCATAATCAACAGTCATTAATTTGCCCTTCACCTGATGAAATTCGTCTACAAGATTTAGAGAATCTACTTTGGCAATGGCAAAACCGTTCCCGATTACCTTTAAAGAATCGATATATTCAGTTTCTGTATTAAAGTAAGCTTCAATTTTATCTCCGGTTACCTGTTTTTCTCCACTCCAGAGAATCGGATCTTTGTACATGTGCATAATTCCGTCGGTCTCATTGAAAGCGATAGAATCTGCTCTTCCCTGTGCATTAGATTTATAAATTCTGGCTTTTTTAAAAGCTCTCAGATAACTTTTCTTTTTGGTAATATCTGCAGTGTCAGGTTTTTGGTAGGTCAGAATCTTTTCTGAGGCAAAATAAATAGAATCTTTTTCAAGAATCTTTACTGCATACGGTGATTTGGTCATCATGGAAGAATCTTTCTTTTCGTAAATTTCTCCATAACCGCCTTTCACATATCTTTTTTCCAAAGGGTCATCAATGGTAACATTTCCTGTGGCTTTTCCGAAACCGGTAAGCTGGTTATAATAGATTTCATCACCGGTAAGAATCTTATCATTGTAATAAATCCTTGAGTTTTTCGTAAGAAAAGACTCTTTGGTATTCATATTATGCGTTCCTTTATCGGTAACGATTCTGTTTTTCGGATTTTTATTATTGGTAATTACTGTATACCCGTTAATGGTAACAATATTTGTATTTTGATTCTGAACCACATTATCGCCTTCCAAAGTATAGTCTTTATCAACTATTCTGACTCTGCCTGTTAAATCTATGGTACGTGTTGTAAGAAAATAAGTTGCACTTTTTGAGTAAGTGGTACTTTTTCCGTCATTAATCGTTCCACCTGTATTGTAGTAAGCCTGATTTGAAACCCTGTCGTAATACATGGTTTCAGTTTTAATGATCGTACCTTTCGGATCGGTAAGAACTACATTTTTACGGGCAACACCTTTTTGGGTGTTTCCGTCATACTCCATTTCATTGGATGTAATAACAGAACCATCACTATTTTGAAGCTTTACATTACCGATGGCTCTTATAAAATTTTCTTCTTCATATCTGATGACTTCATCTGCCGAAAGAATAGAACCCTGATGTTCGATCACCACTTTACCCTTCAGATACTGATTTCCATCATATTGAGCCGGATCCTTAATAATTTCATCAGCATGAATAATCTTTACCTTCTGCGTAGGTTTACTATTCTGTGGTTGATTTTTTACAGGATTCTGCAGATAAGGATCTCTTTGCGCAGGTTTTGGTGTAACCTGAGCCAAAGTGAAGGAGGAAATAAAAAAGATGAGAAAAAGAATCAGTCTCATTGATTAATCATTCTTAGTGCCATAAAAATACAGCGAATGAGAATCAATTTTCACCCCAAAAGCCCCCTCTATCGCTTCTTTAATCCCCTGAATTCTAGGATCGCAGAACTCGATAATTTCTTCAATTTCTTTATCAGAATCTTTCTTGTAAATCACCAAATGATCGTGCTGCTTATCAAAATAAGACTTTTCATACGAAGATGAAGTCAATGTTTTTTCGCCAAACTGATGTTTACGAATCAAACCTGCATCAAGGAAAATTTCGATGGTATTGTAGATGGTTGCTTTCGAAACATGGTATTTTTTCTGCATCATCAGAAGATAAAGATCGTCTACATTAAAGTGATGATCCATATTATAGATCTCTTCCAAGATGGTGTATCGTTCAGGTGTATTACGAAAACCTTTTTCAAGAAGGTAATTTCTTAAAACATCTTTGATTAAAGTTATATTCTTTTCTTTTTGTAAAGTATCCATTTAAAAATTTATCCTACAAATTTATTGATTTTTATTTAAATCAATATGATGTAACTTAGTCCGTAAAAATACTTTTAAGAATTATTTCTTACGAATTCTTTCTGTTGGATTTTACTGCTGGAAATCGTTTCTTCCGTTAGTGGTGCGGATTCTACGATAACATTGTGCGATGTAACACCCCATGATTTGAAATCATCACTTCCAATATATTTAACAAAATTGTAAATATTTAACGTAATTTTCTGTTTTACCGTCAAAAGAATATCGTTGATATAGGTGTTGTCTATGATTACATACTTTAAATCCGGCGGAATATTGTGC
This sequence comes from Chryseobacterium sp. GP-SGM7, assembly GCF_049166575.1. Lineage (NCBI taxonomy): Bacteria > Pseudomonadati > Bacteroidota > Flavobacteriia > Flavobacteriales > Weeksellaceae > Chryseobacterium > Chryseobacterium sp. GP-SGM7. The sequence continues at coordinate 383,349 of NZ_JBMHFF010000002.1, read as the reverse complement.
GCTCTTAAAGAAGGGTGACTGCTTCGTGCAGGAATTGTTCCTTCAGCCATCATATCTTTCAGAACCATATTGAAATAATCGTTAATTCTCCGGTCAACTTTAAATCCTAGAAGGAAATTAATTTTATAAATCGTTCCCGGAAGAATTTCGTCAACACTGTATTTAAAAGTATAAGGATCTTCCTGATTCACAATGCTCAAAATAAAGTAATGATCTGCTCTTTTAGGCTGTTTTTTAATAATCGAATAAATAATCTTAGATTCTATCTCATCATTACGCTTTGCACGGCTCAAATACGCGAGATTGGTACAATATTTCGGAATAGTTTCATCTAACTTCATGTCTTTGATAATATTAACGTATTTACCGATTTTCACATAGCTTGTAAAGTTAGACTTCAACAATCTTCCGTTATACCAAGCGTACATACAAACGGCGATAAATCCGCCAAGAACCATTGTTAACCAACCGCCATCCATAAATTTGATGACATTGGCATAGAAAAATCCTGATTCCAAAAATATATAAACTAGTGCAAAACCAATAATAAAAATCCTGTTGACTCTGCTTCTGCTTAACCAATAAATTAATAAAATAGTTGTCATCAGCATCGTAATGGTAATCGTTAAACCATACGCAGCTTCCATTTTACCCGATTCTTTAAAGAAAATAACAACGCCAAAACACAAAGCCATCAAACCCCAATTGATTCTGGGAATATACATCTGTCCTTTAATTCCTGAAGGATATTCGATATGTTGATTGGGCCAAAATGAAATTGACATCGCCTCTGAAAACATCGTAAATGAGCCTGTAATCACTGCCTGACTGGCAATAATTGCGGCTAAAGTTGCCAATATAACTCCCGGTAAAACTGCCCATTCCGGCATAATTCCGAAAAATGGATTAACACCTGTAAAAACTTGTTTATAATTCGTTAAAAGCCACGCTCCCTGACCTAAGTAATTCAGAATCAACATTAATTTAACGAAAATCCAGCTTACTCTGATATTTTTTGCCCCACAATGTCCCAGATCTGAATATAATGCTTCCGCACCCGTTGTACAAAGGAAAACAGCTCCCATAATAACAATTGCACTTGGTGAATGAGTAATCAGATTATAAGCATAAACAGGATTGAATGCTTTCAGAATCTCAAAATGATCTACGATATGCACAGAACCGAAAACTCCCAATGCCAAAAACCAGGTAACCATAATTGGCCCGAATAGCTTACCAATAGATGCCGTACCAAATTGCTGAACGACGAATACGACGAATAAAATAAAAATGGTGATCATTACCACCGGCGTTTCAGGATTATATATTTTAAGTCCTTCAATAGCCGACATTACAGTAAGAGAGGGCGTAATCACACTATCGGCAACCAAAGTAGATGCTCCAATAATTGCGACGACGTAGAGCCATTTCTTTTTGAGTTTTTTGACGAGTGAATATAGCGCTAGAATCCCGCCTTCGCCTTTGTTATCTGCTTTTAATGCAATAACAACATATTTTACAGTGGTCTGTAGCGTTAGTGTCCAGATGATACATGAAATTGCACCTTCAATATAAGTATCGAAAGGCATTGTAGAATCTTTGCTTGCATTCACAATCGCTTTCATTACATAGAGCGGGGAAGTACCAATATCGCCGAAAACAATTCCGAGTGAAACAAGAACTCCCACATATGAAAGTTTCTTAAGGTCTATATGATGACCTCCTTCTATAACTTCTGCCATTTCAGCTTATTATTTTTAAAAGCGCAAATTTATATTAAATTAATGATGCTGCGTCATATAAGTCATTCATTGTATAAATGAAAAAACTTCCTTTCGGAAGTTTTTTTCTATAATCGTATACTCATTATTTTACGTACATCGCATTTTTGATCTCTTCTTTCACTTTTTCAAGCTTTGGAAACCATTCTGCGAATAAAGCTGATGAATAAGGAGCCGGTGCATCCGGAGTCGTAATTCTCTTGATTGGTGCATCCAGATAATCAAATGCTTTTTGCTGCACCATATAAGTAATCTCTGAAGATACAGAACCAAACGGCCAGGCTTCTTCCAAAATTACAAGTCTGTTTGTTTTCTTTACTGAAGCTAAAACAGTGTCAAAATCTAAAGGACGAACTGTTCTTAAATCGATAACCTCAACAGAAATACCTTCTTTAGCCATATCTTCAGCTGCCTGAAGCGCTAATTTCATAATTTTTCCAAAAGAAACCAAAGTTACATCTGTACCTTCTCTTTTGATATCTGCTTTTCCTATTGGTAAGTAATATTCTTCTTCAGGAACTTCCATTTTATCACCATACATCTGCTCAGATTCCATGAAGATTACCGGATCATTATCCTGGATAGCTGTTTTTAATAATCCTTTTGCATCATAAGGATTTGAAGGAACCACCACTTTCAGACCAGGAATATTTGCATACCAGTTTTCGAAAGCCTGAGAGTGCGTCGCTCCCAACTGACCTGCAGAAGCTGTAGGACCACGGAAAACAATTGGGCAGTTCCACTGACCACCACTCATCTGACGGATTTTTGCTGCATTGTTGATGATTTGGTCAATCCCTACAAGCGCAAAGTTAAACGTCATATACTCTACAATCGGTCTGTTACCATTCATTGCAGCACCTACAGCAATACCTGTAAAACCAAGCTCTGCAATAGGTGTATCGATTACACGTTTAGCACCAAACTCGTCCAACATTCCTTTAGAAGCTTTGTAGGCACCGTTGTATTCTGCTACCTCTTCTCCCATTAGAAAAATGGATTCGTCTTTACGCATTTCCTCGCTCATTGCCTGTGCAATTACCTCACGAAAAGTATATTCTGCCATATTTATTTGAAAAATTTAGAGTACAAAAATAGTAATTATTTATTATTTACATCACAAAAAAGACAACTCATTGCTGAGTTGCCTTATATTTAATATTATTTTATAGTTCGTTAGTTTACTTTCTGCCAAACCTGAGTTCTTCCCAATATAGAAACTCCCATGTATCCTCTTACATTCAGTTTATCACCGCTTTTTGTAATTGTGCATTTGTAAGTTTTCCCGGTTTTAGGATCTGTGATTGTTCCGCCAGTAAATTCATCGCCGTCTTTTACCAAACCTCTGATGATCTCCATACCCAAAATTGGTTTACCTTTTCTGTCGTCTTTACACCCTGTACAATTCGGATCTGCCGGTTTAATCAATAACTGAGAAACTTTTCCGTAATATTTACCGTCTGCTTTTTTCCAGATTTCAACAATTGATTTTGCCTGTTTTGTTTCATCATCAATCGTTTTCCATTTTCCTTCAATTTGCGCAAACGACATTACACTGAATAATGAAAGTACAAATGTTGCTAATAATTTTTTCATATTAATAAAGTTTAATTTTTATTTATAGATTCTTACATTCTTAATTAGTTAAAAATATAAATAAATTTCAAACAGACAAACATTTTTATTATCCTTTGCATAGATAACAGAAGATTTGATCTGTTTTAAAATTAAACAATCTTCAGTTTAATTCAGTTTTCTATTAATCACTCGGCTCATATAATCCTGATACCAAGCTTTTGCAACCTGTTTTCCTTTTTCAGTTTCGGGAGTTTTTATCTTATCGTTTAGATTATTTTCAAAACCTAAATCATTTTTATCATAAATCCCGATGATATTTTTGCCATCGAATCTATAAATGTAATTCCCGTAAATAAACTGTTCTGAAGTTCCGTCTGAATTCACAATTAAAGGTTGATAAACTTTTTCACTCACCAAACTTCTACCCCAACTTCTTATTTTTTTATTATACCCAATTAAATCTGCCAAAGTCGGATAAATATCAATTTGCTGCGCCAATTCATTATTCACACCTTTTAAATTGTAAGCCGGATTTGGGGAATAAAAAATCAAAGGAACAGCAAAACGGTTCATCGCTTTCTCGTATTCAGAATAATAAACCTCATTGGTATGATCTCCCGTAAATACAAAAATCGTATTTTTAAACCAAGGTTGCTTTTTGGCGGTTTCAAAATATTCTTTGATCGCATAATCGGTATATTGCATCGGTTCATGCATTTCAATATTCCCTTTTTTAAATTTCCCGTTATATTTTGCCGGAATTTTAAACGGATGGTGTGAAGATGCGGTAAAAACTGTTGCCATAAAAGGCTTTGTTTTTCCTACATTTTTTGCAAAATACTGTAGAAATGGTTCGTCCCAAATTGCCCACATTCCATCAAAATCCTGATCATTATGATATTCGTCTTTTCCGTAATAATGCTTAAAACCCAGAATATTTCCAAAACCTAAAAATCCCATCGAACCATTTGGAGCACCGTGATAAAATGACGTATCGTAACCCAAATCATTGCAAACCGAAACAATCGACTGAATTTTCTGGTTGGAATAAGGTGAGCTCGTAAAAGCATCCGTCAAACTCGGAATTCCAGCTAAAATACTGCTCATTCCGTGAATTGATTGTCTTCCATTGGCAAAAGTGTTCGGAAAAATAAGACTTTGACCTGCCAAACTGTCGATAAAAGGCGTATAAGAAACGTAATCTTTAATGTTTTTGTCTCTGTTAAATGCTCCCGAATATTCTCTTCCGAAAGATTCAACAATAAAAATCACAATATTGGGTTTATCCGCAACCTGTCTGTCATACGTCTTATAAGTACTTATATTTTCATCAATAAATTTCTGATCTACAAAATAAACTTCCTTGAAATTATTTGTTCCCAATGTTCTGAAAAACGAAAAAGTAGAGTTTAAAACAAGATTTCCCTGAACCGGGGTTTTCACAAATTTATTCGCATCGACCAAATTGATAGGTCTTGTGCTGTGCTTAAAATCGCCTCTGATTCCACCCACAATTAATACTGCAGAAATACATAAAGTAACAATTGATAAAATAAAGTATGGAAAAAGCTTTACAGGCTTTCTTTCGGTAATTTTAAATCTTTTGTAAAGAAAAATCCACGCAGCCATTAAAATTACGAACCAAAAAATCACAAAAGGATGTTCTTTTGTAGAAGCCGTAAAGACTTTCATAATATTGCTTTCGTGTTTTGCGACCTGAAAAGCGGCTGAAGTCAATCTGGTCTGGGAAAATTTATAATAGATAAAATCCCCGAAATTCATGGCATAGGCAATTCCGTTGGTGATAAAATAGAGCCAAAAAAGAATTTTCTGATAAACTTTTTTAGTGTTGATAACAATCGGAATTAAGCTTAAAAAAATAAACAGAACATTCACATAAAGAATCGCAGTGAGATCAAATGCAATCCCGTGAAAAGCCAGACTCAGATAATCTGAAACGCTGTCTACTTTTATTAAATCTTTATTGAAAAACCAAAACAGAAGTCTTGCAATCTGATAAAACACAAAAGCCAAAAAAATCCTGTAGCACAAAATCAGGATTTCTTCTTTTCTGAATTCTTTGAAAAATTTCATTCGTATATACTTGTCTTTAATTGATGAAACGTTATTAATCAACACTTTACTTTAAGATTTTGATCAACAATAAATTCGCACCGCAAATTTACGCTAAATTCATATGTAGATATTTATTTTTTTAATGGTCATATGCAATCACCAATATATATTGACTTTATATTTCACTGTTGGTTACAGCGATTTCACAGCAATGTAATTTTTAGTTCATATTAATTAAGGTTAAAATTTTTAAAAAATGTAATTTTGCTTCCATGAATTTCATAAAGAACAATCTCGCAAACGCTATTACGCTGGGAAACCTTTTTTCGGGTTGTGTTGGTGCTGTACATTTGATTTTAGGCGATTATCAGACCACTGCGATCTGCATTATTTTATCTCTGATTTTAGATTTTTTTGACGGATTTGTAGCAAGAGCCTTAAAAGCCAATTCAAATTTGGGAACTCAGCTGGATTCTTTGGCAGATATGGTGAGTTTCGGATTGATTCCGGGATTGACAATTTTTGTTTCTCTTCTTGAAGTTGAAAACAGTAATTCTTTAAATTTTATCGATTATGGATATTTTCTCCTCAAAGAACATCGCTGGATTTCTTATTTCGGATTTATAATTACACTTTTTTCGTGTCTAAGACTAGCTATCTTTAATTTGGATGAAGATCAAAAATATTATTTTAAAGGTTTAAATACACCTTCAAATACAATTTTGATTTTTGGATTATTTTTCGCTCACAAAGAATCTAGTGCTTTTTCTGTTCTTTTTGAAAATAAATATTATTTATTGCTTTTAACAGTAATTGCATCATGGCTTCTAATCTCTCCAATCAAAATGATTGCTATGAAATTCAAATCAATGAAGTTGCAGGACAATTATCCAAAAATAGCTTTATTAATTGGTGCAATTCTTATTTTAATTATATTTAAAACTGTAGGAATTCCGTTAGTCATTCTTTACTATATCTTCATTTCATTACTATTTCAAAAACAACTAAAGTAGGAAGATGGATGGTGCAAGCTCGAAGTTTTCATTATCAAATTAATATATTATCAAATTTTTTCAAATAAAATAGAGCGAGAAAGCAAATAGCCAATCGCCATTAGCTAAAAGCAATTTAAAATGAACTTAAAACTATACAAACCTCTTTGCGTTTTCGATCTTGAAACTACCGGAACAAATATTGGAAAAGACAGAATTGTTGAAATCTGTATCTTAAAAGTAAATCCGGATTCTTCAAGAGAAAGCAAAACCTGGAAAGTAAATCCCGAAATGCCGATTCCTGTTTCGTCAAGCGAGATCCATGGAATTTATGATGAAGACGTAAAAGATGCGCCTACTTTCAAAGAAATTGCTCCGAAAATCGTTGAAATGATTTCGGGTAGTGATTTAGGAGGCTTTAATTCTAACCGATTTGATGTTCCTTTGTTGGCGGAAGAATTGCTTCGTGCCGATTTTGATTTTGATTTGAGCAAATTCAAACTGGTTGATGCACAAACTATTTTCCATAAAAAAGAACCAAGAAATTTAGGTGCGGCTTTTCAATTTTACTGTGGAAAAACTTTAGAAAATGCCCATTCTGCCGAAGCTGATGTTTTGGCAACATTCGAAGTTCTGGATGCTCAGGTTGGAAAATACGATGATATTTCTAATGAAATTGCTGAGCTAAGCGAATTTTCAACCCAGAATAAATTTGCCGATTTAGCAGGAATGATTCATTACAACGCAAAAAACCAGGAAATTTTCGCTTTCGGAAAATATAAAGGACAGGTTGTGAAAGAAGTTTTCCAGAAAGATCTGGGATATTTCGGATGGCTGCAAAACGCTGATTTTCCTCTGTACACGAAAAAAGTTTTTACAAAAATTCAGCTTTCAAGTAAATTTTAATTTTTTTCAACCGCAAAAGGGAAAAGACTTAATCGCTGAAGATCTCAAAATATACAAAAAAATTAATACATTGATGAATGTGCGTTATTAATAATAATTTAGTTTAAAAAGTTTGTTTGACGGTTGAGTTTATAGTTATGATTGAAAACGGACATCCATAATACATTTTCGTTTTTAAAACTTTTGTAATTTTATTTTCAGCACATTCTTTGTTTCTTTTGCGGTAAAAGAATTATAAAATTGAAAAGATGAATGATTTAGTTAAGTTTAAATTTTATGAAACTGCTTTAGAAGCCAATCGTGACAAACAGATTCTTGCTGAAAACGGGATCAACAGCTTTATTGCAAACGAGCAATTAATCCAGTCAGATTGGTTACTTTCGCAAGCTGTTGGCGGAATTCAGTTGCAGGTTTTTGAAGATGACTTTAATGAGGCTGAAAAAGTTTTAACTGATTATCACGAAAACAACAAATTTTCTTTAGAAGTTGAACATACTATTGAAAATCCGAAGTTTGATTTTGTTTGCCCGAAATGTGGTTCCAACCATATTTATAAAGATGACAGCTCAACGAGCTTCTTTGGAATTTCGCTGTTATCAAGCGATAAATATGTTTGCTATTATTGTGAAAACGAGTTTACTCACGAATAGACAAATTGGTTTTGAGCATTTTGAAGGAATTTGAATGATTTAAATTGTAAAGTTTAATCCTTTCAGGATGACAAATATTGCAGTAAAACTCTAAATTTCAAAGTAAGACAAAAATTCTAGCCCCGATTGCAGCGACATCCTTTTGTGAAGCGCAGCGAAACAAAAGATAGAGCGGAAAGCGGGAATTAGCTTCAAATAAAAAATATTAATTAATGAGTGAATTTGAAATTACTTCTTCGATTCGCTCATCGCAATGAAAAAATAAATTATGAAAATAATCTGCATAGGAAGAAATTACAGCGAACACGCAAAAGAACTGGGCAATGCGATTCCAGACAAACCTGTGATTTTTATGAAACCCGATACGGCGATTTTGAAAGGAAACGATTTTTACATTCCCGAATTTTCGAATGACGTACATTATGAGCTGGAAGTTGTAGTAAAAATATCAAAAGGAGGAAAATACATTCAGAAAGAATCTGCCAACAAACATTACGAGGAAATCGGTTTGGGAATTGATTTTACAGCAAGAGATTTACAGAGTGATTTAAAGTCTAAAGGTCTTCCGTGGGAATTGGCGAAAGGTTTTGACGGTTCTGCAGTGGTAGGAAATTTTTTTAAAAAAGAAAATTACAATCTTGAATCGCTGAATTTTTCATTGCAAAAAAACAAAGAGACAGTTCAGAATGGAAACTCAAAAGACATGATTTTCACAATTGATGATATCATCGCTTTTATTTCACAATACTTCACGTTAAGAGTCGGAGATCTTATTTTCACAGGAACTCCGGAAGGTGTTGGAAAGGTTTCTGAAAATGATGTTTTGGAAGCGTATCTCGAAGGCGAAAAAGTCTTGGATATTAGAATTATGTAGAAATATGATTTGAGAATGGTCTGTTTTTTTCATACCTTTAGAAAGACTTAAATTACAAATTATGATAAACATTATTTTGCCTGTCGATTTTGGAGAAAAAACAGATCAGCTTGTAAATGGAGCCGTAAAATTTGCGAAAGAAGTAAACGGAAAGATTTGTCTTATCCACGTTGCACCCACAGATATTGGTTTTGCAATCGGAGATATGGGATATCAGTATTTTCCGGAAATTGAAGAAAACGAGATCAGAGAAGAACTGGTGCTTTTAAATAAAATTAATCAAAAAATTCTCGCTCACGATGTGGAATGTGAGCATATTTTGAAGCAAGGTATCGCAAAAGATATTATTTTGGAATATGCCGACCTTAAAAATGCAAACTACATTGTCATGGGTTCTCACGGCAGAAGCGGAATTTACGATGTATTTGTAGGAAGCCTGACAAAAGGATTAACAAAAGATTCTAAAGTTCCTGTTCTGGTTATTCCTATTCACGAATAAAATTTAGTTTCAGCTAAAATTAAAAAAGACCGATCAAAAAATTTGACCGGTCTTTTTCTATATAACCAATTAATTAACCTTCTTTTTTATAGATCGATGGATCGTAGTAAGGATGCTTTCCTTCTGTCGGAGAATGATAGTCTTTGTCTTTATTATTCCCAAGAGTTGCCACCAAAACATAACACCAATACGTAAATAATACACAACAAACTGCGAATAAAACCCAGTTTAGTACGTTTCCGAAAATATCGTAGAAACCGAATGCCCATTTGAATGCATTACTTAAGAATAGAAAGAAAGACGTCATTATTTTCCTTTTTTAAATTAACTTTGCACAAATTTATAAAAAATGTTTAGATTACTTTCAAAAGAAAGCAATATTTTTTCAATTCCGGTGTATATTGGTTTTCTTCTTTTAATTGTAATATTATTTAACATACTGAATTTCAATACTTACGAAGGAATAATCGCAGGAATTACTTTTATAGGAATTGCGCTGGGATATTTTTGTTTTAATGCAATCGACCTTAATTATCATACCCATCTCCCTTTATTCCTCTACACATTTTTTATTTTCGGGTTGTACGACGGAAATCTTGATCTCGGAATTGCGGTCGCTATTCTTACCAATTCTTTTCTTCTGCTGCTTTTAATGAGTACAGATGAAGATTTGAGAAAGAAATCTTATGTTTTGGTAGGCTCTATTGTAGCTTTAAATTTTATTTTCCTTCCTACAACATGGCCGATGATGTGTTTTGTACTGATACACCTGATTGTAACTTCTGAAAGAGTCAGTTTAAATATTTTCAGGTTTCTTTTAGGAATCACGATGATTGCGATGAGTTATTTTTCAGTGATGTTTTTCTTTCAGTTTAATTCCTGGAATACAGATTATATTCCGTTTGGAAAAATGAAAATGGTGACCGATTATACCGAACTGATTCCGTTGATTCCGATTATTCTGCTGCTGATTTATGCCATTTACGATCACTTCAAGCATTATAATAAAAAAAGTCCCGTAAGTCGTTATAAATATACTTTCCTTTTGGTTTTTTCTTTGGCTCAATTAGTCAGTATTATTCTTTACATGGATAAAAGTTATGAATATCTTTTGCTTCTGGCTTTTCCATCGACGATTATACTGAGCAGGATGATGAAATTCCTCCCCAAATACTGGATGCAGGAAGCAAGTGTATGGTTAACCATTATAAGTTTAATTGCTTTTAAGGCAGGAACTCACTTCAATTTATTTTAAAAAAAGATTATGATTCAAATAGACGATAAATTAATTTCTGAAGATATTTTTTCTGAAGAATTTGTTTGTAACCTTACCAAATGTAAAGGTGCGTGTTGTGTGGAAGGTGACGTAGGAGCTCCTTTGGATAAAGACGAGCTTGTGATTTTAGATAATATTTATGACAAGATTAAACCTTATCTAACGGAAGCCGGAATTAAAGCATTAGACGAACAGGGAACATGGACAACCGATCCCATGGACGGAATGTACGTAACCCCAATGATCGAAGATGCAGAATGTGCCTATGTAACTTTTGACGAAAGAGGGATAACCAAATGCGGAATTGAAAAAGCCTATGAAGATGGTGCGGTTGACTGGCAAAAACCTATTTCCTGTCATTTATATCCAATAAGAGTTACAGAATATTCTACATTCTCAGCTTTAAATTATCACGAATGGAGTGTTTGCAGCGATGCCTGTACTTTGGGAAAAGAACTGCAGGTTCCCGTTTATAAATTTCTGAAAACTCCGCTTACAAGAAAATATGGTGAGGATTTTTATACAACTTTGAGCGATGTTGCCGAGGAGTGGAAAAAGGAATATGGGAAATAGTTGTTGGGGTTTGGTTAATGGTTGATAGTTGATAGTTGATAGTTGATAGCAAATTTAATTACAATCTTATTATTATCAAATCAATGCTAGAGTCCTGAAAGGACGATTTTATTTTCTACAGAATAGGATGCAATCCTATTAATTAAATATGCAAACAAAAAAACAAACCACCGCAGGAAAATTCCTGCGGTGGTTTGTTTTTTTAATATCTTTATCAGACGAAGGAGCTTTATTCCATATTTTAAGGCATCTTTTCGTGTGTGAGCTGATTATATTTCCTTTTTTAAAGGAGAAAAGTAATAAAACTTAAAAATAAACATGAAAAATAACGGAGAAGAATATGATGACTCTCAGCCCGAGCCACTGCAGCAGATTTACAATAAACTTCCCGAATTTATAAGAAAAAAGTATTCTGTGATATATGATGATAGTTATAAAAACTATGAGAATATCTTTGTTTTTAAGTCATCAAATGAAAAATGGGGCGCTTTAAAATATGATAAAGAAAGTCATCAGTATTCTATTATTGCAGAATGTATTTATGATGCTATAGGTTTTCATCCTCGATATAAAATTATTGAAGCTGTTGTCTGTAAAAATCAATCTTATTCCCGTCGCAATATTTCCACTATTTTTAATACAGAAGGAGATGTCATCAGAGAGTTGAGAGATGTTGATTTTCTTAATTTTGACCCCTTCGGGAATATTTATTTTTCATTCAGTCATTTATACGGATTACTCGACTTTGCATTTGAAATACAGATTCCTGCAAAATACAGTGTTTTTTCGGCGTTAAGAAAAAACCTTTTTGTTGTAAAAATATCGTCTTCTTCCAAACAATTATTAATTAATGAAAAAGAAGAAATCATCTTCGACATAGGATCTTCAGAAATTATTTTTAAAGAAATTTATAATAATAAAATTATCATCAAAGGATCTGAAACATATTATCATTTAGATATTTGTTCAGGAGAAAAAATAAAACTTGACTTCGATTTGATCTATCCCACTTCACGCCTTTATGATCTTTCGCTTTATCACGTAAGAAAATTTATAACCGTTACGGATTATATCGACGGCGGTGATGATTTTTATGAAAAAAACGGGATTTTTGGAGACGGATTTATAACAGATGAAGGTAAATATGGCTTAATAAATGCTGATGGCGAAATTTGTATTCCCAACATTTATGATAAAATACAGCAGATCCATGATGATCATTTTAAAGTTGGTCTGGGTACATTTATTTTTAAAATTGATCGTGAAAAAGAAGAAATTTCCTTAACTGGTGGTAAATGGGGAATTGTCAATTCGAAAAATGAAATTATTGTTCCGATAGAATATACTAATATTTATTATGATAAGCATAAAAATGCATATATCGTTTATGAAGGAGGCGAAATGATAGGATACGAAAACTCTCATGATAACAATTATTACTGGAGTGTGAAAAATGGTAAAGAAAAGGAATTCAGTGTCAAATAAAAACAAACCACCGCAGAAAAATTCCTGCGGTGGTTTTCATTATATGTAATCGACTAAGATTATTATTTTACAGCGTTAGCTGTTGGTTTTGCATTAGCTTCCCAACCGTCTTCAGGCATTAGAGTTGCCACTACTCTGTTTTTGGTAAGATATTTTTTAGCGGCATCCTGCAGATCTTTTACAGTTAATGCTTTTACTTTATCCTGATAATTCAGGATTTCGTATTTATCACTTCCATCCAGCTGATTTTTAGAGATTGCGCTCATCCAGTAGGAGTTGTCTTTGATGTCTGTTTTATAGTCATTCAGCTCTCCTTCTTTGTACTTGTCAAGATCTTTTTGTTCAGGACCTTTATCAATTAACTTCTGAAGTTCAGCGATGGCACTTTTCGTTAATTTCTCAGCATTTTCCGGCCCGCAAGGGAAACTTAAGCTGAATGAATAACTTCCGTAAGGAACTTTCCCTATGTAACCTCTTGCTCCACCACCATAAATTCCGCTTTCGTCTTCTCTCAATTTTTCGATAACCTTGATTGTCGCCACTTCACCTAAAGCTGAAAGCGCCAAAGCTTCTTTCTCGTTGTAAGGAGTTTCTCCCGAATAAACGATTTGCACCATACTCTTCGGATCTTTACCTTTCTTGTATACTCTGGTGTGATCACCTGTTATTCCTCGGTATCCTGTATCTCTGAAATTTGTAGATTTTCCTGTAGTCGGCAAACTTGCGATGTATTGTAAAACTTCATTTTTAAATTTAGCTTCATCGATATTTCCTACAAAATAGAAATGGAAGTTTCCTGCGTTGGCAAATTTCTCTTTGTAAATATCGTACGCTTTTTTGTAATCTGTAGCTGCCCAATCTTTCTCCAACGGAAGAATACCAATGAATCTTGGGTTTTTCTGATTCGTAAATTTAGCGTGCTCATTGGCAAAATAAGTTTGCGGATTAGACAAAATATTATCCAACATGGCAGACTGCTTTACTTTGTAGGCATTAAATGCTTCCGGGCTGTAATTTAAACTTGTAAAATAAGCATAGAGCAATTCCATTGCAGTTCCCAAATCTTTTTGGTTGGTTCTTCCTGATATCCCTTCCAAAGTACTGCTGATAAAAGGATTTACATTCACTTGTTTTCCAGCTAAATAATTGGTAAGATCTGCTTTAGAAGCTCCTGCAACCCCCGCTTCAGTAAGAGCCTGGTAAGCGAATTGTGTTTTGTTGTAATCTGAATCATTTAATAATGAATTTCCCCCTAAACTTCTTGCTGAGAATACGATTTCATCATCTTTGAAGTCGGTCTTTTTAAAAGTAACTTTTGCACCGTTGCTTAGAGTCCACGTTGTAGTTCCTAATCTGGCATCGGTTTCTGTTTTAGCAATTTTACCTTCAGATTTGAAAGGTTTTACTAAATTTTTGAGAGTTGCCTTTTCCTCGTAAGGTTTAAGATCGGCCAATTTTACATCATCAAAAGTTTTTAGAACCAAGGCTTCTGTAGGCATGGTTACATTATCCTTTTTAGGACCTGTAATCACGATTACTCTGCTGTCGTCTTTTACCATTTTCTTGATCACCTCGTTTGTCTGAGCCAATGTAACTGTTGGTAAAAACTTCTTGGCATCTTCATATTCCCAGGCAATTCCGGGCATTGGTTCCTGCTCAAGGAAGTTTCTCACATATTCATCTACCAGCATATCGCTTTCAGTCTTGTCGCGGTTGTTGTAAGATCTTTCCAAATTAGACATGATCTGAGATTTTGCTCTGTCTAATTCACCCTGTGTAAAGCCAAATCTTTTTGCTCTCTCCGTTTCTTCCAGAAGAACTTTCAATGCGCTGATCTGATTGCCTTCTTTTACCATGGCAAATCCCTGGAAAGCTTCTTTAGTTCTTGCATACGTTCCGCCATGATAGACCGATCCAAAAGTAAAAGGAGGATTGTTTGAATTCACCAGTTCTCTCAGTCTGTTGTTCAGCATTTGGGTTGAAAGGTTCTCAATCATGCTTTGATTGTACTGCTCTACGGTAACATCCGGCTGATAAGAATCTGCATCTTTCATGATAAACTGAACCATAGAATTGGTAGCATCCGGATCGGTTTCAATCGCCACCAGAGTTTCTGTATGGTTCGGAAGATCAAAAGTTTTTCTTTCTCTTGGCTTCGCAGGATTTTTATATTTGCCGAAATTATCTTTAATCTTCTTTTCTACCTCATCTACATTAATGTCTCCAACCACAACAATCGCCATCAAATCTGGTCTGTACCAGTCTTTGTGAAACTGTCTGATGACATCGGGCTTAAAGTTCTCAAGAACCTCTTTTTTACCGATGGGTAATCTGTTTGCATATTGAGATTTGTATAATAATTTAGGAAGATATTTATCCGACATTCTTTTGTCAGCTCCTAAACCCAGTCTTAATTCTTCCAAAACAACGCCTCTTTCTTTATTAATCTGCTCATCGGTAAGTGTTGCGTTGAAGGCCCAGTCTTCCATTACTTTCAAGCCGGAATCAAGATTACCCGGCTTGTCCAGAGGAACAGGAAGCATGTAAACAGTCTCGTCGAAACTCGTATACGCATTAAGGTGTTGCCCGAATTTTACTCCGATCGACTGTAGATAATCTACCAACTTGTTATCGGGGAAGTTTTTGGTTCCGTTGAAGTTCATGTGCTCCATAAAGTGAGCAAGACCTCTTTGGTTTTCGTCTTCAAGGATCGAGCCGGCGTTGATGGCCAGTCTGAAGTCTACTTTTTTCTCAGGCAGTGTATTTTTTTTGATGTAGTACTTCATTCCGTTTGGAAGAGTACCCGTTCTTACAGAAGCATCCATCGGAATGTTCTGTGCAAAAGCCGTAGATGACATTAATACAATGGCCGCTACTGACGATAAAATTTTTTTCATACAATTTGATTTTAAATCTTTTCTCGGAGATAAAATTAAATATTTATCACAACCCCAAGAAATTTTATCCCTTCCATTTTAGTTAAACTTGCGTTAAAGTTTTAAAAACAGAAAAGCCGGCAAAAACCGGCTTTTAATATGTATTTAATAAGGATTATTTAAAATCAGCATCGGTAACTCCAGAATTCACCGTTACCTTTGTGGTTTTGATAGACACTTTCTGGCCGTTTCCTTCTGCTTCGATATCGCCAGGAAACTTGATTCCGTCTACGGTAAGATAAGATTTTATAACAGCGTCACCCATTCCTGAGTTAGATTTATATAGAAGACCCGTAGTGGTATCAAAATAGAATTTGCCTTTATCTGAAGACAGCACATTATAATCTTTACCATCTATTTTTTCTACAGTAACTTCTTTAAAGTTGGCTGCATCATATCCTAATGCATCTACTGTTCTCCCTTTTTTCAACTCCGGAATAACGTTAGCGGGAAGATCACTTTTGTTACCCATCTGGTTCATATAACCTTTCTCGCCATCAAACATCTGCGTAACTTCCTGTCCCATTACAGACTGTACCGATTTGAATTTGTTACCCATTTTTTTGGTATTCATAGAGATTTCCATGCCCTGTACAGACATTGTATTTTCGGTGATGGTACTTTTTACAGATTCCAGTTTTGTTTTTCCGCCTAATGCATCAATATATTTATCAATGACCTGCTTAGGTGAAAGTGAAGATTTTACAGCTGCCGAAGCTGTTGCCGCTGCTGTTTGCGCATTGATATTGACTGAAGCAGTAAGCAGTGCTGCACAGAAAAACGGAATGATGATCTTTTTCATATTAATTATTTATTTGTTTAAAGCTTAAAGAAACCCTTTTATTCTCCTTAGAATATGTTTTGATTTCCCATATTAAAATTAAAGCAGTAAAGATAATCATATTAATGATATGATATGAATTGATCCGTACGAAAAATACTTCGGCATTTCAAAGGTTCTCTTATTTCGTAAGGTTCACAAGACTTACGAATGATCATCTTATTATTCATCTGCTCAATCACGCTTTTTAGTGAACAATAATAGGATATGTAAATAAAATTCTAGCATTAGTTAAGCAGTATTTTAATTCAATTTTTTGATTGTTAAATTCTTCAATTGTTTTCTATATTAGAGTGAAGGTTTTTTTTACATTAAATTACTATACATTCAAAAATTTCCAGTTCTATCTTTCCTTTGGAAATAAGTTTGTTACTGTAAGATTCAATTGTTTTTACAAATACCTTATTTGTATATTGAGCACCTCTTTATTATAAAAAGAATGTCCGTTTTAATAACAATTCTAAAATCTGCAGTCATTTTGTCATTCCGGAAGAATCTAAACATTCTGAAATAAAGCGATTTAGATTCTTCCGGAATGACAAACGAACTCTTAAAACTTAATTATTAATTATTATCATTTACTGCCATTCATGTAAAAAATTAAACTTACTTCAGAATATAGGTTTCTGCATAATTTATTCGATATATTTTATGTCATGAAGAATTTGTCTCTAGCGGAATTTTTACGCCATCAATAATATATTTAAAGCGAAATATGTTGAGGCTAGTTGGATTCTTTACCTAAGGAATTTATTTAAAATAATCTGCTTTCCCATTTGGAGTAACTGCCGAAACCAACTTATAAAACCACTTATATTTTTCATTCACAAAAAGGCGGTTTATGATTTTTTAATGAATTAATATTTTTATTAACAGATCTTAGAAAAAGTGCATTTTTTTTATATTTCGCTCCAGTTCTACATCTTTCAGTTTTCCTCAAATTCATATATTTTCTCCCGCTCTGGATTTAAGTTAAGACTTCCATTTCCAAGAAAGTTTTTCACTCCAGATTTTTCATTTTTTTTCTCCATTTAAACTCATAGATAATATAAATTCTAAGTCTAAAAAACAAACCCCTTTCAATTTCCTGAAAGGGGTTAAAATATTTATTTAAAATAAATTATTTCTTCAATTCTTCTAAAAACTCGTCGTGAGAGATTTCAGTTTCCTTTTTAGTTGCTTTTTCTAGGATAACGTCTTTCAACTTCGCCATTGCTACTTCAGAAGAAATTTGTCTTACCTGCTCTTGATCTTTCAACATTTCAGCAGCATATTTCTGAACTTCTTCATCCCCTAAATGGTGAATTCCGTAGATTGCCAATTGATTTTTTACCAATTGCTCAGCTTGTGCCAAAACATCAGCATAATCTAACTGGATCTCATTATCAGACATCAATTTACCTTCGATGATCTGATATTTCAATTGAGTTTTTTCAGCTTCAAGAATTGCCTGAGCCTGCTCTTCAGACTGAATGTTCTGGTTAGAGAAGATTAACCATTTCGTTAAGAATGCTTCAGGAAGTTTTACTTCTTCTTTCTCAGAAACCTGCTCCAATACTTTATTTACAAAGTGTACGTCTGCATTCTGCTGGAAATACTCGTCTAATTCAGTTTTTACCTTTTCTTTAAGTTCTTCCTCAGTTTTGATGTTTCCTTCACCGTAAACTTTATCAAAAAGCTCCTGGTTTAGTTCTGCAAGGTTTAAAGAATAGAAATCTTTTACTTTCACTTCAACTTCAGCGTGGTGTAAATGCTCAACTTCTTCTTTAGCAAAACCTAATTCTTTAGCCAAATCTTCGTCTGAAGCAAGAGTTTCTTTAGAAACTTTCACAGACTCATCCATTTTCAAACCTTTAAGCAATTTGAAAGCTGCTTTGTTTTCAGCAGTAATGGTAGCTATTTTCGGAGCGTGGTTGTGCTCTCCTTCTGCACCTTCTTCTACAACCTGAGTAATCTCGAAGTTGATGTAAGAATCTTTAGTGATTTTATCTTGCGGAACCTGCTCTGCAAAACGCTTCTGCATATTTTCTATGCTCTTGTTGATTTCTTTATCTGAAGCAGAAACTTTGTAGTGAGGAGCTTCATATTTAGCCAGGTCGATTGTAAAATCGGGCTCATAACCTACTTCGAAAGCTACTTCCAATTTCTCTGCGTTATGATTGAAATCATTTACAGGTTGCGGAACCGGCTGACCAACTAATCTCAGTTTGTTTTCGTTGATATAGTTATTTAAAGCATCAGAAACTTGTTTGTTGATTTCTTCGAATGCAATCCCTGCTTCATATTGCTTTCTAACCATACTCAAAGGCACTTTTCCTTTTCTGAAACCAGGAACCTGTGCGTTTTTAGCATAATTAATCAATTGCTTTTCTACTTTTTCTTTGTAGTCAGATTTCTCCAATGTTACTGTAAGCAATGCACTTACATCATCATGGTTTTTTGCGGTAACCTTCATTATTGATTAAAATTTTAGGTTGCAAAAATATGAATTTTTTATTAAAATGAATCATTAAAGATAAATTCTTCGTCACCAAAATGGTATAAATGTAAAACCACCGAAATTTTCAGTGGTTTTATAATAATCTAAAGGTATTTAGTCTCTAAAATCTGTATCATATTTTTAGTACAAATCAAAGGTTTAATTAGTTGGTAAGATTATAGGTTGCTTCGGCATCGGTTTCTCCACCTACTACACTTCCCCATGCTGTTCCTGATTTGGCATCGTTTACACTTTGAGGAGAATGAATTAAATCTAATTTCAAGAAAGGTGATGGAGAATTCACCACATTTACAACTTCCCATTTTGTTTTCAATCCAACTCTTTTTCCGTCATTTCTAAGATCGTTCCCATTTAATCTTGTGATATTGATATTAGATTTCGGAAAATCAAAAATAAGGAAATGCTCATCTTTAGCACTAATAATTTCACCTGTAGCATCCTCATTTCCGTTTCTGAATTGTGCTTCAACAGTATAGGTTTTTCCATTTTTCAAAGGAATTGTAGGAATTCCTCCAGCTCCAATACTATAATCGTAAGGTATTGTAGTCGTTGTTCCATCTTCCGTAACCAGCAGAACAATATTAGTTAATTCTTCCTGTGGAAGATCATCTTCGTCTGCCGAACCATCTCTCTGGCAAGAAACAACTGTAATGGTGATGAATAAAACGGCTAATAATTTAATAATATTTTTTGTATTGAAAAATTTGTTCATTTTGATAAATTTAAGATTGTGAAATTTTAATTAAATAATTTGTTGAGTCTTTAGAATCTGTATCTAAAGTTTAAAATAAAGTTTCTTCCTGCCTCATCTGCAAAGAATCTTAAACGATTAAGATAATCTCTGTATGAAGTATTGAAGAGGTTGTTGACGATAAGACCCGCTGAAAGATTTTTGCTGATGTTCACGCCCGTCTGAATATTCAAGAGTGAATATCCGTTTGGAGGTGTACTGAAATCTATTGTTTTATTGGTCAGTTCGCCATCAACATAGATTTCCAAATCGGCATTTCTGATCGGGAATCTGTTTTGTTTTAAAAACGTTTGGTTTTCTATCGTAAAATAGAAATTATTCCATTTTTCTTTTTTGAATTGCAATGCATTGGAAAAATTCGGAGGCATCATTAAAATTAATGGTTCGTTGTTGGTTTCGTCCTGTCCGTAAACGTAGCTTCCTTTTCCAACGTAGGTAAGATCATCTGTAATTTTAAAAAGAACATCCAGATCCACACCATACATCTTTGCATCAATCTGTTGATATGCCCATTCCGGGAAAACTCCCCGAATTGTTCCTTTAATTCCTACCGGAACTTCATTGATGAAATTTTTAGTCATGAAAAAATATGGGTTTACAGAAATATTTAAACCTCTCAAAACATTAAATTTTGAATCTACCGTTAAATTAAACTGATGTCCCTGTTCATTTTTTAATCCCATATCTCCGGTTTCTATGATTCCGGCAGAATGATGCAGTCCGTCAGAAAAGAGTTCTGCAATATTCGGAGATCTTCCCACTTTCGCATAATTAAATTTGAGATCAAACATTGAACTCGGATGATATTCCAAACCTGCATTGAAAGAA
This sequence comes from Chryseobacterium sp. GP-SGM7, assembly GCF_049166575.1. Classification (NCBI taxonomy): domain Bacteria; kingdom Pseudomonadati; phylum Bacteroidota; class Flavobacteriia; order Flavobacteriales; family Weeksellaceae; genus Chryseobacterium; species Chryseobacterium sp. GP-SGM7. The sequence goes on along the minus strand of NZ_JBMHFF010000002.1, from coordinate 362,803 downwards.
ATATTGTTATAATTCAATTGAGGGCGCGTTAAAGTTCTGTTTTGATTAGTTTTCACATAAAATTCGGGAAATAGATCAGCATATCTTGACTCCCAATCGCTGGTGTCATACCATTTGGTAACGTCATAACGTGCGAAATCATATCTTGCGCCTGCTTCTGCATTAAAATGGTCGGCAATTTTATATTTAAAAATCGAATATGCACCTGCAGAATATTTGTCATAATTAGGAATCAAACGTCTGGCTTTTGTAGCAGGATCTGAATAATTGTTTTGAAAACCGCCATCAAATCCCGTTTCAAGAGACCATTTTTCTCTTTCCAACAAGTCATTAATATTAAACTGATGCGTCATCAGTTCCAAATCGAGAGAAGGTATATCTTTTAGCTCACCTCTTCTGATATCGTATTCCTGTCTGTGATTGTATTGATAGCTGTACGTTGCAGACAGTTTTCCGATAGTTGAAAATCTTTTAAAAGCCGAAATTTTTGCAATATGATGCTCGATAACCTGTCTCGGATTGTCAATATCATAACTGAAATTTCCCGAATAAACAGGAATACCTGCAGTCATCGCTCTATCATAATCTCCCGTTGTAGAAACGTGAGAATCTCTCAAAATCCCAATATTCTGGTTCGTTAAATAATAATCAAATGAAATTCCTTTTTCATATGTATTATTCTGAACGGTGAAATTGAAAGAAGAAAAATCCATTCCTGTATTTTTCAGGTTATAATTCGGAGCACTTTGGTCGCCCAATTTTTTGATGCTTCCACCCGATTTTATGGCCCAACCATTTTTCCAGACTTTGGCAACATCTGCGTCAAGAGCCAAACCTCGACCATTGGAGATCCCCGAAAGACCAACTGAGCCTTTTATCGTATCTTTTTTAGGGAAAATTTCAGGCTCCATTACGACAACTCCACCTATTGCATCGCTTCCGTATTTCAACGCTGATGCTCCTTTTATAACATCAATATGTTGAAAATTATTAATATCAACATTCGGTGCATGTTCTACTCCCCATTCCTGCTCAGCAAGTTTCACTCCGTTATTTAAAATAGAGATTCTACTTCCATAAAGCCCATGAATAATAGGTTTTGAAATATTATTTCCGGTCTTCAACGCTGAAACTCCTGAAATTTTTGAAAGCAAATTCCCAAGATTATCTGTAGAATTTCTTTCTATCTCAGATTTGTCAAGTATTTTTACAATTAAAGAGCCATTGCTTTTATGATTTCCGTGAATAGTCACCGTTTCAATATCCTGAACGTGATGCTCTAAGGTAATTGATAGCTGAAGATCCTGTGTAACTCCTACATTTTCAGTATAATCATTACAATCAGGATGCTTTGCAATGAGTAGATAATTCCCGGAAGGAATATTTTTAAATGAAAACTTGCCCTTTTTATCAGTTTTAGCTGTAAAATTTCCTATTGTCACCACTGCATTGTCGAGCATGGTTTTATCGTGGAAATCCTGAACAGTTCCTTCAACTGTGTAAGTTTTCTGTGCGTTTGTCATTGCAAATCCGCAAAGGATAAGCAGAACACTATATATCAATTTCATTGTAAAATAGATTGATTGCGTACGTTTTAAGCTTTTCATTACGAGTAATGATAAACTTAAAAAATACATTTCGTTAAAATTTTGAATTGGATTTTTTTAATTAAATTTTAAATCTTTACGCTCAAATTTGAACCATTAAGATTTATTTAAGCAGTTTAGAATAATTAAGTTACGCTTTGCTTTTTAGACATACTTAAAAAATCTATATGGTTTTCCTTAATAAAACTTAAATCCTAAATTAACCTTAATGGTTAAAAAACAGGATTATTTAATTAAACTATACGCTTTTAAAATCATTCAAATCTTGAAAAATTTAAAGCAAAAAAATCCATAAAAGAATCTATTGATTATGAAATTGCGGGAGGTCCCCGAAGTTGAAAGGAGAATTTTGTCTGTGACCATATTTTTTCCTGTACAGCAAAAACCTGCTCTGCTTCATGAGCGTGTTTGATCAAAGTGAAATTAAATTCGTCCGGAACTAACGTATTGCCTGTTGCTAAGAAATGACAGGCCAAACAGTCGCCGGCTTTTTCTTTCGCTTCAGATTTTGAAATAGTATTCTCAGATTTTTTAAAATTAAAACCTATAAAAACATCTGAAGACTCATGGCTGTGAAAGTTCGAAGAAAACAGCGCAAAAAAGTAAATCCCAAACATCAGTTTTGAGATAAAGCTTTTTAGTTGTCGGCTTTCCTTGAAAATCATTTGGCAAAATTATAAAAAATTATTGAAAGGGATTTCAATTAAAATTAATTTTTGATTAATAAAAGATTATTAATACAATATCGTATTCCAATAGAAAAGATTTGTGATATTTATGATACAATTTTTTGTTTAAATCTTAAAAAGGCTTCGCTCCTACGGAGCTAAAATCCTATCGTTATCAATTATGCTACAAAGGTTTTTACTCCTACGGAGCGATTTTTTACACAATCTTTTAACAGGTCGCTCTTAGTTAACACGTTTCTTACTAACAGATTGTTTCTACGGAGCAAATGCTCATCGCATAATTTTTGAATTATTAAGCTTTTTGTAAGCATGAATCTTATTTCAATAAAAAAAAGATGAACCAAAGTCCATCTTTTCAATATTTTAAATTTAGAAATTAATCTAATTGCGTTCCCAAATGTTCCCATTCCTGCAGCGCAAGATCAAGCTCTTCTTTGGTTTTATTGTATTTTTCTAAAGTTTCTTCTGATGGATTATCTTTGGTAAAAGAAGCTTCAAAATTTTCGATGGTAGTTTCCAATTCTGAGATTTTTTCTTCTACTTTCTTTAATTTATTCTGAATGCTTTTTTGTTCTTTGCTAACGATGGTCGTTGGTTGTTGGTTGACAGTTGTTGGTTTTTCTTCAACTTTTTTGGTCTTTACCTCAACTTTGGGTTCTTCACCATGAAGTTTTGCTTTTTCGGCAGAAATTTCTCTGATGGATTCTTTTTGTCTGAAATCTAGATATTCATTGATGTCGCCTAAGAATTCTTTCATTTTCCCGTCACGGAATTCGTAGATTTTATCACTTAATCCCTGTAAAAATTCTCTATCGTGAGAAATTACAATCAATGTACCTTCAAATCTTTGCAAAGCCAGTTTGATAATCTCTTTAGACTGAATATCCAGGTGATTGGTAGGCTCATCCATAATCAAAACATTGAACGGGCGCAAAAGCAATTTACAAAGTGCCAAACGGTTTCTTTCACCTCCGGAAAGTACTTTTGTCTTTTTATTTACTGCTTCACCCTGGAAAAGGAAAGATCCTAATAAATCACGAACTCTCGGTCTCGTTTCTTCGGTTGCTGCATCTTCGGCTTCTTCCTGAACGGTTTTATTTGGAGTTAAAACTTCTTCCTGATTTTGTGCAAAATAACCGATGTTGACGTTGTGTCCTAAATTCCAGTTTCCTGAAAACTCTTTGATATCGCCGGCAAGAATTTTTGCCAGGGTCGTTTTTCCCTGTCCGTTTTGACCAAGAAGTGCAATTCTGTCTCCTCTCTGAACGATAAAGTCTACATCATCAAAAATTTGTTTTTTACCGTACGCTTTACCTAATTTTTCGGCTTCAAAAATAACTTTTCCGGGAACAACAGACTGTACGAAACGGATATTAAATTTAGAAACATCATCATTATCAACTTCGATACGTTCTATTTTATCTAATTTTTTAATCAGAGATTGTGCGAAAGAAGCTTTTGTAGCACTCGCACGGAATTTATTGATGTTATCCTCCATCTGCTTGATTTCCGCATCCTGATTCTTTTTAGCCTGAATCAGTTTTTCACGGCGATCTTCACGCATGATTAAATATTTAGAATAATTGGCTTTATAATCGTCAACTTTTCTGTTGTTAACATCAAAAGTACGGTTACAAACCGCTGTCATAAACTGCTTATCGTGACTTACCAAAAGAATTCCTCCCGGATAATCTTTCAAAAAGTTTTCTAGCCAGATGATCGATTCCATATCCAGGTGATTGGTAGGCTCATCGAGAAGCATCAGATCATTTTTCTGAAGAAGAAGTTTCGCCAGTTCGATTCTCATTCTCCAGCCTCCGGAAAATTCGTCGGTAATTTTTTGGAAATCATCCGCTTTAAAGCCAAGACCGAACAATACTTTTTCAATATCACCTTCAAGATTATACGCATCGTGATGCATTAAAAGGTCATTCAGATCAGTCATTCTGTTGATCAAATCGGTGTAAGCATCACTTTCGTAATCTGTTCTTACCGTCAATTGATGATTAATTTCTTCCAATTCATCTTTCCATGCATTAATTTGCTCAAAAGCCTGCATGGTTTCGTTCCAAACGGTTCTGCCTTTCACAAAATCAAGATCCTGTTTTAGGAATCCGATGGTAATATTTCCTTCAGGAACCACGTTTCCTTCGTAGAATGTGATTTCTCCGGAAAGCATTTTCAGAAGCGTAGATTTTCCCGCTCCGTTTTTACCAACCAAACCAATTTTATCATCTTTTTTAATGGTAAAATTTACGTTTTGAAATAAATAATTACCCGAATGATGTAATCCTAAACCCTGAACCGAAAGCATTTGAAATGAATATTAAAAGTGAATACTGAATGTGAATCTTTTTCGGGTGCAAAAATACGGAAAAGAAATGAATGACAGGAAAATAAAAAAAGAGCCGTCTAAATGACAGCTCCCCGCTAAATTTTAAAAAGAACGTTTGCCTAGAATATAATTTCTGAAATTAAGCAGGAATTTTCAATCATCAGTTATTCATGTAGTTGCTCTGAATGAACATGACAAAGTAACGACCGAAAACTGTAAATAACATGAGTAGAAACACGTAAATAAAAAATTCCGTATTTCTACGGAATCAATTTCTTTTTAGGCAGGAGCATAAATATTATTAACGATGGCGTAAATTACGATTCCCACCGTATTTTTTGCACCAATTTTTTCAATGGCCCTTTGACGATGACTTTCTACCGTTCGCGGACTGATAAAGAGTTTTTCGGCAATCTCGTTATTGGTTAATTCCTGGCAAATTAATTTAACGACATCTCTTTCTCTTTCTGAAAGATCGTCTTCCATATCAAACAATGACTTTTTTTTTGAAGAATTATTCATGTAAGAAAGAAGCATTTCGTGATCCTCATTGGTGAAGAAAATTCCATTCTCATGAACTTTTGTAATCGCTTCAATAAATATTTTTTTGTTGGAATTTTTTGGTAGAAATGCTGAAACACCAAGTTTTACCATATACCCTAAAACTGATGTTTTGTAATGCGAAGAAAGAATGATGATTTTTAAATCGGGATATTTATCTTTTAAAATTCCAACCAATTCAAAACCATTCATGGGTTGCATTTGTACGTCAACCAACGCAATATCTGGAAATTTATCTTTTCCAATCGTTTCAAGATTTTCAAGAAAAACATTTCCGTCATTTGCCATCATTGTCACCGAAAAGTTTTTTTCTTTAGACAAAAGCATTTTCACCCCTTCAAGAATCAACTGCTCATCATCTATCAATGCAATTTTTATTTGCTCACTCATTGTTTTTTCTGAATTTTAAAAATTAATCTGCTTCCTTTATTGATAATACTTTTCCATTTGAATTCTGCATCCATCGATTTCATTCTGGATTCTATATTTTTGATTCCCATTCCTTTTTTAACTTTTTCATAATCAAAACCTTGTCCGTTATCAAAGATAATAATTCCGGTAAAATTTTGAAAATCTTTAATTATAATATCAATCTTATCCGCAGTAGAATGTTTTATAACATTGGTTGTAAACTCCTGAATAATACGATAAATCTGAACTTCGGCAAATAAATCTCTTTGGTTGTATTTTGAAGAAACGTATAATTCGATGTTAATTTTTGCTGATAAATTGGTAATTAATTCTTCAATATATAAAATCAAACCTAATTTTTCTAAATTCACAGGATATAAAGAGTGAGAAATACTTCTTGTACTGTCAATCAACTCAGAAATCTGATTAGAAATAACTTCTGAGGTAGACTCATCTTCAATATCCAAATTATTCAGCCATAAAGAAAGAATATTTAACCGGTTTCCGATGTCATCATGAACAGAAACGGCAATTCTTTTTCGTTCTTCTTCCTGAACTTTGGTATTTTCTAAAACCAACTGTTTCTGATGCTGAATTTCAGCTCTGCTTTGTACATCTTTTTCTCTGATAATTCGATCAATAAATGTTTTGTAGAGCACTAATATAAAGAATACGATAATCGCCAATGTGACGATTATTAAAACAAGCAAATTGATATTTAGCGTTACTTCTTTAATCTTAAAAAGGTATAAATGAATGAACTGTATAAAATACTCGACAACACTGTATTAATTCCCAAAACCATATAAAAATTATCTTCTGAAAGATTTTGAAGCTGTTGAAAAATAATGAAAACAAATACCGAAACCGAATAATAAAAGAAAATACAGGCATCAATGAGAGTAAATCTACTTATATTTTTATTATTCTTAATCTGTTGAACCAGAGTAAATCCGGCAAAACAAATAATGATAATATTCGACGCGACTTTCACCTCATCAAAATTAAACGTAATTGCAGGAATATGACTGATAATTAAAAACAATAAAGCGACAATCGAAGTTATTCCAAACAAATACTTTGGTAAATCAAGCTTTTTAATAAATAAACTTGTAAGAAGTAAAAATTCTCCGGCTATGTAATAAGGATAAATGAATGAAGTATCTTGTAATTCGATGACGTAGGCAAAAAAAAGACTTATTAACTCAACAAGAAAAAGAAAAACAATATAAAATGCATATTGTTTTTCTTTTTTATTTAGAATGATATATTTCCAAAAAATAAGGAAAACTATTATTAAAAGCAATCCGTAGTTGAGAAATAAAAATGTTTTATAAAAATTTACCATTGATATTAACCTTCACCGAAATCAGGGATTTTGCAAACCGGAGGACATGGTTTTGCATAATCAAAAGTATTCGAAATTGTTTCTGTACTTCCTCCTAAATTTTTTACAAAAGAAATAAAAATAAGTGCCGGAAGCTGCTTTTGATAGATTTCAGAATATTTCAACCCAAAAGAACAAACGAAACTTACTTCCAATTCGGATTTTGTGATCTTATCAAACGGAACATAAAATTTATTAAAAATACTTTTCCCACCGTTTTGTTTGTATTCAGCATAAAACCAGTCCTGCCCGTTTTCCTGCCAAGATTCTATAGAATCTACCGCTTTATCCTGCTCCATCACAGGTTTTCCTGCAATCGGCATAAACATATCAGAGTCATTATCTACTTTGCGCATATCTTTCGACAAAACCGCATTCTTCACAACCGTGTAAGTTTGAATTTCCGTCAGTTTTAAATCTTGCTCTAAAGGTTCGAACACAGAGTAAGGAACTTCTCCTACTGCTATTTTATTTCCTTTTTCATCGAGTGGACAAAGCATGATGTTTAATCGGCCTTCGATAACACCAACTTCTGCACAAAATTCTTTGTTGGCATTCGCTTTTTTAAGCCAATCAACTTGCTCTGGAGTGATGTTGAAAATATAATTCTCCGGAAAAAGATTTTCAAGACTTCTTAAATCGGTTTTGGAAGTCATCCATCCTTCTACCGCTGTCGTGTACTGATCTCTGTTTAGATTCTGCATTAATAAAGGTTTTTAAGTTTAAGCGATAAAATTATCGAATCTACACATGCTATACAAACATCTGTTTAATAAATAAGAATAATTTAATAATTCCTCACCGTCACATGAAAACAACTCTGCTGCCTTTCTTTAATATAGAAAATTTTACCTGCATCGGCATAATATTTTAAAACCTTCTCCAAAGCAACCTCCATTTTTGGATTATTTTTTAAAACCCCATTAAAACGAACATAAGAAATATCGAAAGAATTGCCATAGTTATGTGAGCTGATTCCTAAACTCGCATTAGAATTTACTTTTCTTAATCTGCATTGATCTTCAAGCGTTCTCGTAATCGAAGAAACCGTAAAAGTATGACCTTTGGTTTCTTTGCTGAATTTCGAACCTATTTTTTCTAATATAGATTTTGCTTTTGAAACCAAATAGGCTCTGCTGTAATCTAATTTTTGAACCTTAAATCCTTTTCCTGATTTTTTAACTGTATGAAACTTCCCTTTATTGATGTATTTCTGCACCTGCGAAGTGTTCTTCAGAATGTTCACATTAAAGCTTCGTGATGCATCCAAATGTGGCTTGTACAGCGCAGTTGGCTCAACCTTCAAAACTTCTGTTAAATCATAACAAGGAAGAGATTTGATCGACTTCTGACTGTAAAAAGAATGCGAAAAAACAATAGGAATTATAAACAGGTACTTCTTCATGAAAGGCTATTTAGAATTTTATAACAGACAATTTTGATTTTCTTACGCTCAAAGATATTAATTTAATGCAACGTCATAATAATTTACGATTAAAAACAAATTTATAAATTATGTTAAATAATTTAATTATCAATATGAAATAAACCACAACAGCTATTTTATAAATATTAAAAATATATAAAAAATGAATTATTAATTTTTGTACATTAGCTCTCTAATTTAAAAATACATTAAGAGATGATTTCAAAAACTTCAAAATTCGTAGCAGAAATGTTCGGAACAATGGTCTTGGTTTTAATGGGTTGCGGAAGCGCAGTAATTGCCGGCGCAGACGGAACTACAGGAGTCGGGCTTTTGGGGATTTCTTTCGCATTTGGTTTAAGCGTTGTAGCAATGGCTTATGCAATTGGCCATATTTCAGGATGCCACATTAATCCCGCAATTTCTATCGCAATGGTCGCTGCCGGAAGAATGAAAATAGACGAAGCAATCCGTTACGTTATTGCCCAAATTCTCGGAGCCATCATCGGAGCCGGAATTCTGTATCTGATTTTCACCAATCATCCCGGCGCAGAAATGAAACCCTGGGCTTTAGGATCAAACGGTTGGGGAACAGGATATTTAGACGCTTACAATATGACGGCTGCTTTCATTGCAGAATTTGTTTTCACATTCATCTTTTTGATGGTGATTTTAGGATCAACTTCTACAAAAAATATCAACGGCGGATTTGCCGGTTTAGCAATCGGACTGGCTTTAGTATTGATACACATCGTGGGAATAAAAATCACAGGAGTTTCTGTAAACCCAGCAAGAAGTATCGGACCAGCAATTTTTGCAGGTGGAGAAGCACTTTCTCAACTGTGGTTATTTATTTTAGCACCCGTTTTGGGAGGAGTTTTTGCAGCATTTACCTACAACTTATTAATGGAAAAACCTGAAGTAAATTAATTACAATTTTATATCAAAACCTGTTGTGCATTTATGAGAAAATATTAAACAAACTGAAAATCAAAAACTTGTATTTCTTTGATAAGCGAAGCGCCCTTGTTTTACTTTATTTCAGCATAGTTTTTGAGTTTCTTTTGTTTAACATTGCGTTTATTTTATCGCAAAGGAAAACAAAGAATTTAAATCACAAAGTTTTTTTAAAGGTAAACAAAGGCTTTTCACTTACTGAAGTAAAACAAATTTATAAATGCACAACAGGTATCAAAATAAAATCCTGCCTTTTATCGGACAGGATTTTCTATTTTGTTTTCTTGATTTCAAAGGGATTTTTAAAAATTAATTCTTCATGTTTCCCTTTGACTTCCATTTTCTTATACAAAAGATTGAGCGCCATTTTTCTTATAAATAAATCTTTATCGGCTAATTTCCAATAAGAATCTCCATGAACCGTTTTAGGTTTTCTAACTACATAAAATTCTGTTTCCCAGGAATCTACATTGTGATAAAATTCGATAATTCCACAGTGTTCGGGAATTACAGCATGTTCAATCATTCCCATTGGCAACAAAAAACTGAAAGAATTACAGATATAATCACCACAGCAAATTTTATCGTGTTTTAGAAATTTTTCTCCCGTGGAAGCATTGACGTAAGACTTTTTAAAATCATTTTTAAAATCACTTTTCGAAAGCTTGATTTCAATTTCATGACTGAAACCTTCAGTATTAATAATCAAAATATCGGCTTCCCAATCTGCCTGAAAATGATTGGTTAAGACAATTTCCTTCTCAAAATCACATTGAGAATGAATGTAGGCATGAACAAGTTCTTCTATTTTTAACATGACTCTTTAAAATGAAATATATTTTTAACGAAAAGTTCGCCAGTATTTTTTTAAAAAATTATTGTGAATATTTTTCGTTCGCAAAGGCGCTTCACTCAGCAAATGAAAGCAGAATTTCTGTTAAAATCAACTCAAATGCTCTAATTGAAATGAATCAGCTCACAAGAAGGCTGCATCCACGAATATCAGAATGATCAATTCTTCCTAAAACCTGGAATTTATTGCCTGTTGTTTTACCTAAATCCTGAGTCGCTATGAATGAACAAGAATGAATATTTGCCAAATCAATAATATTAACTGCCCCGGTTCTACCCTCTTTCTCATAATTAAACGGATCTTCAGTATTTCTTATCAAAACCCGCATCCAGTTTGGGCATTGGTAAATATTTTCACCTAAAGAATACGCCTGAGAAAGCAATTCCGTCATGGAATATTCTGAATAAATTCTATCGGTTTTAAATCCGTTCTGTAAAATTTTCAGCAATTCATCTTTGGTCATTTCTTCCTTTCTTCCTTTCATTCCGCCAGTTTCGATAACTATTAAACTCTTTAATGAATTTAAAGACTCTTCACTTCGCTCAGAATGACAATAATCTAAGAAATCTAAAAGCGCAAAAGAAACTCCAAAAAGAATGACCTTTTTATCTTTCAATTTGTTTAAAAGCTGAAGTAAATCTTCGTGATTGTAGAGAAAATATCCGTTTTCTGGTTTGCCGGATTTTTTCATTAAATAATCAACCATGTAAATCAGGGATGAGTTTTGTTTCTCCAAATAACTTGGCAATAAACCTAAAAAAATAAAATCTTCAGGTTTTCCGATAAACTGTTCGAAACTTTTGTAAATACTTTCCTGATAAATATTTTCGTCTGCAATGAAATGTTTAGACAAATTCATCTGCGTTGTACCTGAACTTTGAAAAAACAAATCGGCCGAAATATTTTTATTTAAAATCTGATGATTTTTAAACATTTCAATCGGCAAAAACGGAATTTTAGTCAAAGAATTTACATTTTGAGGATCTATTTTTAAATAATCTACAAATTTTCTATAAATCTCAACATTTTCATATTGAAAACGGAAAGTTTCGAGACAAGCTGTCAAAAAATCTTTTTCGGTTTGTATGTCAAAAATATTTTTCAATGTAATTTTCAGATTAAATTTTAAGCTTATTGATTCAAAATGAATCTTTTATAGATTTAAGCTTAATCATTCACAATTAATTTATTTAAAGGAGCCGATTTTGGTTAGGTTTTTGAAACATGACCGGTGGAATATGGATTAGTAATAAAGACTGTAGAAACTTTATTCAAGAATTACCTCTTTTGGGGTAATTTTTTATTCCTGTTTTTCAAAAGTTTTCAATTCAAAATCATGTTCAAAAACTCCATAGGTAAAGTAGGAAATCCAGTCTCCTAAGTTGATGTATTTTGAATCTTTTACTAAATCTAAAACCATCGGCAAATGTCGGTGACCATAAATGAAGTAATCGATTTTCTCGGTTTCCAGCTTCTTTTTTGAATAGATAATCAAAAACTCTTTGTCTTCACCTAAAAATTCTTTGTCTTCATCTCCCGAAATCATTTTATTTTTCTGAGACATGTACAATGCAATTTTCATAGCAATATCCGGATGAAGCCATTTGAAAAACCATTGTGCAACAGGATTTGTAAAGACTTTTTTCATTCTTTTATACCCTTTATCTCCTGGTCCTAATCCATCTCCGTGAGCCAAAAGAAACTGCTTTCCTGCGATTTCGAAATATTGCTTTTTATAAAAAACCGTGCATCCAATTTCTTCTTCCAGATAATCTTTCATCCACAAATCGTGGTTTCCGACAAAAAAATAAACCTGAACGCTGTGATCTTTTAATTCTGCAATTTTCCCTAGAACACGCACGTAACCTTTTGGAATTACGTGATTCCATTCATGCCAAAAATCAAATAAATCACCCATCAAAAACAAAACCTGAGCATCTTTTTTAATTTCATTCATCCAGCGGATAAATTTTTGCTCACGAATTTTGCTCTGCTTAGGATCCGGCGCACCAAAATGCTGATCTGAAGCAAAATACACTTTTTTTCCAGGTTCTAAATTAATGGTCGTCTTGAGCACTTATTAAATTTTAAATTCAGCAAAAAATTTATTGATTATCTTCTGCAAACCATTCTCCGTAAGAGTTTTCGGTTTCGTGAAGCTTTAGATAAGCTAAAGAAATTCCTTCCGGAAGCTTTGTTTTTATTTTTGCTGCAATGGCGTACAACATATTTTCGCAAGTTGGCTGAAAGTTACAGTAAATCACTTTCTGACCTTTATTTTCAAGCTCTTCACCCATTTCTCTGTGTGGAGAAACACCGTTTATTAACACTGAATGATCCCAAACATCAACGATTTCTTCTTTCACGATAGCTTTGATATCACCAAAATCTACCACCATTCCATTTTTAGGATTTTCAAGATCATTGATTGGTTTTCCTTTTACCGTAACGAAAAGTTTGTAAGAATGTCCATGCATATTTTTACATTTTCCGTCATAATTGTACAAAACATGAGCGGTTTCGAATGTAAAAATTTTTGTAATACGTATCATGTTGCAAAGATAAGGAAATTCAATAGGTAAATGAATGACCTTTGCCTGACTTTAATTTTGATTTAATTAAAAGACCGCCGATATTGCTACAATTAAAACAATCGGCACAACAATAAATAATACCGGTAGAATAAGATTTAAAATAGCTTTTCCTATTGAAAATTTCTGGACTTCTGAAAGTCCGATCACCATAAAAACCAAAGTTGTAAGTGATAATAGCATTTGTATAACGAATGAAATCCAGAAAACAATGTTTGTGACTAAATTTGTTTCTAAATATCCTGCAAAATCCGTAAAATAATCAACCCCATAAACTGCAATTTGCAAAAATAAAAAGAACAGACCTAAAATTGAAGGAATCATTGCATACGCCATCATTCTAAAAATGGAAGAAGTATTTCCAACGCCGTTTAACCATTTTCCTGACCAGCTCATCAATGCCGCATAAATGTAATAGGAAATCCAACCCAAAGCTCCACCAAGAATAACGCATCCGAAAACAATAGAAAACAATGATGAATTATCACCCATATTTTTAGAACTTGCACGCTCAAAAGCACTTGATACACCCGCAAGAAACATCAGTAAGTAAAAATATTTCTCGTAGCGGGTTTCATTTATAAATCTGAAAACCTTTCGAGGATCAGTCCAGATTTTTGTGAAAACGTCTTTATCCGACAGTATATTGTATTTTTCAAATTCTTCAAAGCGATTTTCAGTAATTTTTGTTTCCATGTAGTTTTTATTGAAAGACGAAAATAGACATTTATATTAAATTCAACCAATTCTCATCCAATCTTTTGATCTTCTGAGTTTCTTTATCAAGAAAAACCCAAAGCGTAGAAGAGTCTACAACCAGCTCATTATTACAATAAAACTCTACTTTTCTCGGTTGACGAATTCCTTCGGGCGGTTTTGGATAGGTTTTTATTGTTATGGTATCATTTACATAAACCTGTTTTTTATATTGAATATGATGATCGAGCAACATCCAAATATCATCCGGAAAACCTAATTTATTTTTTACAGAATCCCAATGTTCTGCAGCAACTTCTTCAACCCATTTTATATACTGAACATTATTAACATGATTATTTCCGTCGATATGCTCTTTCGTTATCTGTATCTGCTTTTCAAAAATCAAACCCATACTCAAAGATAGGATTTTGATTTTGAATTTATTTCTTTGAATTATTTTGATTAAATTAGTTACAGAAAACACACAAATGATTTTAGATATTTTCTTTCCGAATCGCTGCATTCAATGCAATACAATTATTGATGACAATTTGCTGGTTTGTAATCTGTGTTTTGAGCAAATTCATTTTACCCATTTCAACTTTTTTGAGAACAATTATATTAAGGAAAAATGCAAACTACTTTTCCCGATTGAAAACGCTTTTTCTCTGATGCAGTTCGAAGAAGAAAGTCTGAGCCGAAAAATTATTCATGAATTAAAATATAAAAGCCGTGAAAAAGTTGGAAAAATATTAGCTGAATGGACGACAGAACATTTAGATTTTAAAAATAAAAAACCAGATTTATTAGTTCCCGTTCCTTTGCATCCGAAGAAATTAAAAGAAAGAGGTTACAATCAACTTCATTTGTTTACAGAAACTTTGTCGAAATTTTATGAAATTCCATTTAGCCAGGATTTATTGAAGAGAAATTATTATTCAAAAGCTCAGGCTTTGAAAGATAAGGAACATCGTTTGGAAACTGAAAATGCATTTTCCGTCACAAAATTTATTTCCGGAAAACATATTTTACTGATTGATGATGTTTTTACAACGGGAAATACGCTTTCAACAATTGCCTGGGAAATTTTGAAAACCAGAGACAATAAAGTGAGTGTTTTGGTAATGGCGATGGATGAGTAATTTGGGAAGCTAGAAGCTGGATGCTGGAAGTTTTCCGCCCTGATGGACGAAATTAATTATCTCTGCAATTTTTCACCATAACTCAAATCTCCTGCATCTCCCAATCCCGGTGTAATATAGCCTTTTGCAGTTAAATTTTCATCGATTGCTCCAATCCATAGTTTTGCATGGGGATAAGCTTTTTCAATCGTTTCTACACCTTGCCTAGAAGCAATTGCCGCAACAATGTGAAGCTGAGTCGGCGTTCCGTTTGTTAATAAATCTTTAATGGCTTCAATTAAAGAAGCTCCGGTTGCCAACATCGGGTCTGCAACAATAAGTGGTCTTCCATCAATATTCGGACACGTCAGATAATCCTGTTTTATGGAAAAATAATCATTGGCATCGTGTTTTCTATAAGCAGCAACAAAACCACAATCTGCCTTATCCAGATAATTCAAAATTCCTTCAAACAAAGGAACTCCGGCTCTCAAAATGGTTGTTATAACAGGCTGAACAGCAATTTCTTTTACTTTTATTGTATCTAATGGCGTCTGAATTTCGATTTCTTTTTGTTCTAAATCTTTAGATATTTCAAAAGCAGCAATTTCACCAATCCTTTCCATATTTCTACGAAATCTCATTCTGTCATGTTGAATTTCTATATTCCTTAATTCGTTGATCCAAGAGTTTACTAAAGAAAATTGTTCTGAAAGAATTACTGTCATGATTATTATAGTTTTGAGGGGAAATTGATTTACAAATACTAAGTTTCTGCTAAAGCCAAATTGATTTATCTCTTATCAAAAACGGGCTAAAGCCCATTCATATTGATTAAAACAATCAAGACTAGATTAAAAACAAAATTATGAAATAAAAAATAAAAATCCCTCTTAGAAATCTAAAAGGGACTGTAAATTATTTCTGTCTGAAATACACTTCGATTGGAACTCCAGTAAAACCGAATTCTTTTCTCAGTTGATTTTCAGCAAATCTTTTGTAAGGTTCCTTCACGTATTGTGGCAGGTTGCAGAAGAATACAAATTGCGGCGATGGCGTTGGAAGCTGTACACAATATTTAATTTTAATAAACTTCCCTTTGTTTGCCGGTGGCGGCGTTCTTTCAAAGATTGGAAGCATAATTTCGTTTAGTTTAGACGTTTTGATTTTTTTCTTACGGTCTTCATAAACAGTCATTGCCATCTCAACAGTTTTCAAAATTCTCTGCTTCGTTAAAGCTGAAACAAACAAAATTGGAATATCGCTGAACTGACCTATCTTTTCTTTGATTGAATTTTCAAAATCTCTTACGGTATTTGTCGTTTTATCTTCTACCAAATCCCATTTGTTAACAACAATCACGATACCTTTTCTGTTTTTCTGAGCCAAACCGAAAATATTCATATCCTGAGATTCCCATCCCAGAGTAGCGTCAACCATAATGATTACGACATCAGAATATTCAATAGAACGAATTGAACGCATTACGGAATAGAATTCTAAATCTTCATTAACTTTAGATTTCCTTCTCATTCCGGCTGTATCAACCAATACAAACTCGTGCCCGAATTTATTGTAAAGTGTCTGAATACTATCTCTCGTTGTTCCCGCAACATCAGTTACGATATTTCTTTCTGCATCAAGCAAAGCATTCGTCATGGTAGATTTCCCTACATTGGGACGACCTGCGATGGTAATTTTTGGAAGACCTTCAAACGGATCTTTGTAATCTGTTGTCGGGAAATCTTTTACAATATCATCCAAAATCTCACCCGTTCCGGAACCTGTAGCAGAAGAAATAGTATAATATTTGTCGATTCCTAATTGGTAAAATTCTGTTGCATCAATTTCTTCTTTTGCAGAATCTACTTTATTAATAACAATGTAAGTAGGTTTATTAGACCTTCTCAACATTTCGTGGATTTCAAAATCTGTATCGGTAAGACCTTCTTCCACATTCAGCATAAAAATAATTGAAGTAGCTTCATCAATTGCCAGCTGAACCTGTTTTGAGATTTCTCCCTGAAAAACATCATCATTATTTACATCATAACCTCCTGTGTCGATAACGGTGAAATCTACACCATTCCAGTCAGATTTTCCGTAATGACGGTCTCTGGTTACCCCTGCAGTAGAGTCTACAATAGCCTCTCTTCTTTCTAATAAACGATTAAATAACGTGGATTTTCCTACATTGGGACGCCCAACAATAGCAACAATATTTGACATAAAAAATGTTTAATAATCCTTCGGCAATGCGATAGGACAAGATTATCAATGGGTTACTCCAACTATTGGAGCCCAATTTTTTTTGCAAAGATAACGTTTATTTTTCAGCATTTGGAATTGATTGATATAAATCACTAATTTACAAACGAATACTGCACGATTTTTCTTATTTTTAAAGTTTAGGCATTTGATTTGTTCTAAATTTTTAAGACTTTCTAAAACATTCATTTATGAAAAAAATACTGGTCATTTTACTCGTCGCTTTTGTAATCATTCAGTTTTTCCCGATCGATAAAACGAATGCACCTTTAAATCCGGGAATGGATTTTATTAAAATTAAAAATACAAAACCTGAAATTGCAAAACTCATCAATACTTCATGCTACGATTGTCATTCTGATGAAACAAAATATCCATGGTATTCCAGCATTGCACCGGCTTCATGGTGGCTGAAAAATCACATTGACGAAGGAAGGAAGCACCTTAATTTTTCAATTTTTGCAACTTATGAACCGGAAAGACAAATTCATAAGATGGAGGAATGTGTAGAAATGCTTGAAAAACACGAAATGCCTTTAGAATCATATTATATCGGGCATCAAGACGCCAAATTGAGCGACCTTCAGAGACAAGAGCTCATTAAATATTTCAAAAAAGAAATAGAAGAAACAAAATTCAAGATAAAATAGCAGAATCATGCAGGAAATTTGGGAACAGAAACATATTGTTTTTTTTGATGGCGAATGCGGTGTCTGTAATTTCTGGGTACGGTGGATTCTTGAAAGAGACAAAAAAGATCAATTCATGTTTGCTTCCCTGCAATCGGATTTCGGGCAGAAATTTTTAACTGAAAGAGGTTTAGAAACAAAACAATTCAATACTTTATATCTATGGAAACCTCATCGGTATTATTTGGTGAAATCTAAAGCTGTTTTAAAAATCGCCAATTTATTAGGTGGCATTTATAGTGTTGCCGCTGTTGGTTCATTATTTCCTAAATTTATGAGTGATCGTATTTACGATATAATTTCAAAAAACCGGATGAAACTTTCATCTCAAAAGTGTTTTCTTCCGGACAAACATCAGAAAAAGAAATTTATAGAAGTTTAATCTGTTTTGAATTTTCAGTTTTTGATCTATCAACCAAAACAATAAAATTTTATTAAATTTTTATAAACATTTAAGTTTTTCGAATCCATATTTTTATTAATCCATATATTTGCAGACTATGGAATACAATACCCAAAAAACTCAGCTTAATATGCCGGAATATGGCAGAATCATACAGCAATTGGTTGAGCGTTGTAAGGAACTTTCTACAAAAGAAGAAAGAAACGATATGGCGATGGCAATCATTGATTTTATGGGCCAGAGAAACCCGCAACTTCGTGATGAAGAAAACTATAAACATAAACTTTGGGATCATTTATATATTTTATCAAATCATGATTTAGATATTGATCCTGTTTACCCTTTCCCGACTAAAGAAGAACTTGAGGAAAAACCCAAGAGAATGGAATATCCTAAACTTCAGGGCGACTTCAAATTTTACGGGAAAAGCATTCTTCAGTTAATCGAAAAAGCAATCGAACTAGAACCGGGCGACGAAAAAGAAGCCCTAATCGAAGTGATTGCCAATAACATGAAGAAGTCTTATAATGTTTATAATAAAGAACACGTTACAGACGACGTAATTTTCCGTCATTTGAAAGAACTTTCAGCAAACAGACTTGATTTAACCAATATTGAATCTCTTGATAAGAGTAAAATCTATTATGCAACTGCTAATAGAAATAATGCTAATAAGAATAATAACAATAGAAATCAAGGTAATTCTAACAACAATATCAACAAAAGAAGATTCAATAACAACAATAATAAGAACAGAAGGTAATGAACGGGACGTTTCAAATAAGAGGAGGAAAGAGATTACATGGAGAAATTACTCCACAAGGAGCAAAAAACGAAGCGCTTCAGATTCTATGTGCTGTTTTGCTGACCGATGAAGAGGTAAGAATTAAAAACATTCCCGACATTCATGATGTCAACAGATTAATTGAAATTTTAGGCGATTTTGGCGTAAAAGTGACCAAAAATGCTCACGGCGATTTTACTTTCAAAGCAGATAAAGTCAATTTTGATTATATTAAATCTAATGAATTTAAAAAAGACGGTGCTAAACTGAGAGGTTCAATTATGCTAATGGGACCAATGTTGGCGCGTTACGGTGAAGCATATATGCCGACTCCGGGAGGTGATAAAATCGGAAGAAGAAGATTAGACACTCACTTTCAAGGTTTGGTGGAGCTTGGCGCAGAATTTCATTATGATGAAGAAGAATATTTTTATTCTTTAAAAGCGAAAGAACTGAACGGAAAATTTATCCTTTTGGAAGAAGCTTCTGTAACAGGAACTGCAAATATTGTGATGGCTGCAGCTTTAGCAAAAGGAAAAACAAGAATTTACAACGCAGCCTGCGAACCTTATCTTCAGCAACTTTGTAAAATGTTGAACAGAATGGGTGCAAACATCTCAGGAATTGGTTCAAACTTATTGACAATTGAAGGGGTCGCTCATTTAAACGGAACAGAACACAAGATGCTTCCGGATATGGTGGAAATCGGTTCCTGGATAGGTCTTGCTGCGATGACAAAATCTGAAATTACCATTAAAAACGTTAACTGGAATCAATTAGGAGTAATTCCAAATACTTTCAGAAAACTGGGAATTCAGTTGGAGCAGAGTGGTGATGATATTTACATTCCGTCTCAGGAAAATTATAAAATCCAGAAATTTATCGACGGATCTATTCTTACGGTTTCAGATGCTCCTTGGCCAGGTTTTACACCAGATTTACTTTCGATTATTTTAGTAGTCGCAACTCAGGCAAAAGGAAGCCTCCTGGTTCATCAGAAAATGTTTGAATCAAGATTATTTTTCGTAGATAAATTAATCGATATGGGAGCGCAAATTATTTTATGTGATCCACACAGAGCCACAGTGATCGGTTTAAACCAGGAATCTCCATTAAGAGGAACAACAATGGTTTCTCCGGATATCAGAGCCGGAAATGCTCTTCTAATAGCAGCACTTTCAGCCGAAGGAAAATCAATTATTCATAATATCGAGCAGATTGATCGTGGTTATGAAAATATCGACGGAAGACTGAAAGCGATCGGAGCAGATATTGAGAGAATTTGATTAAGATGGAAGATGGGAGTTTGAAGCTAGGAGTTTTCTAGGATTTTAATTTCAACAGTTTTCCTTTTAAAATATAAAAATCGTTCAGAATTTATTTTCTGAACGATTTTGTTTTATGGCAGAAGTTATAAATCTATTACCGTAAGTTCAATAGTAAGGATAATAAATTTTTAAGATGAAAGAAAAACTCAGATTTATTAAGATTCACAGATGCGAGACACTAAGTTGAATTCAATGTATTGATCTTAATAATTTTTAAAATTTAAGTAAATTTCATTGTCAATAATGGTTACCAACCACCGCCACCACCGCCACCGCCGCCACCGCCAGAAAATCCGCCGCCTCCTGATCCTGATCCCGAATCAGAACCGCTTCCTGAGCTGGAAGGCTGTGTAGCAGAAGACTGTATCGATTGCGTTAAGCTTGAATTTAAAACACTTGCCATTGCAAAATGATTCATCGAAGAACCAACATACCAATTGCTTTGATATTCGTAAGACATTTTTTTGAGCAAATCATCGAATTTCTTCCCCCAAATTTCATCTACACCCAAAACCATTGCAAAAGGCAATAATTTTTCGAAAGATTGTGGCGTCATTTCAGGTGGATTGTGAAATTTAATCTGTTGATTTTCGGCTGCTCCCATGTACATTTTAAAACCTTCAATCAATGATTTTTTTCTCAATTTTTCTTCTGAAGGTCGTTTTATTAAAAACTGATAAATGACCAACGACATGAAACCTAAGACAATAAACAGGTAGCAAACATTGAAATTATTATCAATCATAAAATCGCTTCCCTGGTAAATTAATACTCCTAAAAGGACAAATGCGATCACCGGAAAAATTAAAAATACTTTGAATAATCCCGGGAAAAACTTAAAAAGAACAATGGCGAGTATAGATGCAACAGTTAAAATTGCAAGAATAAAAATCCCTAAAAAGACCTTTTCAAATTCAGGAAAAATTTTAAAACTCACAAAAAGTCCGATTGCATAAACTCCCAAAATCGTCAGGATCGGAAAAATGAGTTTACCGGAATTATTTCCTTCATTCAATAATTGATCATGCTGGAATTTTAAAGCCGACTGAAAACTACGAACGGTTTGTTCAATTTTTGAATCGTATTTGCCGTCAAATTTCACAATGTCTAATCCCATTGTAAATAAATTGTCCATCAAACTGATTTCTTCTTTCGCCAAATTCTGGTCAGAATTTTTCAATTTTTTTACAGAAAACTGTTTCGATTTAAACAAACCAAAAATCCCTGGATCTTCACTTTCAATAATCTGAACGTAACCTTTTATGGCTAAATTAACCAAAGATGCAGTGAGATATTTATTTTTAAAACTTTCACTCTGAATATAACCCAGAGAAGCCGGCGATAGATTATCGGGAGAATTAAACTGCGGATAAACTGTTGGAGTTTCGGGATCTACACCGTATTTTTTCCATGTTGAATAATAGTAAATCAATAATACCAGAAAGATGACAATTCCGGCAATTAAAATTCCGAATTTTTCAAGAAAAGTTGGTGGCGGTGGCGGAATCATAATTCCTTTTTTAAAACCAACCGCAATTGTTAAACCTTCACCCGAACCTAAATTTTTTGCGCTCCATTCAATTGAATGTTCTGATAGAACTTTTGCCATACAATCTTGAGAAGTACTTCCGTAACCGCCTTTATAACAAGAGTTCTGAATAATTCCTGCACCTTGAGGAAGATTTACCGTTGCTGAAATACTGTCAACCGGAAAATTCCATTCCGTTCCGTTGACATTCCAATACAATTCGTCGTACTTATCAAAAAAACCGATTTGTTTTTCGGTAGTATATTTTATTTCATAATCATAATCTCCCGGGCTCAAAATAATATCTTTATTTCCCAGGTAAATTTTGAGATAACCATCCTCAATTTCTTCGTGATAATCTTCATCTACCCCGTTTTTCTTTACAGAAACGATATTGTAATTTACTTTTTGAGTTCTGTCATTAAGATTTCTTACCAAAGGCAATGTTCGAAAAATTCCACGTTTGATATTTTCACCTTCACTGTGAACTTTTATTTTTTCGGTAATGCTTAATCCTGAGTTTTTATTGACATCAATATCTGTATGGAAATTAATAATTCTCTCTATATTATCGACCATCGCTGGTTGTTCCGGAACAATCACCTCATCCTGTGCAAAGCCTAAAGAAAATAAGAGCAGAAGAAAAAATGCTGTAAGCTTTTTCATTCCTTAGAATTTTACCGTTGGAACTTCTCTGTCTGCAATATTATCCAATTCAAAGAATTTTGACTTCTCGAATTTATACATATTTGCAATGATGTTGCTTGGGAAAGACTCTACCAAAGTATTGTTTTCTCTCACTGTTCCGTTGTAATATCTTCTTGATTTTTCGATGTCGTTTTCGATTGAACTTAATTCTGCCTGTAACTGCTGGAAATTAGCATTCGCTTTCAAATCAGGATATTGCTCTGCAACTGCAAATAAATTGACCATTGCCTGATTCAGATTTTTCTCTGCAATTTCTTTACCTTCTACCGAATCTGCACCTACCGCAAGATTTCTGGCTTTTGTTACATTTTCAAGCGTTTCGCGTTCGTGACTAGCATAACCTTTTACAGTTTCAACCAAATTGGGAATCAAATCGTGACGTTTTTTAAGCATGACATCAATACTGCTCCACGCTTCCTGAACCAGATTTCTCAGTTTCACGAGACGATTGTAAATGGAAACTCCGTAAAGCAATACAATTGCTAAAACACCACCAATAATAAGTGCAATCATAATTTTGTAATTTATTTTAGATTAAAAATAAACCTTTTCCCGGAAAATTGAATAAAAAAAAGCGCTCAATAAATTGAACGCCCCTCAAACTATATGGACTTACAGTTATGAATACTTTCTGCAGGTATATTCTACAGTGGTATTCAAGAGTTTATTGTTGTTCAGAAAAAATTCCAATTCCTGAGATTCTTCCTGAGTTGCATTGATGTATAGCTGAAATGAGCCAAAATTGTTTCCGTTCATATACTCCACATTTGCGCTGAGCACTCTGTAACAAATTCCTGTTTGTTGATAGATTGCATTTAAAAGGTGATCAAATTTCATTTTCCCGTTCAACTCTACTTCTAAGATCAGTTCCTTTCTAATAAGGTTTACATTTTTTGGTTGCGCCTGCAAATTGGGTGTAATCATGACTAAAACATTTTTGATTAAACAATACTTTGTGAATTACATTTTGAAATATTTAATAATTAATTCCTGACAAAAGTATAAAAAAATATTAGTCTACCAAATTAGTAGAGTAATAAAATTCAATTTTAACATAAAAAAAGAGAAACTTCTCAGATTCTCTGCTATTATTCTTGTTTGAACGTGTAAAAGATAGCCACGAATACACGAATTTAATCATCTAAACTGTTAGTTAAAATAAAAAAATTCGTGTATTCGTGGCAAAAAAAGATTGTTACAATTCTTTAATCCGCAGAATTTTGTCTGAAGCTGCTAAACCATTCGGATTACAACCAAGCTTTCCTTCCGGAACCTGAAGATTTTTTTTAGCATAAAACTCTTCCCAAAATGTATTGGTATTTCCGGTATTCGGATCGATGAAAGTCATTGGCTCCAATTTGAAAATATGATCTTTTCTAAAAGCTCTTTCAATATAATCTGAACAATAATATGAGTTTTCCTCTAAAATATAATTGAAATTATACGGTTTTCCCAACATTGAATTTGCTTTCTCAATGGCATCGGGGATATTTTTCTGAAATTCAGGTTTCAGGCGATACAACACAACTTTTTGTCCGTCATCAGCTTGATCTTTTAAAAAATCATGCAAATTTTGTTTTTGAGAACCTCCTTTCGGAGCTGCATGAAGAACGAATGTTCCGTTTTTATCTTTCTGTAAAATTCCGATATGATCGAAAGATGCATTTTTTTGTTTTTGGGTTACATTATTAATTGCTCCGGATAAGCCTGTTTCTTTTGCAGTAACAAACAACAAATCTCCATTTTTTAAACCTGATGAAATTGAATTTTTACATCCTGAAAATACAATCAGAAAAATAAAAACTATTATCAGGTTGAAAAAATTATTTCTTTTTAAAATTGGTTTCATAAATATCAATCCATTCATCAACAGTCATTTTTTTACTCAGTTCGGCAATCAGTTCAAAAGGTATTTCATCCATTTTTTTGAAACGCACACAAGATTTTCCCATATCCAGTTTTCTTTTTGAATACTTTGGATATTCAGCAACGAACCAATCTAAAAGCTCAGGTTTTGCATACATTCCCATATGATATAAAGCGATAAAATTCTTCTGTGAAGCCAAGCTCATAAAAGGCAACGCCAAACCTGGTGTACAATGATAACCATTGGGATATTTCTCTAAAGGAACTTGCCAACCAACCATTCCGTAACTGATCCCTTTTTCGAAACCGGTCGGTAAATTATCTGTGATGGTATCAAACATTTTTTTGAAAACCTCCTGTCTTTCTTCGGGAATTTGTGAGAAATAGTCTTCTACGATTGTTGCGGGAATTTGCATTGTTATAATTTTTAACAAATTTAAAAATAAATGGTTTCGGTTAAACTTAAATTTTAAATAAAATAAAAACAGCCCTACAAAAAGATGTAGAGCTGCTTATAAAAAAATAATTCAAAAATAGTTTACTTTTTGATGGCTTTCACGGTATTTTGAGAACCGTCTTTGAAATACATTGTAATCAAATACAGTCCGGAATTCAATGAGTGCAAATTGATTTCCTTGGTAGGATTTTCAATTGTTTTTAATACTCTTCCATTAAAATCGAAGATTTTCACAGTTTTCAAATCTTTAGTTTCAGAAATATTAATTACGTCTGTAAAAGGATTTGGATAAACCTTAATATTGTTGTTCTTAACAGTAGATTCTGAAGTACTCAAATTAGCAGCTTCTACAGTAAAGTTATCGATATGGAAATCATAATCCTGAGTATCATTTACTGTTCCATCTGTACCATAGAATGCAAAAATGGTATTAGCATTATTATATCCTACTAAATCATATGAATATACTGTTGATGTATTTGAAGGCGTATTGGCAGCATTCCAAGTTTGAAGTGATGTCCAAGTAGTACCTCCATCGTTTGAAACCAGGAATTGAACATTATCATCAGATCCCATTGCTGAAGCTCCTGTGGCGTTATAAGCTGTTACACCATAATCAAATTTAACTCTGTAACCTCCAGCTGATAAATTAAAGGCAGCAGTCTTTAACCAGCCAGTTCTGTTAATATCATAAAGATTTATTCTCATAGAGTTAGCGCTTCCAACATTTAAGAAACCTCCGGATACCCAAAGTGGACTAGTTGTTGTTCCAGTTGGACCCGTTGCTGGTGTACCACCTGTTTGATTATTTGTCCAGCAATTACCTGGAATAGTACTGAAATCATTAGTATAAGATGGAACTATTGCAGCACATAAAGTAGTAAATGAACCTACATAAGACCACGTACTTTTATTTGTTGCTCCACATGAAGAACGTATCCATAGATAGTAAGTTGTAGCAGCATTTAATCCAGGAACAACTGTTGAGACACTTCCTGCAGCAGAACTACCTGAAATCGTTGTTGTGCCTACAGGAGCTGTATTTGTTGTTGAATAATAATATTCATACCCGTTTGCTGGAGCCGAAGTTGGAGCAGTCCATGAAACAGTAACATTATTTGCAGTAACAGCAGAAGTTGATACAGCTGTTGGCGGAAAACATGAAGGAGCCGCCTCCCAAACTACATCATCCCAATAATAACCTTTTCCATCGGCAGTGTTACGTACTGCTAATCTTGCGTTTGCAGGAACTGTAGCAGGTACAATTACTGTATATTCAGGATTTGTACTTGTATAATTTACATTAGTAATGCTTAAAGCCTGAAGCAAAACAAAAGTACTTGGATCCGTAGGATTTGTTACGTATCCAACATTCAATGTTCCGGTTGCAGCACTTACTCTTGCTTTTAATTTTAGCCAGTGAGTACCTGCATTAATGTTACTGAATTCTGGTAAAACAACTGTACTTGGTGTTTGTGTAGCAGTATTAGTCTGATAAAGATTTCGTGTTCCCGATGCAGGTGTAGTCGAACTTATTGACATTGTACCATTTACAAAATTCCTAACCCAACAATCTGGTAATGTAGTTGTTGCAGCATAAGAATCAAAATTCTCAGACAATGATGTCATTGGTCCACAAGCGGTTTTAAAAGTCCCGGCAAAAGACCAAACACTCTGAGCAGTTGCACCACCACAGTTTGTTCTTACCCAATAATAATAAGTTGTATTAGCCTGTAAGCTTCCAACAGGAGTTGTTATCCCAGCAATATTATTTAAAACAGGAGCTGTTGTAGAAGTTGGAGCAGTTGAGCTTGTACTATAATAAACTCCATAAGTTGCTGCTTGCGAACTTGATGATGCGGCCCAGTTAAGAGTTACACCATTTGCCGTAATATTAGTAGCAGCTTGTAATACCGGAGGCATACAAGTAGAATAAGCATCTGCAGAGAATGCAAAAATATTTGGAAGACCTGCGCCACTTGCTTTTGTGACTGTAACACTTTGTATTGTTTTCGTTTGATTTGCCGCATCAATTGTTAATTCAAACTGATATAGCCTTGGATTTGTTCCTCCTTCAGGAGATGGTACATCGTCGCCTGTTGCTGGAGTTACACCTGGCTTTTTAATTCTTCCGATACCTTGAATAGCAATGTTAGTACCTGTGTACCAATCTGCAATACTGATTCCTGAAAATGTCTGCGAAGTGGCATCTGAAAAATTCACAACCACATTTACCGTAGATGTTCCACTACCTGTAACAGCAAGCATATAAAGTTTTGTTGCAGCTTTAGGTGTTGTAAAAGTTAAGGTTCCTGCGTCATTTATTGCAGCTAATCTCAAAGAATTATTTGCACTTAAACTTGCAAGTTGATAACTCAATCCAGGAGTGGTATTTATAGCAGAATTAATAATTCCATTAACAGGAATACCATAAGTAATGGGGGTGCTTGTTGCAGTCAATTGAAAATCTCTGGCAACAAATGCGTAAGAAACACCATCTACATCGTTGTTCGTTGTAACAGATGAAGATCCTACACCATTAGCAATCACATCAGCATTAAAGCCTGAAGCAATTGGCATTGTCTGATAATTTTGTGCAAATGCAAGCGAACTGGTAAGAATTCCCAGCGCACCCAGCATGAGAGCTGGTTGTTTTCTTTTCATAAATAATTTTTATTAGTAAGGTGTAAAACTATGAATTAAATACAAAACCACAATATTATTTTTAAATTATTTTTAAGAAAAACTTAGCTATTAACATAATATACCCAATACATAAGCAATTGAACAATTAAAATGATCTAAATTTTAGAATTATTAACACAGATTTAATAATCAAAATGCAATACATAATATATGATAACCTTTAGTGAAATTTTGAGGTGTGCTGAAATATTTTGCTATTTTTGTACATACAAATTTTTAGATAATGCCAAATATTTCAAACAGAGCGCAGCAGATGCCGCCTTCACCGGTAAGAAAACTTGTTCCTTTTGCTTTACAAGCTAAACAGAGAGGTACAAAAGTATATCATTTAAACATCGGTCAGCCGGATATTGAAACTCCCGAAACCGCTCTCAATGCTTTAAAAAACATTGATTTAAAAGTTTTAGAATATGCTCTTTCAGAAGGAAATATTGAATACCGAAAAGCACTGACAGAATATTATCATTCTCTAGATTTCACAGATCTTACGCCAGATAATTTCATCGTTACCAATGGTGGCTCAGAAGCTTTAAATTTTGCTATTTCTACGCTTTGTGATGATGGTGATGAGGTAATTATTCCCGAACCATATTATGCTAATTACAATGGTTTTACGAGTACATTTAATGTAAATGTAGTAGCCATTCCTTCTTCTATTGACACTGGTTTTGCTCTTCCTCCGATCGAAGAATTTGAAAATAAAATTACCGCTAAAACCAGAGCAATTGTTATCTGCAATCCCGGAAATCCTACGGGTTATCTTTACACCCGTGAAGAACTTCAAAAATTAGCAGAAATTGCCATAAAATATGATATCGTTATCATTTCTGACGAAGTTTACAGAGAATATGTGTATGACGGAAAACAGCAGATTTCTATGCTTGCTTTTCCTGAATTAGCAGAAAACTGTATTATTATCGATTCAGAATCTAAGCGTTATTCAATGTGTGGCGTAAGAATAGGATGTTTAATTACCCGTTCGAAAAAAATTCATGATGCCGCAATGCTTTTTGCTCAGGCAAGATTAAGTCCTGTTTTATTGGGACAGATTGCTGCAACTGCAGCTCACCAGAATGATGGAGCTTACATCAGAGCTGTAAGAGAAGAATACACACTCAGAAGAAATGTTTTGGTTGATTTGCTGAATTCAATTCCCGGAGTTATCTGCCCGAAACCAAAAGGTGCATTTTATTGTGTTGCCGAACTTCCTGTAGATGATACTGAAAAGTTTGCACAATGGCTTCTTGAAAAATATACTTTAAATAACGAAACCATCATGGTTGCTCCTGCAGGAGGATTCTACAGCAATCCTGAATTAGGAAAAAAACAAGTAAGAATTGCTTACGTTCTGAAAGAAGAAGATTTAAGAAAAAGCGCAGAAATTCTGAAGAATGCGCTTGAAAAATATAAATTAGAGTTCAATCTTTAATCTCACTAAATCGGCAGTAGAATGAATGGTTTGAAAATCTTTTTTTCAATGTTTTTACTGCTGATTTTCTTTTCGTGCAGTGAAAAAACTGCGGATAAAAATTCAGATTCTAAAACTGAAGAAATTATTTCAATTGGCTTATCAGATATTGGCGGTCAATCGGGATATTACAGAGTCGTGAAAGCAACAAAGGATTCTATTCATTTCGAAACTGGCGAAACCTTAACGAAAAATCACAAAGAATGGCATGCTGCAATAAAACCTGAAGATTGGAAAAACATTATTTCTTCTTTTAAAATTAAGAATTTAGACCGTATCGAAAGTTCACCAAGCATTCAGCCGATTGACGGAATTGATGAGAGTTTTCAGATTAAAACCAATAAAAAATCTCACGTTTACGTTAATGCACAAAATGATATTCATTACAGACAATTTGCGAATTTCAAACAGCAAATTTTAAAGATTCTTCCTAAAGAATATCAATAAATAATTCAAATTCACAGAGAATCCAATGCAGGAAAATTTTTCATTAAAACCTTTCAATACTTTTGGTGTAGAAGCAAAAGCAAAATATTTCATTGAGGTAAATTCTGTTGACGAATTAATTGAAACCCTAAAATCCCCAAACACTAAATCTCTCCCACTCATTTTTATCGGAGGCGGAAGTAATCTCCTGTTTACCCAGGATTTTGACGGATTAGCGATCAAATTAAATTTAAAAGGAATTTCTGAAGAGATTTTAAATGAAAATGAAGTTTTAGTCACTGCAAAAGCAGGAGAAAACTGGCATGAATTCGTGCTATTTTGCTTGAATAAAAATTATGGAGGTTTAGAAAATCTTTCATTAATTCCCGGGAACGTGGGAACTTCGCCGATGCAGAATATCGGAGCTTACGGAACGGAGATTAAAGATATTTTTGTGGATTGTAAAGTTCTAAACCTTGAAACACTTGAAGTAGAAACTTTTGATCTTGAAAAATGCAGATTCGGATACAGAGATTCTATTTTTAAGCAGGAAGGAAAAGGAAAATATGTGATTTTGGAAGTTCGTTTTAAACTGACAACCAAAAACCATTCAATGAAAACAGAATACGGCGCCATACAATCTGAACTGGAAAATTTAGGGATAAAAAATCCTGCCATTCAGGATATTTCGAAAGCTGTTATTAATATCCGACAAAGCAAACTTCCCGATCCAAAAAAAATCGGGAACGCCGGAAGTTTCTTTAAAAACCCTACAATTCCTTTAATTCAATTTGAAAATTTAAAAAAACAATTTCCTAATATTCAGGGCTATCCGAATGGTGAATTTGTAAAAGTTCCTGCAGGATGGCTGATCGAACAATGTGGCTGGAAAGGAAAACAAATCGGAAACGTTGCTTCGCATCAATTACAGGCTTTAGTAATTGTTAATGCAACAGGAAACGCAACAGGAAAGGAAATTTTTGATTTTTCCACGATGATTATTGATTCTGTGAAAGAGAAGTTTGCGATTGAGTTGGAGAGAGAGGTGAATATTCTTTAAAATTATATTTTTTTCAGATAAAGTAAATTTAATTTCTATTTAAAACAATTCTATCATTTGTTTTAACAGAATAGTTTATTTTAGTTTTATATTTCTAAAATAATTATGGCCGAAAAAACTTATTCTGATAAAGAATTCAAGAAAATTATAAAAAATCATATTGACTTAATTTTAATGATAATTACTCTGTCGTTTTCAGAAAATATATAATTGAATAAATAAAACAACACAAATATGAAAATTGCCATCATTGGAGCCGGAAACATGGGCTTATCTTTTTCAAAATCATTTCTGAAATATGAACTGATAAAGCCTGAAAACCTTCATCTTATTACAAGAAATCAGTCTAAAATTCAGAAAATTTCAGAAGAATTTCCAAAATCTAAAATTTCAATATTTGATGAAGTGAGAGAACTGGATGCTGATCTAATTATCATCGCTGTAAAACCGCAGGATTTTCAAAAAGCGGCTGAGAGTTTTCAGTTTTCTTTAAAACAAAATCAGATGATTTTGTCGATTATGGCAGGAATTAAAATTGAGAAAATTCAAAAATTACTAAATCATAAATTGGTTGTGCGCGCAATGCCCAACTCTCCTACTCTTTTAGGAATGGGAATTACAGGCTATACTTCTGCAGAAGGAACTGCATTCAATGAATTAATGAATATTGAGCGACTTCTCAACAGCACCGGAAGATCTGTTTATCTGGAAAATGAAGAATTATTAGACGGCGTTACTGCGCTTTCAGGAAGCGGACCAGCATATTTTTATTACATCGTTGATGCAATGATTAAAGCCGGAACAGAAATGGGAATTGAAGAAAATCTTTCTAAACTTTTTGTAAAGCAGACGATGTTGGGCGCTTATCATCTGATTAATAATTCCGAAAAAAACCTTGAAGAACTCATCAAAGATGTTGCTTCAAAAGGCGGAACTACTGAAGCCGCACTGAGAACTTTTGATGAAAATAACTTCAAAGAAATTCTTCAAAAAGGAATTTTAAATGCTGAAAAACGTGCAAAGGAACTGAACGGATAAATTTAAACCATTAAGGTTTTATTAAAGAGTTAAGATGATTAAGAAAATATCTTCAATATTTTTTAAGCTTTAAATTCGCTTACGAAAACTCAACTTTTCTCAACTTTATAATAGAACCTTAATGGTTTTTCTCTAAAAAAATCTTTGTTTTATTTCCTGATCATCGGAATCTGCAAGTTTGTAGGACGGTTTTCTTCTGTATCAAAACCTCTTCCATCGATGTTTCTCGCTCCCCAAAACATCATGTCTTTGTACAGATAAATCAAATCGTATTCTTTGAAAACATCTCCCTCATTTAAACCAAAAGGAAGAAATTTTTTCTTTAGAATATCTTGTGATTTCCCAATTTCCCATTGATCGAATCCATCTTTTGCCAGGTTATTCAATACATCTGCAAAATTTTGAATCAATGGAGTTACTTCATAACTATGGTCCGCAGTAAAATCTACTTTTTGCGCGCCTTCAGCAATTGGATAATCACCCTGAAATTCCATTCTACCTTTTATCAGCATTTTCACCAAAGGAATCTTTCCGAAAGCATCTGCATAATTGATAATTTCCAACGTAAATTGATCTTCCGGTAAAAAACTGAATGATCTTGTTAAATAAAATGGTTTTAAACTTCCATCTTCGTTTTTGAATGCGCTTGGACGAACTTCAACAACAATGCTTTTCCAATCGCCTAATGCGTCTTTTTTAATTTCTTCTAATAATAATCCTTTGTTATCCATCTTTTAAATTGTTTTTAATTATTTCAAAAGTAATATTTTTGTCTGATAATTGTTATTAAGATAAAAATTTACACTTAGTACATTTTTTAAGACCAATGGAAAATAAAAGAATTTCAATCCTCATAATTGTCCCGTTACACATTTTTATAACAAGGTAGGAGGAAAATGGAAAACGGTGATCTTGTATGGTATCAGCAAAAATGTAAATCGTTTAAGCTTGCTTCAAAAGGCAATTCCGATGATCAGTAAACAGATGCTGATCAATCAATTAAGAGAATTGGAGGAAGATTTTATTATTGAAAGAAAAATTTTTGCCGAAATCCCGCCACGCGTTGAATACAGTCTTACAGAATATGGAGAATCTTTCATTTCTGTCATTAATGTTATTCAGGATTGGGGATTGAAAGATATGGAATTAAATCACTAGGTTTGGGAAGCTCTTTTCTATAAATTTCCGGAGCAAAAATCCAAGAAAAATGCCAAAAGTATTCAGAATAATATCATCTACTTCAAAAATCCCCATTCTTGTAAAATACTGAAGTGCTTCAATGATTGTGATTGCCGAAATAAAATTAAAAAGTAAGCTTTTTAAATCTTTAAGCTCAGAAAAAATCCATCCCAAAAATCCGAAAGGAATAAACATTACAACATTTCCAACAACAATAATCATAATCTCTTCCCAGGAAATACTTCCTATAATGAAATTAATCGTAGAAAATACAGGTTTTATTGTCAATAAATTATTCTCCGTCTGAGTTCTTCCCATCCCGAAAAACATGAGATAGAGCAAAAACAAGGTGTAAGGAACGATAATAATTTTATAAAATTTCTTTAACATCAATTGCAAAGTTATTCATTTCAAAAACATTAAATTTGTGTGTTAAATTAATTTAATGAAATACGTTTTACTTACGCTCATTTCAGCGATGCTGCTTTCGGTTTCCTGGCCGACATACGGAATTCCGTTTTTTATATTTTTTGCATTGGTTCCTCTTTTAATCATGGAACATGATGTGTCTAAATTTTCAAAATACAACAGAAAAAGCTGGGTTGTTTTCGGACTTTCTTATCTATGTTTCGTAATCTGGAATGTTGTAACGACAGGTTGGCTGTACGGTTCAAAAAATCCGGACGGGAGTCATTCGATGATGGCAGTTTTATTTCCGGTTTTGGTTAATTCTTTCTTGTATTCACTGGTTTTTCAATGTTATCATTGGTATAAAAATGCGCAGGGAACGTATTGGGGAATGGCTTTTTTGGTGGCAATATGGATGGGTTTTGAAAAATTTCATTTGAACTGGCAGCTTACCTGGCCCTGGCTGAATCTTGGAAATTCTTTTTCAGATTATCCTAAACTTATTCAATGGTATGATACTTTGGGCTCAACAGGTGGAAGCTTCTGGATTTTGCTTGTAAATTTATTGATATTCTACACCATCAGAATTTGGCAGGCTGGAAGAAAAAGAAAAGATTTAATAATAAATATTTCTGCAACGGTGCTTTTAATTGGTTTACCGATGATTATTTCGTTAATAAAATATAATCAATTTAATGAAAAACCAATTGGTGAAGTGAGCGTTTTAATGCTGCAACCCGATCTTGATCCTTATGGTGAAAAATATTCTAAAGACAGCATCACCATTCAGAATGAGCTTCTCGCTTTAGCAGAAAATAATACAAAAGGAAAAATTGATTATTATATTGCTCCCGAAACCGCAATTCCGGGAAGAGGTTCAATCTCTGAAACAGCTTTTGAAAAGAGTGAGTTATTAAATAACGTGAAAGGATTTCTCACCAAACATCCCGGATCTACATTTGTGACAGGAATTTCATCACATCGCTTTTTTTTAGATGAAAATAATTTGCCGAGAGATGCTTATCAGATCAACGACAGAGTTTGGGTTGAAAATTACAATTCTGCAGTTCAGATTATCCCGAATCAGAAAGTTGAAGTTTACCACAAAGGAAAATTGGTTCCGGGAGTTGAAATTTTCCCTTACATGAATGTTTTAAAGCCACTTTTGGGTGATGCGATGATTAATTTAGGCGGAACTGTCGCTTCATTGGGAACAGATAAAGAACGTGTCGCTTTTTCAAACCCTTTTAATAAAGGAAAAATTGCTCCTATTATTTGCTATGAAAGTATTTATGGAGAATTTGTAACAGATTATGTAAAAAAAGGTGCCAATTTTCTAGGAATTATGACCAATGATTCCTGGTGGGGCGTTACAGAAGGTCACAAACAGCTTTTATCTTATGCCAAAATGAGAGCTATTGAAACCAGAAGAGAAATCGTACGCTCTGCAAATAGCGGAATTTCTGCGCATATCAATGCAAAAGGTGAGATTTTGGAAGATACGTTCTATGGCGACCAAACTGCTTTATTCGCAAAAGTACATCTGTATGAAGGTGAGACGTTTTATGTAAGAGCCGGAGATTTCCTATCCAGAGTTTCTATATTTGCTTTAGGATTTCTTTTGTTTTATTTTTTAATTAAGAGATTTCAGGATAAGATGCAAAAAAAGAAGGCATAATTTTAAATATTTAAAATCTTAATTTTCACCGTTGATGTTATTTTAGAAATAATATTAAAACCGCTCTATCAAGCAGTTATTACATTCAAATGATTTCAAAGTAAAAATAAATGACAAATATTTATTATAAAAACTTTGCATAAAACTTGTCTGTCTAAAAATTTATTTGTTATTTTGCAACCTCAAATATTATACAAATAAGAACATCGAGATATGTCAAGAATTTGCCAGATAACAGGAAAGCGTGCAATGGTTGGTAACAACGTTTCCCACGCTAATAACAAAACGAAGCGTCGTTTTGAAATTAACTTATTGGAAAAGAAATTTTACCTTCCAGAGCAAGATAAGCACGTTACTTTGAAAGTATCAGCTCATGGATTGAGAATCATTAACAAGATTGGAATCGAAGAAGCTATCGAAAGAGGCATCAGAGAAGGATTGATTAAAAAGAACTAAATCATGGCAAAAAAAGGAAATAGAGTTCAAGTAATTCTTGAATGCACAGAGCACAAAGAAAGCGGTATGCCGGGAATGTCTAGATACATTTCTACAAAAAATAAAAAGAACACTACAGAAAGATTGGAATTGAAAAAATACAATCCGGTTCTTAAGAGATCTACCCTTCACAAAGAAATCAAGTAATTTATAAATATAATTTACCATGGCAAAGAAAGTAGTAGCAACCCTACAAAGCGGACAGTCAAAAAAAATGACTAAAGTTGTGAAAATGGTGAAGTCATCTAAATCAGGTGCTTACGTTTTCGAAGAAAAAGTAATGAATGCAGACGAAGTTGACGGTTATTTGAAAAAATAATCAGTTACTTTATTTACAATATAAAAACTACTCATTTTTTGGGTAGTTTTTTTGTTATCTTTGCTTTCAATCTGGCTGGAAGTTACTAACATCAAACTTCAAACACCCAGCTTCCATCAGTAACAATAAATTCCATAATTCATACAATGAGTTGGTTTAAAAATATTTTTAAAAAAGAAGAAAAAGAAACTTTAGATAAAGGATTGGAAAAATCTAATCAGGGTTTTTTTGAAAAAATGACGAAAGCCGTAGTCGGCAAAAGCAAAGTAGATGACGAAGTTCTGGACAACTTAGAAGAAATACTTATCGCTTCTGATGTAGGCGCTTCTACCACTATTAAAATCATCGAGAGAATTGAAGAACGTGTTTCAAGAAACAAATATGTCGGCGTAAATGAACTAGACCAGATTCTACGTGAAGAAATTTCAGGACTTCTCTTAGAAAACCCTCATTCTGGAAGCGGCAATATTGATACTTCAAAAAAACCATACGTAATTATGGTTGTCGGTGTAAACGGCGTAGGAAAAACCACCACAATCGGAAAGCTGGCTCATCAGTTTAAATCTGAAGGAAAAAAAGTAGTTTTAGGTGCGGCAGATACATTCAGAGCTGCTGCTGTCGATCAATTGGTTATCTGGAGCGAAAGAGTGGGTGTACCGATTGTAAAACAGGAAATGGGTTCAGATCCTGCCTCCGTTGCTTTTGATACCGTACAAAGTGCGGTAGCTCAAGATGCAGATGTTGTAATCATTGATACTGCAGGAAGACTTCACAATAAGATTAATTTAATGAATGAGCTTTCTAAAATCAAAAGAGTGATGCAAAAGGTAATTCCTGATGCTCCACATGAGATTTTACTGGTTCTTGACGGCTCTACAGGTCAGAATGCTTTTGAACAGGCAAAACAGTTTACAGCAGCAACAGAAGTAAATGCTTTAGCAGTAACAAAATTAGACGGAACAGCAAAAGGAGGTGTAGTAATAGGAATTTCAGACCAATTTCAGATTCCGGTAAAATATATTGGTGTTGGCGAAAAGATGCAGGACCTTCAGCTTTTTAATGGTACAGAGTTTGTAGATTCATTTTTCAAAAAGAGGTAATTCTTCTTTTGAATATAACAAATCAATCAAATTATTAACATTAAAATTGTAGACTATGGGAATTTTAACATGGATTATCTTCGGACTTATCGCAGGAGCAATTGCAAAAGCTTTACACCCTGGAAAAGATCCTGGAGGCTGGGTAATAACAATCATCATTGGTATTTTAGGTGCAATGTTGGGAGGATGGCTTGGTTCTATGATCTTTGGAGTAGATGTAACAGGATTTAACTTTTCCAGCTTTCTTGTTGCAATCGGAGGATCAGTTTTACTTTTAGCAATCTACCGAATGGTTACTAAAAAATAGAAACATTCACTAAAAATAAAATCCCGATTTGATAATTTCAAATCGGGATTTTTTATGAACAATATTAATTTAGTTAATCTTAATTTTATAAGGCATTTCCATTTTCACCTCAGATTTCAGTTTTTCATCGGTAAGCTGTTCTAAGATTTCATAGTTGGCTTTACCAATTTTATTTTTAATTACTCTTGCAGAAATATCATCTTCATTTAAGTCTTCAAAGATCTGCTCAAAAGCCGTCATTTTTTTAGGATAAGAAGCCACACTGTAAGATTTTAAGTTTGCTTTCTGCGCTGCAAATTTTACAGCATCATTTAAAGTTCCCAATTCATCAACCAGACCGATCTCTTTTGCGCGAACTCCACTCCAGACTCTTCCTCCACCCACATTATCGATTTCTTCAAAAGTTTTCTTTCTGTTTTGAGTTACAAAATGAACGAATCTTTTGTAAGTTCCTTCCACACTTCTCGTCATTACATTCACTCCGTAAGGTGTAAGACCGTGCAATGAAGAATAGTATGCTGAATTGGCATTGGTCGCCACAATATCAGAACGAACACCATTTTTATTGGCAATATCTTTAAAGTAAGGCATTACCCCAAAAACACCGATTGATCCCGTCAAAGTATTAGGTTCAGAATAAATTTTATCTGCTCCCATTGCTATATAATATCCACCTGAAGCAGCGTAATCACCAAATGAAACAACCAAAGGTTTCTTCTTTTTCAACTGTTGAAGCTCAAAAAGAATCTCATCAGAAGCATTTGCACTTCCACCCGGAGAATTAATTCTTAAAACTACGGCTTTCACTTTATTGTCTTCCTGAAGATCTTTGATGTATTTAATATATTTTTCAGAATAAATTTCGTTGTACTCATCACCATTATTGATAGAACCTGAAGCGTATAAAACAGCTACTCTGTCACCAGATTTTTCTTTATCTGTAAACGAATCAATATATTTATGCAAAGAAACTCTGTTTAATTTATCATCAGCTTTCAGATTTAGTTTTGCTCTGATAATTTGATCGTACTCTGTTTTCTGAATCAGTTTATCGGCTAATTTATATTTTAAGCTTAAATCAGGAATCATTCCGTACAAACTATCCACAACAGTTTTAAACTCATCAGCTTTCATTTTTCTTGAAGCAGCCATCTTTGAAGATGTATTTCCCCAAATATCATTTAATAAAGTACTTAGCTGCTCCTGGTTTTCGGGTGAAATATCATTTCTTAAAAACGGCTCTACCGCAGATTTGAATTTTCCGTGACGGATCACTTCAATTCCGATCCCGTACTTTTCAGCAAAATCTTTAAAGAAAGTAACTTCTGTAGCCAAACCTTTTAATTCAATCCCACCTGACGGATTCAAATAATATTGATCAGCAACTGAACCCAAATAATAAGAAGCCTGAGAAACCGAATTTCCGTAAGCGTAGACAAATTTTCCGCTTTTCTTGAAATCTTCAATCGCATTTCTTAAATCATCAATCTGGGTAGTACCTGCACTGAAATTATCTACCTCAATACTGATTCCCTTGATATTATCATCTTCTTTGGCTTTATGGATAGCTTCCACAGCATCATAAATAAGAATGCTGCTTTTCTTTTTCATATTAAATATACTCTGTTGCTCTTCAGTAGGACTGTCGATGATAGCAGTATTGAGATTAATAGTTAAAACAGAATTCTTTTTTACTGAAACAGATTTCTCACCACTTATAGAGCCCACAGCAATCATTATAATAAAAAAGAAGAAAAACACGAAGCATAATAGTACAATAGCGACTATATTTGCTAATACATTTTTAAAGAAACTCTTCATAAACAATCATTTTTCTTATATGTCGCAACATACAGTGGTTTTGTTACTCGGAAGTAACATTGGTGATCAAAAAAAAAACATTGATATCGCATTAAATAAAATTAGTGAGACCTGTTCTATATTAAAAAAAAGTGAATATTTAATATCTGAAGCCGTAGAATTTGCCAGTTCTAATATTTTTTGTAATATTGCAACATTAATATCTACTCACCAATCACCAATCCAACTGCTTGATTACGTGAAAAAAATAGAGATTGATATGGGACGGCTTACAGACTCTACAATCTCAAAAGTTTACACAGATAGAATTATAGACATTGATATAGTGAGGTATGATGAGTTAAAATTCAAATCAGAAAGATTAGAAATTCCCCATAAGAAACATCTTTTTGAAAGAGAATTTTCTCAGATATTATTGAGAGATTTTATTTTATAAAAACAACAAATAAAACATATTGTATGAAATTAGGTTTATTATTATTGGCCGTTTTGCCCATTGCTACTTATGCTCAGGACAGTATTTCGGTAAACTCTACAAACGAATATCCCAATACGTTTTCTTCTGGCTCTGCAAATATTCAAAAGTTTGATAACAAAGCCAGGCGATTTAACGATTGGTCTATCTCCGTTGGAGGAGGTGCAGCGTTTATGATGAATTCGGATCTTACATCATTTTATGATAAAAAGATCAATTGGG
The DNA here is from genome assembly GCF_049166575.1 of Chryseobacterium sp. GP-SGM7. Lineage (NCBI taxonomy): Bacteria > Pseudomonadati > Bacteroidota > Flavobacteriia > Flavobacteriales > Weeksellaceae > Chryseobacterium > Chryseobacterium sp. GP-SGM7. Next base: position 323,433 of record NZ_JBMHFF010000002.1, on the reverse strand, counting down.
GATACAACAGTTACGTAAGCATTGACAAACAGATATCTCACACATTCGGAATCAGCATTGTGTACCAGAGAGGTGAGACGAATCAAAAAGGAATGCAGGATGGTGCACGTGGACAGCTTGCTGGTGTAGGAACTGCAAAAACAAAATACAACCAGATTGCCGTTTTGGGAGATATTAATCTTTCAAATCTTTTGAGAAGAGTCGACAATTATTCCAGCTACAGATGGGCTTTTCATGGCTACGGTGGAATCGGTCTGATGAATTTCAATACTTCTTTACACGACAATGACGAATTTAGATGGAGCAATTCACCTAAACGTATACCTTTGTTCATTGATCAGAAATTGGATATCAACTCATTTTACTTTCAAATGGGAGCTGGTCTTAAATACAAAGTATCAAGACTTATTGACATTGAAGCACGAGCAATGTATATCATCAGCGGAGATGATGAATTTGATGGTGGAGGAAATGCAGATCCGCATGATTATGATCCTACAAGTACAAACTCCAAATATAACATGATCAACGATAAGAGATCAGATAATATGCTTACCGTTAATTTAGGTGTATCATTTAAATTAGGGAAACATATGTCTCATCTTGCATGGCATGATCCTTTGCAGGAAGTTTATTACAGAGCCAATGTACTAGACAATACCACCAATGAATTGGTTGTTTGTGAAAAAGGTGATAATGACAATGATGGCGTTTGTGATGATTGGGACAGAGAGCTTAATACTCCGGCTGGAGCTAGAGTTGATGGTGCTGGTGTAGCTTTGGATATGGATCTTGACGGCGTAATAGATCTTTATGACAAATGTGTTACAGTTCCAGGTTCTCCAGATAATAACGGTTGTCCTATTAATTAATAATCTGCACAACCAAAAATTCATTTAATAACAAATAAAAAAATACACTATGAAATTAAGTTTAGCAATTGTTGCCTTAGCATTGGCTGTACCTACAGTGAGCTATGCACAAGATTCAATAGCGGTAGCTTCTACAAACGAATATCCAAATACTTTTTCTTCCGGCTCTGCCAATATCTCTCCATTTACTCAAAAATCAAAAAGATTTAATGATTGGGCAGTTTCATTTGGAGCAGGTGTTCCGTTGATGCAGTCGGCTGATTTGACATCTATAAAAAATGGTAATGGTAAAAACCTGTTTGGCTATTCCGCTTATGTAAGTATTGATAAAGCAATTACTCATGCTTTCGGAATTAATTTACAGTATGACAGAGGAGAAACCAGACAAGGATGGTTTAATACAAAAGATGCTGCTCCGGCTGATTTAAGCAAAGTTGGTGCAAGAACACAATATGATGCAATATCAATTTTAGGAGACCTCAATTTCTCAAATCTGTTGAGAAGAGTGGATAACAAATCTACTTACAGATGGGCATTACATGGTTACGCTGGTATCGGTACACTCGCCTACAGAGCCTACCAAAAAGACGCTACAGGACAAAGACTGATGACCGAAATTAAACCTTTTAAATTTGGATCATTCTTCGGACAAGCAGGAGCAGGAGTTAAATTTAAAGTAAACAGCAGATTAGATCTTGAAACAAGATTAATGTATGTTTACACAGGTGATGATGAATTTGACGGCGGAGGAGCACAATACAGTGCAATCAACCAACGTGAAGAGCAGGTTTCAGATAACTTCTTCAATGCTACAGTTGGTTTGTCCCTAAAATTAGGAAAACACGAATCTCACTTGATGTGGCACGATCCGTTGCAGGAAATCTATTACAAGCTTGATGTTTTGGCCAACAAAAACCAGGATATTGAAGTTTGTAAAAAAGGAGATGCTGATAATGACGGAGTTTGTGACGATTGGGACAGACAACTTGATACTCCTGCTGGAGCAAGAGTTGACGGTGCAGGTGTAGCTTTAGACACAGATTTAGATGGAGTGATTGATCTTTACGATAAATGTGTGACAGTTCCAGGACCGGTTGAAAACCAAGGTTGTCCATTGACTCCTACTGAACCAACTGGACCCGTAAAAGAATCAGTTACAAACATGGAAGGAATTGAGTTTGATCTAAATTCTGATAGAATTTTATCTTCAAATACCCCAATTCTTAACAATGCTGTAAACTATATCAATTCTTCAAACGGTACTTATACTGTAATCGGAGCAACTGATACAAGAGCATCTGATGAGTACAATCAAAAGTTATCTGAAAGAAGAGCAAACAGTGTAAAAAACTACCTGATCAAAAATGGTGTAGATTCTTCAAAATTAAATGCTGTAGGTAGAGGTGAAAAAGACCTTAAATATCCTGAGTGTGATCCTGCTACTAAATGTCCTGAATGGAAAAACAGAGCAAACAGAAGAGTTTACTTCGAAGCTAAATAATAAAATTTCTTATTATAAATTAAAAGTCACGCATTGCGTGGCTTTTTTTGTCTTAATACTTTTATTACATTTACTCTATGATTTCTCCGCAAGATTTTACAGACTTAAAAAGTAAAACCCTAAAGCATTTTTGGGGGTACGATCATTTCAGAGATTCGCAGGAACAGATTATTGATTCTGTAATGAAACGAAATGACACCCTGGTTTTACTTCCCACAGGAGCAGGAAAATCACTGTGTTACCAACTTCCATCTTTGTTGCAGGAAGGAACTTGTCTCGTCATTTCTCCGCTTTTAGCATTAATGAAAGATCAGGTAAACCAATTAAAATTCAGAGGAATTGAAGCAGAATATCTAAGTTCGGAATTGGATGAGTTTGATGCTGAAGTAATCTATAACCGATGCAAAGATGGTTTAACTAAATTATTATACGTTTCTCCTGAACGATTGACCAATAAGCTTTTTTTACAACAAATTGAAGAAATTCAGTTGTCATTTATTGCGGTGGATGAAGCGCACTGTATTTCAGAATGGGGACAAGATTTCAGACCCAGTTATCAGAATATTAAAGATTTCAGAAAAAACAATCCTGAGATTCCATGTCTTGCATTAACGGCAACGGCAACTCCAAAAGTTCTAAATGAAATTAAGACCAAACTGGAACTCAAAAATCCTCAGATTTTTCAGAAAAGCTTCAAAAGAGATAATATTAAGATATTTTCAGACGAAATTTCAGACAAATATCAAAAGGTTTTTAATATTCTTAAATATGCTAAAGAATCCGGAATTATCTATGTAAGAACCCGTAAAGATGCTGAATTACTCACAGAATTTCTGCACCGGAAAAAAATTGAGAATGTTGATTACTTCCATGCTGGACTGTCTACCAAAGAAAAAAATGAGAGGCAGAACTTTTGGAATAACAGCAATCAAAATGTTTTAATTTCCACCAACGCTTTTGGGATGGGTATTGATAAAGATAATGTACGTTTTGTCATCCACTTCTCCCCTTCCCAATCGATTGAAAATTATTACCAGGAAATTGGCCGTGCCGGAAGGGATGGTAAAAAAAGTTATGCATTCATGCTGTGGAATCAGCAGGAAATTTCAAATTTTGATCAAATTTTAAGAAATCAAATTCCAAGTAAAACAGAATTTTTAAAAATTATCAGTTATTTGTATTCGAAATTTAAGGTTGCTGAATTTGAGCTTCCCGAGAAAGTTTTTCAACTAAATACATCAGGAATTCAGAGTTTCACAAAACTTTCAATGGCAAAAATTAAAAATGTTCTGAATTTTCTTCATACCCAGGAAATTATTTTTCACAACAGTAACAAAAGTCTTTCGTCACTCGAACTTCTTATTAAACCTGATGAAATCGATCAGCTCCCTTCAAAAGACGCTTATTTCATTGAATTAATGTTGAGAACTATTTCAGGAATTACAACGCATAAAGTAATGTTCAGCGAACAAAAAGTAAGCGATAAAATTGGAGTAAGCGTTCATATCATTAAAGAAAGGCTAAAAGAACTTCAGCAGAAAAATTATTTGGAATATATTGATGGCGCATTAGCTTCAGTAAAATTTTTAAAACCAAGAGATGAACGCTCAAGCGGAGGAGCTTATTGGAAATTGTTTGAGCATATTCAAAAAAATAAAATCCAGAAGTGGGAAGAAATGAAGTTTTATATTGAAGACCATCAATATTGTAAGATGAAGCTGATTCTCTCCTACTTTGGTGAAAAAACGCCAAAAAACTGCGGACAATGTACGGTTTGCGAAAAAAATAAGCAATCTATTTTCGGTAAAAATATTTCTTCAGAAATCATTAAAGTTTTAACTAAAAATCCGGCAACCATTGAAGAAATTTCAATTCAATTACAGTTTCAAACAAAAGAAAACATCCTAGAAAACCTTATTTTCTTGTTGGATTCCGGAAAAGTAAAAATGTTGAATTTCCGTACTTATGCCTTGACATAAATAATGAGTAATGAAATTCACAACTCTTATCTTCTAACTTATAACTCAAGAGTTTTATCTTTGCATCATGAAATCATTGAAAGTCGTTTTTTTAGGTACCCCGGAGTTTGCGAAGACTTCTTTGGAAGCCATTCATCAATCCCATCACGAAGTTGTAGGCGTTGTCACCGTTGCAGATAAAGCAAGTGGGCGCGGACAAAAAATCAATCAGTCTCCCGTAAAAGTTTATGCTGTTGAAAATAATCTTCCTGTTTTCCAACCTGAAAAACTGAGAAACCCCGAATTTTTAGAAGAACTGAGAAAATTAGAGGCCGATGTTTTTGTAGTTGTTGCTTTCAGAATGATGCCAAAAGTTTTATTTGAAATGCCAAAAATGGGAACTTTCAATCTTCATGCTTCCCTGCTTCCTGATTACAGAGGTGCAGCTCCGATTAACTATGCTGTTATTAATGGAGAAGAAAAAACGGGTGCAACAACATTTTTCATCAACGAAAAAATCGACGAAGGAAATATTTTATTACAGGAAGAAATTCCTGTTTTGGGGGATGAAAATGCAGGTCAACTTCACGACAGATTAATGGAAATGGGTTCAAAATTAGTTGTGAAAACCTTGAATGGATTAGCTGAAAATTCAATCATTGAAAAACCTCAACCAGAAGTTGAGCATCCAAAAAATGCTTATAAAATATTTAAAGAAGATACTAAAATCGACTGGACAAAATCTTCAAGAGAAATTCACCAGTTTATCTTAGGAATGTCACCTTATCCCGCAGCTTTTACGACTTTGAAAATCGGAGAAGATGAAAAAGGGTTAAAAATATATGATGGAAAATTTGAAATTTTAAATCATGACCATTCAGTCGGAAGTTTAGAAATCTCTAAAAGCGAATTTAAAATCTACACGAAAGACGGAATTTATTATCCGTCAGAACTTCAGTTAGAAGGAAAGAAAAGAATGAATATTAAAGATTTTCTAAACGGATTTAGAAATTTTGACGAAATAAAAATGGCTTAAAAAAAATAAAACCTTCAAGGTTTTTGAAACCTTGAAGGTTTAGTAATTATTAAAGCTGAACCATCTCCGTCACCTCAACATCATAACCTCCAACCTGAGGTTTTACGTTAGGATTTTGAGTGATTACTCTGAATTTATTAATTCCTAAATTTTTCAGAATCTGCGTTCCGATACCGTAATCTCTGTAATTGAATGCTGCAGTCGGATGTTTTTGCTGTCCGTCCTGGTAATTTAAAAACTGTTGTAGTTTTCTCAAAGTATTCTCAGAATTTGAAACATTGTTGATGAAAATAATCGCACCTTTCCCTGCTTCATTGACCATATTGGTTACTTTCTCCAGTAAAGGTTTTTCGCCGTTATTTAATCTCGTTAAAACGTCAAAATAAGAATCTGAAGACTGAACCCTCACCAAAACCGGCTCATCAACAGTCCAAGTTCCTTTCGTTAAAGCAAAATGAATCTGATCGTTCGAAGTTTCTCTGAAAGCACAGAAATCAAAATCTCCGTAGGCTGTTTTCACCTTTCTTTCTTCTATTCTTTCAATTAGATTTCCTTTTTTAAGCTGATAATGAATCAAATCTTCGATAGAAACAATTTTCATGTCGTGCTTCTGAGCAAAAACCTGTAGATCCGGCAAACGGGACATAGAACCGTCTTCATTCATAATTTCACAAATTACACCACCTTCTTTCAATCCTGCCAAACAAGTCAGATCAATTGCAGCTTCGGTATGACCCGCTCTTTTCAAAACACCACCTTTTCTGGCACGAAGCGGGAAAATATGACCAGGACGCATAAAATCTGTCGGTTTAGATTTTTCATCCATCAAAGCTAAAATTGTTTTTGCTCTGTCACCGGCAGAAATTCCGGTAGATGTTCCGTCACCCAAAAGGTCGACCGAAACTGTAAAAGCAGTTTCTTTAGGATCGCTGCTTCGGCTTACCATTACATCTAAACCTAATTCATCGCATCTTTTTTCAGGAAGCGGCATACAGATTAAGCCTCTTCCGTGAACTGCCATAAAGTTGATCAATGCAGGTGTTGTTAATTCTGCAGCACAAAGAAAATCACCTTCATTTTCTCTGTCTTCATCGTCTACAACTATGATTATTTTACCATTTTTAAGGTCTTCAATCGCCTCTGGAATAGTATTTAATTTAATATCAGACATTTTTACTTTAAATTTTCGCAAAGATACTCAATAAAATAAGCATCAACAATTAATAAGAGCGGTTTGTTTTAACCACAAAAGTCACAAAAGATTTTCACACATTAGTCACATTAGTTTTTAGCTTAAATTATTGAAAATATTTTAGAACACATAAGTTTTGAAAATCAAGATTTTCATTGTGCACTACTTAAATTAAATACTTGTTCACGTTAAAAGTAAATCATTTAAAATCCTTCTAAGCAAAAAATAAACACTCACTTTAAAAATCTTCGATTTTTCTCTAATGTGCTCTAAAATATTTTCAGCAAATAAAAAATTCTTTGTGACTCATGTGTTAATTCATCAAAGCATCTGTAGCTTTTCTTATAATCTCATACGATTCCAGTCTTTTCTGATGGTCGTAAATATGAGAATTAATCATCAATTCATCCACCTGATATTTTTCCTGAAAGTTTTTGATCTGTTCAGCAATTTCTTCCTGATTTCCAATGAAACTGAACTTTAATTTCTGTAAAACCATGGATTTTTCCATTGCAGACCATACCGAATCCATATCCTCAATCGGTACCGGAAAAGGCTTTCTGTCGTTTCTGATGATATTGATAAACGCCTGAAACAAAGTGGTGGAAAGAAAATGAGCTTCTTCAGAAGTTTCGGCGGCAACTCCGTTTACACAGGCCAAAACATAAGGTTTATCTGAATATTTTGAAGGCTCGAAATGTTCTCTGTAAATTTTGAAAGCCATATCCATCTGTTCGGGAGCAAAATGTCCAGCAAAAGCGTATGGAAGTCCTAATTCTGCGGCTAACCAGGCGCTGTCTGTACTCGATCCGAGAATATACATCGGAATATCCAATCCTTCTCCAGGAATTGCACGAACCAAGGCATTTGAATTTTCGCTAGAAAAATATTTCTGCAATTCTAAGATCTGTCTTGGAAACTGTTCATTGATTGCTGCAGGATTTCTACCTAAAGCTTGTGCAGTCAAGCCATCCGTTCCGGGAGCTCTTCCTAAACCAAGGTCAATTCTCCCTGGAAAAAGTGATTCCAACGTTCCGAATTGTTCAGCAATCACAAGCGAACTGTGATTCGGAAGCATAATTCCTCCCGAACCAACTCTGATTTTCTTTGTTCCGTTGGCGATGAAACCAATTAAAACTGAAGTTGCGGAACTGGCGATGCTTTCCATATTGTGATGTTCAGCTAACCAGAATCTTTTATAATCTAAATTTTCAGTGTGATTTGCTAAAGACAAACTGTCCTGAAAGGTATCGTTGATGGTCTTTCCCTGCTTTACAGGAGCAAGATCAAGAACGGATATATCAAAATTTTTCATTACTATTAATTTGAATTAGCAAATTTAAAGCTAATAAACTGCATTAGTTACTTTTTGTAATTGATGGAATTGATTGGTGTGTTGTGGGAAAAACTATTGGAAAAATATTGAACCGAAGATTATTCTAAAATTAAGATGAATGTTTGTTTTTAACACAGATCATTCCGTAGGAAACCTAACGAAGTGGTTCGACGAAGTCAATCTCAATACAATAAAAAATAAAGCAGTGTAGATTCCTGCGGAATGATAAAGTGTGTGCTGATTTAGCTTTATGACATTCCAAAAAAAAATTAAATAGTATTCTTCTCTTTTTGATACGTAAAATGATTTATCAGAATCCTGATTTCATTAAACTCAAAATTATTGGGTAAAGCAGTTTTCCAATCGGTAAGATTTTCTTTTGGATTTTTATGATATATTTCCTGGAACGTCTTGATTTTGTCGGATGTGATTACTCTTGAAATATCCAGCAAACCCTGTTCTGCAAATTTTGCCAAGTGACCAATCACCGTTTCTTTTACCAAACCTCTTTCCAAAGCAATTTCTGAAATGGTTTTTCCCTGTTCGAATAATTGGAAAGTGAGAACCTGAGACGGAACTTTTGCAATTTTCATGCTAATTTCTTTATCGTTTTTTTCATCCAGAAGTTTAGTTTCAAGCAAATAAATTTCTTTCAGACTGTTCAGGTACTCTTCAATATCTTCAAGCCAGTTTCTGAGTTCTTCATTATATTGTTTTAAATTTTTCGCCCCTTTTATTTCCGAATAAAAATCTTTAAGTGGATTGAAAACTTTATCTCTGATTTCGGTAAAAAAGAAATTCACCGCACCTTTTGATTTAGCTTCAATCTCACTCCACTTCTCTTTTTGTTCGATAAACAGGTTGACTTTCTGGAAAATAATTCTTTCTAATTTTTCAAAAATCTTACCTAAGTTTAAAACATCACGTTTCAACTGGATATATAATTGATTAGATTTTGAACGGTCTATACTTTTATTTACAATTGAAAGGTTATTCCACTGCTCCACCTCTTTTAACAGCCATTGAGAATCGAGCGTACGAAGCAGTTTTCTGATGCTATAGTCGTATTTTTCTTTATTTAAAATAGCTTCAACGTTATCATTGGCGCGAGTTTCTCCCTGAAATTTAAGAATTCTGTTATCTTTAAATATAACTTCAGGCGTAATTTTCGATTTTAAAACAATTCCTTCCAAAGTTCGGCAACGCGACAATGCTACATAAACCTGTCCCGCAGTAAAGCTTTTTCCGGCATCGATAATTACTTTATCAAACGTCAAACCCTGACTTTTGTGAATGGTAACCGCCCAAGCCAATTTTATCGGAAACTGTTCAAAGCTTCCCAAAACTTCTTCTTTAATATTTTTTTCAGTATCAAGAGAATATTTTTTCTGTTCCCAAACTTCTCTTTTAACAGTAATTTCTCGTTCGCTTCCTTCAAGAACGACTTTAATTTCGTTTTCGTCTAAAGAAGAAATTTCACCCAATTTTCCGTTGAAATATTTCTTTTCGCCTGAAATATCATTTCTGATAAACATCACCTGAGCTCCTATTTTCAGTTCTAAAAACTGCTCATTCGGATATTGGTTTTCTTTAAATTCACCAAAAAGTTTGGCTTCATACGTATTTGGACTGACTTTTAAATCTTTCAGTTTTTCCTGATTGATATCGTCTGCCATTTTATTGTGTGAACAGAGATAAACGTAAGGTTCTTCGCCGGCCTCAAAACCAGGATCGAATCTTTCATTTAAATGATTAAAATCGATATTGGCAACATCGCCGTCACGAATTGCATTTAGAATTTCTAAAAATTCCTCATCGGTTTGCCGGTAAACTTTCGTTAATTCAATCGTTAATAACGGAATATCTTTAATCGCCAAACTATCAAAAAAGAAAGGCGAATTATAAAACATTTTCAAGACATGTTCATCCCTTACCACCGGCGGAAGCTGATACAAATCTCCGATGAACAACATCTGAACACCACCAAAACGCTGGTTATTTCTGCGGATGAATCGTAATGAAAAATCCATCATATCTAAAACGTCTGCACGAAGCATGGAAACCTCATCAATGATTAAAACTTCAACTTCTCTTAAAAGTTTAAGCTTATCTTTCCGGTATTTAAAATGTTGCTGAAGATCAATAATATTATTGGCAATACTGCTGTCGATACGGTCTGTTGTCGGCAAAAACGTACGCAAAGGCAAACCAAACATCGAGTGAATGGTAACTCCGCCTGCATTGATGGCAGCAATTCCGGTGGGCGCTACAACAATGTGCTTTTTTTTCGTTTTCTTTACAAATTCGTTGAGGAATGTTGTCTTACCCGTACCTGCTTTTCCTGTAAGAAAAACGCTTCGGCTGGTATATTCTATTAAGTCAAAAAAATGATTGTTCATCGTTTGCAAATTTACGGAAAATGTTAGTAGGGCATAAACTTTGATGAACTTTTGAAAAAATAAATTATGAAAAACTCACTTTTTAAATCATCGATAATTGCAATAATTACTGCATTTACAATAATTTCGTGTGTATCTAAAAGCTCTGGAGACCCTTCAACTTTACCAAAAGATATTTCGGAAAGACCGGCAGATGAGAACAATCAAAAATACGAAACTGCTGCTTTGGAAAAAATAAAAATCGCCATAGAATCTGAAATTGCAAAAGAAAAATGTACTAGAAATGCAGACTGGACTTTCGCACCCATCGGTTCAAAAGCATGTGGCGGACCAACCGGTTACATTGCTTATCCTAAAAAAATAGAAACCGAAATTCTTCCTAAAATAGAAAGTTACAATCAAAGAATGTCGGATTTTAATAAAAAATACAACATTACATCAGACTGTATGATGGCTCCGGAACCTACTTCTGTGAGATGTGAAAACGGAAAAGGAGTTTTAGTATTTTAAAAAGATTCAAGATACAAGGCAAAAGTAAAAAGTTCTGATTAAAACCAATCAGAACTTTTTTGTTTAAATCTCTCGCTGATTTTGCAGATTAAGCAAATTTTTAAATGCTAAATAATCTGCCAATCTGTGGATAATTATACTTAAGTTTTGGTTAAAGCCTTTGAAATTATTTTAAACAAAAAACGAGCTAAAGCTCGTTTCTATTGAATTTCACTCCAAAATGTATATATACTTTAGTAGTTGAGATTATTTAATATATTTCGAACGCTTAAAAACACTATATAAATCCATCAACCAACAACTAAAAACCAACAACTAACCTAGCCTTTATACCAAGAAGAATATTTCACATAATTATCTGCAATTCTGTTTACTTCACCCTCCAAAAGTGCCGCTGAAATATCTTTAATTTTTCTTGCCGGAACTCCGCCCCAAACTTCTCCGGATTTAATATGTGTTCCCTGGATTACAACAGAACCTGCACCAACAATAGAATTTTCTTCAATAGTACAGTCATCCATTACAATAGAACCCATCCCGATTAAGACATTATCGTGAATTCTGCAACCATGAACAATCGCATTATGACCGATAGAAACATTATTTCCGATTTCTAAAGGAAATTTTTCGTAGGTACAGTGAAGCATTGCATTGTCTTGTACGTTTACTTTATTTCCCATTTTGATGTAATGCACATCACCTCTGATTACGGCATTATACCAAATACTGCAGTCTTCTCCCATCGTTACATTTCCGATAACCGTTGCTGTTTCTGCTAAAAATGTATTTTCACCAATTTGCGGTGTTTTTCCTAAAAGTTCTTTTATAAGTGCCATGTAATTAATTTGAAATTTGATATTGTATTAATTTGAAATTTTTAAGTGAAGAAATATCGCTCTGGCTTTTTAAATTGCAGCGATAGCAAAAATCTAATTCCAGTTACCCTTGTCTCCATTCTAAATCCGTATTTTTGTACTCTCAAATTTAACGAAAAAATGCGTACGATACTTATAGAGCCAACAGAAAACCCGAAAGTGATGAAATTTGTAGCTGATTACAATTTGATTCCGGGTTCATTAGAATTGGACAGAGATTCAGATATATCAGAAATTCCTATGGCACAGGAACTTTTCAACTATCCTTTTGTGGAAAGAATTTTCATTACTGCAAATTTTGTGGCGGTTGCAAAACAGGACACTGTAGAATGGGAACACGTTGCAGAAAGCCTGAAAAATGTAATCGAAGATGAACTTTTAGCCAATCCGAGAATTTATTTACAGAAGAAAAAAGAAATGATTGAGATTTATGCTGAAATGACTCCCAATCCCAATGTAATGAAATTCGTTTCAAGTAAAATGCTGATGGATGGTTTTGTGGAAGTAAAATCCAGAAACGAAGCTCAAGGAGTTCCATTAGCTCAGGCAGTTTTCACTGAATTTGATTTTGCAAACGAAGTTTTTATTTCTGATAATTTTGTAGCTGTTACAAAAGACAATTCCGTAGAATGGCATCAGGTAATGATGGCGGTTCGTGGATACATCGCCGAATATCTTCAAACAGGAGGCGAAATTTCTACCATTGAAGCTCAAAAACATGAAAATCCTGTAGAAAAAATCATTAATAGGGATTATACAGACGATGAGCAGAAAATTTCAGATATTTTAAATGAATATGTTGCTCCGGCTGTAGAAAACGATGGTGGAAAAATTTCTTTAATGGAATACGATGCAGCCAATAAAACGGCAAAGATGTTGCTACAAGGTGCTTGTTCGGGTTGCCCAAGTTCTACTGCTACATTAAAAGGCGGAATTGAAAATATTTTAAAACAGTTCGTTCCGGAATTGGTAGAAAGAGTGGAAGCCGTAAACGGATAAAAATATTAGCAATAAGTAATGGGTAATAAGTAATTTGCATGCAGATTATTTATTACTCATTATTCATTACTCATTACTTATAAATATGAAAGGAATATTATTAGTTAATCTCGGTTCACCAAAATCTACTTCCGTACCTGATGTTCGGGAATATCTTGATGAATTCCTGATGGACGAAAAAGTGATTGATTACCGGTGGTTTTTCCGTGCGCTTCTGGTTCAGGGAATTATTTTGAATACAAGACCTGCAAAATCTGCCGAAGCCTACAAAACGGTCTGGACCGATGAAGGCTCACCTTTGATTGTCATTACTCAGAAAATTCAGAAAAAACTTCAGAAATTGGTTGATGTTCCGGTAGAAATCGGGATGCGATATGCCCAACCGAGTATTGAAGCAGGAATTCAGAAATTAGTGGATCAGGGCGTTTCAGAAATTGTTTTATTTCCACTCTATCCGCAATATGCGATGAGTACCACTGAAACGGTAATTGAAAAAGCGGAAGAAGTAAGAAAAAAGAAATTCCCGGGAATTAGGATTAATTATGTACAACCTTTTTACAACCGAGAAATTTATATCGATTGTTTAGCGGAAAGCATCAAAGAAAAACTTCCCGAAAATTTCGATGCTTTGCAATTTTCTTATCATGGCGTTCCCGAGAGACATATTTATAAGACCGATCCTACGAACACCTGTAATCTGAATGATTGCTGTACCCGTGAAAACAACCCGAGTCACCAGTTTTGTTACCGTCATCAGTGTTTTGATGTAACCAATTCTGTGATAAAGAAAATTGGTTTACCGAAAGAAAAAGTAATGGTAACCTTTCAGTCGAGATTGGGAAAAGACAAATGGATGGAACCTTACACCGACGAAACATTGGAAACTATCGGTAAAAAAGGAATTAAAAACTTAGCCATTGTTTGCCCGGCTTTCGTTTCTGACTGTCTGGAAACTTTAGAAGAAATTTCAGTAGAAGGAAAACACCAGTTTGAGCATGGTGGTGGAGAAAACTTCCATTACATTCCTTGTCTCAATGACGAAGACCGATGGATTGAGGTGGTAAAAACGCTTTGCGAAGAAAAACTGAACGAATTTTATTTAGTTTAAAATAATTTTCATCATATATAAAGACACTTAATTTTATTTAAGTGTCTTTTTTGTATATTTTTTTCAACACACCCCTAAAAAAACAGGGATCAATTAATACAAAATGTATTTTTTTAAAATTTTATTAAATTTTATTGGGGTTTGTTTTGTAATTTAATATTTTTTACTACCTTTACCCTATTAAAAAACAGGGGTTAGATTTAAAAACTTTTAAAACGATGGAAACAAGCATAGAAATTTTAAAAAGAAAGATCGAAAGTTTCACTCCGGATCTTATTGAGGCATTTACAAAGATTGTAGAAAATCTTGAGACTGTTCCGCAATCTGTAATTCCGCAGTTCCATCTTGATGAGGTTTTATATCGATTGGAATTTCATACCGAAAATCCAAAAACAAAACTTGATTTTTTTGAGAATATGACTGAGCTTGAAAAAATTTGTGCGTGATGAAAGTTTTACTGTCATCGATTGCAAAAAATGACATCAAAATGCTGATGCGGGTTTTTAATGCAGAAGAACAATATAAAGACAAATATTTTCTGGATGATCTGAAAGAATCTATTTACAAAATACTACATGATTCTGAAAACACAGATATTAAAAACAGGGAATTGCAGGTTTGCAGAACAGAAAAGTTCCCTGTTCAGATTCATTACTTATTTGAAGACAATGAAAGTCTTTTTATAACGGCGATTTTTAAGGAAAACAATTAAAAACGTCTTTTAGTTTAGAACTTTTTTGACATTATTATATAGTTTAATTTTTCTGTTGTAGTCTTATTATAAGACAACAAACACTTTTTTGACAGAACCTTACAGACGTGCAAGCTGTAAGGTTTTGTATTTTATCTCACCGGTGTTCTGAATTCTCCGTAACCGGCTAAACCATCATAATTTCTTCCGAAAGGCTTGTAATACAAAAATGCCTGATACAAATTTTCTGTCTGCCAGAAATTACCGTTGATTTCACCTAAATTCAAAGAACCGTCTGCTTCTTTGGTCGCCAAAATATAGTTATAAAAACCTTGTTTCAAGTAGATTTTAGCAACATATTTTTTAGCAGCCTCATCATATTGCATTTGAAATTCTTTTGTTGCTTTGAAATCATTGAATCCCCCGACAACATACAATTCCTTATCCATCAAATCGGAATCTAAAGAAAAATGCACCCAAGCATAATCTCCTTCCCGATTAGCATCTCTTTCCAATCCCAAATCATTTCTTCTGAAATACCACGCTCCGTTGACGTCCGGTTGATATTGATAATTTAAAGGATATGCCCAAACCGGATGAAGATAAATCTGATTGACACCATCTAAAACTGCAGTTTCACGAACCATATCTGCAGCCATTCTCATATTTTTATTATCAAAATAATAAAACTCATTATTCCCCGGAAAGGCCAGATTCAGCTGTTGGAAAAGCAATTTATTTCCCATTGTAGCCGTGGGTTTCTGGTTGATAATTTTCATATTCGGGTTGTTATTCTGCATCACCGTAAGTGTCATAGAATTTACATTCGAAGTAAGATCTCCGGCTTTTGCAACCGCCTGTACTTCTACCCTTTGATTAATATTTGGATTTTTAGCATCTGCAATTCTCGAAATATTCAGAGCCAGATTCACATTGTCTTCTGCAATTGAAAATCTTCTTTTGAGAAGAGGTTGATCTGCAGAGCTTTTATAAACAATCAATTCAAAATTACCTGAAATTTTTGGCTGAATTTTATCGTTTGGAAACGTCAATTTATAATGTGTATAAGCCTGTAGCGTATTAAAAGAGTATTGAAACTGATCTAACATTGCATTCATCTGACCGTTTGCAATTTCACTAAAAAAAAGATTATCATCTTCCCAGTTTCTGTCGAAATGTTTGATCGTATAACGGTAAATTTCGCTTGAATTGGTTAAATCATCAAAGCTCAAAATCAATTGTTGGTTCATGGTGATTACCGGTGTTTCATCATTGGTTTGAGGATTAAACAACTGTACACTCTGAATATTCTGCCCAAAAGCAAATGAACCTAAACTTAGTAAAAATATCTGCAACGTTTTCATTCTTACGAAGATAACAAATCTATAAAGAATATCGTATTTTTGATGAAAAATTAATCTTAATATGTTTCAGATACAAGCTTTTGTTTTCAATTTTGCAGGTGAAAATACGTACCTTCTTTTTAACGAAAATAAAAATGCGTTGTTAATCGATCCGGGAAATATGAATGAGCAGGAAACAAAGGCAATTTCAAGTTTCATTACGGAAAACAATTTAAAAATTATAAAAATCATCCTTACTCACGCTCATATCGATCATGTTTTGGGCTTGCAATGGGCTTTTGACACCTACAAAGTTCCTGTAACAATGCATTTTGATGACAAAGAAGTTTTGGATATGTTTCAAATCAGCGGAATGAGGTTTGGCTTTAAACTGGATCATATTAATGTAGATTTAGAATATATAAACGAAGGAGATGAACTCGATTTTGACGGAGAAAAATTTAAAATTTATCATGTTCCGGGGCATTCTCCGGGAAGCGTGGTTTATCATCATGAAAATCAGAAATTCATCATTTCCGGCGATGTTTTATTTGAGGGAAGCATCGGAAGAACCGATTTATATAAAGGAAATTACGAACAGTTAATTGAAGGAATCAAAACCAAACTTTTCATCCTTGATGATGATACAAAAGTTTTTTCAGGACATGGAAATCCTACAAGTATTGGTTTTGAGAAGATGCATAATCCGTTTTTTTAAATAATGCTTTTTAATTTTCCAGCACAAAGTTTGTCATTCCGGAGGAATCCAAATCTAGAAAGTAATCAAAGCAATTCGTGTTGAGATTCCTCTGGAATGACAAATTGGATGTTTTAAGTTTGGCAAAACATTAAAAATAAAAACCGTCAAAAAAAATTTCGACGGTTTCTTTAATTTTAAGAAAAAACTAATTTAGAAATCCAAAGTAATTGAACCTCTTACAGCTGCACCCATGATTGGTCTTGCCATGATCATTGAACTACCTGCACTTTGTACAGACGGAGATCTTGGGTCACCTTCTGTGATTCCGATGGTATTGAAAACATTCGTTCCGTCAACAGCAAAACGTATTTTACCCAACTGATAAGACATTCCGGCTCCAAATTCACCAAATGCAGGCAAAGTATCCTGATTGGTTTGATCCTGATAACGTTTACCATAATAATTATAGCTTACGTACGTTCTCCACTGTTTTGTAATATTTACTGCCGGAGAAATATTGAAGTATAATTTCGGCATTCTTCTTACTACATTTCCTTCCAGCGTACTTCCCGCTTCCAGATTTTTATATTGAGGATTTTGAATTGTTCCGTTAAAAGAAAGTTCCATTACATTATTAAACAATCTTGCATACCCTTCCAATTCTACCCCCATATTTCGGGTGTTGGCAAAAGTATTTTCTGAAGATCCGTCTGAGAAAACATCCGTAAACGAAAGATTTTTCAATGTAGAATAGAAAGGAATCACAGCAATATCAAATGTTCTTGAATAATATTTGTACCCAACTTCCACCTGATTAGTCGTTACAGATTTTAAAGGTTGATCTGGTGTCGGATTAGAGAAATAATTATAATATGCTTCTTCATTCGGAGATCTGAATCCGTTAGAAAAACGGGCATAGACCGCATTTTCTCTGTTAATCTTATAATTTGTAGCAAGAGTGAAAGAAACTTTATCAATATTATAGTTCCAATAGGTATATTTATTTCCTAAGACAGACATATTATCATCTGCTGTTGTTGTTGCAAAACTGTGAGTTCCGTCTGTCGTTAATCCTGAATTATTAAGATTAGCATTTGTTGTGTTAGCAAAATTTCCTTTGTAATGATCATTGCTGTAACGAAGTCCTGCATTAATATTCAGCGCGTCTGTGATATTATAATCCAAATTAGCATAAAGATCATTCAAACTACCCTGAGTCTGCGTATCTCTCAGTAAGAAAGACATATCCGTAACTCCGTTATATGTTTTGGAATAACCCACACTGTTTGGAGTTAACGAGGTATCAACCAAATTCAGTAGTTCCGGTTTGTCTGTAGCTGTTGTCAAAATATTACTCCAGTTCCAATACTGATGAGACTTCCAGTTAGATTTGTAGAAACCTGCTGTTACATTTCCTTTGTCGAATTTATAGTTGAACTGCAAGTCATTCACAAAATTATTCATCTGTTTGTCGATTGCCCAAAATCCTAATTCCTGAACATACGCAGGATTCATGACTGCTCCCGAACTTACAGACGAATACTGGAAAGTATTTCCTGCAATTCCGTTATTACTTGCAAACTTAGCAGCGGTCGTAGGACCTCCTGCAGGAAAAATTCCTGTGTAGTTCATGTCGATATTGGTATATCTTGTTTTATTTAAAACAGAAAAATTATTTCCGAGATCATATTTGAACTCTGCACCTAAAACATCAACTTTTGGATGAATTCCGTCCTCTAAATTTCTGTTGAAAAAACCACCTCCGGCTTGTGGAATATTCAACTGGCTGATATTTCTGTAACTATATGTACCGTAATTCGCATCAAAACCACCAAATTCTTTTATATCATTTCCATCTCTCACCAAAGGAATGGGAAGGAAGAATGTATTTCGGTCATCCAGTTTTTTGTAATAAATTTTAGCGTAACCTTTATCAAAAACATATTTCAGATTCATTCTGATTTGTCCGCCTTGATTGGCTTTAAAGCCAGTTTTTCTGATCCCGTCATCTGTTCTGTAAAAACCTCCGACGTTGAAGAATAATTTATCCTGAACCAAAGCACCGCCTACATTTACATCTGTACGCATCAATCCGTAAGTACTTGTCTCGAGTTTTGCTGTTCCTTTGAAATCATTTCCGCCTTCTTTGGTAATAAAGTTAATCAAACCTCCCGGAGAATTGGTCGCAAAAATAGATCCTGAACCTCCTCTCAAAGCTTCTAATCTGCTTACAGAATTATCAACACGGAAGAAATTATCTGCATTCGCAAACTGCAAAGCACCATCTTCAAAAACCGGAAGACCATCTTCCTGAACCTGCACAAATTCATAAGCTCCAGCTGAAGGAATACCTCTTGCAAAAAGGTTATTTCCCACTTCACCACCCGAAGTTTCAACCGCAAAACCAGGAACTCTCTGTAGCAAAGCCGCTGCACTGATTGGGTTTTGTTTCTGAATTTCCTTTGCAGTAAAGGTTGAAATTGCCGTACTCGATTCGATTTTTGGTTTCGGTCTGGTGTTACCTGTGATAACGACCTGATCGATAGATGCAGTTCTTGTAGAATCCTGTGGAGTTTCCTGAGCATACGTATTATTAAAATAAAGCGTAGCAATTCCGGCAAGCAAAAAAAATGATTTGTTTTTCATAGCCAAATTTGTTTTTATATAGTTTGTTTAATTGTTTTTTAATTTCAGATAAACGCCATTGGTCCACCCGAAGCCGTCCTGATTGGGATATTCTCCTCCTCCTGCGACAGTTTCTATATCTAAAGCATTATATTTTTCCATTAATTTTCCGGTATTTTTGTAGACTCTTTCTACATTGGAACACCAGTTTTTTTTAATTTTTCCAGCCAATTCCTCAAATCCGTAATTTTTCATTGATTGAAAACCCAGCCATTGATAAGGCGCCCAAGCGTTCGGCAAGTCCCATTGCTGGCCCGAGTTTTTGGTTGTTGTAACCAATCCGCCCTGATAAAGAAATTTTTCTTCAATATTTTTAGCTACATATTCAGCTTGTTCTTTATTCGCCAACTTCAGAAATAATGGATAAAGAGCGGCAATATGTTCAGACGGTGTTTTTGTCTGCTTTTTCGTGTGATAATCTTTGTAAATTCCGGAATTTTCATCCCAAAAATAGATATCGATCATCTGTCTTCGCTTTGACGCTCTTTCTGAATAATAATTTTCTTTTTCAGACATATTCTGGAGTGATGAAGATTTTGCCAATGTATTTTCCAAATGCCACAAAAGACAGTTCAGATCGACTTCAGCTAGATTCAATATTTCAATGGTCTGTATATTTTCTCCATCTGCAAACCATCTGCTGGAAAAATCCCAACCCGATTCGCAGGCACTTCTTATATTTCTGTAGAATTCTTCTCCTGCATTTTCGCTATCTTCAATATCAATCAAATAACTTTCAGGGCGCGGTTCATTTTCTGCATCAAAATATCTGTTTAAAATATCTCCGTCAACAGTTTTAACCACTCTTTTTATGGTTGAACCATTTTCTAAATCTTCTTCACCATTCATCCAGAAAGCATATTCTTTTTCCAGTGTATCGTAATATTTGATATAAATATTTTCATCGTTTATTATTTCAAAAAGCAAATCCAGCATCAACGAAAAATACGGAGGTTGAGAACGGCTCAAAAAATGAGTCCGGCTCGCATTCGGCACAAATCCAACAGTTTGAATTAAATAAGAACAGTTTTCAATAATATTTTCCATCATTTCAGTTCTTCCTGAAACCTGCAATCCAAGCATAATGTAATAACTGTCCCAATAGAAAAATTCATTAAAACGACCTCCCGGAACGACGTATGGTTTTGGAAGCTTCAGTAGAGTCCCTTTTTCTTCATAAGCCGATCTTGTCAGCTCATCCCAAAGTTTTTCAATGTGTTCATTTATAGGCAAATGATTTTCCCTCTGAATCGAAATTTTAGCTCCTAAAAAATCAAAATTAGAGCTTACGAATTTTTTTAAATTAAATCCTTCCTCGCTTTTTTCTTTTTCATATTTTGAATTGATTTCATTAACCGGAAACAACGGAACCGCATCAGTCATCATTTTCTGATCTTCAAAAATCTTCATTCTTTGAACCTCATCAAAAAGAGTCTGCATTTCGTTGATATATAGCTGTTTGTTCATTTTTATTTTTTAGGATTTATTTTTAATTTGTTCATAATAACTGCTGAAACGATTAACAGTGAAAGCGGAATCAATGAAAGGTAAAACGCCTGTTGTCCACTGAATTCCTGAAACACAAAACCTGTGATAATCGATCCGATGGTTCCTCCTATTGCAGAGAAAACTACAATTAACCCAGACATTGCACTGTGTAAATATTTCGGAATTGAAGCTAATATCACAGAATTTATACTTGGATAAATCGGTGCCAGTAAACCACCCATTAATGGAAATAGGTACACCACTAATGGAGCATTTAACCAGGTTGTACCTGTGTCAATATGAATATTATGTGTTAAGGGAAGCACCAGTAAAATACTCACTGCAAAACCTATCACACAAAAGGAAACGACGTAAATCCAACTGAATTTTTTCGAAAAAAATCCCGACAAAAATCTTCCCAATGCAAAAGACCCTGCCAAAACAGCTCCCGCCTGAATACTCATTGAAGTTGGAACTTTTAAAATTTCTTTATAAAAAGTCGGCGTCCAGGTCTGGAAGCTCTGTTCTACTAAAACGAAAAGAAAGGCACAAAGTAAAAAGAACAACACTTTTTTGTAACTGAATAAACTGACACTGTTTTTTAAATCTCCCAATAGATCTGTTTTCTCACTTTTCGCATCACTTTCATCTAATCTGGTAAAAAATAAAAATAAAAATGATAACGTAGAAAGTCCGCCCAAAAACCAATATACATTCAGCCAATTGGTAGATCTCGGATTGAGATCATCGATGAATAAACTGAAAAGCAGATTCCCCATCAATACACCAATCATAAAAAAACCTTCCAGATATCCCATAAAACTTGAATGTTCTTTATCTGTTTCTGTTACCAAACCTATCGATGTGAAAACTGAAATTTTAATCAATGCGAAAGAAATCCCGACAATCGCAAAAAGCAGTTTGAAAAACCAGAATTCATTGGCAAATGGCATTACAAAACACATACAGCTCACCAAAAACAATGCGATCAGCATTGATTTTTTAATTCCTATTTTTGGTAAAAACGATGCTAAAATAAATGAACAGATTGCAATTGGCAGATCTTTAAAACCCTCCAGAACACTTGCAGAAGATTTTGTGATTCCGAAGTTTTGCTGCATTTGTAAAATCACCGTTCCTACGGAATTCAGCAGAATTGCGAAGACAAAATAGTTTAGGAATAAAACTGCTTTTATGTTGAAATTTTTCATTTATTAATTTCTTGTTGGCGAAGATAGAAGCAAATCAGTTAACGTTAATTTAACTTAGTAAATGAATATTTGAACTATATTAATATAATTTGTATTTTCACATAATTATTATAATTAATTTAATGAAAGTTACCTTTGAGCATGTAATACCAGACGAGAAAAGTTCGTTTTGTGTAATTCATAATAATCTACCCGTATCATTATTAAAATGGGAGTATCATTATCATCCGGAAATTGAGCTGGTGTGTGTAATTTCAGGGAGCGGAACCCGTCATGTAGGATACCATAAAAGCAATTATACAAACGGAGATCTTGTGTTGATTGGCTCTAATATTCCTCACTCAGGATTCGGATTAAATTCGATCGATCCGCACGAGGAAATCGTGTTACAATTCAATGAAGAAATTTTGCAGTTTCCCGATAAGGAAGTTGAGGCAAGGTCAATTAAAGATTTATTTGAAATGTCGAAATACGGAATAAAATTTAGCAGAAAAACCAAAAAAAATATGATTCCAAAGCTAAAATTAATGCTGGAATCTGAAGGCTATAAAAGATATATTCTGCTGTTGGAAATTCTTTTTGAACTGTCAAAACTGAAGGATTATGAACTTTTGAATAATGAAATTATGCCATACACCATCATTTCAAAAAATAAAACAAGGCTGGAAAATATTTTCACTTTTGTAGAACGCAATTATGATAAAGAAATTAATATTGACGATGTTGCCAAGTTAGCCAATCTTACCCTTCCTGCATTTTGCAATTTTTTTAAAAAAGCCACGCAGATTACGTTTACAGAATTTGTAAATCGATACAGAATAAACAAAGCTTGTTTACTGATGGCTCAGGATAAGAGCATTTCAGAGTGTAGCTATAGTTGCGGATTTAATAATGTTACGTATTTCAACAGAATGTTCAAAAAATATACGGCAAAAACGCCTTCAGAATTTCTTAAGAATTTCTCACACAGTAAGGTTAAGATTTAAATTTAATAAAAAAGCCGTTCCGAAGAACAGCTTTATATACCAAATTACATAGCCATCGACCGACAACCTGCAACAATCAACCAAAAATTATTTCCATTTAATATTACAACCCATACTTGGTCTTTGAATTTCCTCTTGTGGCTCGCCCAACAAAAGATTTTCGAAAGCAATAATCAGATCTTCACCAGTTACATCTTTATGATTTCCAGGTCTTGAATCATCCATTTGCCCTCTGTAAACAAGGTCTAATTTCTCATCAAAGAAAAAGAAATCCGGTGTGCAAGCTGCATCGTAAGCTTTTGCAATCGATTGGCTCTCATCATATAAATAAGGAAAATCAAAATTTCTTTCAATCTGAAACTCAATCATTTTTTCCGGGGAATCTGCAGGATATTTTTCTGCATTATTTGAATTGATGGCAATAAACTCAATTCCTCTTTCATTATAATCTTCGTACAATTCATTTAATTTATCAATTGCGTGAAGAACAAACGGACAATGGTTGCACATAAAGATTACCAAAGTTCCTTTTTCTCCTTTCAATTCGTCCAGCGATTGAATTTCATTGGTTTTTGAAGGATTCGGAAGTTCAAAAAAAGGTGCTTTTGTGCCTAATTCCATCATATTTGAGGGAGTATCCATAATTTATTTATTTGTTGACAAAGATAAAAATTTCTTTTGTTATTTAGGTGGTAAGCTGAAATATCGATGATCGAATTTGGTGTTGTAAAACAGTTGATCGAGTAAGACTATCAAATCTATTCACTTTTACAATAATCGACCAAAATCAACCTTTAGTTCCCATTTTTACTACATTTAACTAGTTATCAAAAAATAGAAACCGGCTTACATATAAGTTAAATGTAAAAAATGTTTGGAACATAAGAGTAAAAGTTAGTAGTTTTGCTAACGCTGTTAGAAAATGCAGTCATAAATATTATGGGAGTTCACGAACGCCGTCAGAGAGAAAAAGAAAATATCCGTACCAGTATTCTGGATGCGGCATTTACTTTGGCTAAAACAGAAGGTTGGGCGTCTCTTTCGATAAGAAAAATTGCTGATGCTATTGAATACAGTGCTCCGGTTGTTTATGATTATTTTGAAAACAAAGAAGCTATTTTATTTGAAATTTCTTTAAATGGTTTTCACTGTCTTCACATTGAATTATTAAAAGCTCAGAAAAAACACGACAGTCCGGAAGAACAAATTGTTGCCATTGTGGATGCGTATTGGAAATTTGCTTTTAAGAATAAAGAATATTACCAATTGATGTTTGGTTTGGGAATGCAGTGCAGCGGAAAAGGTATGATGAAAGAAGAATTTTCGTCTTTTCAGGATATGCTTTATGAGTGTACTTATGAGATTATCAAGAAAAAAGGTTCAAATCCTGATAATGCCTGTCATTCTTCTCACGCCTTATTTTCAGCGGTGCACGGTTTGATCTCGATTATGATGATGCGTAACGATGATATTCCTTCTACGATGAATAAAACGACTTTAGACGAAACAGTTTCTGCTTTTATTAAGTCTTTGTAAATTTTTTTTGAACCAAAACTTAACACCGTTAGGAAAAGTAACGTGTAATAATCAAGACTATTAAAAAATTCAACTAATCTAAAATAAATTTTAAAAAATGAAATACGATTTTATAACAATGCTCATGGCAATTTTCTTTCCTTATCATTAACGGTGTTAGAATAAATAACAATGGTTTTAGGCTTTCCTTCATTAAATATTAAGCAAAATAATAAGAATCGTCAGTTTGAAAAGTAAAATATATTTTTTTCACAATCAATTAACACCGTTAGTAATTATCACGCACAATTCAAAACTATCATCTCATTTTATTCTAAAAACAAAATTTAAAATCATGAAAATCAAAAGTTAAGTAACATTAAAAATTCTTTAATTTTTTTTAAAAAGTTAACACTGTTAGTAAAATTAACGGAATTTAATTCAGAAACAACATTAATTAATTTAACACTTCATTAAAAACTTAAACTAAAAATGAAAATACCTGGAAAAATAAGGTTTATCGTACTTATATCAAGTATTATCCTTTTACAAAACTGTACAAAAGCCGCTGAAGGAGGAAATGCCGTTCCTTCTGCTCCAGAACTGCCTGTTTACACTGTAATATCATCTCCTGCAACAACTTATCAGGAATTCCCGACTGCTTTAGAAGGAAAAAACAATGTGGAAATCAGATCGCAGGTAGACGGTTATTTAGATAAAATTTATGTGGAAGAAGGCGCTTATGTAAGAGCCGGACAACCTTTATTTAAAATAGATTCAAGAGCTTACGGAGAGCAGGTAAATATGGCAAATGCTAACTTACAAGTTGCCAATGCCAATATCCAAAAAGCAAAAGTGGAAGTTGACAGACTTGAACCTCTTGTTGCTGCAAAAGTAGTTTCTGATGTACAATTAAGAACTGCAAAAGCCAATTACTCCGCCGCAGTTGCAGCCGCTTCTCAGGCAAAAGCTTCAGTTGGCGGTGCGAAAATCAACGTAGGATTTACAACGATTACAGCTCCGGTAAGCGGATATATTGGAAGAATCCCTCACAAAAAAGGTAGTTTAATCTCACGAACAGATGCAGATCCACTGACTTTATTATCAGACATCAGCGAGATCTATGCCTACTTTTCTTTAAGCGAGCTTGATTTTATTGCTTTTCAGAATAAATATCAGGGAGCAACTTTAGAAGAAAAACTGAAAGACATGCCAATGGTAGAACTGGTTATTGCAGATAACAGCATTTATCCTCAAAAAGGTAAAATGACCATTGTTGACGGGCAATTTGACAAAACAACCGGAGCAATTAGTGTTCGAGCGGTTTTCCCAAATCCAAACGGAACTTTGAGAACCGGAAATACAGGAAGAGTCCGTATGCCACAGTTAATGTCGAACGCATTGGTAATTCCACAGGAATCTACCTTTGAAATTCAGGATAAAACTTACGTCTACATCGTAGGAAAAGACAATAAAGTAAACAGCAAACCAATAACAATTTCTGGAAAAACAGAAAACTATTACTTCATTTCTGAAGGTGTAAAACCTGGAGAAAAAATAGTATACGTTGGATTGGGCAGCTTAAAAGATGGTGCTCCTATCAAGCCAAAAGCCATTTCTTCTGACAGTTTACTGAAAGCAAAACCGTTGTAACTGTTTATTTAACCACAAAATTTTTTAGACTTATTTTCCAAACTAAGTTTCAATCATTATGCATTATAAGATAAAAAAGGCAGTCGAATATTTGATTTCCAATTTTGTAAACTTCTAAGCAGTGCTAATCTGGCTTTAAAAGATAAAGCATCAGCTTTTGTGCCTTTTGTGGTAAAAATTACGGTTTAAACAACATTAAAAAATAAACTTCGTATGCTAAAACAATTTATAGAAAGACCGGTACTTTCGACGGTTATTTCCATTATACTTTTATTATTGGGAGCTTTGTCTCTCTTTAATTTACCCATCGCCCTCTTTCCGGATATTGCGCCGCCAAGTGTTCAGGTAACGGCATTTTATCCGGGAGCGAATGCGGAAGTCGTGGCTCGTTCGGTTGCAACACCAATTGAAGAAGCCGTAAATGGGGTTGAGAATATGACCTACATGACCTCAAACTCAAGTAATGACGGAACTATGACCTTGAGCGTATTTTTCAAGCAGGGTTCAGATGCTGATAATGCAGCCGTAAACGTTCAAAACCGTGTATCCAAAGCGATGAGCCAGCTTCCGCAGGAGGTTGTACAGGCTGGAATTTCCACGCAGAAAGTTCAAAACAGTATGATTATGTTTATGGGATTATCAAGTAATGATCCTAAACAATATGACGAACTTTTCCTTCAAAATTATTTGAAAATCAACGTTATTCCGCAAATTCAGCGTATTCCGGGGGTTGCTCAGGCACAGGTTTTCGGAACAAGAGATTATTCGATGAGACTTTGGCTGAAACCAGACAGATTAGCAGCAAACGGACTTTCTCCTCAGGAAGTTTTGAATGCCGTAAAAGATCATAACCTGGAAGCAGCTCCCGGTCGTCTTGGACAGGGAAGTAAAGAAACCTACGAATATATCTTAAAATATAAAGGTAAATTAAACAAAAACGAAGATTACGAAAATATTGCCATCAAAGCAAACAGCGACGGTTCTTTTTTAAGACTGAAAGATGTGGCAAGAGTAGAATTTGGTTCATATACATATACAGCAGCAAACCGAATGGACGGTAAACCGGTTGCCGGATTTGCCATACTTCAAACGGCAGGATCAAACGCGAATGAGATCTTAACAGAAATTGAAAAACAGGTTGAGCAGATGAAAACAACCCTTCCAAAAGGAGTTGAACCGATCATCATGTACAATTCTAAGGATTTCCTGGATGCTTCAATTCATCAGGTTGTTGAAACCTTGGTTATTGCTTTTGTTTTGGTATTTATTGTGGTATTTATTTTCCTACAGGATTTCAGATCTACTTTAATTCCTGCGATTGCCGTTCCGGTTGCGATTATCGGTACATTTTTCTTCCTTCAGCTATTTGGATTCAGTATTAATATGTTGACATTGTTCGCATTAGTACTCGCCATTGGTATTGTGGTGGATGATGCCATTGTGGTTGTAGAAGCTGTCCATTCAAAAATGGAAAGAACAGGAATGCCTGTGGAAAATGCAACTAAAGAATCGATGAGTGAGATTTCAGGCGCGATTATTTCGATTACTTTGGTAATGTGTGCTGTGTTTATTCCGGTTGGTTTTATGCAGGGTCCTGCAGGAGTTTTCTACAGACAGTTTGCCTTTACACTGGCGATTGCAATTTTAATTTCTGCAATTAATGCATTAACATTAAGTCCTGCTTTATGTGCAATCTTCCTGAATGATCCTCAAGGAGAACACGGTGAACATGGAAAGAAAACAGGTTTTGGAGCAAGATTTTTCAATGCTTTCAATGCGAGTTTCGATAACATGACCAAAAAATACATTTACAGTCTTAAATTTTTAATTAAAAATAAATGGGTTGCTATTGGAGGTTTAGCAGTTCTGATTGCTGGAAGTATTTTTTTAATTCAAAAAGCTCCTTCAGGATTTATTCCGACAGAAGATCAAGGTTTCGTTTTGTATGCAGTGAACACACCTCCGGGAAGTTCACTAGACAGAACGCACAAAGCGACAGAACAAATCGACCAGATTATTAACGGTGAAAAAGCTAAAAATCACCTTTGGGTAGCCGATGGAATGAACTTCATCAGCAATTCTAATGCTTCTCCATACGCTGCAGGTTTTATTAAACTGAAAGATTATGACCAACGTGGTGATGTAAAAGACCCGGATCAGATTGCAGCAGGTTTAACTGGAAAAGTATCTCAGGTAAAAGATGCCAACGCATTTTTCTTCAATTTCCCTACGGTTCAGGGATTTGGTAACGTTTCCGGTTTTGAATTTATGCTTCAGGATAAAACCAACGGTTCTTTTGAACAATTGGGAACAACCACTCAGGCATTTATCGGAGAGTTGATGAAACGTCCGGAAATTGCATTTGCATTTACAACTTACGCCGCTGGAAATCCACAGTTTACGATTGATGTAGATTCAGATAAAGCAAATCAGTTGGGAGTTTCTATTACAGAATTAATGCAGACGATGCAGATCTATTACGGAAGTAGCTTTGTTTCAGATTTCAACAGATTTGGGAAATACTACAGAGTAATGGCTCAGGCAGATATTCCTTATCGTACGGATGCAAATTCTCTGGAAGGAATTTATGTTAAAAATAAATCGGGCGAAATGGTTCCTGTAAAAACATTAGTAACTCTAAAAAGAACGTTTGGACCTGAAACAGTAACGAGAAACAACCTTTTCAATGCCGTTACCATCAACGGAACTCCAAAACCTGGTTACAGTACCGGAGACGCCATTAAAGCGGTAGAAGAAACTGCACAAAAATCACTTCCAAGAGGTTTCGGATATGAATGGACAGGAATTACCCGTGAGGAAATTAAAACAAGCGGACAAACGACTTTCATCTTTGCACTAAGTATCTTGTTTGTTTACTTCTTACTGGCAGCACAATATGAAAGTTATATTCTTCCGTTTGCCGTTATTCTAACAATTCCAACAGGGATTTTCGGAGTATTTGCATTCACAGGATTAGCAGGAATTGATAATAATATCTATGTTCAGGTGGGATTAATCATGCTCGTCGGATTGCTCGCCAAAAATGCCATTCTGATTGTAGAATTTGCTGTTCAGAGAAGAAATGCAGGAAGATCATTGATTGAAGCAGCACTTCAGGCTTCAAGATTACGTTTAAGACCAATTTTGATGACTTCATTTGCGTTCATCGTGGGAATGTTACCATTGGTTTGGTCGCAAGGTGCCGCTGCAAAAGGTAACCACTCTATTGGTATCAGTACCGTTGGAGGAATGTTCACAGGAGTGGTTTTCGGGATTTTCATTATTCCTGTAATGTTTGTGATTTTCCAGTATCTGCATGAAAAAATACCGAGCAGAAAAAAGAAAAGACTTCAAAGACAAAAATTAGAAGGAGAACTTTTAAATCCGGCTCATTAATAAAATGATTGATAAACTTTGAGAATAATTTAACCACAACAGTCACAAAAGATTATGCAATTTTTTTGAGTTAAATGTTTGAAAACAAAAGTTCAAATAAGTTTTTCAAAAACAAAAATCTGTGAAAATCCGTGAAATCTGTGGGACAAATCAAAAAGCAAAGCATTTCTCCTACTAAAGACATCTTTGCTGCGTCTCAAAGTTTTTCAATCAATAAAAATTAAATTATGAAAAGAGTAAAAAATATAATCATTGCTTTCGGAATTGCATTAGGTGCTGTTTCTTGTGTACCAAAACTGGCATATCAGGAAACGAAACCCGAACTTCCCGAAACATTCAAATATACAGCAACCGCAGACACAGCAAGCGTTGCCGATCTGGAATGGAAGCAGTTTTTCAGTGATCCCATGTTGCAGAATTTAATCGAAAAAGGTATTAAAAACAATTACGATTTACAGATTGCTTTAAAACAGGTCGCTTCGTCTCAGGAAAAGCTGAAACAGGCAAAATATCTTCAATATCCCGACGTTGGGTTCGGAGTTTCGGCACAAATTACCAGACCATCTGATAACAGTTTAAACGGACAAAGCTTAAACTTATTTTTAGGAAAAAGCTATGTCGAAGATTATAATGCCGCGTTCAACTTATCTTGGGAAGCCGATATTTGGGGAAAAATAAAAAATCAGCAGGAAGTTTCAAAAATGCAGTATCTGCAGACTTATGAAGCTACAAAAGCGATTCAGACACAGGTTGTTGCAGCAATTGCTCAGGGATATTACAATTTATTGATGCTTGACAAACAATTACAGATTGCAAAATCAAATTTAGAATTGAGTACAAACACGCTTTCTCTTACAGAAAAATTATGGCAAAGCGGTGACACCACTTCATTGGGAGTTCAGCAGGCAACTGCTCAAAAGCAATCTACGGAACTGTTGATCACCCAATTGGAACAAAATATCGCCATTCAGGAAAATGCCTTGAGTATTTTGGTGGGTGAAAATCCGAATAAAGTAGACAGAACGATTGAAATGTCGGATACATCTCTGCCACAGGATATTTCTGCAGGACTTCCGGCTGCGATGGTGAGTCGTCGTCATGATGTTCGTCAACAGGAATTAGTATTGTTGGAATCCAATTCAAGGGTGGGAATTGCTCAGGCAAACATGTATCCTTCATTGAAAATCACGGCAAACGGTGGCGTCAATTCTTTTAAAGTTGATAACTGGTTTTCAATTCCTGCTTCATTGTTCGGTTCTGTCTTAGGTGGAATTACCCAACCTATTTTCCAGAAAAGACAGTTGAAAACGGATCTTAATGTTGCTAAAATCCAAAGAGAGAAAAACGTTTTGGCGTTCCGTCAATCTGTTTTGAATGCAGTAGGTGAAGTTTCTGACGCATTGGTTTCTAACGAAAGCTTAAAAGTTCAGGAACAGAAAGCAACCGAACAGGTTACAACTTTAAAAAACGGAATTAAAAGTGCCGAAATGTTGTACAAAGGCGGAATGGCAAATTACTTAGAAGTAATAACAGCTCAGGGAAATTCTCTACAGGCAGAACTTAATCTGGCATCTGTAAAAAGACAGAGATTAAGCAGTATTGTAGACTTGTACCGAGCTTTAGGAGGCGGTTGGAAGTAGTAAATTTAATTATATTGTTAATGGGATGCGGTCTTTCGAGGCTGCATTTTTTTATTCTCCGAATTGTTATTGAGAGCGAAACGCAGTGTAGCGTGGAATCTAAACGACATTTATCTGAATTATTTAAATTTATGCTGAGATTCTTTCAGAATAACAAAGTGTGCGCTGCGTTTCATTTCACGTTGGAATTTGTTCATCAATATACTCAATCAATCCATCAAAATCCGTCTGTGAATATCCCAAATGTATATAATGAATATTTTCTTCCTTTCGATACCATGTCAGTTGCCGTTTTGCAAATCTTCTTGAGTTTTTCTTGATTTCAGAAACAGCAAAATCCAAATCCCATTCTCCATCAAAATATTTAAAAAGTTCAGAGTAACCAACGGTATTAAGTGATGCCAAATTTTTTCCTTCCGGTGATTTTCTAAGCTCATCAAGATTCTTAGCTTCATCCAACAAACCATTTTCCATCATTTTATCGACACGAAGATTAATTCGTTCATAAATCTCTTCCCGTGGCGCTTCAATTCCTATTCTTATCGTTTTGAAATTTCTTGGACTCTTATCGTGCGAAATATTTTCAGAATAGGTTTTCCCGGTTTGCCAAATAATGTCAATGGCCCGAAAAAGCCTTCTCTGATTATGAATATCAACATTTTCATAATACTCAGGATCTAAATCTTTCAGCATTTCCTGAAGTTTTTCGATACCTTCCGTTTTCCAAATGGTTTCTAATTTTTCCTGATTTTCCTCATTGGCTTCCGGAAGATCATTTAAACCTTCAATAACCGCTTTTTCATACATCATACTTCCGCCAACCATGATGATGATGTTGTATTTTTCGAAAAGTTGATCTAATAATTCCAAAGAATCATGCTCAAACTGCCCGATTGAATAATAATCTTTCACGGAAAGCTGTCCGATGAAATGATGTTTAGCCTGCGAAAGTTCATCTTCTGAAGGTGCAGCGGTTCCGATTTTCATTTCGCTGAAAAACTGACGGGAATCACAGGAAATAATTTCGGTCTGAAAATGATTCGCCAGTTCGATGGCAAGTTTTGTTTTGCCAATTCCGGTAGTTCCTACAACAGAAATTAGGGTTTTCATGGAATGTTATGTGTTGAATGATCAATATCTAAAGTTTGCTAAATAATTGCAGTTTTAATCTCAAATTTCAAACCTCAAATATCAAATCAATATTTAAATGTGCTAAATTAAATGTTTATCTTTGTACGACAATAGAAAAGTATGATTTTATCAATGACCGGCTTTGGTAGAGCCGAAGACGTTTTTGAAGGGAAAAAAATTTCAATCGATATTAAATCTCTCAACTCTAAGAGTTTTGATTTAAATATTAAAATTCCTCTGCGTTATAAAGAAAAAGAATTCGAAGTAAGAAAAATTCTAAACGATAGAATCATTCGTGGAAAGGTAGATTGCTACATTAATCTTGAGAATCTTGAAGAGTCTAATGATGTAAAAATCAATAAAGGTTTGATCGATTCTTATATGAATGAGCTTAAAAATATTGCCTCAGACGGACCCGATTTCGAATACCTGAAAATGGCAGTGAGACTTCCGGATGCTATTACTTCCAGACCAGACGAACTGAATGAGGGAGAATGGGAAGCTTTAGCTAAAATCGTCAATAAAGCAGTTGATAAATTCCTTGAATTCAGAAAAACTGAGGGCAAGATTCTTCACGAAGAATTAGAAAGAAATATTAAAAATATTGACCAATATTTGTCTGAAGTCATTCCGTTTGAAGAGGTGAGAATAAATTCAGTGAAAGAACGTTACATGAAAACGCTTAAAGAATTTGAAAATGTAGATGAAACCCGTTTCTATCAGGAAATGGCATATTTTACTGAGAAATTAGATATTTCTGAAGAAAAAGTAAGGCTTTCCCAACATTTAAAATACTATTCTGAAGTGATGGAAAATGAAGATTTCAATGGGAAAAAGTTAGGTTTCATCTCTCAGGAAATCGGTCGTGAAATCAATACTTTGGGTTCAAAAGCCAATCATGCAGAAATTCAGAAATTGGTCGTGATGATGAAAGATGATTTGGAGAAAATTAAAGAACAGACGTTAAACGTACTTTAAATTTGTTGATGGTTTTAGTTGGTGGTCATTGGATTTTTTTCTGCTATCAACTAAAACCTATCAACCAACAACGATATGAATAAAGTTATCATATTTTCAGCGCCGTCGGGAAGCGGGAAAACAACTTTGGTAAAACATTCTCTGGAAGTAATTCCGGAGTTGGAATTTTCTATATCATGCACTACGAGACAGCCGAGAGGAAATGAAGTTCATGCGGTGGATTATCATTTTTTAAGTCCCGAAGAATTCAGACAGAAAATTTCCGAAGATGCTTTTGTGGAGTTTGAAGAAGTTTATACGGATAAATATTATGGAACCTTAAAATCTGAGGTCGAAAAAATCTGGAATAAGGGAAAAGTTGTTATTTTTGATGTAGACGTAAAAGGCGGAATTTCATTAAAAAAATATTTTGGCGAAAAAGCATTGTCGATTTTCATAGAACCACCATCGATTGCCGAGTTGGAACGAAGATTGAACTCCAGAGGAACGGATGATGCTGAAACCATAAAAACACGCGTAGAAAAAGCTGAAGAAGAGCTTACCTACGCAATAGAATTTGACAAAATTGTGATTAATTCCGATTTGAACGAAGCAAAATTAGAAATAGAAAGTTTAATAAAAAATTTTATTAGAGGCTAGAATCTGGGTGATGGAAGTTTTAACAGACCCAAATAAACAGTTGATATTTAGTTTCTTACAAAAAAAATAAAAACATTGAGGCTGAAATGAGCACCGAAACATTAGAAAAAGCTAAATCTACACTTCCTGTAAAAGGTTTTTTAGATTTAAAAGACATAGACATACCGCAAGGAGAAGAATTGGTGAAGGCTATTCTTAAACTTAAAGAAGAAAAAAATGCCGTTATTCTTGCGCATTATTACCAACCCGGAGAAATTCAGGATATTGCTGATTTCCTGGGAGATTCTCTCCAATTGGCAAGACAGGCAAAAGATACCAACGCAGATATGATTGTATTCTGCGGAGTGCATTTCATGGCGGAAGCTGCAAAAATCCTTAACCCGACTAAAAAAGTTGTCCTTCCAGATACAATGGCGGGTTGCTCTTTGGCAGACGGCTGCAGCGGTGAAGGTTTAAGAAAAATGCGTGAACAACATCCCAATGCTTTGATTGCAACTTACATCAACTGTAATGCTGAAACAAAAGCCGAAAGTGACATTATTGTAACAAGCTCAAATGCTGAAACAATTATTGAAAACCTTCCGACTGACCGACCTATTATTTTCGCTCCGGATAAGAATTTAGGAAGATATCTATCTCAGAAAACTGGTCGTGATATGATTCTTTGGGATGGAAGCTGTATTGTTCACGAAGCGTTCTCCATGGAAAGAATCGCAAAACAGATGGCTGAAAATCCTGATGCTAAATTGATTGCACATCCGGAAAGTGAAGAATCTGTTTTAAAACTGGCTCACTTTATCGGTTCGACTTCTGCTCTTTTGAATTATGTCGAAAAAGAAGACTGTCAGAAATTCATCATTGCAACCGAAGAAGGAATTCTTCACGAAATGAGAAAACGTGCACCGCACAAAGAATTGATTCCCGCTCTGGTTTTTGACGAAAGCTGTAACTGCTCGGAATGTTTTTACATGAAAAGAAATACGATGGAAAAGCTGTATTTGTGCATGAAATATGAACTTCCTGAAATCATCATTGAAGAAGAACTCAGACTGAAAGCTTTGAAGCCGATTGAAGCAATGCTTGATCTTTCGAAAAGTATTAAATAAATTTTAAAGCGGGTTTTTACTCGCTTTTTTCACACTAAAATTTAATTATTCAGTTTGGTTATTTTTAAATTTTTAAATAAAATCATGAGCAAAATATTTTTAGAAGACGTTAAAATTTACGCCTCTCACGGAGTTCTACCGGAAGAAAACATCATCGGAACTTATTATATTATAAATACAGAAATTCATACAGATTTGTGGGATGCAGCTGAATCTGATGATTTAAATGATACTATCAGTTACGCAGATATCAACGAGATTATTCATAAAGAAATGAAAATCAATTCTAAACTTCTGGAACACGTCGCAGGAAGAATTATTGCTAAAATTCGTGAGAATTTTGAACAGGTTTCATACATCAAATTGAGAATTACCAAAACAAGTCCGCCCATGAAAGGCGAAATGAAAGGTGCGAGTATAGAGCTTGAAAAAAGTTTTTTATTGGGCAGTTCAACGGAAAATAACTAATTTCACTTTTCAAAAAACAACATTCAAAGTGAGAATTTTAAGTTTTCTTTTCATACTTACTTCGGTCAATATTTTTGCTCAGACTGAAAATAATCAAATCGTTTACAGTTTTCCGAAGATTAAGTCGAGCATTACAATGCCCGTAACAATTCCTATGTCCGAGATCAGTAATATGGTGAATTCATCTGTTAAAGATTTGATTTTCCAGGATGATTCATATACCGACAACAATAACGATCAGTTTAAAGTAAAAGTCTGGAAAACCCGACCGATCCGATTGGTGGGAGATGCTAATCAGAATATTGCGATTGAAGTTCCGCTGAAAATCTGGGCAGAAAAAGGTATCGGTACACTCGGTTTATACACTTATCAGGAAACCACTTTTGAGACTGTAATGTATTTTAAAACAGCTCTGAGTTTCCAAAATAACTGGTCGGTGAGTACTTTTACCCAGCCAATGGGATTTAAATGGGTGAAAAAACCCGTCCTGGATTTTGGTAAAATTAAAATTCCTATCACTTCGCTTGTTGAATCAAGTTTAAAAGATCAGCAATATAAATTTTGTAAAACAATTGATGAGCAAATGGCTTCACAGCTTAATTTTCAGCAATACGCCGTTTTAGCATGGAATGCATTTTCTCAACCATTCAATATTTCGGAAGAATACAATACCTGGCTTAAAATCACACCGATCAACGTCAATATCACCCCGCTAAAATTCTATGGAAATCAAATTGACACTAATATTGGGATCGATATTTTTTCTGAAACCTTTACCGGAACAAGACCTGAAGCTTCACAACCTGCAAAAACGATGATGAATTTTAATTTCATTCCGCTTTTAGCTGATAAATTTCTTCTGCAGACAACAGCAAATATTCCGTTCTCTGAAGCAACTGCTATTGCAAAAAGATCATTTTTGAATAAGGAATTTGACATCAGAGATTCTAAAGTGAAAATTACGGATATTAAAGTGTACGGAGAAGCAAATCGCATCATGATTGAGGCTGAAACAGAAGGTTATGTAAAAGGAACGGCATTTATTTCAGGTATTCCTGTTTATGATGAGATAAAGAAAAAAATAGTTCTCTCTAATACAAAATTTAAGCTTAAAACCTCTAATATCCTTCAAAAATTAGCAACTTCCCTTTTCAAAGGTAAAATAGTTAAAATGATTGAGGATGAATACGGAATTCCGACGGATGAAATTGAAAACTCGTCTAAGAAAAGCATTGAGGAAGCTTTTAATAAAGAATATTACAAAGGTTTGAAAATTTCCGGAAAAGTATTTAATTTAAGACCATCAAAAATTCTATTAAATGATTTCGGAATTACCGCAGTCATTGACACCAATGCCAATTTGAGATTTATCTTAAAAGGATTTTAATAAAAACTAATAACACATGAGAAAATATTTACAGATTGTCGACAGAAATAAAGCTTCTTTAGGAACAAGATTCGTTAATAACTTAGTCGATTTGATAGTTCTTGCGATTATTCATATAATATTAGCAATAGTATCTCAGTTAATTTACATTCTTACTTACAACAACTTTTTCTTTTTTTTCAATAACGGCGGGTTTATTTGGGATATTTTCATCGGTGCCGTTGTCGCATTTATCTATTTTTATTTATGGGAATACTATTCTGATGGAAAAACTCCGGGAAAGTATATAACAGGAACAAAAGTTATTAGTATTGATGGCAAGAGACCTACACAGCGACAGTATGTATCAAGAAGTCTTTACAGAATTATTCCCTTCGAAGCCTTTACTTTTTTTGGAACTGACGGTTGGCACGATAGTATGACCGATACCAGAGTTATTAATTATAAAAATTATGAGACTGAAAGACAGACTAAAAACGAAATCGACAACATCGGAATTAAAGAAACAGCGTGAAAAATTTGGAGAAAATATAAATTTCACTATATTTGCACCACCCAAAAATGGTGCTTTGGCCGAGCGGCTAGGCAGTGGTCTGCAACACCATCTACAGCGGTTCGAATCCGCTAGGCACCTCTAAGCTTTCCTTTCCAGGAAAGCTTTTATTTTTAAAGTAACATTTTTTTATATTAATTGAATAAATTCATTAGTTTAATCAAATTTTACAATAAAACTTTCACAATAAAATTTTCAATACAACTATAAGGATATTTTCTGCCTTTCGAAAGCCTCTATTTAAGGCACGTTCAAGATTTTAACATTTTCTTAACTAAAACTTGGCTTCATAATTGAAATTGTGTTTAGTATAAAGCTACGAGCTTTAATTATGAATAGAAAAAATTTGTGTTATGAAAAAGATAGTTTTAGCAGGTTTAATTTCAGTTTTAACATTGAGTGCCTGTAAGAAGGATGATAATAAAGTTGCCGAAAAGACTTTAGAGCAACAAAAAATGGAATTTCAGGTAAGACAACTTGAAATTGAACAACAGAAACTGGCAATCGAAAGAGAAAGATTTTCTTACGAAACCCAGAAAAGAGCAGACAGTTTGGCTGAAGTTGAAAAAGCAAAAGTAGCTGCAGCTTCAAAACCACAGGTAATCAGAGAAACAAAAACTATTTATAGAAATGCTCCCGCTTCAAACAGCGGAGGTTCTTCTTCTAGTGGAAGTTCATCACAAGGAACAACTGCACAAAAGAAAGGAATCAGTGAAGCTGCAAAAGGTACAGCAATCGGTGTAGTGAGTGGTGCTGCTTTAGGAGCAATCGTTAATAAGAAAAACCGAGTTGGCGGTGGTGTTGTAGGTGGTATTATCGGTGGTGCTACAGGATATACTCTGGGTAGAGCGCAAGATAGAAAAAGCGGTCGAGTACAACCCAGATAATTAAATATTTTCAAAAACATGAAAGATTGCTTATTTTTAGGCAATCTTTTTTTATGCTGTTAATTCTACTTTCCTCGATTCTCATGATCTCAACCTTACTGGGTTGGGGAAAATTGATGGAAAATTTCATAGGAGAAAATCTAAAAGGAATTTCAGGAAAAATCCTGACCGGAATATTTTCCGTAGGAATAATTTTCACAGTTCTATCATTTTTTCTTCCTTTAAATATATATATTGAGATTCCCACAATTTTAATTGGATTATTTTTCTTTTTTAAAAACAAACTCTACCTGGGTTTTTATCAGTTTTCAAAAAAAGATTCAGCTATTTTAGGATTTTTAACAGCTGTAATTTTATTCTGTGGCTCTTTTTATCCTTTTATTTTAGACCATTTTGGATATTACATTCCTACAATAAAATGGCTTACAGAATACGGCTTGGTAAAAGGAATTTCCAATCTTGATCTGATTTTAGGCCAAATGTCGGTTTGGCATATCTTTCAGGCGGGTTTCAGTAATTTTTCGGATCCTTTTTTTAAGTTTAATACTATTTTACTAATTATTTATGGACTTTATATCATCGAAAACAAAAGCTGGATTCAATTGATTTTCATACCTGTTTTATTGATTTTCGCTCAATCTCCAAGTCCTGATTTGCCGATAATTGTATTTTCTTTAATTATTCTCAATGAAATTTTATCCGGAAGCAAAAACATTTCTTTCCTGCTTGCATTTTCGGTTTTTACATTTGCCATAAAACCTACAGTGATTTGGTTGCCGATTTTCATTCTGCTCTACTCTATTTTTATTTCCAAATTTCAATATAAAAAGCTAATTTTTGGTTCGCTCGTTTTTCTTTTATTTATCATAAAAAATCTTTGGACATTTGGATACCCTTTCTTTCCAATGGCAGTTTTTGATTTAGGACTTTTCTGGAAAGCAAATCCCGAACTTTTAAAAGCTTCTTCAGAATTTGCTTTGGTGAAAACATATGATGAGCAATATTCCTACAGTGAAATTTTAAAATTCTCATGGTTGGATCACATTAAAAACTGGCTATTTTTAGATGGAATCAAATCAGTAATCAACATTTTATTTGTCGCAAGTTTAACTGGGTTCATTGTATTTTCAATCATTAAAAGAAATAAAATCATCAGTTTAATTTGTATTTCGATTTTAATTAAAAGTGTGTTGATTTTTCTTTTTTCTGCGCAATACAGATTTTTCATCGATGGTTTTTTCGTGATATTTTTTGTAGTGCTTTATAAAAATTTAACCCAGAAAAAATCAATTCTATTTTCTTCACTGATGATCGTTATTGCTGTTGGAATGTTCTCTTTTCCAAATCTCATTCAGCAATTTGTTCCGAGTTTTCAGCTGGGAAAATTTATGAGCAAATTTGATAAGACACAACTAATAAAACCTTCAAATTACGACTATAATCAATATAATTCTTATCGAGTTGGAGATTTAAAATTCAATATTTCAAAACAATATCCTTTCAATTTTAATACTCCCACTCCCGCAATTTCAGAAAACTATGTTTTAGATTATCAGAAATTAAGAATATTTCCACAACCAATAGACAAAAATGATATTAGAAAAGGGTTTATCTGGAAAAAACTTACTACTGAAGAGAAAAAAGAACTTGACAAAACCATTGAAATTATCAAAAAGAGTTATCAGTAAACCAATTCCCAAAGACTTTTATTATCTGAATAAAAAGCGGTAATTTTGTATTATGTTCAATACTTTAGGTAATCTTCTTAGCCTTACTACTTTTGGCGAGAGTCACGGCGCAGCTTATGGCGGAATCATCAATAATTTTCCTGCAGGTCTGGAAGTTGATTTTGAAAAAATTCAATATGAATTAGACCGCAGAAAACCAGGTCAGTCAACAATCGTTACACAAAGAAAAGAAAGTGATACGGTACAGTTTCTTTCAGGAATTTTCGAAGGGAAAACAACGGGAACTCCGATTGGTTTCATGATTGAAAATGAAAATCAGAAATCAAAAGACTACGACCATATTGCAAATTCTTATCGACCAAGTCATGCAGATTTCACGTACGACCAAAAATTCGGAATCAGAGATTATCGCGGCGGCGGAAAATCTTCTGCAAGAGAAACCATCAACTGGGTAGTTGCGGGAGCTTTAGCAAAACAGCTTTTAAAAGGTATTGAAATTAATGCCTATGTTTCTTCTGTTGGCGAAATTTTCTGTGTACAACCTTATCAGGATTTAGATTTTTCTAAAACTGAAAGCAATGAAGTACGTTGTCCCGATGCCGAAACTGCCGAAAAAATGATTTCAAAAATTAAAGAAATCAAAAAAGAAGGCAACACAATTGGTGGAACAATTACCTGCGTCATCAAAAATGTTCCTGTAGGAATTGGTGAACCCGTTTTCTCTAAACTTCAGGCTGAATTGGCAAAAGCAATGCTTAATATTAATGCTTGTAAAGGTTTTGAATACGGAAGCGGTTTTTGCGGTGCAAAAATGACCGGAAGCGAACACAATGATGAATTTAACACTGATTTTTCAACAAAATCAAACCTTTCAGGCGGAATTCAGGGTGGAATTTCAAATGGAATGGATATTTATTTCCGAGTAGCTTTTAAACCTGTTGCAACTATTCTAAGACCTCAGGAAAGTGTCGATAAAGACGGAAATGCTGTGACTGTGGAAGGAAAAGGAAGACACGATCCTTGTGTAGTTCCGAGAGCAGTTCCTGTGGTGGAAAGTTTGGCTGCATTTGTTTTGGCAGACTTATTTCTTATTAATAAAACACGAAATAGTAATCAATTTTAAAAGATTTAGTAATGAAAAATTACTGGGATAAAGCAATTTCATTTGAAGAATATCTTCAGATTGCGCATGAAAGATTAGAAAATCCTGCCACTCCTCAAGATTCTGAATATAGAAAGTATTATGAGTTGGGAATCCAGAGAATGGATAGAACTCTGAAAAAGTTTGTTATCGATGAAGAACAGATCAATGAACTGAAATCTAAAAATTTCAACGGAAAAATTCTGATTATTTCTGAAAGCTGGTGTGGTGATGCGAGTGCGACAGTTCCTGCGTTGGCGAAGTTTTTTGAAGGCCACAACGAAGTGAAAATATTCTTAAGAGACAGCGACAAAAACTTGATCAATCAGTTTTTAACCAACGGAACAGAATCTATTCCGAAAGTTATTATTTTAGATAAAGACTTCGAAGTAAAAAATTCATGGGGACCGCGTCCGAAATTTGGCCACGAGTTATTATTAAAATTTAAAACTGATCCTGAAAATTATCCTAGAGAAACTTTTTATAACGATTTACAGGTTTATTACTCAAGAAACCGAGGAAAAGATGCTATTCAGGAGATTTTAGAATTATTGTAAAACAGTCAATATGAAAAAAATAGCTATATACATTATCATTCTTGTCGTTTTAGGTATTATTTTTTTAGTTCCGGGAATAAGAAACTTTCTTAAAGATCAATTTTTTCCTGTAGCATCGATAGAAAATGCAGTTCATATCAGTCAGGATGATTACGATGTTGATCTGCAGGGCATCAACGTACCAAGCACGAATCTGAAAAACTTTAAAAACAAACCCGTTTTCTTAAATTTCTGGGGAACATGGTGTCCTCCGTGCAGAAAAGAATGGCCGTCAATTCAGAGATTATACGACAGAAGAAAAGGGCACATAGATTTTGTTTTGATCGCAATGAAGGATGAAGAAGAGATAGTAAGAGCATTTTTAAAGGAAAATAATTACACCGTTCCTGTATACATTGCACAAAGCCCAATCTCGGAGAAAATACTTCCAAAAGTTTTCCCTACAACGTTTCTTTTAGACCAAAACGGAAGAATTCTGATCAAGGAAGATGCCGCAACTGATTGGGATGCAGAATCTATTCATCAGTTCATTGATAATATTGTTAAATAAACTTTAACTAAAATTTAGATCGAGTTGGTACAAATATTGCGAAATTTACAGAGTTGAAAATTATTTTAAAATAAGCACAAAATGAAATATTCAAAACTCAATCTTGCTAAAGAAGCAATTGCCCACAAAGGCTTCGTAAAAAAAATACCTGATATTTTCAGAATGGTAAATATGTGGAGAAAAGGCATCTATCCCGTAAAATCAATTGATATGATTTTACCTTTAGCAGGTCTTCTGTATGTAATTTCCCCGATTGATCTCATCCCTGATTTTATTATTGTAGCGGGAGTTTTAGATGATTTGGCAGTTTTATCGTTAGCAATTCCAAAACTCATTCGGGAAGTAGATAAGTTTTTACTTTGGGAAGCCGAGCGGAAATATACTACAAATGACGCAAAAATTATCGATGCAGAAATCGTTTAATAAATAAAACATCCTTTCGGGGATGTTTTTTTATAAATAATAGCATCAATAACAAAATTTTAAAACATTAAGTAAATTAAATTTTTTAAGAATGAAATCAACTTTAGATTTTTAAGATTACTAAAATAAATCATTAAGCAGTGTTCTTCAATCAAATTATTAGTCTTGACAATTTTTAGATTGAATGCGTCAAATTTTATCAAAATGAATTTAATTACAAAATCAATTCAGTTTTTAAAGCTTTACTAAAGCGAATTCTTAAGCACTCCTCTTAAATCAATGTATTGAATCTTAATAAATCTTAAACACTTAATGGCAAATTTTTAAAATCTCTTTTCAAGCAAAATTTATAATTCACAATTGACTTTAAACATCAAATACTTAAATTTGCATTATCTAATAAAAAATTAATGGAAAGTAAGAAAGAATTCTTTTTGGAATGCTACAAACTGGGCATCATCAAATTTGGAAGATTTACGTTAAAAAGTGGTATTGAAAGTCCGTTTTATGTAGATTTGAGACCGTTGGCGTCTGATCCTAAAATTTTAAAAAACCTTGCCAATTATTTATTGGAAATGCTTCCTTTGGATAATTTTGATCTGATCTGTGGAGTTCCTTATGCTGCGCTTCCGATGGCAACCGCAATGTCTTTGGAGAGCTATATTCCATTAATTATTAAAAGAAAAGAAGCAAAAAACTACGGAACAAAAAAATTAATTGAAGGGATTTACCAAAAAGGGCAAAACTGTCTTTTGGTAGAAGATGTAATTACTTCAGGAAAATCTTTGATAGAAACGATTGCCGAAGTTGAGCAGGAAGATCTTAAAGTTGCCGACATCGTTGTTGTTTTAGATAGAGAACAAGGCGGAAAAAAGCTTTTGGAAAGCAGAGGTTACAGAGTTCATACTTTATTTAATATTTCTGAAGTATGTACCATTCTTCAGGAAAACGGTGAACTGAGCGATGAAGAGGTTAAAAGAATCCAGGATTTCTTACAGGGAAATCATATTCAGTTTGAAGAAAAAACAAGACTTTCTTATCAGCAGAAATTTGAAGCTGCACAACATTCAGTTTCAAAAAAATTATTAGAAACAGCTTTAGCAAAAGAATCAAACCTAATTGCTTCGGCTGATGTAACGACGACTCAGGAATTACTTGAACTGGCTGAAAAAGTCGGACCACACGTTATTGCTTTAAAAACGCACATTGATATTATTTCAGATTTTG
Source organism: Chryseobacterium sp. GP-SGM7 (assembly GCF_049166575.1). Classification (NCBI taxonomy): domain Bacteria; kingdom Pseudomonadati; phylum Bacteroidota; class Flavobacteriia; order Flavobacteriales; family Weeksellaceae; genus Chryseobacterium; species Chryseobacterium sp. GP-SGM7. Next base: position 279,604 of record NZ_JBMHFF010000002.1, on the reverse strand, counting down.
ATTATCAGAACACGATTGTTCCGTTGAAAGAATTGGCTGTAAAACATCAGTTTTTATTAATGGAAGACAGAAAATTCGCAGACATAGGAAACACTCAGGAATTACAGTTTACAAGCGGAGTTTTCAAAATTACAGATTGGGCAGATTTTGTGACTTCTCAGGTCATCGGTGGTTTTGAATCTTTAGATTGTTTTAATAATGTGGGGGTTGTTGCAATCATCGGAATGTCTTCTAAAGGAACTTTAACGACCAATAATTACAGGGAAGAGGCTTTAAAAATAGCTTTATCTCATCCGAACGTCATTGGTGGAGTTTCTCAAAATGCACTTCCAGACGACATTTTACTATTTACTCCGGGAGTAAATTTAGCTGATTCAGGAGACGGAAAAGGCCAGCAATACAACACTCCGGAACATGTTTTCAAAACATTACATACAGATTTTATCATCGTCGGAAGAGGAATTTACAAATCTGAAGATCCTGCAGAAGCCGCAGTTAATTACAAAAATGAAGGCTGGAAAGCATATTTAGCATCATTATAAAATAAATAAATTACCAAAATGCTCTCATTTATTTGAGAGCATTTTTTATTTCAGCAGAAGAAATAAATAATTTTATGAACATTTATTTTTAATTGTAATGCAAAATAAGGAGTCATTTGTGATTCTGTAAGAATCTAAAATCTTTTATTTTCAGTGTATCAAAATTCCAACAAAATGATAATTAAACTGTTAAAAACCAAGTTATCGCCAATTATAGGAATTCACAATATTTTTTAAATCTTAACTAAAAATCATAACATTTCCATCTAAAATAAGTTATATTTGATGCTTTATCAATATTTTGAAAAAGTTTAGCATTGGTCTTTTTTTGATTTGGGGAGTTGTACAGGTTTCTGCACAAAAAGACAGCATTTATATTCAGGCAAAGTTATCCCAAGACAGAAAAACTATTGAAGTCAGTCAGGAAATTGTATATCACAATCATTCTGATAAAGATCTGAACAACATTAAATTACTCAACTGGATTGCAGCCTACAACAAAAGAAGAACCTCACTGGTTTACAGAAAACTGGAAGACCGAAATAACAGTCTTCACTTTGCAAAACAGGAAGAATTGGGAAAAGTTTTAGAATTAAATATTAAAAATACTGAAAATCAAACTCTTTCATTGACTAGCATTTCTGAGGAAAATTTATTTTTACACTTAAATGAATCTTTACAACCCGGAAAAACCATTAAGCTTCAGCTACAATATAAAATGCAGCTTCCTGATAAAAAATTCACCGGTTACGGAACTTCTGCACAGGATATTTCCCTGAAATATTTCTTTATCGTTCCTGATCATTTTGATTCAGACAACACTGTAAAAAGAGATTATCACGACATTGAAGAATCTGTGAATTTCAACACCTTTTGGAATGTAGATTTTAAAACTCCTGCAAGTTCTTTTGTACAAAGTAATCTTCAGCAGATTCAGCCCAATTCTTTTAAAGGATATTTAGATTCTGATCCTGAATTTATAATTACCAATAACAATTATCCTACAATAAAAATTAGTGCAGATGATATTAAAACTGAAATAAAATTTGGTTACCATATCAGTCCACAGGAAATTCAGAATCTTGAGTTTTACCTTCCATTACAGTTGAGGTTTATTAAAGATAAAATAGGTTCAATTCCCGAACAGCTTTTTATTTCCGAAAAATTCAGGGCTAAGGAAGACTTCTTTGGTAATAATGATATTAAATTCTGGAAATTCAGGTTTAAATTATTCTCAGACGCTGAAAATACAGACTTAGATTATTTTGGGATTATCTCTAAAAAGATTCTTGATGAAAAGATCATCACAGATAAACAGGAAAATCACTGGTTTAAAAATGGTTTAAAATCTTATCTGGAAATTCAATATTTAAAGAAATTTTACAGCGACAAAAAGCTGTTAGGAAATCTTCCTGAAACAAGTGTTTTAGGAATTAAACCTTTAAAGTGGTTTCATGCTTCGCGTGTGAAGTTATTAGATCGCTATGGTTTGGCGTATCAATATATTATGTCGCAGAATCTGGATCAGAAAATTGATGAGCCTTTTGCGGTTTTGAGTAATTTCAACGATATGGCAATCAGCAGTTTTGAAATGGGAACTCTTTTCAGTTATTCTGCAGACAAAATGGGAACAGGAAAATTTAATAGTTTACTTAAAAATTATATTGCCGAAAATACAGACAGACAAGTAAACCCCGAAGATTTTCTTGACAAACTTGCTCAGGAAGAATCTTCAACATCTTATTTAAAAGGATTTTTAAAGCAGAAAAACAGAGTCAATTTCAGGCTGAAAAATTTCAGAGCGAAAGATGATTCTCTGAATATTAAAATTGTAAAAAATACCGACGAAGCAATCCCTGTAAAATTGGAAACGCAGACCAAAGACGGAACACGAACTTCTTATTGGATTGAAACTAAAGAAAACGAAAGACTAAAAACCATCAATCTTCCCTCAGAAGACGTTTATAAGATTACATTAAACAATGATTATATTTTCCCGGAATCGAATTACCGAGATAATTTTCTTTATACAAAAGGTTTATTTTCTAATGCCAAAAAGATAAAACTTAAATTAATAAAAGACATTCCGAATCCTGAGTTTAATGAAATTTACTTAAACCCAAGAATCCGTTTTTCGAATACTTACGATAAATTTTTGATCGGTATGAATTTTAAAAACCAATCGCTTTTTGATCAGAAGTTTTTATATTCTTTCACCCCTTACTACAGTACTGGAACACAGAAAATGACCGGTTCGGGATCTGTTGCCTACTCTTTTTTACCGGCTGAAAGTGTGATCCAGAGGTTAACTTTCGGAGTTTCAGCATCGTATTTTCATTATGATTATGATTTGGCGTATCAGAAAAATTCAATTTCCTCCAATATTAGTTTCAGAAAAAACCCCAGAAGTACTGTAAGCCGTGGATTGGGAATTTCCTACACTTATTTTGAACGGGATCTCAATGCGAGAATGATTGCAAAAGATGATTACAGCAAGTATAATCTTTGGACAGTGGGTTATGGTTACACTGATAATCAGATGATTCATGAGAAAAGTTTCAGTTTGAGTACGCAGGGAATGGAAGATTACAATAAAATTACTGCAGAAGGATTTTATCGCTGGGAATTTGCACCAAGACAGAAACTCAGCCTTAGAATTTTTGCCGGATATTTTGCAAGAAACGAAACCCGAAACAATACTTTTGACTACGGAATTTCAAGAGTTTCCGACTATTCTTTCTCATACAATCTTTTAGGACAAAGTGCTACGAGTGGTGTTTTGTCTCAGCAATATATTTTGGCTGATGGTGGTTTCAAATCTTTTATTCCCGGAACGGCTAATCAGTTTATTACCTCCTTTAATGTAGATTCCAGCGTTTGGAAAATTTTTCACATTTATGCTGATGCCGGTTTGTATAAAAACAAAAATAATCCTACCCAATTTATTTGGGACAGCGGTCTGAAAGTAAGGGTTATCCCGGATTTCCTTGAAATATTCCTTCCTGTACAATCTTCTTTAGGCTTTGAACCCGCTTTTAAAGATTACGGAAAAAGAATACGATATACTTTGGTTTTAAATCTGAGTACAATTATTAATGCCGCAAGAAGAGGTTGGTATTAAATGAAAAAAGAGTTGCGGATTGCAACTCTTTTCAATTATAGGTATAAATTAAAGTTAATTTTTCAAAATTTTCTGAGAAACCGATTTGTTATTCACAGTTCCGGTAACGATATAATTACCTTCAGCTAATTCGGCAACATTTACAGTACCATTTGATTTTACGGAAGCAGTTTTTACCAACTGACCAGATAAAGTATAAACTTTTACGTCTTTCACATCAGTTCCGAAGATAATTTCATCGGTTTTTACTAATGAATTTTTGATAAATTCAGACCGCTTACTATTACTTACATCACTTACCGCCAAAGTTCCAGAAGATTGCGGAGTTGGTAATGTTATGGTAAAATCAACTAAATTATTGTTCGTATCTCCACTTGTTCTTGAAATTGAATTTAAAATTGTAGGTGATGGAGCTGCCCCAGAACCTTCGTACTGATTTGCCAATCCATATCCTACAAAATCGAGAACATTAGAAGATGTGGGTTCTGTAACCTGGGTTGTGTTGCTTGCCAAAGCAACTTTTCCTGAGGCAAGTGCAAGGCCAATACCTACTCCGACAGCAGGAGAACCATCTATATTCAGCAAAACACTAACAATAAGATTAGGATTTATCAGATTAATCAATCCCCCGAAGCCATCACTTCCATGCTGAATCAGAAAAGTTTGCCCCGGTGCAAGAGTGACATTAGGTAAAGTGTTGTACTGTGTGAAGGCTCCTGTTGCAGATGCATACTGAAGAGTTGCACCGTTAAGAGAAGATGCAGATGTGCCAATATTTTTCAGTTCTATGAAATCATTTGTGATGGCAGCTCCCAGAATTCCGCCACCAGTATAAATCTCATTAATTACAATCTGTGCATTAGAAAATGCTGCTATCGAAACTAGCCCGATAAAAGTAAATACTTTTTTCATAACGTGATATTTTGATTGGTTTAATATAATTTATACAAAATTAATACCAAATCAACAACAACGTACCATATAAATTAAAATATTAATAAATTTAACATGCAATATGTGCAAAAAAAACCGCCCTAAAAGGACGGTTTATAATTATTAAAAGATGAAAATAATCAAATTAGTCTTTTAAGATTTTCTGAGAAACAGCTTGGTTGTTTACTGTACCAGTAACGATATAGTTACCTTTTTGTAATTCAGCAACATTTAAAGAAGAACCTTCTTTTAAAGAACTCGTTTTTACCAACTGACCTGTTAAAGTATAAACTTTCACGTCTTTTACATCAGTTCCGAAAGTGATTTCGTCATTCTTTACGAAAGTGTTTTTTACAAAATTTGATTTTGTTTTGTTGACATCAGTAACAGCTAATGAACCAGTGGCATAAGTTCTAGCTACTAAATTATCAATTGTGACATTACCTGTTCCAACTGTAGTATTACCAGCTTGTCTAATTGCAACAGAAGCTAATACAGTTGCAGCAGCAGAAGTACCCGTAGAATTTGATAACAATGGTTGAGAATTGATTTGTAAAGTAGCTACATTAGTAGATGCTATATTATCAACAGTGTAAGATGCAATAATATTTGCTGGAGTTCCATACGGAATTTCTATACCATAGGTGGGTGTAGCAGTTCCACCTGCATTATTTAAAATACCCAAAGTATAACCTGTAGTACTACCTTTAATATATAATCTTCCGTAGAAAAAAGTCACTGAAGTTCCAGCAGTTCCACCTAACATGAGAAAATAATCACCAGTAGTAGTAAGACCAGTAGCATTTGCAACATTAATGGTCGCAGTATAGTCTGCTTTATTTATAGCCCCTGAAGCAATTGTATAAGGTGTTGAAAAAGCTAAATTAGCATCTTCAGAATTACCAGCTACTAAACTAGCAACTGTTCCATTAGCCATTAATTGACCAGCAGTTCCACTATGAGAAACCCATCCATTTGCAGTTAAAGCTCCAGTATAGTTGAAATTATCTGATGCTACGACAGTTTGCGCAAAAAAACTTCCAGCAATAGCCAAAGAAGCAAATAAAGAATAAATCTTTTTCATAACTTAATTTTTTAATTATTAATAATTTACACAACAAAAATAAGGCATTTTTTTCATTTGAGACAATAATAAGGTTAATTTTCTGTTAATAATGCTAAAAGCCGTGTCACTCACATTTTTTAGCTATTTTTACAAATTATTTTTAAAGAATTGCGGAATTCGATACTGATATTCTTCGTATTTCTCATGGGCTTATCATTGAATAATGCTCAAATATTCTCATGGAAAAATCCCAATATCCCAAAAGATTCTGCATCAGCTAAAAACGACAGTATATTTATAAAGAAAAAAGACAGTATTCTCGCTTTAAAATTCGGACAGGATATTTTTGCAAAAGACACGATGGATTTTGTAAAAACCAGCAACCGAATTATAGTAGACGAAGCTGTTTTAGCAAAAAATGATTCCAAAAGATTTTTAGGAGAATTAAATTCAAAAGGTTCTATTATTCGGGGAATTACTTTTGGTAATAATCAAGGGCAATCAGTTCAAAGCTCAATGGATCTTCAGATTTCAGGGAGGCTTTCGAAAGATGTGACGGTTTTGGCGAGTATTTCAGATCACAACTTACCGATTCAGGCAGATGGCTATACGCAGACTTTAGAAGAATTCGACAAAATCTATATGCAGCTTAATATTAAGGATAAATCTATTCTTAGAGCGGGGCATTTAGATCTTGTTGACGATAAAAATTATTTCGCCAAATATCAGCGTCGAAGCATGGGAATTCAGTTTCAGACGCAATTCGGAACTGACAATAAGACTTTTGTAGATGTTTCTGCAGGTGTTGCGCGAAGTGAATTCCACAGAATCCGTTTTCAGGGGATTGAAGGAAACCAGGGTCCTTATCGCTTAACAGGAAAGAATGGCGAACAATTTATCACTTTAATTTCAGGTTCTGAACAGGTTTTTATTGATGGTATTTTGATGAAGCGTGGAGAAAATCAGGATTACATTATTAATTATAATACCGGAGAAGTTACATTTACCAGTTTCCGACCGATTTTCCAGCAGAATTTCATTACAATTTCTTTTAATTATGCGAATAGAAATTATTCCAGATATTTATTTACCGGGAAACTTCAGCATCAAAGAGAAAAACTGAGAATCGGGCTGAATTGGTTCATGGAGAATGACAATAAAAATGCTCCGTTAGCTTTGAATTTATCCAAAGAAGACGAGCAGATTTTAGCCGATGCCGGAAATGATCCCAATCTAATGTATGCTCCTTCAGGAGTTGTTGCAGAATTTGATGTGAATAAAATCTTGTACAGTCTTGTTCCCGGTGTTAATGGGAATTACTACCAATTTTCAACGGACGCCACACAAACTTTATATCAGGTTTCATTCACGTATTTTGGAGCAAATTTGGGAGATTACAAATTAACACAAACAACCAATAACGGACGTGTTTTTGAATACGTTGGTCCAAACCAAGGAGATTACAGAGCGGTAAGAAAACTTCCTTCTCCGCAAAAAGCTCAGGTTTATACTTTTAATTCTGAATATTTACTGAAAGACGGAAAAATCGGAGCCGATGTTTCGATGAGTAATTACGATATTAATTTATTTTCGTCAAAAGATTCAGATCAAAATTTAGGTTACGCAGCAAGAATTTTCGGAAATAAAACATTTACCAAAAATAACTGGAAAGGAACTCCTAGCTTCGAATATCAATACATCGATAAACAATTCCATATTTTAGACCGAATCAATGATGTAGAATTCTCCCGTGACTTCAACTTAGCTAAAGAATTTAATGGCTTAACCCAAAACCGCTTTATTTTCAGCTTTTTAAATAAATGGAATAATAAATCGGTCTTAAATTACCGTATCAACTATCTTGACGAACAGGATTCTTATAAAGGAACAAAAAACGACCTGGATTTTGGCTGGATTAAAGGGAAATTCAATACAAAAGGGAATTTATCTTTCCTAAATACGAATGCCATTCTTCAGGACACCAAATTTATTCGTGGAGGAGCTGGAACCGAATACACAGGCAAAAAAGGAAGTTGGGCAGTCGGCGGAAGCATGGAACACAATGAAAAAAAATACAACGATACCGGTTTGATGGATGTGACGAGTTTCAGCTGGAAAGAATTATTTGTACAAAAGAAAATCGGAGACAGCACGAGAACGAAACTTTTATCTAAAATTTATGTGAGAGACAATGATTCGGTGCGAGACAACCGACTTCAGAACATGAACAGGATTTTAGGATTTATGGCAGAAAGCCAGATTATTAAAACTGAAAAAACCACTTTAAACGCATTACTCCACTATAGGAAGTTTTTCTATAAAAATGATGATGTAGATATTGATCAGAATAAAGATTTTGTGGTTGGAAACATTTTATACAATCAACAGTTATTTAAAAACGGAATGCGACTTCAGGCTTTTTATGAATTAGGAAACGGACAGGAAGCGCAGAGAGAATTTCAATACATAAAAGTTACAGACGGACAGGGAATTTACAAATGGACCGATTACAACGGTGACGGCGTGCAGCAGCTCGATGAATTTGAAATTGCAGAGTATTCTGATTTGGCGCAATATATCAGAATTTACACCAATTCGGTGCGTTATATTCCGTCTAACAAAAATAAATTACAGTTGGCTTTATTTGTAAATCCGGCCGTAATTTTCAGTTCGGAAAATAAATTTTTAAAACGCTGGAATTTCAACATTTCATTAAATTCTCAAAACTCATTCTATAAAAAAGATAAAGTTTTGGTGTTAAATCCTTTTGAAAAAGGTGAAAATCAGATTCTTAAAAATCAAAATATTCTGATGTCGATGCAGTTCAATCCTACTGAAAAATCAGGCTGGAACGGAAATTATCGATTTATACAAAATGACAATCTCATTAATGCCAATTTCAGTAATGAAGAAAGAAATCAGACTTCTCATTTCGTCAATCTCGGATATTGGTTTAATAAAGAATTCAGAATCGACTGGGAAAATTCTGTTCACGATCTGAAAAATTCTTCCCAATTATTTGCAACGAGAGATTATAGATTAAATAATTTCGAAACAAAACCAAAAGCCACTTACAAATTCACAGACGCCTTTCAGGCAGAATTTTCGTCGGCTTACCGCGAAAAACAGAGAAAGGACGGGGAAGAACTTTTGAAAGCATTTGATATTACCGGAACCATTCAGTGGGAACGTAAGAAAACATCGATAAGAGGAAACTTCTCTTTCATCAACAATGATTTTACCGGAAACAGCTTCAGTATTGTCGGAAACCAAATGCTTGACGGATTAAAACCTGGAAAAAATCAGGTTTGGAGCGTATTCATTCAGCAGGCAATCAACTCTTTCTTACAGCTGAATTTAAATTATGAGGGCAGAAATTCCGGCGAAAGAACCATTCACATTGGAAGTATGCAGGTAAAAGCTAGTTTTTAAGAGTCAATTAATTACATCAAAAGATATTTCTGAAGCTTTTTCCAGCTCTTCTCTATATCTTTTTTCCCCAACCCCATTTCCCTTCAAACAAAAAAAGGATGCCGTTACGATCTGGGCTAGTTTTTAGAATCTCTATACTATTGTATTTCAGATAAAAAAACAAACAATCTTGTAAAAACAAAAACCATCCTTAAAAAGGATGGTTTGTAGACCCACAGGGATTCGAACCCCAACTGATGGTACCAAAAACCAGAGTGCTACCGTTACACCATGGGTCTGTCTTATTTTAGTGGTGCAAATTTAAAACTTTTTTCTTTACTGTCAAAAAATAATCATAAAAAATTCATAATTATTTCACAATATAAAAAACAAAAACCACTCTTAAAAAAGAGTGGTTTGTAGACCCACAGGGATTCGAACCCCAACTGATGGTACCAAAAACCAGAGTGCTACCGTTACACCATGGGTCTGTTTTATTGTGATGCAAATTTAAAGCTTTTTTCTTTATTTGCAAATCATTTTTTAATTTTTCTTTAAATTTACAGTGCAAATTAACCGCCAGAAACATGCTTATTAACTTCAATAATCTCGAAATTAATAATTTACATCCTAAAACAGAATTCGAAAAAAAAGTATTTTTTTTCATTGAAGAATGGTTATCAGATTCAAAAACGGTAAAAGTGCAGACTTCCGGATCTACCGCCGTGCCAAAGATTTTTGATACTGAAAAAGAAAAGATGCTCAACTCTGCAGAAATGACATGTAATTTTTTAGCATTAAAAAATAATGACACCGCATTATTATGTCTTCCTATAGAATATATTTCAGGGAAAATGATGTTGGTACGCTCTATTCAACGAAAGTTAAAATTATTGATTTCTGAACCCTCTTTAAAACCTTTGGAAAATCTTCATCAGGATATTGATTTTTGTGCGATGACTCCTTTGCAGGTTGAAAATTCTTTGGATAAAATCCATCTCATAAAAAATTTAATTATTGGAGGTGCTGCCGTTTCAGAATCTTTAAAAAAGAAAATAATTCAAATGCTCCAACTCTCCCACTCTGCAACTAAAATCTATGAGACCTACGGAATGTCTGAAACGCTTTCGCATATTGCTCTAAAAGAAATCTATCCACAATCTGACAATTATTTTACTGCTTTTGAAAATATTGATATTTCTTTAGATGAAAGAAGCTGCCTGAAAATTTTCGCTCCAAAATTGAATTCAGAAATTCTGCAGACCAATGATTTGGTAGAAATTATGAGTAAAAATAAGTTTAAATATTTAGGAAGAATCGATAACGTTATAAATTCCGGAGGTGCAAAAATTTTCCCCGAACTGCTTGAAACTTTAGTTAAAAAAGAAATTCCGAATGAAGTTATATTTTTAGGAATAAAAGATGAAAGTTTGGGACAGAAATTGATTTTGATTGTAGAAGGTGAAGATTCCGAATTGATAAACAAGCAATTAGCAACCATCAATTACCAGAAAAAATTTCATAAACCAAAAGAAATCATATTTGTTGATAAAATTCCGAGAACACAAAATGGAAAAGTAAACCGAAAAGAATTATTAAATTTGATTAGCAACAAGTAAACATCCCGCATCAAAAATCGAATCTCCAGAATTTGTATCATGAAAGATTTCACCAAAGAACTCAGCTTTAAAACTTCCCGAAGCAGCGGTGCAGGCGGACAAAACGTAAATAAAGTAGAAACTTCTGTCACGGTAATGTGGAAAGTTGAAGATTCTGATTTTTTTAATAATTTTCAGAAAAATTTAATTTTCACTAAGCTTAAAAACAGGATTAACCTGGATGGAATTTTACAATTCACGGTTTCGGAATCGAGAACGCAATTGCAGAATAAAAAAATTGCCACTGAAAAAATTCTGGAAATCGTAAATGATTCTATAATTACTCCTAAAACAAGATATAAAACTAAACCTTCGAAGGCTAAAGTTCAAAAAAGATTAGATACTAAAAAGAAACTTTCGGATAAAAAAGAAAACCGTCGTTTTAAATTTTAGTTTTTTCGAAGGACCATGTTGCGTAAGGGATAGCAGTGAAAATCCTTTTTTGTGAAAAAAAGATTGCAACGTATAGCCCGACCTGAGAAGTGGGAAAAGCGTTGGCGAAGGGTACGCCAAAATAATATTAAAAAAACCACAAGTTCTCACATCCAACTTCCCGCTTCCAACATCTTTCATTATCTTTGCAAAAAATTAAAAAATAATGAATAAGCCGATCACGGAATTTATCGAGAAATATTATCTGCATTTCAACGCTGCCGCTTTAGTTGACGCATCAAAAGGGTATGTTGCGCACCTTAAAGATGGTGGAAAAATGATGATTACGCTTGCAGGAGCAATGTCAACAGCAGAATTAGGAAAGATTTTAGCTGAAATGATTCGCCAGGGAAAAGTAGATTTTATTTCCTGTACAGGAGCGAATCTTGAAGAAGATCTGATGAATCTAGTAGCGCATTCTCACTATGAAAGAGTTCCTCATTACAGAGATTTAACGGCTCAGGATGAATGGGATCTTTTGGAAAGAGGCTTAAACAGAGTTACAGATACGTGTATTCCTGAAGAAGAAGCTTTCAGAAGATTGCAGAAGCACATCGTTGAAATCTGGAAAGATGCTGAATCTAAAGGTGAAAGATATTTCCCGCATGAATTTATGTACAAAATGATTCTTTCGGGAGTTTTGGAGCAGTATTACGAAATTCCGAGAGAAAATTCATGGATGATTGCTGCAGCTGAAGCCAATTTACCAATCGTAGTTCCGGGATGGGAAGATTCTACAATGGGGAATATTTTCGCTTCTTACTGTATTAAAGGTGAATTAACCGCTACAACAATGAAATCTGGTATCGAATACATGACGTATCTTGCAGATTGGTACACAAAAAATTCTGCAGGAAAAGGAATTGGTTTCTTCCAGATTGGTGGAGGTATTGCAGGAGATTTCCCGATTTGTGTGGTTCCGATGCTGTATCAGGATATGGAAATGCATGACATTCCGTTTTGGTCATATTTCTGTCAGATTTCAGATTCTACGACTTCTTACGGTTCGTATTCCGGAGCTGTTCCAAACGAAAAAATTACTTGGGGGAAATTAGATATCACAACACCAAAATTTATCGTTGAAAGTGATGCTACAATCTGTGCACCATTGATGTTTTCTTATATTCTTGAAAATTAATTTTACCATTAAACCATATATTAAAAGGCTTATTTATTAAGCCTTTTTTAGTATCTGTAATTTTATTTAACCGCAAAAGGTTCAAAAGAAATAATTGAAAATAGAAATCAAAAATTGTCAAAATGTGATTATTCAATTTTTTTGTTTTGTCAACTTTTGAAATACTTTAAACAAGAGAAAATCTTTGTTTCTTTTGCGGTTAAAATAACTAAAAACTTCATTATTTAATACTTGAAAGCTTTTCAGAAAAATAAATTTGATGCTTTAACGGGAATGCGCGCCATTGCCGCCATTATGGTTTTTGTGTATCACAACCGAAAATACTGGCGAAACGATTTGCCGTTTGAAATCATGCGATTCATCAGCGAATGGCATATTGGGGTGACGGTATTTTTCGTGTTGAGCGGATTTTTGCTGGCTTATCGCTATGAAGAAAAACCTTTAGAATCTAAAAAATCTTATTTAAAATATATTCTGCTTCGTATTGCAAGAATTTTTCCCATGTATTGGATTTTGTTGAGCTGCTATTTTATAGACAGAGCATATTCCAAAGATGTCGAAACATATTTTTTGCAATATTCACTGTTTTACTCTTTGTTTGATAAATATTCCGTTTCAGGAATTGTTCAGGCTTGGTCATTAACTGTTGAATTTTTCTTTTATTTATTAGCGCCTTTTTTATTTTTATTATTAAAGAAAAACTGGAAAAACTGCATTCTGTTTTTGATTGGATTATTTTTTTTAGGTTGGGGAATAGGATATGGACTAAAAGAATTGAACGGTAATCCGAAAGGATTTTTATATCCGTTGAATTTCATGATTGGAAGCACATTTTTTGGTCGGAGTTTAGAATTTTTCTTTGGAATGTTGCTTGCTTATTTAATAAAGAATGAAAAAGGAATTCAGTTTTTAAACAAGATTAAAAAACCAACATTTTGGGGTGGAATTTCAATTTTGGTATTAATTTTTGCGATTAGGTTTTTTGCGCGTAATAATTTCGTTCACGGCGTTGAAAGATGGGAAGGAAGACTGATTCACGAGTTGCTTTTACCAGCAGGAATTGTTGTTTTCTTTTGGGGATTAACGACAGAAAAAACCTTGATTTCAAGAATACTTTCATCTAAATTTTTTATTCTCCTGGGAAATGCATCATTTGTCTTTTATCTGATTCATCTGAGTTATTTCAATATGAAACTGAAATCATATATCTATCTTCCCGACAAAAATTTTGTTCTGCTTTGGATTTTTTCGATGATCATTTATCTTTTAATTGAAAAGCCTTTATATGAAGTCTGCAGAAAGTGGATCGCAAAGATCAGATAATTTTTTAGTTTCCCGTAAATTGGCAAATTATTCTGATTTAAAAAAATTTCACTTTCAATTTAAAATATAATAATCTGTGGAATCCGTGCAATCTGTGGGAAATAGTTCGTATAACTTTAATCTCCAAAATCTGCGTGAGATTTTTTTCTCTTGGAGAAATCTAATCCATAGAATTAATCAAAACAAAATATCGGTACGCCAAAATTCCTTTCTGAAATTTTGTAAGTTTCAACGGATCTTTATCACTCAACTTCGGTAAAATTTTCTTATTGATTTTATTTAAAAATCTAAATACTGATTTTTTCATTGCAGATTATTTTAATAATTATATGAATGTCCGTTTTTAATTATAATACAGAAAATCGACAGTCTTTTTGTCTTTCCGAAGGAATCTAAATCATTTTATTTTCAACGTGATGAGATTCTTTCAGAATGACAAAAATAGAGCTAAAAATTAAATTATTACAAATTACGGATATACATAAAGAATTATTTTAATAATTCAAAAATTGTGCGGTTTTTACATAAATTAGAAGATAGACTTTTGAGTGATACATTTTGAATAGTAGAAAACAAAAATGTCTCTTTGTTTTTCAATAGTAAAGTTATCTTCAATTTCTTTGACTTTATTTTAATATCATTAAGATTTAATCTCGCTGATAATGTTTGTAAATGCAAATCAGATTTTCTTACATTTGACTATTAATTAAATCAAAAAATGAATGAAATTTTCAAACAGCAAGTCTGGGAAATTACAAAATTAGTTCCGAAAGGCAGAGTTACAAGTTACGGAGCTATTGCCAAAGCCGTAGGTTTTCCGAACCATTCCCGACATGTGGGTAAAGCAATGGGCGGTTGTACGAAAGATGTTCCTGCTCATCGTGTGATTTCAAGTTCGGGAACTTTATCTGTTCCTGAATTTCAATCAAGATTGGAAGCTGAAGGAATTGTTGTTGAGAATTTTAAGGTGAAAAATTTCAAAAATCTATTCTGGAATCCTTTGGAAGAAATTTAAAATAAAATATCGTTTGGAGATAAAAACCTTCAAGGTTCAATGCAGAAACAAAACCGTCACTTTGATACAATCAAAGCGGCGGTTTCAAGATAATTTAGTTAAATTATTTTTCCAATTGCTGATAACTTCTCTGGATAAAGTCTGTCAACTCTTTTCCTTTCAGCAAATTCTGAGATAATTTCGCCAAATCTAAAGCGTGCTTGATCTGAGAATTTTTCTCTTCAGTATTTTCATTTGATAAAATTTTTGAAGCAAATTCGCTGTTAGAATTCACTACCAAATTGTACATTTCCGGGAAACCGCCCATTCCAAACATTCCGCCACCACCGGTTGCCTGCATATCTTTCATTCTGCGCATAAATTCGGGCTGAGTGATCGTAAAAGGCGCATCATTGCTGTCTAAATCTTCAAGCTGAACGGTGAATTTTTTATCGTTGATCGATTCTTCTACGTTTTTCTTCAAAGATTCTTTTTCAGTTTCATTTAGTTTAGAAATTGCTGGTTCGTCTTTCTTAATTAAATTATTAACATGATCTGCATCTACTCTTGCGAAAGAAATTTTCTCTTTTGAAGTTTCCAGTTTTTGAATTAAATGCGGAACGATCGGAGAATCTAAAAGTAAAACCTCATACCCTTTATCTTTTGCCGACTGAATATACGAGTGCTGTTCATCAGCATTTGTAGCATAAAGAATAACTAAGTTTCCATCCTTATCCGTTTGATTTAATTTAATTTTTTCCTCCAATTCATTCCAAAGGAAAAACTTACCGTCAGTTGTAGGATAGAGTGCAAATTTGTCAGATTTTTCGAAAAATTTATCTTCAGAAATCATTCCGTATTCAATCACGATTTTAATGTCGTTCCATTTTTTGTTGTAATCTTCACGGTTTTCATTAATTAACGAAGCCATTTTATCGCCTACTTTTTTCGTGATATATGAAGAAATTTTCTTCACTGCACCATCAGCTTGAAGATAAGAACGTGAAACATTCAACGGAATATCCGGAGAATCAATCACACCACGAAGCAACATCAAAAAGTCGGGAACAATTCCTTTGACCTCATCTGTCACGTAAACCTGATTTTGGTATAATTGAATTTTATCTTTTTCGATATTCAAATTGTTGCTCAATTTCGGAAAATAGAGAATTCCAGTTAAATTGAACGGATAATCTACATTCAAATGAATATTGAAAAGCGGCTCTTCAAACTGCATTGGGTACAATTCATGGTAAAAAGCTTTATAATCTTCGTCTTTCAATTCATTCGGAGCCTTCGTCCAGGCTGGAGTAGGATTGTTAACAATATTATCAACCTCAACCGTTTCTGCAACAGCGTCTTCTGCAGCATCTTCAGGTAAAGGAAGGGTTTCAGTTTTAGTTCCGAATTTAATGGGAACGGGCATGAATTTGTTGTATTTCGTCAACAACTCACGGATTTTATTTTCTTCTAAAAATTCTAAAGAATCTTGAGCAATATGAAGGATAATCTCTGTTCCTCTGTCAGATTTTTCAGCAGTTTCCAAAGTGAATTCCGGGCTTCCGTCGCAAATCCAGTGCACTGCAGATTCATCTTTGAAAGATTTAGAAATAATTTCCACTTTTTCCGCTACCATAAATGCAGAGTAAAAACCAAGTCCGAAATGCCCGATAATTCCTGAATCTTTTGCCGAATCTTTATATTTTTCCAAAAATTCCTCAGCTCCAGAAAATGCAACCTGGTTGATATATTTTTCAACTTCTTCGGCTGTCATTCCCAAACCTTGGTCAATGATGTGAAGTTTTTTATTTTCTTTGTCGATTTTAACTTCGATTTTCGGATTTCCGTATTCTACTTTAGCTTCTCCGATTGACGTTAAATGCTTTAATTTTAAAGTGGCATCTGTTGCGTTTGAGATTAATTCTCTCAAAAATATCTCGTGGTCGCTGTAAAGAAATTTTTTAATCAACGGAAAAATATTTTCCACCGATACATTAATACTTCCTTTCGTCATAATTTTATTTTTTTAATTTGATTATCAATTCTCAAAATAAATACCGTTTAGACAAAAGTGACAATTTGACATTTTTTTGTCTGGATGATTCTCATCATTCAAAATAAATAATGAATATCCGTGTATAGTAAAAATTTGATTTTAACTGTTTCTCTGTCACTCCGAAAGAAACTCAACACACTGAAATAAAGAATTTTGGATTTTTATGAAATGACAAAATGAATTAACAGTTTATATTTTGAACGAAAAACTTAATGGGGTTTCCAAAACCGTTAAATTAATTTCAGAAGTCCAGTTTATTGCAAAAAAAGACAGCCTAAAAGCTGTCTTCAATGTATTCATCAAAATAAGAAATTACTTCTTATTTGCAATTTCTTCTTTTACTTTGTTTTCAAGCTCTTCAGCCAGTTCAGGATTATCTTTCAACAAATCTCTAACTCCATCACGACCCTGACCTAATTTTGTATCACCGTAGCTGAACCAAGAACCGCTTTTCTTCACAACTCCCATATCTACTGCAGTGTCAAGAATTTCTCCTGTTTTAGAAACACCTTCACCATACATAATGTCAAATTCTGCCATTTTGAAAGGTGGGGCTACTTTGTTTTTCACAATTTTCACTTTTACACGGCTTCCAACAGCTTCATCACCGTTTTTAATTGGAGCAGAAGCTTTTCTGATGTCTACTCTTACTGAAGCGTAAAATTTCAATGCGTTACCTCCTGTCGTTGTTTCAGGGTTTCCGAACATGACACCGATTTTTTCTCTCAGCTGGTTGATGAAAATTACCGTACATTTTGTTCTTGAAATCGTAGCCGTTAATTTTCTCAAAGCCTGAGACATCAATCTTGCGTGAAGCCCCATTTTAGAATCTCCCATTTCACCTTCTATCTCCGCTTTTGGAGTTAAAGCGGCTACAGAGTCAATCACCACAATATCAATTGCTCCCGAACGAATCAGGTTGTCTGCAATTTCCAAAGCCTGTTCACCGTTATCCGGCTGAGAAATGATTAAGTTTTCAAGATCTATTCCTAATTTTGCTGCGTAACCTCTGTCGAAAGCATGCTCTGCATCAATAAACGCTGCAATTCCTCCGGCTTTTTGAGCTTCGGCAATTGCGTGTAAAGTTAAAGTTGTTTTACCCGAAGATTCCGGTCCGTAGATTTCAATGATTCTACCTCTTGGGTAACCACCAACGCCTAAAGCGATGTCTAGACCTAAAGACCCTGAAGGAATCACTTCGATGGTTGTATCGATTTCGCTGTCTCCTAAAGTCATTACGGTTCCTTTTCCGTAGGTTTTATCTAATTTTTCAAGCACTAAAGCGAGTGCTTTTTTCTTATCATCTATGTTGCTCATTCCGATTGTATATAATTTATCAAAAGTACAGAATTTTAATCTCAAAAACCAATATTTTAATCATAAGTCAATGGTAAAAACTGTTAAATTTTAAATTAACAATTCTCTAATCTAAGGGTTGGTAAATAATTTTATATGAAGAATATTTTTGAATATTCACTGAATATTCTAGCCTGGATTGAACGATTTGTCTGAGCTCTTTTTATGGTTGCTGAGCCTGTCGAAGTAATCATAAAAAAGCGAGTCGTGAAAGCCGGAAATAGCTCCAGAAAAAGTGAGTAATAAATAATGTATAATCAGTAATATACTTAGTGAAAATTTGAATTTTGAGTGATATTCAAATAGTCTTTCAAAACTTTCATTTGGTCTTTGTTTCCTTTTTTGATTCTTGCTTCACGGCTTACTGTGGAATCATAAATTTTATTAATGATTCTTTTAGTCATCGGAAAACCTTTTCTGAAAGGAACTTCGGGAATCTGCAGTCGTTTGCAAACGTCATCGCCTAACAAAAACCAAGTACAGCAAATATGCAGGTACCGCAGGTTTTTTCGCTGAAACTCATATTTTAAAATAGGATTTTCTAAAGATTCATTCAATAAAGAATGTGCCAGCAAAACAGAATCTTTGTCAGAAGGTGGCTGAATGGAAGTCCATAAATAAAAATATTCTGTTGCCTGTTTTTTGTTGTCCGGAAGAAGGTTTTCGGGAATTCCCAGCAAATATCCTACATACTTCCAAAGATGAAACAAGCCTTTTTCTTCTTTTTCAGAAAAAGTATTTCCCAATTTGTGTAAACTGTGAAGAAAAACCAGACTGAAACCCACATAAGTTGCCATCATATCCCATGAATTGATGGGTTCTCCCCAATTTTCGGCATCCCAGTTTTTGTAATGCTTTTTGATAGAAAGCCTTGCGTAAGAATGAATCAATCTTGTTTTAATGGCAAATTCATAGCCTTTTTTATGAACTTCAAGAGCATTATATCTTGTAACATTGACCCAAAAATCCAACGTTTCAGAAAGTCTTTTTACTGCACCTTTTTTCAGGGCTTCGGTAGCAATCAAAGGTTTGTTGAGGTAAGCGTAATCGTAACCGCCGATTAAACAGTAATCTCTGAGTGAAATCAAGGAATCGAGATTGCTTCGCATACATAATTCTGCACCGCTTTTAATTAAATCATAATCAAGCCAATCTGGAATTTCCTGAGTCTGAGCAAATAATTTCCAGACACTTTCAGGAACATCTTCATTTTCTGAAACTCCATTTCGGATGTACCGTTCGATTTCTCTCGACGCTTCTGTATATTTTCTCGTTAAATAGACATCTTTTACAACCTCATCACCAATTTCATCTACATGATAATAAAAATGCGAAAATTTTTCAAAGTCTTTGAAACTCAATTCTGCTCCGGAAAATTCAATCAGTTGTTTTCCGTTACCTTTTTTCCAAAAATCTATAAAATGAGGTGAATCTTTAAATCTTGGCTGTAAATTATGCTGCTTCATCACTGATAAAGATACAAGTTTCAAGCCGAAAATAAGTGGTGAGATTTGTCACTTTTAAATTTAGACTCTGCTAAATTAATCCTAAATCAAAAGCTTTTTTCACTAATTCTTTACTGTTTCTGCACTTGGTTTTCTTTAAAATATTTCTTCTGTGTGTACGAATGGTATGCTCGGAAAGCACCAAAACAGCAGAAATCTCTCTTCCCGAATATCCTTTAGCAATTAATGATAAAACTTCATTTTCACGTTTTGTAAGATGATCACCTTCTGTCTGCAATGACAAAAGATTTTGTTCAATTTTAAACTGATAAAAATCCTGTCTCGGACCAATCCCGGTAAGTAAAACGATATGCGAATTTTCTGAAGTAATATGCTGAATATTTGTATGAATATTAACCGACTGTATCAAAAACGAACTTTCATTCTCTAATGTATGAATCGCCTGATGATGAAAAAGCTCGTAATTTCCTTTTCTTGTTTTCATTCTGAAACAATAGCTTGGTTTCAAAAAACGCTGATGTTCACTTCCGATTTCAACCATTTTTTCAACGATTGTCTGTTCTGCTTTGATAACAAAAGGAATATCTGCAGGGTGAATCAAATCGATGATTTCTTTAAGATGGGAAGGATATTTTTTGAGTCCGTGCATCTTTAAAATATTTTCGTGATGATTTGATAATGTGCTATCTGCTAAATTTAAAACATAATAGTAAAACTCACCTACGGAAACATTTCACCGATAATTCTTTCTATCGGAGGAACTTTAAATTCTGTTTCGTTAAAATCTCTTATCCCGGGAAAAGTATTCCAGATCTCAATAAGAGGGTGATTTTCTTCAGAGATTTTCATTAACTCGGATTTAAACTTAAAAATAGTTAAATTTTCATAAAAAATACGCCCAAAGTGGTATTTTTTCATAGTAAATAATTCCTAATCTTTGTATGAAACTAATAACCATGAAGCCTTTTTCTGTACAAAGCTTTAAATAATTTATTTTAACTTAATTTTTGAGATCATAGAAAAATACCGATTTTTGAAATTAAATGAATCAGATTTCAAAATTCCTTGATGAGAAGTTTATTTTAATTGCACCATTTAACATTGTTTAAATGGTTTTTAATTTTATAAATCAAAAAAAATACGGCCAGATAACTCCAACCGTATTCTATATTTCAAGACTATTACTTACTTCTTAATAATCAGTTTTTCATTGTAAACTTCGCCGTTACTCATTTGTAAGGAAAGAATATAATTTCCGGATAAAAATCCGTCTGTTCTGATTTGATTATCACCTTTCAAATCTCCTGAACTTACCAGTTTTCCTGAAATATCATAGATCGTATATTTTGCCTGATCTGATTTGTTTTTAAACTTAATATTAATCACATCTTTCACAGGATTCGGATAAATTGCAAAAGTTTTCACTGCACTTTCCGATGTAGAAAGGAACGATTGAATAGAGAAATTTGAAGGATTCAATGCAAAATAAATATTTCCGACGGCCTTCACCATAATTCTCGCTGAAGCAACATTTTCATTAGGTAAATTTACTACAGCAGAACCGTTATTCGGAACGCTTGCCGCCAAAACAGTATTAAAATTTGCTCCATTATCTTTTGACAGAAGAATAGTAACATTTTGAGTATTAATTGTTCCGGTGTTTGTTCCCGCAACATCCCACGTTACTGTGATTGGGTTTTGTGCGCTGTAAGAGGCATTTGTAGGTTGAGAAGTTACTGCGAAAGGCCCGTCATTCGTAACCGTTACAACCATTGCGTCATTTGCAGCCTGATTTCCTGTTGCTTTATTATCATTTACCAGTAAAGCAAAGTTTAAAGTTCTTGCAACACTCGGTGTAACTTCCCATTTCGGAACCAAATTATTAGCCAAAACCGATGTCATATTGGGGAAGTACCTCATCGGAGAAGCTGACGGAAGGAATGAGCGGTAAACCGGACCTACAGTTGCAGTAGAAACCGGTGGCTGAGTGCTGCTTGTATTATTATATTGCTCCCATAAATAAGTTATCGGATCATTATTCGGATCAGTTCCGATTCCTGTTAGAACGAACGCAGTTCCTTTTGGAATAATATAATCTGCTCCTGCATCTGCTGTGGGAACTCCATTATTATTTGAAACTTTCGCAGAACAGTCGGTAGATCTCTGCAAGACCGCATACATTTGAACTACACTTGCCGCATGGAAATACGGATCGCTATTATTCTGAACATTATTATTCGATCCACAGATCCCTGCATACGCCATAATTGTAGTTCCGCTTCCCGGTTCGTATGCTGTAGCTGTGCTTGCGTTACCACTACAAGATCCTGTATTTGCTCTGAAAGTGTGCGATCCTCCAAATTGATGCCCCATTTCATGAGCTACATAATCAATGTCAAAAGGATCACCGACCGGAGCTCCGGAACCTGTAACGCCTCCTGCTTTATTTGTAGTACAAACAGAACCTAAATAAGCGACTCCACCTCCACCAGTACTGAAAACGTGGCCAATATCGTAATTAGCCGAGCCAATAATATTATTTACATTTGAAATATTTTCGCCCAGCATGGTAGAGCCATTATTGTTTGTGTAAGGGTCTGTACTGCCGTTTGTATAAATCAAAAGACTGTTATTTGCTACCATGACCATTGTAGCAGAAATTGTTTTTTCATACACACCATTTACCCTTGTCATCGTAGTTGCCATTGCACTCATAGCTCCGGGAATGCCTCCGTGGTACGTAGTATATTCTCCAGTTGCAGCCAATGCCAATCTGTAAGTTCTGAATTGTCCGTCGGAAACTAAAGGTGCTTTTTTCTGAACAGAAATATTCTGATCTGTATTTTGATCTAACAGATCTTCAACATGACATTCAAAAAGCCGGTCATTTTTTGGAAGATCTTTCCTTTTATATAAAATAAACGAAGAATTATCCTGAGTATAACTATCCAAGTAACTCACATCCCAATTATCAAAGTACATTACACTGATTCCTGTTTGTGGCGTTAAGCTAAAACGAATGGTATTCGAAGGATTTCCTTTTTCCCAACCGGTATAAGATCTTATTTCAGGGAATTGAGCTTGTAATTCCGGTGCCATAACAGATGCTTCCTGAACAACATAATCCCTAACTCCACCATTAGAATCCGGAAATTTAATTATCAAACTTTCATTGTTTGAAAAACGTTGTGGCGCATTTTTAAGATCAGATTTTATTTTATCTAAATCTAGCTGATAAAGTGAGAAAGTTTTAGGAGTTACCCATCTTGGTTTTAATTCTCCTCTTTCAACATTATTGTCTTTCCGTTTAGACCAGTAATTTTGCTGCCCAAAACTTTGCCCTGCAATCAACAGGCAAGAGATAATAAATATTTTTGCTTTCATTAATTTTAACTTTTTTAATTTATTAATATTTAGTGACGATTTTTTTAAAACTTATTTAAACTTTTATTTAACCACAAAAGAGGCAAAAGATTTAAATATTACTATTTAAAGTTTATGAGTATAAAAAGCACACAAAACTTTAGTTTAAACAGTCTTAATATATTTTTATCCTCTTTAAAATAATTTAGTATAAAAATAATAATTAAAATACCACGAAAATAATTTTTTAACAAAAAAACCGCTTTCTTTCGAAAACGGATTTTATATTTCAAAGTTTACTTAGTAATTAAGCTAAAACTTCTTTTACTTTATTTGCAGCTTCTTCTAAAGTAATTGCAGAGTGAATCGGCAATCCGGCTTCGTCAATTAATTTTTTAGCTTCCACAGCATTAGTTCCCTGTAATCTTACGATCAATGGAACAGGAAGGCTTCCCATTGCGTGATAAGCGTCTACAACACCCTGAGCAACTCTGTCACATCTTACAATACCTCCGAAGATATTGATCAAAATAGCTTTTACGTTTGGATCTCTCAAGATAATTCCGAAAGCAGTCTGTACTCTCGCAGCATCTGCAGTTCCACCAACGTCTAAGAAGTTTGCAGGGTTACCACCAGATAATTTGATGATATCCATAGTTGCCATTGCAAGACCAGCTCCGTTTACCATACAAGCAACGTTACCGTCTAATTTTACGAAGTTAAGACCAGCTTCACCAGCTTCAACATCGATAGGATCTTCTTCTCTTGTATCTCTAAGCGCTTCAAGATCCTTGTGACGGAACAATGAATTACCATCTAAAGTTACTTTAGCATCTACCGCGATAATTTTGTTATCAGAAGTTTTCAAAACCGGGTTGATTTCGAAAAGAGAAGCATCAATTCCTACATAAGCATTATATAAAGAAGTGATGAATTTTGTGAATTCTTTAAAAGCATTCCCTTCAAGACCTAAATTAAAGGCAATTTTTCTAGCCTGGAAACCCTGAAGACCTAAAGTAGGATCAATTAATTCATTGTGAATCAAATGAGGTGTTACTTCTGCAACGTGCTCAATATCCATACCTCCTTCAGTAGAATATACAATTGTATTTTTACCTTCAGCTCTGTCTAAAAGAATAGAAACATAAAATTCTTTAGTTTCAGATTCTCCTGGATAATAAACGTCTTCTGCAACCAATACAGAGTTTACCAATTTACCTTCAGCAGAAGTTTGTGGAGTGATCAACTGCATTCCGATGATGTTTCCGGCATTTTCTTTAAGTTTATCCATGTTTGGAGAAAACTTTACACCACCACCTTTACCACGACCACCTGCGTGAATCTGTGCTTTTACAACCCAAGCCTGAGCTCCGGTTTCAGCAGTCAATTTCTCAGCAGCTGCTACAGCTTCTTCTACGTTGTTTGCAACGAAACCACGTTGGATAGCTACTCCATACTTTGATAAAATCTCTTTAGATTGATACTCGTGAAGATTCATATTATTTTTATTATTTTATTTTAATATTTAAAGGTTGACAAATTTAATAAAAAGACACGGAAATTCAAGTTTATTAGATTAAAAATTAAGATGATATTTATTCTTTCACCAAGTTTCCTTTCATGCATTTATATTCCAAATGTATAGTTTGTTTAAAGTTCTTTTAAAAACATGAAATAATGAAGGTTAATAATTTTAAGCATCAAAAAACTGATTTTATCATATTGCTTAACTTTCACTTTAGTAAATCTTAAAATTATGATCAGATTTAATTCTTAAAAGCTCAAATTTCTTAATGATTCAAAATATTTTTTTTTATTACATTCTATTTTTCACAAAATAAAAAATCAACATCAACCAGCTTAAAATCATAAACAATCCTCCCAGCGGTGTAATGGGGCCTAAAAATTTAAGATTTATTCCGAAATGATCCTGTAAACTTAAGCCGTAAATACTGAAAGAAAACAGCATTGTTCCTACAATCATCAAAATGGAAATCCACTTTTGAGATGAAGTGTCGAATTTTAAAATATACCCAACAATCAATAAAAAGAATGCAGCGTACATTTGATATCTTACTCCTGTTTCAAAGCTTTCCAGTCTTTCCACAGATAAAATTTTCTTTAAAGCATGAGCTCCGAAAGCTCCTAAAATAACGGATAACATTCCGTAAGCTGCTCCGAATACTAAAGTAATTGTTTTCATTTGTAAATTATAATCTTAAATAGTAATGATAATGCTCCGATTGCTATAAAAATCCAGGCGAATTTCTTATTTTGAGCAAATCCAGGATTTTTTGTTACTTTCAGAAATACCCCGAAAGCCAACATTAAAGCAGCGACAATAATTCCAAACATTATTGAGCTCTTAATCTGTTAAACTCATTAATAACCTCATGATGAGAAACCGTTTTATCTTTAAAATAAGTTACGAAATGTTGTTTCTCATCTTCCGTTGCTCCCATTTGATTTAAAATATTCAAAAGATGCATTTTCATATGACCTTTCTGAATTCCTGTTGTCACCAAAGAACGAAGTGCTCCAAAATTCTGAGCCAAACCAGAAACTGCCAAAATACTCATTAATTCCTGAGCTGAAGGTTTTCCAAGAAGTGCTAACGAGAATTTTACCAAAGGATGAAGATTTGTTAAACCACCAACAACTCCTATAGAAATTGGCAGATCAATCCAGAATCTGAAAATTCCGTTATCAATTGTACAATGCGTTAATGAAGAATATCTTCCGTCTTTTGAAGCGTAAGCATGTGCACAAGCTTCTGTTGCTCTGAAATCATTTCCGGTTGCAATGACAACTGCATCAACTCCATTCATAATCCCTTTATTGTGCGTCGTTGCACGGAAAGGTTCAATTTCTGCAATTGTTACGGCCTGTTTGAATTTTCTTGCAAATTCTTCATTAGAAATTCCGCTGTCGTCTTTTAAATCTTCAATTTTACAGGAAACTTCAGCTCTTACGACACAATCCGGAGTAAAATTTGAAAGAATATTCATTACAATTTGTAACGAATTTTTCTCGTCCTGCGTGAAATCTTCACTGATTGCAATTTCCTGCTTTAAAGTTTTACCAAACTGCTCCAGACATGAATTGATAAAGTTGGCTCCCATAGAATCTACCGTATCAAAACTAGCTTTCAACTGATAATAATTCGGCATTTCAGACGTTTTGTCGACTAATTTTATGTCTAAAATTCCACCGCCACGATTTCTCATGTTGGCTGTAATCGCTTCTGTAGTTTCAAAAAGCTTTTTCTTTAAGTTAAAATTAAAAAAATGCTGGAGTTTATGAGATTCTACATCGATGATAAAATGAGTATGACCTAATTTTTCGGTATTGATAATAGTTGTTTTGAAACCCCCTTTATCGATCCAGAATTTTGCAGCTTTTGAAGCAGCAGCAACCACTGAACTTTCTTCAACCGCCATTGGCAAAGCAAACAATTTTCCGTTGATTAAAAAATTGGGCGCAATTCCGTAAGGCATATAAAAATTGGAAATTGTGTTTTCAGAAAATTCGTCGTGAAGTTTCTGTAATTCTGTATTTTCGTTCCAATATTGATTGAGTATATTTTGATAATCCTGATTTCCTTCGAGATATTCGTTGACCAGCCAGTCAATCTTTCCCTGCTTGGTTAATTTTGAAAAACCTTCAACCGGTTTATGATTCATAACATAAATTTAATGACCGTAAATATACTAAATTTGCTTTGGAAAGTTTGAATAAGTTTGTTTTAAAAACACTGACTTTTCTCAATTTTGGACTTAATTTTGTTACAGAAAACAGATACTTTAAACCTAAAATAAAATGAATTTCGACCGTGTAAAAGAGAAACTTGAAATACTTGCAAACGCTGCAAAGTATGATGTTTCATGCTCTTCAAGCGGTGGAAAAAGAAAAAATAACGGTGGTTTAGGTGACAGCTCGGCGAGCGGAATCTGTCATACTTATACAGAAGATGGTCGTTGCGTTTCTCTTCTGAAAATTCTTTTGACCAATCACTGTATTTACGACTGTATTTATTGCGTTTCCAGAAAATCAAATGATATTAAGCGCGCTGCATTTACGGTGGAAGAAGTGGTTGATTTAACCATCAGTTTTTATCGCAGAAATTACATTGAAGGATTATTTTTAAGTTCAGGAATTTTCAAAGATGCGGATACCACGATGGAACGTTTGGTTCGTGTTGCTAAAAAATTGAGAATTGAACATAATTTCAACGGTTATATTCATCTCAAATCAATTCCCGGAGCGAGTGATGATTTGATGAATGAAGCTGCACTTTATGCAGACCGATTATCCGTTAACCTGGAAATTCCAACTGAATCTGGTTTGAAATTATTGGCTCCCGATAAAAACCGTGAAGATATGCTTCAGCCGATGAGAATTGTTCAAAAAGGAATTCAGCAATATAAAGACGAGAAAAAAATCATCCGAAGCGCTCCAAAATTTGCTCCTGCAGGACAATCGACTCAAATGATTGTGGGCGCAACCAATGAAAACGATTTGCAAATCATCAAAGTTGCCGATCATTTTTACAAAAATTACGGAATGAAAAGGGTTTATTATTCAGGCTACATTCCGGTAACCGTTGACAATCGTTTACCTGCAATTACGGCGGAAGTTCCTGTTTTACGGGAAAATAGATTGTATCAATCGGATTGGCTGATGCGTTTTTATGGTTTTAAGGCTGATGAAATTTTAGATTTTAATATGCCTTTTCTGGATCTGGAAGTGGATCCGAAATTGAGCTGGGCTTTGCGACATTTAGATCAGTTTCCTGTAAATCTTCAAACTGCTGATTATAAAATGATTCTCAGAATTCCCGGAATTGGTGTGAAAACTGCACAGAAAATTGTAAGTGCAAGAAAATTTCAGGTTTTGAATATTGATCATCTAAAGAAATTGGGAGCTGCTGTAAACCGAGCAAAATATTTCATTGATTTTACTTATGGAAATATATTTTTAAGACATTTAACTGATTTGAATTTAAGAAAATTAATTATTGGCGGAAGTCAGTCTAAATTTCAGAATCAGTTTTCGCAGCAGTTGACTTTATTTTAAACACAAATTTCACGAATATTTTTTCACGGATAACACTAATACCCTCTACAACTCTCCTACTCAAAAATGAACACGCTTCTCTACGACGGCAGTTTCGACGGACTTTTCACAGCAATATTTGAAGTTTTTGAATATAAATATAAAGATGTTGAAATTTGTAGCAGAGAAAGTTTTCAGCAGGAAAATATGTTTGCAGAGATCCATGAGGTTGTTACACAACAGGAAAAATCGGAGCGAGTTTTGAATAAATTAGAAAAAAGTATTGGAAAATCAGGAATTAACGATTTACTTCGTGTCTATCTTTCTGAAAACAGCGAACTGGAACAGCTGATTTTATCTATTGTAAGGCAATCTATAAAATTCCCAAATGAGAATATTCTGAAAAATTTTGCTAATGACGACGTTTTGAAAGTTTCAAAATTATGCAAGTCCATCAGCAGAGAACGTCATCGAATGACCGCTTTTGTACGGTTTGAAAAATTGCAGGACGATATTTATTTTGCCAAAATAGATCCGGATTTTAATGTTTTACCTTTAATAAGAAAACATTTCAAAGATCGATACGCCGACCAAAAATGGATGATTTATGATTTAAGAAGACATTACGGTTTGTTTTATGATCTGGAAAACTGCGAATTCTTTTATCCAGATGAAAAATTAGATTTAAACCAGTATCAACAGAAATTTCACGAGGAAGAAAAAAAATATCAAACGTTGTGGCAAAGTTATTTTACCAAAACAAATATTAAAGAGAGGAAAAATACCAAGCTTCATATTCAGCATGTTCCAAAACGGTATTGGAAATATCTGACGGAGAAATGGTAAAAATATAATTCTTACATAAAATATTGAACTCCTACGGAGTTCTAATTGTTGGTTTTATTATTATCCTACAAAGCTATCGCTCCTCCGGAGCTGTTCGTGGGAAATGGCAAATAAGCCAAATTACTTTCACAAAAAAGTCGGACTAAAGCCCGACTCAATTGATATTTTATATAGTTTTTTCATAACAGACACTTGCATCAACTCCAATATATTGACCATAGTTTGGAATTCTATGATAACCACTTTTTTCATAGACTGAAAGTGCTTCATTTTGCTCCAACGAACTTTCTAATACAGCTTTCTCATAACCAATTTCTTTCGCCCAAGTTTCAAGTTCTTTTACAATTGCAGTTGCCAAACCTCTTTTTCTGAATTCCGGATTGGTATACATTCTTTTGATTTCAACCGTTTTATAGTCAAACTTTTTGAAAGCTCCACAAGCAACAGGAAATTCATCTACATAAATTACGATACAGTTTTTAATCATATCAATTTTATTAAACTGGTCAAAAAACGCATGATTCTCACCATTACGAATGGCCAAATCTGCATCTAAAAGCTTAACTAAATTTTGAAAATCTATATTTGAAGAATCTGTTCTAAAGATTTGCATGTTACTTAGGTTAAAATTTCTCTCGTAGATTTAGCAAATTTCGTTGAAAATAAAATCATTTCAACCTGTTTAATCTGTGAGATATTTAAATTAAAAATTCACTACAAATTTTCTTTCATTAATCAACTCAGCAATTGCCAACATATCTTTTCCGATTAATCGGTCATCTTCCAGTTTATCAACTTTTGAACGAAGAATCGCAAAGTTTTCTTCAATGATTTTTGAGCATTTAGCAGGTCTTCTGAATTCTAAACCTTGTGCAGCAAAC
Organism: Chryseobacterium sp. GP-SGM7; assembly: GCF_049166575.1. Lineage (NCBI taxonomy): Bacteria > Pseudomonadati > Bacteroidota > Flavobacteriia > Flavobacteriales > Weeksellaceae > Chryseobacterium > Chryseobacterium sp. GP-SGM7. The sequence continues at coordinate 249,963 of NZ_JBMHFF010000002.1, read as the reverse complement.
ATTAATTCAACTGCCAAAATATTGACTAAGTTTCCAAGTACCTGATTAAATTTCCTTCCCGAAATACTTCCCATCGAAACATGATCTTCCTGACCTAAACTTGTAGGAATAGAATCTGCAGAAGCCGGGAAACAAAGTGTCTTATTCTCTGTCACCAAAGCTGCGGAAGTATATTGAGGAATCATAAATCCTGAATTTAAACCAGAGCTTTCCGTTAATAATCTTGGCAAGCCATACTTTCCTTCCAATAACAAATAACTTCTTCTGTCTGAAATATTTCCTAATTCCGCCACTGCTAAAGTTGCATAATCCAAAGGCATCGCCATCAATTGTCCGTGGAAGTTTCCTCCCGAAATAGATTCTTCAGCACTTAAAACAATCGGATTATCTGTCACAGAATTCAATTCAGTTTCTGCCATCTTTTTCAAATGCTCAAAAGCATTTCTACTTGCTCCGTGAACCTGCGGAACACATCTCATAGAGTAAGGATCCTGCACTCTGTCGCAATATTCATGTGCTTTAAGATTATCAGAATTTTTCAAAAACTTAAGCATTCTTGCCGCTACTTTTTTACTTCCTTCAAATGGTCTGATATCATGAAGTTCCTTCTTAAACGGACTTGACGAACCCCTGTAAGCTTCCAGGCTCATTGCAGCAGTCATATCTGCTAAATCCAGAAGATATTCAAACTTTTCTAAACCTTTTATCGCATGAGCCAGAATAAACTGAGTTCCGTTAATTAAACCTAAACCTTCTTTCGGTCCTAAAACCAATGGTTCAAGATTGTTTTTTTCTAAAATTTCGGCAGTTTCGAATATTTCGTTTCCGACCCAAACCTGTCCGAGACCTAAAAGTGGCAAAACCAAATGTGAAAGCGGCGCCAAATCTCCTGAAGCTCCTACAGAACCCTGCTCAGGAACCACAGGAATAATGTCTTTTTCAAGCATTACAATAAAACGCTCAATTACTTCCAGAGAAACTCCCGAAAAACCTTTAGACAAAGCATGAACTTTCGCAATCATCATGATTTTTGAAAATTCTTTATCAATAGGTTTTCCTACACCAACTGCGTGAGAAATAATTAAATTATATTGAAGCTGCGCTGTTTCATCAGGTGAAATTTTTGTATCACAAAGAGGTCCGAATCCTGTATTAATACCATAAACACACCGATCTGACTCTACAATCTGTCTTACATTATCCTGAGATTTTAAAATCTGTTCTTTCGCCTCCTTACTTAATTGAGCTTTATTTGGATTCTTACAGATTTCCAAAACATCGTGAAAACTGAAAGTATCTATACCGTAAATCATTTTTAAAAATTTGCCTAAAAATACACATTTTGATGCATATTGAAAAAGTCATCTTCGAAGGATAAAATAATTCAGCAGTAAGTCATTTATTTTACTATTTTTATCCCCGATTAAAAACTAATTTATATGAAATTTAAAGCTTTATTACTGGCTCTTTCTTTAATGAGCATTTCTACTTTTGCGCAGGAAAAAGTAAAATATACAAAAGATCAAATCAAGAAAATGGAACAGTATCTTTTTAATGAAGGATTTCCTGGCCCATCCACAAAAAAAATATCAACCATCATCTCAAAAGACGGAACTGTTAACAAAGGATATTGCGATAATATTGAAACCAAAAAAGGTCAGATTTACGAAATTTCTATAAAAGACAGTGCTACGAAAAAGCACATGGTTTTCAATGCAGACAACGTGAGCGAAATGTACATTTACCCTACCAAATTGGCAAAAATTTTGAAAGTCGGTAAACACATGACTAACCTGAGAAGCTTAAACACAAAAAAATTGAGTAAAAATACGCCGGATGGTCAAATTCAATTTGTCAACCAAAACGTTTCGTTAAAAAACAAAAAAGACGAAAAAGAGTTTTTGATGCAATTGATTAATCCTGAATTCAGTGACGTCATAGCTGTTTATAATGATCCGAGAGCAAAAGAAACTTCGGGTATGACCGTAGGATTTGGGATGCAGCTTGGTGGCGGACTTGCAAAATCTTACTATGTAAAAAAAGGAGAGAAAGTAATGTGGCTTCACAAAGATGATTTTGAAGACAATTATGATTTCTTATTCGGTGACAATGCAGAATTCATGAAAAAATATCCTAAAAAATCTGTAGAATGGGGATTTTTCAGTTTTTTAGTTAACGAATATACCGAAATGAGCAACGGATAAAATTAAATTTAAGACATAATAAAGCTGTAGAAATTTCTGCAGCTTTTTTTTGTGCATCATAATTGCTTAAATTTGTTCTATGAATCCTTCTTTAGAACTACAGCTTAAAACTTTACCTTCCGAACCCGGCGTTTATCGATATTATGATAAAAATGAAAATCTTCTGTACGTTGGAAAGGCAAAAAACCTAAAGAAAAGAGTCCTTTCTTATTTCAACAAAACACTTTCAGGTTATCGTACCCGAATTATGGTTGGAAAAATCAACCGTTTAGAAACTACCATTGTTAATAGTGAGTATGATGCACTATTATTGGAAAACAATCTGATAAAAGAACATCAGCCTTTTTATAATGTAATGTTGAAAGATGACAAAACCTATCCGTGGATTTGCATTAAAAATGAAAATTTTCCTAGAATTTTTCTTACAAGAAATAAAATAAAAGACGGTTCTGAGTATTACGGACCTTACGCAAAAGTGCGCCCTGCAAAAATTTTACTGGATACGATTAAACATATTTATAAGCTCCGTACCTGTAACTTAAATTTAGCTCCTGCAAAAATTGAGGAAGGAAAATACAAAGTTTGCCTGGAGTTTCACATTAAAAACTGTGAAGGACCTTGCGAAGGTCTTGAAAGCAAAGAAGATTATGATGAAAAAGTAAATGCCATTAGAGGAATTATAAAAGGAGATTTCCGGTATGCGAAAGAATATCTGATGAACCAGATGACTAAATATGCATCAAATTTACAGTTTGAAAATGCTCAGATGATCAAAGAAAGATTGAATATTCTGGAAGATTATCAGGCGAAACACACCGTGGTAAACCCAAATATAGATGACGTGGATGTTTTTGCGATGACGAGTGATGAAACCGCTGCATATATCAATTATTTTAAAATAAGAAACGGAAATATCATCCAAAGTTTCACCACAGAAATCAAAAAAATGCTTGAGGAAACCGATGAAGAAATCATGGAAGAAGCTTTAATTGAAATCCGTCAGAAATTTAATTCAGATTCTAAAGAAGTCTTGCTGCCTTTTCATTTAAGTGTTGAAATTCCGAATGTAAAACTGATTGTTCCTAAAATGGGTGATAAGAAAAGAATCGTTGAACTTTCGGAAAAAAATGCTAAAGAATACAGAATTGAAAAACTAAAGCAGGTGCAGATTGTAGATCCCGAAAGGCATTCTAACAGAATTATGGCAGAAATGCAAAAGTTACTGAGAATGCCCGTTGAACCGAGACATATTGAAGGTTTTGACAACTCGAATATTCAGGGAACCCATCCTGTTTCAGCGTGTGTTGTTTTCAAAAATGGAAAAGCCAGCAAAGCCGATTATCGAATTTTTCATCCTAAAACAGTTGTTGGTCCGGATGATTTTAAAACAATGGAGGAAGTCATTTTCAGACGCTATAAAAGAATGTTGGAAGAAGGCGAAAGTTTACCCCAATTAATTCTGATTGACGGTGGAAAAGGGCAATTATCTTCCGCAGTAAAAAGTTTAAAACTTCTGGGACTTTACGGAAAAATAACCATCGTAGGAATCGCAAAAAGACTGGAAGAGATTTTCTTTCCCGAAGATCCCATTCCTTTATATTTAGATAAAAAATCTGAAACACTGAAGATATTACAGCAGGTACGTGACGAAGCCCATCGTTTTGGAGTAAGACATCACCGAACAAGAAGAAAAAACTCAACCATAAAATCTGAACTGGAAGAAATTCCGGGTGTTGGAGAAAAGACAATTGAGATGCTCTTATCTAAACTGAAATCGGTAAAAAGAATTAAAGAATCTAATCTCGAAACTTTAGAAGAAATCTTAGGTAAATCTAAAGCAAAAGTAATCTGGGATTTTTTCAATGCAGAATAAAATAAAATCTCTTATCTTTTTCGATAAGAGATTTTTTTATGATATAGAAGAGCTGGAAATTAAACTCCGCCCATTACATACATGTTTTCCATTGTAGGAACTGTACTTCCACCCTGTTTTTCCAAAGTAATAGCAAAAGCCTGCGCATTTGGAATATTGGCAAGAGCTATTTTTGCATCTTTTTCATCAGAATACATTCCTGCGCTTACTGGTTTTCCGTCTGCAATTGCCCACAATTGATATTGCATTCCTTCAGGAGCTTTTGGCAAGCTATTTGAAGTCAAATAAACATCCTTAGACGTTTTATCCCAATATACCACAGCATTGGATTCGGGGTGTTTTTCTACACCTGCCAAAACAATTTTAAGCATATTCGGATTAGAAGTAACCTGCAATTTTCGTTCTAAATTTTGCATTGCAAGGTCATGAGACTGCTTTTCAGATTTTAAAACAGCAATTTCATTTTTGATTTCTTTCTGGCTATTCATCCAATAAAGATTTCCTCCAATACTTACTAAAAATAAAACAGAGGCAGCAACTGCGAAGTTCTTCCAGCTGTTATTTTTCTCAATTTTTATTTCCGGCTCTGATTGTTGAATTTCCGCTTTTGGCTCGACAATATTGATCGGAACTACAGGTTTTTCATCAGGAACATTTTGTTCAAGTTGAATTTTATCCCAGATTTTTGATTTTAAATCGTTGGGTGGTGTCACTGCCTGCGCAGTTGCAAGCAATTCGAAAGTTTTTTGCGCCTCTTCAAAAGCGGCTTTTACTTCTGCATTATTCTTCATCACACATTCCAAAATACCTGCTTCCTCGGGAGAAGCAAGACCTAGAATGTAAGATTCTAGAATTCCGGATGATATGTATTCTTTACTATCCAATTTATTGATAATCTTTTAACAAGTCTTTTAGTTTCATCAATGCACTACGCATCTTAGTTTTAACAGTGCCTAAAGGCATATTCAGTTTTTCTGATATTTCACTCTGCGTGTATCCTTGATAATAGGCAAGATCAATAAGTTCCTGCTTATCAGACTCCAAACTTTCAAGCACTTTATTAAAGCCAATAAAATCTGCATTATTGGTGGTTGAAAGCTCCGCATTCTCATATACGAAATCCGGAAGAGGTTGGTTTTTGAGTTGGTTTTGAAAGCTCTTAGATTTAAGATAATCAATCGCTGTATTTCTTGCAATATTAATCATCCAGGTATAAAATCTACCTTTCGCAGAGTCATATTGATGAATAGAATTCCAGATTTTCACAAAAACATCCTGAATAATTTCTTCTGTATATTCTTTAGACTGAACAATTCTCAGGATCACACCATATAATGCGCCCGAATAGTTGTCATACAAATGATGAAAACCAGATTCACTTTGCTGTCTCAGCAAAATGATAAGTTCGTCCTCTGAATATTTTGTTTTAATTGTGAATAATTTTCAATTCAAATATAATAAAACAAAATGACAATAAGAAATTTCTCAGAAAAAGTTTTAAAACAAAATCTTTTGATCAGGAAGCAGCAAATAAAAATTAAAAATTTTAACACAAATTTTAATGTATAAAATTTAACAAACTAAAAAACAGTTAATTATAGTTAAAATTAAAATTTCTAAATCTAAAGCAATCCGCTATTCGTAAATGAGAGTAAGAACAGAAATTTATAAGATCACTCAAGTAGTAATAATAATTTAAAATTAAAGAAAAATGAACTCAAGATCAAAAATCGCAGTATTCGGAATGGTGGCTTTATCATTCGCATTCAGTGGAAATGTAGCTGCACAAATGAAAGAAAAAACAGTAATGGTAGGTGGTGCAGCAATGTATCCTTCTAAAAATATTGTTGAAAATGCAGTGAACTCTAAAGACCACAAAACATTGGTTGCCGCAGTAAAAGCAGCCGGTTTGGTTGAAACATTGCAAAGTAAAGGCCCGTTTACAGTTTTCGCACCTACAGATGCGGCTTTCGCAAAATTACCTGCAGGAACTGTTGAAAATTTAGTGAAACCTGAAAACAAGGCAATGCTTACTAAGATTTTAACGTATCATGTTTTACCTGGAAAATACAGTTCGAAACAAGTTTGGGCAGCTGTAAAAGCAGGAAACGGAAAAGCAATGATGAAAACTGTTGAAGGTGAAGAATTAACTTTCTGGACAAAAGGAAAAGATTTATATGTGACTGATGCAAAAGGTAACAAAGCGAAAGTTACGATTGCCGATGTTAATCAGTCAAATGGTGTGATTCACGTAATTGATACGGTATTAATGCCGTAGTTTTAGTTTTTTATGGTTTATTTTAAGGAAGCCTTACCTGAAATTATCGGGTAAGGCTTTTTTATGTTTTATTGAAAAGATTTTGAGCTTATTTTATGGGAGCGAAAACTTCTTTAGAAAATTCCTCATTACCTTTAGGCATTTCGATGACTATGTTTCCATTTTCAAAATAACCGGTTGTAGATTCTCCTGAACCTAATTTTACTCTGAAAACATCTTTCTTGGTTGTTTCTTTTAAAGTTGCAAAAGGAACTGAACTGTTTCCATCTACTAAAATAAACTGGGAAGCATCCATCTGGATTTTCTGAAGATTCAATTTTCCGTTGCTGTATCTTTCTGCTTTTGTCGAAGCTTGAGATTTTGGCTCGCTACTTTGCGGATCTTGTTTTACAGTTTCTCTATTTACATTCACTTCCTGCTTATAAACAGTATTTTCAACAGGTCTTGAAACAGGAATATTAACCAAAGCTTTAGACAAAGCATCTTTAAAACCTTCTTCAAATTCTTTTATTGATGTACTTCCTTTTTGAGAAGAAATTACTTTGTTGTTGCAATCTTTAAAATCTAAAACTAATTTATTTCTCAGAAAACCACTGTCATTAGTAATATCAGCATTCAAAACACTGCACGGATTTGCATTGGCTTCTTCCGGCCATTGACCTCTGTTTTCTGAGATTACAGTATATTGTTTTGATTTTAATTTAGTAGTTAAAAAAGTGCTGAGACCATAATTATCTTTTTTAAAACTTTCAAACGTACTCGGAACAACTACGTATTTATAATCTGAAACTTTCTGTGCATACGATAACATGACACAAAAAGACGATATAACGATTGATAATTTTTTCATAAAATTTAATTAGTCATTTCTAAATTCTCCCATATCCAGTTTTAATGAGAAGAAATTAGAATAAAAATTAGAACCTCCGATTCCTGAATTGCTGATGGCATAATCCAGTGTTAAACCTCTGTAACGAATTCCGATACCTGCACTCGGCTGGAAAGAAACTTTTCTCTGAAGATCTTCAATATCTGTAATAGACTGAAATCTGTTGACTCCCAATCTTACAAAAATCATTTTCTGATACCCTAATTCAGCTCCTGCATAAGGTGTAATACTTGCAAAATCTGTTGAAAGAAGTGCGGCAGTTTTAGCAAAATCTACATTAATTCCTGCTTCCGGTAAAACATATAAGCTGCTGTTGATATTGAATAATTTACTCGCACCTGCATTTAATTTGGGCATTGTTAATTCCATTTTATCGGTTGGAGCAGGGTTGAATTCTTCTCCGTTTACAATGGTCGACAATTCTTTCTGATTAACACTCCAAAAATTGACCGTCGTTGTTGCATCACGAAGAACTCCACCGAATTTCCAACCGTTATCAGCTTTATAAATTGCTCCAACATCAAAACCAAAACCATATCCGCTTGCAAATTTACCTACATTTCTGTAAACGATTTTCGCATTCACACCGACATCTAATTTTGGATTTCCACCAGGATTGAATGCGTAAGATATAATTCCTGCATAATCTGACTGAGAGAATTTTGTAATTTTATCATAATCAATGTTTCCTTCCGTATCGATTAACTGAGTCGTATTTAAAATATTATCAACACCTAAACGAACTACAGAAACTCCAAAAACTCCGTTTTCTAAAACTTTTGAGTAAGCTAAATAATCATATTTTGCGATAGATTCGAAATATTCGGCGTGCATTGCTGCACCTTGCCAATCTTTTGTAATACCATTCAAACCAGCGGGGTTCCACATTGGGGAATATACATCATCCTGACTGGTAATTACTGCACCGCCCATACCGATACCTCTTGCTCCGGCTCCGATATTTAGAAATTCATTGGAATATTTTCTGATAATCTGAGATTGAGAAAACCCGAATAAAAGGGAGAATATTAATAGTAGATATTTTTTCATCATGTATAATTGATGCTTAGTTAATGTTTTTTTGTTTTCTAGTTTTTATCAGTGCGTTGGCTACAATTGCTAAAATCATCACCAAAGATGCCCCATAAAATACAGGACTCATTTCTTCCGATTCTCCAAAGATAAAAAAAGCTAGTATAATTCCGTAAACTGGTTCTAAATTAACTGTTAAAATTAGTGTGAAAGGCGAAATGTATTTCATGAGCTTTACAGATTCAAACATCGGATAGGCTGTAAACACACTTGCCAACAAGCCTATTAACGCCAAATCTTTGTAATTTATTTCGTTCATCTGCATGATTTGTCCCGTTACCAGATAAAATAGCATCAAAATAAACCATCCTGAGAAAATTTCGTAGAAAATAATATTTCCTGAACTCGTTTTTCCGAAAAGTTTACCATTAAAAACAGAAAAGACAGTTCCGAAAATTGCACACAAAATACCGTAGAAAATCCCTTCTTTGTACTGGAATTCTGTTTTAAATATTAATAGTATACAGGCAACAATGACGATTCCCATAATGACTTCGGAAATATCTATTTTTCTTTTAAAAACTATCGGCTCTAAAACTGAAGCAAATAACGTTGATAAAGAAAGGCAACTCAACGCAATAGAAACATTGGAAACTTTAATAGAATAAAAAAAGCAGTACCAATGCAGCGCCATGAAAAAACCTACTCCCGCTAACTGGAAAAATAATTTTTTCGAAACCCGGATGCTTTCTTTTTTATAAATTCTGATAAAAGCATACAGAAAAACAGCGGCAAACAACATCCTGTAGAAAACCAGAATCTGAGCATTTGCTGTAATCAGTTTACCTAAAATTGCTGTAAAGCCCCATAAAAAAACAATTAAATGTAATCTGAAAAGTGCTAATTTTTGCATGTTGATCTGTCGAATTTAAAACAGACAAATTTACGAATAGCATTCCATTAAATTAAAAAAAACACAAATGAAAGGTGATTATTTTCAGAGATAATTAAATTTACAAAAAACCTTTAAAAATCTAAAAACCCTGAAAGTTTATGCAACTTTCAGGGCCTTCAAATAATAAACTATTAAAAAAATAAACTAGGAACTTAGAGTAGAAACTTTCGCTTCAATTACTCTATTGTAAAGTTAGCAAAATATGAACCAAAAAAAACACAAAATTCGTTAAAAATTTCACAAAATACTAAAAACCAAAACTTTAACCAGATAAATTTCTTATTATACTACTTTGCCTAAAAATAGTATCTTTAGGCAGATTAAAATATAAATTTCATGGATATTGAATTTAACAAAAGAGAAGATCAAAATAAATTAAAATTATCTGAAATCAACCGTTTGCTGAATGAAATTAAAAAAGGCGGTGGCGAAAAAAGACTTCAGAAGCTTCGTGATGAAGGAAAAATGACGGCAAGAGAAAGAATAGAATATCTTCTTGATAAAGATTCAGATTCCATAGAAATTGGTGCTTTTGCAGGTTATGAAATGTATGAAGAACACGGAGGTTGCCCAAGTGGCGGCGTTGTAGTCGTCATGGGTTACGTTTCCGGAAAGCAATGTTTGGTTGTAGCCAATGATGCCTCTGTAAAAGCTGGAGCTTGGTTTCCGATTACCGGAAAGAAAAACCTTAGAGCTCAGGAAATCGCCATGGAAAACAGACTTCCGATTATTTATCTGGTAGATTCTGCAGGTGTTTATCTTCCGATGCAGGACGAAATTTTCCCTGATAAAGAAATGTTCGGCAGAATTTTCAGAAATAATGCAAAAATGAGCGCTGCAGGAATTATCCAGATTTCTGCGGTTATGGGAAGCTGTGTTGCGGGAGGAGCTTATCTTCCGATCATGAGCGACGAAGCAATGATTGTAGACAAAACAGGTTCTATTTTCCTGGCCGGAAGTTATTTGGTAAAAGCTGCGATTGGTGAAACGATTGATAATGAAACTCTAGGCGGAGCAACAACTCACTGTTCGATTTCGGGAGTTACTGATTATAAAGCTAAAGACGATAAAGATGCTTTAGACCGAATTAAAAATATTATGAAATCTGTCGGAAGCTATGAAAAAGCAGGGTTTGACAGAATTGAAAGTTTTCCTCCAAAAGAAAAACCTGAAAATATTTTTGGAATTATGCCGGCTTCAAGAGCTGAGCAATATGATACTTTAGAAATCATTAAATGTATCGTTGATAATTCTGAATTTGAAGAATACAAACCCGATTACGGTAAAACGATTATTTGTGCAACAGCAAGAGTTGACGGTTGGTCTGTAGGAATTGTTGCCAACCAAAGAAAACTGGTAAAAAGCGGAAAAGGCGAATTGCAGTTTGGCGGAGTTATTTATTCTGATTCTGCGGATAAAGCAACGAGATTTATTGCCAACTGCAACCAAAGAAAAATTCCTTTGATCTTTTTACAGGATGTAACAGGATTTATGGTAGGTTCAAAATCCGAACACGGAGGAATTATCAAAGACGGAGCAAAAATGGTGAATGCAGTTTCTAATTCTGTTGTTCCTAAATTTACAATCATTACAGGAAATTCTTACGGAGCAGGAAATTACGCTATGTGCGGAAAAGCGTATGACCCAAGACTAATTGTAGCTTGGCCATGGGCAGATTTAGCGGTTATGGGAGGAACTCAGGCTGCAAAAGTTTTAGCACAAATTCAGGAATCAACTTTGAAAAAACAAGGTAAAGAAATTTCTGAAAAAGAACATAACGAAATTTTAGATTCTATTACTAAAAAATATCAGAAACAAACTGAATCTACTTATTCTGCTGCAAGATTATGGACTGATGCAATCATCAATCCTGCAGACACCAGAAAATGGATTTCTATGGGAATTGAAGCAGCAGATCATTCTCCGATTACCGAGAAATTTAACTTGGGAGTCATTCAGGTTTAAATAAACATTTAGATAAAACTAATAAGCCTTACATAACAGTGAGGCTTTTTTATTATGTTAAATAGTATTAAAGAATAATAAAGTCTTTTAAAGCCCACAATAAAGGTTAGATATTTGATGTTATAGCAATACCAAACTAAACCTGCAAAACTCTTTTTATTACTAATCCCAAAAGGAAACCTATGAAAAGATATTTTGCGGTATTTATTACGATTTACACTATTTTTTTACTCTATATGATGTTTTTTGGCTCAGGAAGAGAAGCTTCTGATATTTCTTATGTTCAGACAGAACCTTTTATTACCATCCAAAAATTTTTCAAGGATTCAAGCATTGGTAAAGAAGATTTTTTCATCAATATTGTAGGAAACATTTTCGTTTTCAGTCCTTTTGGTTGGCTGGGATTATGCGTAAAGAGATTTAATAAAATTATTCCAACAAGTTTGTATTTCCTGTTAATTATTACTTCTGTCGAAACACTACAATATATCACAGGTCGCGGTGTTGCAGATATTGATGATATTTTTCTTAATACTTTAGGGATGTTAATCGGATTTTTCCTTTTTAAATATGCAACCTGGAAGAATATTGCCAATATTAGGTTTCACTTTCAACTTTTGGATGAAAAAAAGTTAAGTCCAGCCTCTTAATTTGATAATTATTTTGTTAAGTTTAAATACGCAGAAACAATTTCTTTAAGATTCTGAATATGAATTTCAGAAATTTCTCTACGACTTGAAAGCATTTTTCCTTTCATTTCGATTTCCATCGATTTAGATTCATTAAGAGCCAAAATAAATTGTAAGTTTTTACTAATATCATCGTCAAAACCTTCTTCATTTAAATTCATACTTCCTGTAAGACTATAATGATTAACTTCAAACTTTTTACCATCGATGATGACATTGCACTCATAAGGTAAAATTAACTGATCAACTGTTCCTTTAAATTTTAGCCTGAAAATTTTTATGCAGTCATTTTCCACAGTAATATAACCATACATCGACACATTTTTATCCCAATCTTGATTTCTTTGAAGATATAAATCTGAATTTTTATCTAATTTTTTATAATCAAACTGTTTTCTGAGAAGTGAAATTTCATTTAAAGTTAATTTTTTAGAAGGAGAACTTTGCAATCTTAAAAATTCACTATTAACTTTTGCTATTTGTTTATTTTTGGATTCAAAATCTATATTTGTTAAATCAGAATCAGCTCTGAAAAGATTAAAATTAACTGGCTTAACATACTTTTCCCTGAATTTACTTTTGGAAAAACGGCTTACTCTTTCACCAGCCTTAAATTTCCTATATGCTTCTATGTATGCTAATGTATCATTATCAGAATAAAAAACATTCGTTTTATAGGTTGCTTTAATGTCTGTAGAATTCTTTATCTTCTCAACATACTTATATTTCTTCTTTCATTACAACCTTGTAGCCAAATAATATTACACAATAACAGGCTTAATTTTAAAATAAAAGAAATCTTAATATTGGAGAACATAAAAGTACATATTTAGGCTAAAGTTAATAATAGAAAGTAGTATATCCCAATAATTGGAAAATAAATTATAATTTTCATATTATCTCAGCCGATCTTCCTCACTACTATCTTTTCTATACTCAGAAGTTTCAAGAAACATTTCTTCAGCTACTTATGATAGTAAAATGTTATTTACAATAAGTGTGCATTAAAGTCACTACTATTCTAAAAACATTAACTACTAGATTCATTACTTTTTCAAGATTTTTGCTGTTAATTCTAGTCAGCTTTAATATAAAGTTTATACTATAAATGAATCTGAATTTTGAGCTTGGATAAGAAATTTCCGATGTTGACTATCAATATAATTTACAGCAGAGAATTTAGAATTTTCATGTTGAGCTCTGAAGTTTTAATTTTGGTAATGGTGTTTCAGTTTTGAACTATAAATATTGAACTAAGAATATTAAAACTTACATTTTGGATGTTGTTTTCTTTTTGCATTTGTCTTTTGCCTTTTGCATTTGAATTTGCCCTTTGCCTTTTTAAATTGTTAATTTGAATTCTTTTTGCATATCCTTTAGTTTAGATCCAAAAAAAGTCTGATACAAAGATGTATGAGACTGTATGAAACTTTATGAGACTGTATGAGACTGTAAAACTTAAAAACAAAAAACTCCTCTAATCTTTCGATTGAGGAGTTGAATAAAAACTGGCGGCGACCTACTCTCCCGCTTTCGCAGTACCATCGGCGCTGGTGGGCTTAACTTCTGTGTTCGGAATGGGAACAGGTGAGCCCCACCGCTAAAACCACCCTAAAGGCTGTATATTAAGAGGTTAGATTTTAGTCGTCAGAGGTTAGTGAATGACTAACTTCTAATCTCTAGTTTCTAACTTCTGATTTTAATCGATAAAAACATTCACAAAGAGAGAACCTTTAATTGCGCAATAAAGCATCAGCCAATCAGGCTATAAATCTACGGGTAATTAGTACTACTCGGCTATGCTGTTACCAACTTTACACCTGTAGCCTATCAACGTCGTCATCTCCAACGACCCTTAAAAGATGTCTCATCTTGAGGCGAGTTTCGCACTTATATGCTTTCAGTGCTTATCTCTTCCAAACGTAGCTACTCAGCGGTGCTCCTGGCGGAACAACTGATACACCAGAGGTTTGTTCAAATCGGTCCTCTCGTACTAGATTCAAGCCCTCTCAAACATCTAACGCCCGCAATAGATAGAGACCGAACTGTCTCACGACGTTCTGAACCCAGCTCGCGTGCCACTTTAATGGGCGAACAGCCCAACCCTTGGGACCTTCTCCAGCCCCAGGATGTGACGAGCCGACATCGAGGTGCCGAACCTCCCCGTCGATGTGAGCTCTTGGGGGAGACTAGCCTGTTATCCCCGGAGTACCTTTTATCCTATGAGCGATGGCCCTTCCATACGGAACCACCGGATCACTATGTCCTGCTTTCGCACCTGATCGACTTGTAGGTCTCACAGTCAAGCACCCTTATGCCATTACACTCTACGCACGGTTACCAAGCGTGCTGAGGGTACCTTTGAAAGCCTCCGTTACTCTTTTGGAGGCGACCACCCCAGTCAAACTACCCACCACGCAGTGTCCTTCCTTTCAGAAGTTAGGCTCCAAGTAAGTAAAGGGTGGTATTTCAACGTTGACTCCACAAACACTAGCGTGCCTGCTTCATAGTCTCCCACCTATCCTACACATTACTTACTCAAAGTCAATACGAAGTTATAGTAAAGGTTCACAGGGTCTTTTCGTCCCATTGCGGGTACTCGGCATCTTCACCGAGACTACAATTTCACAGAGCTCATGGTTGAGACAGTGCCCAGATCGTTACACCATTCGTGCAGGTCGGAACTTACCCGACAAGGAATTTCGCTACCTTAGGACCGTTATAGTTACGGCCGCCGTTTACTGGGGCTTCAGTCAAACGCTTCGCATTGCTGCTAACGCCCTTCCTTAACCTTCCAGCACCGGGCAGGTGTCAGACCCTATACAGCATCTTTCGATTTAGCAGAGTCCTGTGTTTTTGATAAACAGTCGCCTGGGCCTCTTTACTGCGGCCACCATTGCTGATGGCGTCTCTTCTTCCGAAGTTACGAGACTATTTTGCCTAGTTCCTTAACCATGATTCACTCTAGCACCTTAGGATTCTCTCCTCGACTACCTGTGTCGGTTTTGGTACGGGTTGCTTCACTTCGGCTTTTCTTGGAAGCACTTTCCTTACAGCAACTTCGCCCGAAGGCTAGGTCTTGACTATTCCGTCAGTCTCCAGTAAGTACGGCACTCCGTCCCCTTTTTAGTGTGAGCAAGTATGGGAATATTAACCCATTGTCCATCCACTACCCCTTTCGGGTTCGCGTTAGGTCCCGACTAACCCTCAGCTGATTAGCATGGCTGAGGAAACCTTAGTCTTTCGGTGAGCGGGTTTCTCGCCCGCTTTATCGTTACTTATGCCTACATTTTCTTTTCTATACGCTCCACCAAGACTCACGACTCAGCTTCTGTGCCTATAGAATGCTCCCCTACCAGATACAGTCCTATGACTGTAAATCCATAGCTTCGGTAATATGTTTATGCCCGATTATTATCCATGCCGGACCGCTCGACTAGTGAGCTGTTACGCACTCTTTAAATGAATGGCTGCTTCCAAGCCAACATCCTAGCTGTCAATGCAGTCCAACCGCGTTGCTTCAACTTAACATATATTTGGGGACCTTAGCTGTTGGTCTGGGTTCTTTCCCTCTCGGACACGGACCTTAGCACCCGCGCCCTCACTGCCGTGGAACATTTATTAGCATTCGGAGTTTGTCAGGAATTGGTAGGATTTGACTCCCCCGCATCCAATCAGTAGCTCTACCTCTAATAAACTTATACACGACGCTGCACCTAAATGCATTTCGGGGAGTACGAGCTATCTCCCAGTTTGATTGGCCTTTCACCCCTACCCACAGGTCATCCGAAGACTTTTCAACGTCAACCGGTTCGGTCCTCCACTTTGTGTTACCAAAGCTTCAACCTGCCCATGGGTAGATCACAAGGTTTCGCGTCTAATACTACTAACTAAGCGCCCTATTCAGACTCGCTTTCGCTCCGGCTCCGTACCTGAAGTACTTAACCTCGCTAGTAACATTAACTCGTAGGCTCATTATGCAAAAGGCACGCCGTCACCCAACTTGTGGGCTTCGACCGCTTGTAGGCGTACGGTTTCAGGTTCTATTTCACCCTTCTATTCGAAGTGCTTTTCACCTTTCCTTCACAGTACTTGTTCACTATCGGTCTTTCAGGAGTATTTAGCCTTGGAGGATGGTCCCCCCATATTCAAACAGGATTTCACGTGTCCCGCCCTACTCATTTATCACTCTAATATGCCTTTCATATACGGGGCTATCACCCTCTACGGCTGTTCTTTCCAGAACATTCTATTAAACATATAAAAGCTTTTGGGCTAATCCGCGTTCGCTCGCCACTACTTACGGAATCTCTTCGATTTCTTTTCCTCAGGGTACTTAGATGTTTCAGTTCTCCTGGTTTGCTTCCCGCATTAAGCGGGATGACTGGTCTTCAACCAGACGGGTTGCCCCATTCGGACATCTCGGGATCAATTCGTGTGTGCCAATCCCCCGAGCTTTTCGCAGCTTACCACGTCCTTCGTCGCCTCTGAAAGCCTAGGCATCCGCCATACGCCCTTAACGATTTCTTTCCTAATTGTTACATTAGTTCAGTATTTTTTTCCTAGCATTGCTGCTAAAATATTTTTGTAAACTCAAACGCTTTATTGCGCTCGGTTTTCTCTTTGTGATATCTTTACCGTTAATGTCAATGATCTTTTTGCTACTTCTGATCTATTCCGCAAAATATTGTTTTTGGCTCTATCTGCTTTTTTAAGAATAAACCATCGGTGATGGTGGAGAATAAGGGAGTCGAACCCTTGACCTCCTGCGTGCAAGGCAGGCGCTCTAGCCAGCTGAGCTAATTCCCCCTCTAGGTGCTTCCAGCTTATCGCTTCTTGCTATTGACTAATTGCCAGCAGCTAAAAGCTATTCGCCATCCGCTTCAATTAGTAGTCTCGGGCAGGCTCGAACTGCCGACCTCTACATTATCAGTGTAGCGCTCTAACCAGCTGAGCTACGAGACTCTTTGTTGTTTCGAGTTTCGAGTTTTGTGTTTCGAGTTTTAACGATTCACAAAATCTTCTCCCGTCTCTTCTGTTCCCTGATACTAATTTCTAGTGGGTTTGTATTTTATTATATATGACAACCAAATAAAAAACTAAAGCTAAAAAACTTTAAATAAGTACTTTTTGTACTTGCGTACTGTTTTGTTTAACGTCTTTAGACGCTCTAAAATGAGATGTTCCAGCCGCACCTTCCGGTACGGCTACCTTGTTACGACTTAGCCCTAGTTACTTGTTTTACCCTAGGCAGCTCCTGTTACGGTCACCGACTTCAGGTACCCCAAACTTCCATGGCTTGACGGGCGGTGTGTACAAGGCCCGGGAACGTATTCACCGCGCCATGGCTGATGCGCGATTACTAGCGATTCCAGCTTCATAGAGTCGAGTTGCAGACTCCAATCCGAACTGAGACCGGCTTTCGAGATTCGCATCTTATCACTAAGTAGCTGCCCTCTGTACCGGCCATTGTATTACGTGTGTGGCCCAAGGCGTAAGGGCCGTGATGATTTGACGTCATCCCCACCTTCCTCTCTACTTGCGTAGGCAGTCTCACTAGAGTCCCCAACTGAATGATGGCAACTAGTGACAGGGGTTGCGCTCGTTGCAGGACTTAACCTAACACCTCACGGCACGAGCTGACGACAACCATGCAGCACCTTGAAAATTGTCCGAAGAAAAGTCTATTTCTAAACCTGTCAATTCCCATTTAAGCCTTGGTAAGGTTCCTCGCGTATCATCGAATTAAACCACATAATCCACCGCTTGTGCGGGCCCCCGTCAATTCCTTTGAGTTTCATTCTTGCGAACGTACTCCCCAGGTGGCTAACTTATCACTTTCGCTTAGTCTCTGAACCCGAAAGCCCAAAAACGAGTTAGCATCGTTTACGGCGTGGACTACCAGGGTATCTAATCCTGTTCGCTCCCCACGCTTTCGTCCATCAGCGTCAGTTAAAACATAGTGACCTGCCTTCGCAATTGGTGTTCTAAGTAATATCTATGCATTTCACCGCTACACTACTTATTCCAGCCACTTCTACTTTACTCAAGACCTGCAGTATCAATGGCAGTTTCATAGTTAAGCTATGAGATTTCACCACTGACTTACAGATCCGCCTACGGACCCTTTAAACCCAATAAATCCGGATAACGCTTGCACCCTCCGTATTACCGCGGCTGCTGGCACGGAGTTAGCCGGTGCTTATTCATACTGTACCTTCAGCTACTCTCACGAAAGTAGGTTTATCCCAGTATAAAAGAAGTTTACAATCCATAGAACCGTCGTCCTTCACGCGGGATGGCTGGATCAGGCTCTCACCCATTGTCCAATATTCCTCACTGCTGCCTCCCGTAGGAGTCTGGTCCGTGTCTCAGTACCAGTGTGGGGGATCACCCTCTCAGGCCCCCTAAAGATCACTGACTTGGTAGGCCGTTACCCTACCAACTATCTAATCTTGCGCGTGCCCATCTCTATCCACCGGAGTTTTCAATACCAACTGATGCCAGTCAATATATTATGGGGTATTAATCTTCCTTTCGAAAGGCTATCCCCCTGATAAAGGCAGGTTGCACACGTGTTCCGCACCCGTACGCCGCTCTCTCTCTCCCGAAGAAGAAATACCGCTCGGCTTGCATGTGTTAGGCCTCCCGCTAGCGTTCATCCTGAGCCAGGATCAAACTCTCCATTGTATGTTTGTCTGACTCACTCAAAGTTTATTTAATACGCTTTAGTTTTTCCTTATTTTGGTTGTTATATTGTATTTCAATGATCTCTTATCTTCCGCTTCCTACTTCGCTACTTTCTGTCGTTTCGCTTATCGTATTTGCGTGTGCAAAAGTAAAACTTTATTTCTAATTGACAAAATGTTTTTAAAGAAAATTTAAAGTTTTTTGATGACCTTAATTCCTTTTATTTACATCTCCTCAATTCTACTCCTGCGCTCCCCGTATTGGGACTGCAAAGATACAAATATTTTTAACCCCCGCAACTCTTATCTCTAAAAATTTTAAAAGTTTTTTTTAATTCATATCCTATTAAATAATGCATCACCTTTCGATCACACATCCCCTAATAAAAGTATTTCTTAATGTTCCCCGCTTATCTAAAAGCTCCTCTGCGCTACTGAAGCTCTCTCGTTTTTCAGTGCGGCAAAAGTAGAAAATTTTTCCTTTACCAACCTAATTTATTTAACATAATGTTGTTATTTAATTCATATTAAAGCTTAACTCACTGGTTTGGTGCAAAGAAAATTTTGACTGTTGGGTGTTACGGTTGCATCAAACGGGTTGATATTTGATGTGCGGTGAGCAATAAAGGGGTGGATATAACGAAGAGAAGTACTGTTCGTGGGGATTTGAAGGAGATTTGGCGATCAACAAAACGAGAACCGGCAAACTTTTATCAAAGATGACATAAGTGCCGCTCCTAAGGAGCTCTGGTTGTTTTGAAATATCTTTCTACAAAGGTTTAGCTCCTACGGAGTCGTAGATAAAACTGCTTTAATGATTCTGTTAAGATACAGCTCGTGGAAGTTTTGAGCAATATCCGGAAACGTATTATTATAATTAATTTTCCACTTACATTAAATTTAAGTAAAAGCTTGGAGCAGATAATTTGTTGTTGAGCTAAATCTTGATTCAAAAATAAAAGAATGGAAATTATAAATACATATTATAGATATAGAATCACCTATATTGATACGAGAGCATAAAATCTCTCGTAAACCCAAACCCATAGCCCCGATCGAAACGGCATCCTTTTGTGATGAGCAACGAAGAGCAAAAGATAAAGGGGAGAGCGGGTGGAAGCTCATGAAAAATACCCCAGAAAATTTCTGAGGTAGTATATATATATAGATGTCACTGGAAATCTTGGGGTAAAGAAATATTATTTTTTTTCAGGTATTCTAATAGCTCATTATATTTAACTTCATAGTCGTCTGTTGAACATTTGTGAGAGATGCCGCAAATATCGGACGGCTTTATATTGAGGATGTCTGAAATTTTGGTGAGAATATCAAGATTGATTTTTACTTTAGCGTTTTCGATATCGGAATAAGCTTTCTGTGAAATTCCCATTTCGAACGCCATGTATTCCTGAGTAAGATCTTTGTCACGTCTTATTTTTCTGATATTTTGTCCACAAATCTTCATCTCACAATTGCTTTAGTAGTTTTCGGTATATTTTAGAAGTATATCTAATAGCCTCAGACAAAGTTAGTAAATACCTTTGTCAAAACATTACACACGCAGCATGATATTTATTTTCGGGTAAGAAAACCTTTACTGAAAGAAATTTCAACGAAAAATATTGTCCGCTGCAAGACACAAGACTTATGGAGACGCAAAAATTTAATTATGACAATAATATTGTCAGAGCATTCCTCTATGCCACTGTTGTATTTGGAATTATTGGATTTATTTTAGGCTTAACTGCCGCTTTGATGCTTTTTTATCCGGAGTTGCCAGAATTTTTATTCGGAACCGATGATACGACCATTCAAAGTTTACGAAGTGGAAATATCCAAGGATTAATCAATTCTCAGGGAGCTTTAGGCTTCGGGAGAATCAGAATGCTTCATACGAGTGCCGTTATTTTCGCTTTTGTCTGCAACTCATTTTTCTGCGGTGCTTATTACAGTATGCAGAGATTACTTAAAACAAGAATGTACAGTGATACTCTTTCATGGATTCATTTCTGGAGCTGGCAAATTATGATTATTGCCGTAGTGATTACTTTTCTGATGGGAATCAATACTTCAAAAGAATATGCAGAACACGAATGGCCGATTGATATTTTGATTACAGTTTCATGGGTCATTTTCGGAATCAATATGTTCGGAACGATTGCCAAAAGAAGAGTGCGTCATTTATATGTAGCCATCTGGTTTTACATTGCCACATGGATTGCGGTTGCGATGCTTCATATATTCAATAATCTTGAAGTCCCATTATCATTCACAAGCTGGAAATCCTACTCTGCTTATTCAGGAGTGAAAGATGCATTGGTTCAATGGTGGTACGGTCACAATGCAGTTGCATTTGTTTTAACAACTCCGGTTTTAGGCTTGATGTATTATTTTATGCCTAAAGCAGCAAACAGACCTGTATTTTCATATAAGCTTTCCATCATTCACTTCTGGTCATTAATCTTCGTTTACCTTTGGGCAGGACCTCATCATCTTCAATATACCGCGCTTCCAGCTTGGGCTCAAGCGGTGGGAACAGGCTTCTCCATCATGCTGATTGCGCCATCTTGGGGCGGAATGCTGAATGGATTATTAACTTTAAGAGGAGCATGGGATAAAGTAAGAGAAAATCCTATTCTTAAATTCTTCGTAGTGGCTGTAACCTGTTACGGAATGGCAACTTTCGAAGGTCCGCTCTTAGCTACGAAATCTTTAAATAAAATTGGGCATTACACCGATTGGGTAATTGGTCACGTTCATTTGGGAGCTTTAGGATGGAATGGTTTTATGGCATTCGGAGTGGTTTATTATTTAGTTCCAATCATGTGGAGAACCGAACTCTGGTCTAAAAAATTAGCCAACTGGCATTTCTGGTTGGGAACTTTAGGAATAATTTTTTATGCTGTTCCGATGTATATTGCAGGATTTACGCAAGGTTTAATGTGGAAACAGTTTAATCCGGACGGAACTTTATTGTGGAAAAACTGGCTGGATACCGTCACCGCGATTATTCCTTACTTTAAATTAAGATTCTTAGGCGGATTATTGTATTTGGGAGGAGGAATTTTAATGGTCGTAAATGTTTACAAAACAGTAAAAGCCGGAAAATTCCAGAAAAACGTTCCTGCGGAAGCTCCTGCTTTAGCGAATGTTGGAAGCGCAAGAAAAGAAGGTGAAGGTGTACATCTTTGGCTTGAAAGAACTCCTCATTTACTATCAATACTAGCTTTCGTCGCCATTGCCATCGGCGGATTAGTAGAAATTGTACCTACTCTGACTGTAAAAAGCAACTTGCCAACAATATCTGCGGTGAAACCTTATTCACCTTTAGAATTGGAAGGACGGGATCTCTATATAAGAGAAGGCTGTAATTCCTGTCACTCACAAATGATCAGACCTTTCCGTGATGAAGTTAACAGATTTGACGGGAAAAACGGACAGTATTCCAAAGCCGGAGAATTCATTTATGACAGACCATTTTTATGGGGTTCAAAAAGAACGGGACCAGATTTGCACAGAGAAGGCGAAAGAAACCCGGACTCTTGGCACTTCAAACACATGTACAACCCAAGAATCACTTCTGCAGGTTCTATTATGCCACGTTTCCCTTGGTTGATTACAAATAAATTGGATCGTTCTCAAATGATTGATAAAATGAAACTGATGAAAAACACATTTGATGTTACTTATACAAAAGCACAAATCGATTCAGCCGACAAATGGGCAGATAATCAATCTAAGGCAATTGTGAAAAGAATTTATGCTGAAGCAACCGATGTAAAAGACCAAATGGATAAAGAGAAAACTTCCAAAGGAAACAGTTTTGTTCCAATGGATCAGAGAGAAATTATCGCATTGATTGCTTACTTGCAAAGATTGGGAACTGATATCAAGACCACGGAAATAAAAACAGCACGTGTAGATTAATTTTAAATCATCATTAAAATGAAAAAGAGAACCCCCATATCTATATATATTGTCATAACGGTAGGAATTACGACAATGACGTTCGAAATGTTCACACAGGATTCCAACTATTTTTCAACACCGTTTTTCTGGGCGTTGCTGATAATCATTACGATTTTACTGCTTATTATGAATTCTATAGGAGATTTGGTTGAAAACGAAAGATTCAGCAGACTGACCGATAAAGAAAAGCAGGAATACATCACTGAAAAATCAACTCCATATTATCAAAAACTTTGGAATTCAGCTTTTAAAAAGCAATCGCAGAGTGAAGAAAAAGATATTTTAATTGATCATGGTTTTGACGGAATTACAGAACTCGACAATTCTTTACCAAAATGGTGGATCGGACTTTTCTATTTCGGAATTATTTTCTGCGCTGTCTACATCATTGCATTTGCTTTCACAGATTATGCCCATCCCGATATTGAATATGACAAAGAAACCAAAATTCAATTAGCTTCCATCGAAGAATATGAAAAAAATGCTCCACAAATTAATTTAGAAACCGCAAAATACAGTTCAGATTATATTGCAGAAGGTGAACAATTATTTAAAACCAATTGTGTAACCTGTCACGGAAATGACGGAAAAGGCGGCATCGGTCCCAATTTAACCGATACACACTGGATTAACATTAAAGAGAAAAGCTTATTTAAAAATGTTTTCTGGATGCTTGAAAACGGCTCACCCAAAAACCCAACGATGCGTCCATTCATTAAAGAAGGAACAATTACCGGAAGAGATGCCGAAAAAATTGCTTCCTATATCTATCATATCAATCAGGAAAAAGCGCCGATTACCGAAAAACAAGGCGGAGCAGCTCCAAAAGGCGAAATCGCAAAATGGCAAGAATAATAACTCATCTAAATATATAAACTATGAATTGAATCTCCATCAGATGAATGTCGCGGTTGTAACTCAACTAACATCTGAAAACCTATTCACTTTAAATATTCCATAATATTTAATATCAACTGAGACATTCATCAACCTAAAACCTGTTCACTGAGCAGGTTTTGGTCATTACAAAATATACCACATATACATTAAATTCACACCATTTAGAGTGGTTGGCAAACATATTGCTGATATTTGGAGATAAAGTCTCCTTCTAAAGACTTTTTCATATCACACAATCATGGTAAAACTCATCAAATTTCAGGTTTTTAAGATCTAAAGACATAAAGAATATAATAAAAATCGGCAAAATCCAGGATTTGCCAACCCAAAAAACGAATTGTATATTTGTCTAAATCACGAAAATTTTGAAACTGAAATTCAACAAACGAAAAATTCTCAGAGGTATTGTTATTACAATTATCTCTATCATTGTTTTACTTATTCTGCTTATACTAAGTTTAAGACTTCCTGCTGTTCAGAATTTTGTAAAAGATAAGCTGATTGTCTACTTAGAGAAAAAAATTAAGACCAAAGTCACCCTTGATAAAGTATATATCGGCTTTCCCAACAGTTTGGTAATGGAAAATCTTTATCTGAAAGGTCAGAATATCGATACCCTTTTAGCAGTAAAAAAATTCGATGTTGGCTTAGATATGTGGCAATTGATGAAATCTAAAGCAGACCTTACTTCCATTGATTTGGAAGGCGTTCGTGCAAATGTTGTGAGAGATCCGAAGGGAAAATTCAATTTCGATTACATCATCGATGCTTTTGCAACGTCTGATAAAGAGCAGGAGCAGAAGCCTTCAAAACCTTTCATTATTTCTTTGGACAAAATCAAACTGAAAGATATTGGCGTTACCTTCAATGATCAACAGTCTAAAAATGATATTAAAGTTTATTTTAAATCGTTTGATACAAGAGTAAAAACATTTGACCTTCAAAATAATAATTATGCCGTTAACGATATTAATCTTGATGGATTAAAATTAAAGCTAAAACAAGATTTGGTACAAGAAGTTGCCAAAAATGTAGAACAAAAAGTAGATTCTCTCAATCAGAAAAAGCCAATGAAATTAGGTTTAAGCGGAATCAAACTGACCAATTTTGATATTGATTATGGTGATGATAATTCTAAAACTTTTGCAAAAGTTCTCTTTAAAGAATTAAGCACAAAAGTAAACAGCATCGACCTAGAAAACAACGATTACAACGTTGGAAATATATTTTTAACAGGAGCAAATATCAATGCCAATTTATTCCTTCCAACCAAAAATGCCAATTCTGAGAACGAAACGAAAGACGATGTTGCAAAAAATTCCGCAAAGGAAAAAGCGATGAAAGTTTTGTTGGGAAAACTTATTTTGGATGATGTAAAAATTGCGTACAACAACACAGCCGTTGCTCCTACCCAATCCGGAATGAATTTTAATCATCTTAATTTTGACAAGTTAAATCTCGATGTCCGAAATTTTAAAATGGAAAATAACGGTTTTGCAGGATCGGTAAAATCAGCAGAAATTCAGGAAGCTAGAGGTTTGAATGTACAAAAATTCAATACCGATTTTGTCTACTCTGAAAAAGCAGCCTATCTTAAAAACCTTTACCTGCAAACTCCAAAAACAATTTTGAGAGACGAAGTGATTTTAAATTATAACTCTCTCGAGCAACTTTCTTCAAATCTTGGAGCGGTACAGATTTCTGCCGATATCCGTGATTCTAAAATTGGTTTTGCCGATATTTTAAACATTGTTCCCACGTTACGAAACACTGCACCATTCAACAAATATCCGAATGCCACTTTAAATGTAAATGCTTTTGTGAGAGGAACGGTGAACGATTTGGCGATTCAGAATCTGAAAGTTTCAGGTTTAGATCAGTTGAAAGTTTTAGCTTCAGGAAAAATCAAAAATGCGATGAATCCTAAATTGTTGTATTATGATCTGAATGTTGCCGAACTTTCCACCGCTTCGAAAACGATCTACAATTTAGTTCCGAAAAATACGATTCCTAATACTATTACTTTACCTTCTTTCATGACGGTTCGTGGAACAGCGAAAGGTACAACTCAGGTTGTTGATACCAATTTACGACTGACTTCCACATTAGGAAATGCTGCCATCATTGCGAAGGCTGATTTAAGAAGAAAAAACAGAGAAAGTTTTGATGTAAAAGCCAATCTTCAAAGTTTACAGGTCGGGAAGATTATTCAGAATAAAGATGTAGGAAGCATTACCGCACAAATCAATGCAAAAGGACAAGGTTTTGATCCGAAAACAATGTCTGCCAATCTTTTGGGTGATGTAAAATCTGCGACTTACAAAGGTTACACCTATCAGAACATGAATCTGAAAGGGAAAATTAACCGTGGCGCTTATGATATTGATTTGAATTCAAAAGATCCGAATGCCAATTTACAACTTGCTGCATCAGGAGTTTTTAACGATAATCCGACAGTAAAAATTAATGGAAATATCAACAAATTAGATTTAAATAAACTTGGATTTTACAGTTCGCCAATGATTATCGCCGGTGCAATTGACGGAGATTTTAAAAGTCTTGACCCCGATAATTTGAACGGATATTTGAATCTACAGAACTTTGCCATTTCAGATACTAAAGAAGTATATCCTATTCAGGAAATTAAGCTGAATGCTGTTTCTACAAAAGATTCAACATTAATAAAATTCAATTCTCAGATTGCAGATATAGAATTAAACGGAAAATATAAACTAACGCAGATTTTTGGAGCCTTAACTCAGACTGTTAATCAGTATTATCAGTTTCAGAAACCCGGAAAAGCCCAGAAAATTGATGCCGGACAGTTTTTCACAGTCAACGCAACGATTAAAAATGACGATCTCATAAGAAAATTTGTTCCTGAACTGAAAAGCTTTGAAACCATTAATATTAACGGAAATTACAACGCAGATTCGCAAGTTATTGAGCTAGACGCTAAAATTCCACAGGTTTTATACGGAGCCAACACTTTTGAAAATACAAATCTGAAAATTACCAATCAAAATCAGGCTTTACAGTATGATTTAAGTGTTGCGGCTTTGCAGAGTGAAAGTTTTGCCATCAATAAAGTGAATATCAATGGTGATGTTGCCAACAATATTATCAATTATAATATTACAACAAAAGATGATAAAGATGCAACGCAGTTCCTGATTGCAGGAAATGCAAAATCAATGAACGACATTACGGAAATCTCATTAAATCGGAATGGTTTAAAACTGAATTACATGGATTGGGCGGTTGCTGAAAACAACAAAATCCAGATTTTCAGCCAGGGAATTGTAGCAGATAATTTCAGACTTTCCAATTCCGGAGCGGAAATTTCTTTACAGTCTGAAAGCAACTCTCCAAACAGTCCGCTAAACGTTTCTTTGAAAGATTTTAAAATTGAAACCATCACAGAAATCATTAAAAAAGATTCACTTTTAGCCAAAGGAACGATCAACGGAACTGCTCAGCTGAGAGATTTAACTAAAAAAATGACCTTCACTTCTGATATTGATGTGACCGATTTATTTGTTTTCGGAAGTCCGGTTGGTAATTTAGATATTAAAGTAAACAATCAGTCAGCAAATCTTCTGAATGCAGATATTGCACTTTCGGGTAATAATAATGATGTAAAAATATTAGGAAATTACAACACTTCATCAAGCAGTTTTGATTTGAATTTAAACATGAATCAGCTTCAGATGAAAACGTTGCAGGGTTTCACGGCAAATGCGATTACCAATACGGAAGGTTATCTCTCAGGAGATTTAAAAATTACTGGAACGACGACTGCACCAAAGATTTTGGGTGATGTAAAAATGAATAATGTAGGACTGATGATTGCACAGACCGGAAGTGACTTCCGAGGAATTGATGATAAAATAGGATTTACCAATCGTGGAATTGAGTTTGATAATTTCAAAATCAAAGACAAAGACGGAAATTCTCTTAACATTGACGGACAGGTTTTAACGCAAACCTACAAAGACTTTAAATTTAACTTAGACCTAAATGCCAAAGATTTTAAAGTTGTAAATTCAGAAAAATCGAATGATGCGATGATGTATGGAATTTTGGCAATTGATGCAGCATTGAAAGTTCGTGGAAACCTGGATTTACCAAAAGTTGACGGAAGATTGTCTGTTTCAAAAACAACAGATTTTACTTTTGTATTACCACAATCAAGCCCATCATTACAGGAAAGAGACGGGATTGTAGAATTTATTGACCAGGATCAGATTGCTTTAAATAAAACCATCAAAGCAGATTCTATCGACGCTCAAAGTCCGATAAAAGGTTTGGATGTGAATGTGAATATTGAATTGAATAAAGAAGCAAAAATGTCGATCGTGATTGATAAAGCTGCAGGAGATTTTGTAAAACTTCAGGGTGAAGCAGATTTAACAGGAGGAATTGATCCTTCAGGAAAGATCACGTTGGTCGGCGTTTATCAGGTTGAAAAAGGAAGCTACGAAATGTCTGTAAGTGTTCTGAAAAGAAAATTTGATATTCAAAAAGGAAGTACAATTACCTGGACCGGCGAACCGACAACTGCCAATCTGAACATTACTGCCATTTACAAAACACAGACTGCACCAATTGATTTGGTAGAGCAACAAGTAAATCAGGATGAGCTGAATCAGTATAAACAAAGAATTCCTTTCAATACTTTATTGATTTTGAAAGGAGAACTGTTGAAGCCTGAAATCTCATTTGATATCACAACAGACGAGAAAAACAATGCTGTTTCTTCTGCTGTTACCGAAACGATTGATGGAAAACTTGCTCAGCTGAGACAGGACCCGAATGAGATGAACAAACAGGTTTTTGCATTGCTTCTGCTCAACAGATTTATTGGGGAAAATCCTTTCCAAAGTAATTCGGGAGTTTCTGCGGAAACGATGGCGAGACAGAGTGTGAGTAAAATTCTCTCTCAACAGCTGAATAATCTGGCTTCAGATTTAATAAAAGGAGTTGATCTGAATTTTGATCTGGAATCTACCGAAGACTACTCCACAGGAACTCAGAATACACGAACTGATCTGAATGTCGGTTTAAGCAAAAGATTATTGAATGATAGACTGAAAGTCTCTGTAGGAAGCAATTTCGGAGTTGAAGGTGAAGCAAGACCCGATGAAAATACAACCAACATTGCAGGAGACGTCACCATCGATTACAGCCTTTCCAGAGATGGAAGATATACGTTGAGAGCCTATCGTAAAAACGAATATCAGGTTGCATTGCAAGGACAAATTGTTGAGACAGGTCTTGGTTTTGTAATCACTTTGGATTATGATAAATTCAGAGATATTTTCAGAAAATCGAGAAATAACCGTAACCGTGAAGGTGTTCAGAATAAAAGAAATAAAGATAAAGAAGTCGTAGAATTCAAATAATATACATGAAAAACAAACTTAATATATACTGTAAATATTTTTTGGTTTCAGGAATTACTGCGACAATCGTTTCGTGCAGCAACACGAAGTTTTTGAAAGACGGACAGCTCCTTTACACCGGAGCAGAAGTAAAAGTAGAGAGCGATTCTCTGACCAAGAAAGAAAAATCTGCACTACAATCAGCTTTAGAAGAAAATCTTACGCCAAAACCGAACTCTTCATTTTTAGGTTTAAGACCAAAATTATACGCTTATAATGCGACCAAAGAACCGAAGAAAGAAAAAGGAATCAGGTATTGGCTGAAATATAAATTCGGAGAAGAACCCGTTTTGCTGGGTGATGTTGACCGCGAATTTAATAAAGACATTATCGTAAATTATTCTGAAAATAAAGGATATTTTAATGCTAAAGCCAAGTACGATACGGTTTCTAAGAATAAAAAAGCCCAGGTTATTTATACTTTAAAGCCGGGTGAAAGATATTTAATCAGCAACGTTAAGTTCCCTGCAGATTCTAGTTTGGTCAATCAGGAGATTCAGTTGCTAAAAGACAAAACTTTACTTAAAGCGGGAAATCCTTTTGACCTTGATGTCATTAAAGCAGAAAGACAGAGAATCGATGACGGGCTGAAAGACAAAGGCTTTTATTATTTCAATCCGGATAATATTATCGTTCAGGCAGACAGTACGGTAAGTAAAAATCATAAAGTGGAGATGATTGTAAAGCTAAAAGACAACACTCCGAAACTGGCAAAAGAGCAGTTTACCATTGATAAAGTGGTTGTTTTTCCTAATTATAACCTTCGGGATGCGAAAAGGGGAAAATATAGCATTCCGATGAATCAGGACTCTTTGAAAGGTTATGAATACAAAGACATATACGTTGTTGATCCTGATAAAAAATTTAAGCCCAGAGTTTTCGACCGTGCATTATATTTTGACAAAGGAGATATTTATAACCGAAAAGATCATAATCTTTCTTTAAACAGACTGATCAGTTTAGGTGTTTTTAAATTTGTAAAAAATGAATTTATTGTTTCAGATTCTTTGAATCATAAGTTTGATGCCTATTATATTTTAACACCGAGAGAGCTTCAGTCGTTGCGTCTGGAAGCTTTGGGAAGAACCAATTCTGCCAATTATGCCGGAAGTGAATTGAATTTAAACTGGACTCAGAGAAACTTTTTCCGTGGGGCAGAACAGTTTAAAGCTTCTGTTTATGGTGCTTTTGACGTTCAGATTGGCGGGCCTGCAGAAGCAGAAAACATTTTCAGAGCGGGAGCCAATGCACAACTTTCGATTCCGAGAATCGTAGCACCATTCCGATTTAATTCTTCAAGTGCTTTTGTGCCAAGAACCAATATTAAACTGGGATATGAATTTCAAAACCGAACGACTTTATATTCTTTAAATACATTCAACGCTACTTTTGGTTATCAATGGAAAGAAAATGTAAGGAAGGAACATGAACTTAATGTAATTGATATCTCATTGATTCGTCCGGCTGATGTAACACCAAAATTCGTTGCACTTGCTGATGGCAATCCCTATTTGAAGAGGGTAACTACAGAACAGTTAATTTTTGGCCCTACCTACTCTTATACTTATTCTACTACGATGCTTCCGAAAAAAAATACGTTCTATTATAAAGGAATGTTAGATTTAGCCGGAAATATTACAGGTCTTGTAACAGGAGCCAATGCAAAAGACGGAAAAGAAAAAAATATTTTCGGTATCCCTTTCAGTCAGTATGCAAAAATTGAAAATGATCTAAGATTTTACCACAAGTTTTCTGACAAAAATTCAGTAGCGACAAGATTAATTGCGGGAGTTGCGATACCTTATGGAAATTCAGAACATATTCCGTTTTCACGACAGTTTTTCGTGGGTGGAAGTAACAGTATCAGAGCTTTCCGTGCAAGAACTTTGGGTCCCGGAAGTTATGATCCAAGAACGGCAACAGATACGAGAGCTATTTTTGACCAGGCCGGAGATATAAAATTAGAATTCAATGCCGAATACAGAGCTAATCTTTACAAATTTCTGAATGTTGCTGCATTTGTTGATGCAGGAAATATCTGGCTTATAAACGACGATATAGACGAAAATGGAGTCAATTTACGCCCAGGCGGGAAATTCTCTAAAGATTTTCTTAGTGAAGTCGCTGTCGGAGCCGGAGTTGGTTTAAGATTAGACTTTTCAATTTTAATTCTGAGACTGGATTTAGCAATGCCGTTGAGAGTTCCTTATTATGAAAAAGGCGACCGTTGGATTTTAGACCGTGTAAAATTTGGTGACGGAAGCTGGAGAAGAGATAATCTTATTCTGAATATTGCAATTGGATATCCATTTTAGGAGGCTTTTTGCGAATGGTTTATGGCTTTTAGCTTACAGTATTAAGAATAAAACAGATAACTTATCAACAGGAACGGGCTTTAGCCCGTTTTTCTTTATCCAGGATTCAAACGGCTTTAGCCAAAACTTATATTTGATATTATTTTTGAATGCATTTCGAAAAATCAGATATAAAAGACTGAGTTGATTAAGAAATGACTGATACCACACCTTTAAAAAATATTGTTTGAAAACCTCTAAAGGAATAATCTTTGCCTTAAAATTCAGAAACAAAATTCCCATTCGAAGGATAATCAATCATTTTCAAATCATAACTATTAATATTTCTATCATGCTAAAAGAATTAAAATTTTTCTGGGAAACTGTAAAAGAAACATTCAAAGAATGGAATAATTCAAATGCTTCCAACGATTCTGCGAGTCTGGCGTATTATGCGATATTTTCAATTCCCGGTTTACTGATTATCATCATCTGGCTTGCCGGATATTTTTTCGGAGAAGAAGCTATTCGCGGGCAAATCAGCACTCAGATTATGGGGATGATGGGAGCAGATGCGGCAAAAAGCGTCGAAGAAATGATTGCAGGTGCATTGATAGATAAAGAAAACATTTTCATGAAAATTATAGGAGTAGGATCACTTGTATTTGGTTCTACAACCTTATTTTTCCAGTTGCAGAAATCCTTAAATAATCTTTGGGATGTAGAAGCTGCACCCAAAAAAGCTTTAGTTAAATTTCTTTTAGACCGCGCCAATTCACTTGGGATGATTTTAATTTTGGGTTTTTTGTTGATGACAACAATGATTATGACGCTTATCATCAGTATTCTGAATAATTTTATTACAAAATATTTTGGTTTAGAGACTTATTACATTGTAGAAATCATTAATTTCTCGGTAGGTTTTGCGATTACCGTTTTATTGTTTGCATTAATGTTTAAGGTACTTCCGGATGTAGAAATTAGCTGGAAATCAGTCTGGAAAGGAGCAATTCTCACATCGGTTTTATTTACTCTTGGGAAATATTTACTTAGCTTATATTTTAGTGAGCTGAAGCCTACTTCTGCCTTTGGAACTGCGGGAACAATTATTTTGGTGATGCTTTGGATCAACTATTCGTGTATGATGATTTTCTTTGGCGCCGAATTTACAAAAGTTTACACTTACAAAAGAGGTTATAAAATTGCACCCTCCAAACATGCAAAATGGAACAGTTCAAAATTATATCAGGACAGTCAACTTCCTAATAAAGAGCCATCAGTTTAAATAAAAAATCCTCCCGAAATTTTCAGGAGGATTACTTTTTACATTCTGTTTACGGTTTCTATTCCCAATAAGCTTAATGATTTTTTTATCGTCTGAGCTGTGAGATTTGATAAATTTAACCGGAATTGCTTTAAATTCTCATCCTCAAGCTTCAAAATAATATTGCTTTGATAGAATGAATTGTAAGATTTTACTAAATCATAAAGATAGTTTGCCACTAAAGCCGGACTTAAAACCTCTGCCGCTTTTTCTACAACAGTTTTATAATTGGCAAGCTGCATGATCAATTCTTTTTCAAACTGATTTAATTCAACATCTTTAATTTCTCTGTTCATATAATTTGCCTTCACCAACAACGATTGAATACGTGCATAAGTATATTGAATAAACGGACCTGTGTTTCCATTAAAATCAATGCTTTCTTCAGGATTGAAAAGCATTTTTTTCTTCGGATCTACTTTCAGCATAAAATACTTTAAAGCTCCAATTCCGATACTTTCGTAGTTGATATTTTTTTCTTCTTCCGAAAAGTTTTCTAACTTTCCTAATTCTTCAGATTTAGATTTAGCAATATCAAACATATCCTGCATTAATTCATCAGCATCTACAACAGTTCCTTCCCGGGATTTCATTTTTCCGTTCGGAAGCTCTACCATTCCGTAAGATAAGTGGAATAATTGATTTGCCCATTCATATCCTAATTTTCCTAAGATTTTGAATAAGACCTGGAAATGATAATCCTGCTCGTTTCCAACTGTATAAATTAATTTCTGAATATTGTTTTCTTTAAAACGTTCTACCGCAGTTCCCAAATCCTGGGTCATGTATACCGAAGTTCCGTCTGAACGAAGCAATAATTTCTGGTCTAAACCTTCCTCCGTCAGGTCACACCAAACCGAACCATCTTCTTTCTGATATAAAACCCCTTTATCCAAACCTTCCTGAATAAGGTCTTTTCCTAAAATATAAGTATTGCTTTCATACTGAATCTGGTCGAAACTTACGCCCAATCTTTTGTAGGTCTGATTGAAACCCTCGTAAACCCAAGAATTCATTTCATTCCAAAGATTTCTTACTTTTTCGTCTCCATTTTCCCAGTCGAGAAGCATCTGTTGAGCTTCTTTCATTAAAGGAGCATCTTTTTTAGCCTGATCTTCAGGAATTCCCTGCTCAACTAAAGCTGCAATTTCTTTTTTGTACTCCTGATCGAACTTTACATAATAGTTTCCTACAAACTTATCACCCTTTATAAGATCAGTTTCCGGAGTTTCACCGTTTCCAAATTTTTCCCAAGCCAACATCGACTTACAGATGTGAATTCCTCTGTCGTTGATAATCTGCGCCTTCAACACATCATATCCTGCTTCCTCAAGAATCTGAGCTACTGAGAAACCTAATAAGTTATTTCTAACGTGTCCTAAATGAAGTGGTTTGTTGGTATTGGGTGAAGAATATTCAACCATTACGGTTGCATTTTTCTTTTCAATTGTTGCAAAATCCTCTGTAACTGTTTTTAACTGATCTACAAAAAACTGATTTTTAACTTTTACATTTAAAAATCCTTTTATGACGTTAAAATTTTCGAGCAATTCAGTTTGCGTCGTTAAAGCTTCACCCAATTCTACCCCAATACTTTCAGGATTTTTCTTCAACTGCTTTACCAAAGGAAACGTTACAATCGTAAAATCTCCTTCAAACTCAGTTTTATTCTCCTGAATTTCGAGGTTTATATCTTTCAACTGATAGACATTAAGGATAACCTCCGCCAGTTTTTGTTCTATGATGTCTTTAATATTCATTATTCTAATTTGATTTGCAAATATACGGAAATAAAAAAACCGCACTAAGGCGGTTTTAATATGAATGTTAAAGTAAGGGTGTATTAATTTTTATCCCAAAATATTTTTGTTGATAATTTGTCTCCACCGATTGCAGTTCCTGCAGCGGCCCAATTTACACCGTTTGTGGTAGATTCACTAATTGGATACATCATTCTCACAGGAACCGTTGTAATAGGTGATGCTGCTGGAGGTGCAGATAATGCAGGATAATCTAATCTTCTCCAAAAGTTCCAAGAAGTTAATGGCTGATTATACATGGCAACCCAAGCTTGCTCACCTACGGACTGTTTCCAGTTGGTCGCATTATAAGGATGTGCTACGATATATGCAGCAGCGCTGGAAGCCATATCCCAATCTGTAAATGATGAAGTAATAGCATTTGCATAGTTTACCGCAGGAGTTCCTCCAATTCCCCATCTTGCGCTGGCTTCGGTTAAATAAAATGCTACTTCTGTATAATTCAGTAAAATACCTGGAGTAGTAGTTGTATAAGCAAAAGTTCCAGGTGCTGAAAAGTTGGAAAACGTAGCTGGAGAACCAATTGCTTGACCTATATAATTACCTGTAGTTCCAACTGGTTTAAAGTACTTAGAAATTCTTGGATCAGCGTTAGTGTTCATATAATCAATTAATGTTTTTCCTCCAACAAAATCATTTCTATTACTGGCTTTTACATTTTCATAAACCGGACTCCAATTAGGAGAAGATCCTAAATATTGTAAAATACAATTATCTGCTGAAGAAGTCATTACTCCATAACCTATAGCTTTTGTAACTGTAGATTGGGCTAAACTTGGATTAGAATCCGCTAATGTAATTCCTAGTTTTAGCATTAAAGAACTTCCGAAGGTTTTCCATTTGGATACAGAACCATTATAATATAAATCTGCACCAGCAGGCTTAAAGCTTGTAGTGGAAGCATCAAGATTTTGTATATCTGTATCCAGTCTTGAAATTAAATTTGTATAAATAGTGGAAGCATCATCATAAACAGGGTTAATAATTGTAGCTAACTGATTGGATTGGCTGTACGGTACATTTCCAAAAGTATCAACTAAATTTTGATAAGTGTAAACCTGCATGATATCTATAATTGCCAATTGGTTTTGCTTTATAGCCGGCCATTCATTTACTTCCGAAGGTTCAGGAGCATAAGCATTGATGATTTCTTTTGCTTTGGTCAAATTATTCAAAACATTAACGTAGTTATTTATAAATATGGTGTTAGAAACATTTCTGTTTGTAAAATCATAAATACTTTCGTTAATATAAGTTGTTTCCTGCCAATATTGCATGGTCAATCTAAAGTTATTTTCGTTTACACTGCAAGTATTTACATAATCACTTAATTCTTTTTGAGAATAAGTAAGTAAAGTAGTAGGAAGTGTAGTATATGCAACATTAGAATCATCGTTTATATCATCTGCTGTACAACCGACGAAAAGAAAACCTACAAGTGAGGATATTATATATTTTTTCATTGTTTAATTTTTTAAAAATTTACTTTTACATTAAAAGAAATGTTTCTTGTAGTTGGCATTACACCTGATTGATAACCTTGAAGGTTTCCGGATGACAATCCTGCTTCTGGATCTGCATCAGGTAGGTTTTTATGAATTATCCATAAATTTCCTCCAATCAAACTAAATGACATCCCTTGAATGAATTTGGAACCTAACGCTTCTTTTGAAAGGTTATATGTAACCGAAGCTTCTCTTAATTTCACATAACTCGCATCATAAACATAAGCAGCTGCTGGTAGATCAGTTCCTAACACTTGACTAGACATTGACCTATCTAATCTCACATTATTCTGAATGTATTGTCCCGGATTATTTGGATCAGGAATAACGCCCTGCTGAATAATTCCTCCACCGTTATCTAATGTATTTCTAATCGGATTTCCCAAATCATTAAGCCCAACAGAATTTGCATAAATACCTGTTCCATAGCCATAAGATTGATCTAGCGAGTAAACGCTTCCTCCTTTTTTCATATCAATCAAAAAAGCTAAAGATAAATTTTTATATGTAAATGTATTTCTCAATCCACCGAACCATTTTGCTTGGTATGTACCTAAATTATTATTTGTTGTTGTAGTTACTAAATAAGCTCCTGTATCGGGATTAATAATTTTTTGCCCATCTGGAGCATAGACAAAATCTGACCCCCAAATCTGTCCATAAGCTTGTCCTAAAGGCGCATTAATAGTTACTCCACCACTGGAAGTATTTGTTTGCAGTGCTATATTGGAAAGCCCATCTTTAAGTTGCGTTACTTTTGTTACAGGATTTGACCAGTTCGCTGTCATATTCCAAGAGAAATTTTGAGATTTTATAGGAGTTAATCTTAATGAAATTTCAAAAGCTTCCGTTCTTAGATTCCCTATATTTTGTTTTTGCAATAATGAACCCGTAGCAGAAGAAACGCTAACGTTAGAAATCAAATTATTGGCATCATTTCTATACCAAGTAACATCAAAACCTAATCTATTTTTCAAGTAAGAGGTTTCCAATCCAAATTCTGTACTTTTTAATCTTTCGGATACCAAATCAGGATTTTTCTTTAGTGTATTAAAAGAATAAGCTGGTTGCGTTCCAAAAGCCTGACCTACTGTGTAAAAATCTCGTAACTGATTTGCTGCAGTGTCATTACCTACTTCGGAGTAGTTTGCTCTTATTTTACCAAAACTTAACCAATTTTCCTTTATTAAATTAGAGAAAATTATACTTCCTGAAACAGAAGGATACCAATAAACATTATGTCCAGGTGCTAAAGCAGTTGTCTGGTCTCTCCTAACAGTACCTTCTAAATAGTATGTATTTTTATATCCTAAGCTAGCTTGTGCAAAAAATCCGACAACTTGCTTATTGGTATCTGTAATCAACGCATCAAATGGTCTTCCTGCAGAATTTGAAATTGTATATAAATTCGGAATCAATAATCCTCCTGAAGTTGATTGTTGTATCGAATAATTACTTTCATGTCTAATATTGGTTCCTACTAAACCATTAATATTAAAATCTTCTGTAATATTTTTTTTATAAGTTGCTATAAAGTCATAATTTCTTTCTGCAAATTTGTAAAGATTGGTAGCATAACCCGAAGGTTGCTCTGTATTAATACTCTGTCCGAAAATGACAGGAACCGAACCAGCAGCTAATCTTTCTTCAGTAGTTAAAACATAACTGTCTGTAGTTAATCTTGCTAATAAATTTATTTCAGGAGTTACATCATAGCTTAGGCTGAAATTCCCATTAAATCTGTCTCTGCTATCATTTTGATAACTTTCGTATCTCTGAAAATAAACATTATCCCAATACTGAGGAGTAAGATTATCGGTATCGGTAATATTCCAAGAATTATTTTTATGATTAAGGTTATATAAACTCTGCTGTTGTTTTAAATCAATATTTGTGGGCCACCATTGTCTGAAATTACCCATAATATTGCCCGTGTAACCAGTTCCGTTTCTTCCTACTGTTTTTTGGGTAATATAATTTGCATATAAGCTTGCTGTTAATTTATCTGATATTTTATAAGAAGCATTACCACCAAAATTATTTTTTATCAACTCACTATTTGGCATAATATCAGAAGCATCCATATTAGTGTAGCTTAACCGATAAGTTGCTGTTTCATTTCCACCACTGAAAGAAATGCTGTTGGTATAATTGGTTCCTTTATTAAAAAAAGAAAGAGGCCCATTTTTAGCTGCAACCCAAGGAGTTTTTTTACCAAAATTGGGAGACCCCGGAATAAACGCATCGTACTGATATACCATCAAATTAGGATCATATTTAGGTCCATAAGAAGCGTCACTTCCAAATCCAGCAGCAAGCCCTCCATTATAACTTCCCCATTCATCTTCTCCCACATACCCTTGTCCATACTCAGTCTGATATTTTGGAAAAGTGGTTTTATCTATAGACGAAACCGTCACAGAACTAGAAAATTCCACTCCAATGCCTTTCCCATTTTTTTTGCCTTTTTTGGTAGTGATAATTATAGCTCCGTTAGCAGCACGAGATCCATACAAAGCAGCAGCAGTAGCTCCTTTCAGTACATTTATAGTTTCTATGTCATTAGGGTTAATATCAGACGCTGTATTTCCATAATCAAAACCATATCTTCCCGTAGTTTGATTTGTATTATTTACATTCCCATTAATAATAGGAACCCCATCTATTACAAATAAAGGTTGATTGGTTTGAGAAAATGATTTAAGACCTCTTAGAACTACGTTTATAGAACCTCCGAAATTAGTACTTTGCTTAATATCCAGTCCAGCTACTTGCCCAGATAAGTTATTTAAAAAATTTGGTGTGGGATTTTTATTCACATCCTCCCCTTTTACTTCTTGCGTGGCATAACCAAGAGATTTTTTCTCTCTTTTAATTCCCATTGCAGTAACAACTACACCTTCTATTTCCTGTGTTTTTAAGGTATCACTCGGTTTTGTTTGTTGGGCCTGGGCAACCACAAAAGACGAGGAAAGTACTACAAGTAGTACACCTGATGTTAATTTTTTCATATTAATACATTAATTTTGCGTTAACAAAGTTGTAAAAACTTCTGATATAAAACTGTTAAAATTTTGAAATATTATTATTTTTAACATAATATCTACAAATTACTACTGATTTACAACTTTCAAATGTTAAAAAATTATGAATCTATTAAAGAAATGGTCGGAAAATTACATTGAAGCAGGATGTGATGAGGTAGGGAGAGGTTGCTTGTGCGGACCAGTAGTTGCCGCAGCCGTTATTTTAGACGAAAATTTTGAACAAAATCTCGTCAATGATTCCAAAAAATTGAGTTTTAAAACCAGAATGGATTTAGATATCTACATTAAAGATCATGTAAAAAGTTTTGCGATTGCTGAGCTTCCTCCAGCATTTATTGATGAGCATAATATACTGAACGCCAGTATTCATGCAATGCACAAGGCATTAGATAAGCTGTTGATAACACCCGAATTTATTTTAGTTGATGGAAATAAATTCCATCCCTATAATTTCATTCCGCATCAATGTGTAATTAAAGGAGATTCTAAATTTTTATCAATTGCAGCAGCTTCTATTTTAGCAAAAAATTATCGTGATAAACTGATGATTGAGCTTCATGAAGAGCATCCTGAATATGGCTGGAATACCAACTTCGGATATGCAACAAAAAAGCATCAGGAAGCTTTGATAAAGCATGGCATAACAAAATATCATCGTCAATCATTTCGTCTAAAATATGATTAAAACAATTCACTTAAATTATCATTCTGAAAAAAACTCATAGTCTAATTTAAAATACTTCTAAACAATATATCCAAATTATCAAATAAATTCCATATTTTAAATATCTGAGAATTTATTTTGTTAATAAACATTAATTATTGAATTATTTTAATAATATTGATCATAGATGATAAAAAATATTAAGATTAATTCTTTATCAATGAGATGAGACCACCTGGACAATTTCAATCTATTGAGGTTATAAAAATTCTTTAAGGTTCATATCAGCGTATTTTTAATAAGTTTTTCTTCATTGTTAAAATATTAACAAGAAGATTTTAATCTTAAAATAAAAGAGGGAAGCAATATTTTGCTTCCCTCTTTTATTACTTTTATAAAAAGTTTTTATTTCTTTTTACCTTTTTGCTGCTCCTGAATTTTCTGCGCATCCTGAGCTTTTTCCATCATTTCTCTCATTTTCTTTTGGAATTTACCTTCCGATTTTGGCTTTTCTTTATTTGCCTGAATCTGAGCATGAATTTTCTTTTCATCCAAAATTACATATTTAATGACGAGGATAATTAAAATGTTAATCGCATTCGAAACAAAATAATACCAAGATAGGCCTGATGCAGAAGTATTCAGGAAGAATAAGAATGTGATAGGGAAAATATACATAATTACTTTCATATTCGGCATACCTTCCTGTTGAGGTTGCTGCATATTTCCTGAAGTCATTACTGTGTAAATCAAGATTACAACGGTACAAGCCAGCGCAAAAACACTTAAATGATCTCCCAGGAAAGGAATTTTAAATGGTAATTTAATCAAATCATCATAAGCCGTTAAATCTTTTGCAAACCAGAACCCCTGTCCTCTCAAATCGATAAAATTTGGGAAAAATCTGAATAATGCATAGAAAATAGGAATCTGCACCAACGCCGGAAGACATCCCGCCATTTGATTTACTCCTGCTTTTCTGTAGATTTCCATGGTAGCCTGTTGCTTTTTCATCGGATCCGCATCCTTAAATTTAGCATTCGCTTCATCAATTTCCGGACGGATTACTTTCATCATTGCACTCAATTTATGCTGTTTGTACATAATTGGTGATAAGATCAATTTCACAATAATCGTCATCAGGAAAATTACCCAACCCGCTGTAATTCCCCAACCTGCAATCATATTGTACATCGGCATGAAGAAATAACGGTTCATTCCTCCGATAAATGCCCATCCTAACGGAAGAATTTCATCAAAGTTTTTATCGTATGATTTTAATAATGGTAAATCTAATGGCATAAAATACCATGTGAAATCCTGATTCAATTCTCCTCCGTTCATAGAAACAAAGCCTTCGAAGTTTAATTTTTTCAAATATTCCCCTTCCTCAATTGTTTCCTGATTTCCTTTACTGTTGGTAAAACCTGTTTTAGATTCAATTACTGAAGAAAAAAACTGTTGTTTTACACCAATCCAGTTAAGCGTTTCTTTTTCTTCCTCCATTGTCGTTCTTCCATCATAATCATAATCTTTATAATTATTAAAAGCATATGAGAATTCTGAATGCGACTGTTCCTGCGCTCTACCCTTTTCAAGGTTTCTTACACTGTAATCCCAGATAAAATCTGCTTTGTTTTCAGAAGTAACATTCGCTAAACCCTGAGTTCTTACTTTAAAATCTAAAGTATACTGATCTTTAAGTTCTGCTTTTGGATTGTTATTTAATGTATAAATAAACTGAATTGAAGCTCCGTTATAGTTTGCCGTTAAAGTTGCAACATTACCGTTAACAACCGGAGAGAACACCAAATCTTTAGTATTAACTGTTTTTCCTGTTTTATCTTTAAACTGAAAACCGTAGCTCGAATTATTTTTAGTAATCAGATTAAGCGGAAGATCTGCCTTATCGGTTTTGTGATCGTAAGCTTTATATTTAAGAAGCTCTACTTTTGAAACCTGACCTCCCAGACTTGAAAATTCAAGCTTCAATTCGTTATTTGCCAAATTGGAAATCTGAATAGAATTCGGAGTTACATTGGGATTGATATCTGCTGCCGGAGTTGGTTTTACGGCTGTTTTAGCCTGTTCTGTTTTCTGATGTTCAGCTTTTAGTTTTTCTTCTTCAGCGTTATTTCTTTGGAAATAAAACATGAATCCCATAAGAACCAAACATAAAACCGCAAAACTAATAATCTGACTTTTATCGAGTCCGTTGTTCTGTTGCATTTTATTTTTATTAAAATTTTTTAAATATTTTTCTTTAATTAACCCCAAAAGCCACAAACGTTTTTTTAATAATTCTTCCAAAGCATCTCAATTCTTTTAAAAGAACATTAAAGTTTTTGAAAATCTTTGATTTTCTTATTTTGAGAAGTTTTATTTACTAAAAAGTGAAATACTTCGAGTTTTTAGGCCAAAAGCTTTTGTTTCTTTTGTGGTTCAAATTTTCATTTAAAATGTATATCAAAATATTATACATTTTAGAGTCGACAAAAATACTGTTTTTTTATCAAAACTCTATACTATAATATGTTACTATATAATAAACTCAGGCTGAGAATAATCAGTCTGAGTTTATATATAACGTTTATAATTTATTAATTACCTTATATTCATTCAAACCTTCAAGGTTTTGAAAACCTTGAAGGTTTAATAACTTAAAATTATTTCCCTGAACAAGCTTTAATGAAAGCTCTGAACAAAGGATGCGGTGTTGCAACCGTACTCTTGTATTCAGGATGATATTGTACCCCAACATAGAAAGGATGATCTGTCATTTCTAACGCTTCCACCAAGCCAGTTTCCGGGTTTGTACCTGTTGCGATGAAACCATTGCTTTCAAATTCCTGAATATATTCGCTGTTAAATTCATAACGGTGACGGTGTCTTTCAGAAATATTTTTGCTTCCGTAGATTTCATTTAATTTTGAACCGTTTTTCAAAGCACATTTCCAGGCTCCAAGACGCATTGTACCACCTTTATCGACTACATTTTTCTGCTCTTCCATTAAAGAAATTACAGGATGTTCCGTAGAAGTATCAAATTCCATTGAATTGGCTTTTGTATATCCTAAAACATTTCTTGCAAATTCTACAGTCATGATCTGCATTCCCAAACAGATTCCCAACATCGGAACTTTATTTTCTCTTGCATATTGAGCTGTAAGAATTTTACCTTCAATACCTCTGTCACCAAATCCTGGAGCAACCAAAATACCGCAGACTCCGTCTAACGATTCTTTAATATTTTCTTTGGTTAAATCACCACTGTAAACCCATCTGATCTTCACTTCCGTTTCAAGATCTGCACCTGCATGCTTGAAAGCTTCCGCAATTGAAATATAAGAATCCTGAAGAGAAATATATTTCCCAACTAAGGCAATCTCTACTGTTCTCTTTGGATTTTGGAATTTTTTAAGGAAAGTTTTCCAGTCTTTAAGATCTGCTTCTTTGTCACTTTTCAGATCTAATTCTTTAAGAACTACATCATCAAAGTTTTGCTTTTGAAGATACATCGGAACTTCATAAATGGTTTCCAAATCTTTACATTCTATCACATTGTCCAGAGAAACATTACAGAACTGAGCTAATTTTGCTCTCTGATCTTTCGGAATTTTATGCTCTGTACGACAAACTAAAACATCTGCCATAATTCCGCTTTCCATTAATTGACGAACAGAATGCTGAGAAGGTTTTGTTTTTAATTCTCCACTTGATGCCAAATATGGCAATAAAGTAAGGTGAATTACCATAGAATTTTTCTCACCCAATTCCCATTTCAGCTGACGAACAGTTTCAATGTAAGGTAAAGATTCAATATCACCAACAGTTCCACCGATTTCAGTAATAATGATATCGTAATTCTGTTTAGATAAAATTTTAATTCTACGCTTGATTTCGTTCGTAATATGAGGAATTACCTGAACTGTTTTTCCAAGAAAATCTCCTTTTCTTTCTTTTTCAATTACTGTCTGGTAGATTTTTCCTGTCGTAACGTTGTTGTTCTGAGAAGTTGGAGAGTCAAGATAACGCTCGTAGTGCCCTAAATCCAGATCAGTTTCCGCGCCATCTTCGGTTACATAGCATTCTCCGTGTTCATAAGGGTTTAATGTTCCCGGGTCGATGTTAATATAAGGATCCAGTTTTTGAATCGTTACATTAAATCCGCGTGATTTTAGCAGAAGTCCCAGAGAAGCAGAAACGATTCCCTTTCCCAAAGATGAAGTTACACCTCCTGTCACAAAGATATACTTTGTATTCTTTTTACTCATTAGATTAGGTTTGTGCAAAGTTAGGACAAAAAGAAAAGCAAAGCAATTTTGTTTCCCTTTTAAATTCTGATTTTAAGTTTA
Organism: Chryseobacterium sp. GP-SGM7; assembly: GCF_049166575.1. NCBI lineage: Bacteria > Pseudomonadati > Bacteroidota > Flavobacteriia > Flavobacteriales > Weeksellaceae > Chryseobacterium > Chryseobacterium sp. GP-SGM7. The sequence continues at coordinate 206,067 of NZ_JBMHFF010000002.1, read as the reverse complement.
TTTTAAGTGAAAAGTTCCCTGTTAAAAAGAAAAAGGTTTCCCAAAAAAACTTTGAGAAACCTTTACCTAAACCAAATTATATATGAAAATTATAGAATCATATCCTTTTACATTTTTATAGATTAACAATTCTGCCGGAAGTTAAATTTTCAAAAACAAAATCTTAATCTTTAATTCTAAACAAATTTAAATAAAGATTCGATATGAATCATTGACTTATGGTAAGTTCTGATTTTTAGATGAAATAAGTTTCAAACACTTTTCAAAAATTAATATAATAATGAAAATCAAAAAAGAATTTAGGTAAAGAAATAGGTTTAATAAATTATCCTCAATCCTTTCAAAAAAGTATAGAAAAGGATTAACTCCTGAAATTATAAGCAAAAGCAAATAGAGAATTTCAAATAACATGGCAATTCTGAATATTGAATTATAATGCTTTTTAAAAATCAAGACCGTTACAAATCCTACAACTGAAACTATTGCACATTCTATAATGATTAAAATAGGTAACATTCCGTAATTTCCAACAGGAAGATGCGTTTGTTGTAAAGTCCATTCTGTAAATTGAGCATTCAAAAGGCTCATTACAATAAAAATCCCCAAACTTTTCAGCAAAACATTTTTCATATATTAAAATTAAGAAAATTTCAAAAAAAATCTTCAACTTCGCAGTATGGCAAAACTTAAAACAGCATATTTCTGTCAAAACTGTGGTTCGCAATATCCTCAATGGACCGGGCAATGTAAAAACTGTCTCGAATGGAATACTTTAGTGGAAGAAGTCGTAGAAAAAACCTCATCTAAAACTCCACCATTTTCAAAATCAAAACAACACGTCATCAACATTATCGAAGTTGAAGCAATTGAAGAACCGAGAATAAAAACTCCGTCTGACGAACTTAATAGAGTTTTAGGAGGCGGAATTGTCTTAGGATCTGTCACTTTAATCGGTGGTGAACCGGGAATCGGAAAGTCTACATTACTTCTTCAACTTGCCTTGAAAATGAAGAAAAGAATATTTTACGTGTCGGGAGAAGAAAGTGCGTCGCAAATTAAAATGAGAGCCGACCGTTTGGCTGAAATTAAAAATCCGAACTGTTTTCTTTATACCGAAACTTCATTAGAAAAAATTCTTCATGAAGCTAAAAAATTAGAACCGGATTTTGTCATTATTGATTCTATTCAGACATTGCAGTCACAGTTAATTGAAAGTTCACCCGGAACGGTTTCACAAATTCGTGAATGCTCGAATGAAATTATTAAATACGCCAAAGAAAATAATGTTCCCGTATTTTTGGTGGGTCACATCACCAAAGACGGACAAATTGCCGGCCCGAAAGTTTTGGAACACATGGTGGACGTTGTCTTAAATTTTGACGGAGACAGAAATCACCTTTTCCGACTGTTGAGAGCCAATAAAAACCGTTTCGGATCTACTTCTGAAATTGGAATTTATGAAATGGTTTCACAGGGTTTAAAGGAAATAAAAAATCCATCCGAAATTTTAATTACTAAAAAATCTGAAGAACTTTCAGGAAATTCAGTTGCCGTAACGTTGGAAGGAAACCGACCGATGTTGTTAGAAATTCAAGCATTGGTAAGTACCGCAGTTTATGGAACTCCACAAAGAAGCTGCACTGGTTTTGACTCAAAAAGATTAAATATGCTTTTGGCTGTTTTAGAAAAAAGAGCAGGTTTTCAGTTGGGAGCAAAAGACGTTTTCCTCAATATTACAGGCGGAATTAAAACGGATGATCCGGCTTTAGATCTGGCTGTTGTAGCATCCATTCTTTCGTCCAATGAAGATATTGCTATTTCTGAACATTTTTGTTTTGCGGGAGAAATTGGTCTGAGCGGAGAAATTCGTCCGATTGCACAAGCCGAACAGAGAATTACCGAAGCTGAAAAGTTGGGTTATGAGACGATTTTTATTTCTAATTTAAATAAACTTCCAAAGAAAAAATTCGGAATCAAAATTGAAGAAGTGAGCAAAGTTGAGGATTTTCATGAGAGACTTTTTTAATTAAATATAATTATGAAAACAATTCATTAAAATATTATATTTACACCACAAAACTTTTAACTTCAAATGATTATGAAAATTAAAATTACCTTTTTCGTACTGTTTTGCAGTATCGTCATTTTTGCTCAAAACAGGGTATTTCAAAATACAATCAGTGAAAATAATTTAAGTGAGCAACAAAAGCTTGATAAAACTTTATCTGCGACATATATTCTTACTAAATATTATACTCAATCTTCATTTGATTTAAAATCTGATTTTGAAATTATTTTACCAAGCAGCAGAATTATTAAAGCTAAATTTTCTAAATCTTTTTTGTATACCAACAAAGCTGAATCTTCAGTTTTCAACATTGAAAATGAACCAAAATCTGAATTGGTTTTGTCTAAAGCCGGAAATGCAATCACAGGAATGTACACTTCTGTTTTAGGTGAAAAAGTAATTTTCCATCAGCTTGAAAACAATTTATTTGCAGTCTCTACAGTAAGTGAAGCCGCATTAATCAGTAAAGATTCAGCAACAGATTTTGTTTTGAATAATTCTTCGGCTTCACAAAAGGTAAATCCTAATGTTTGTTTGCAAGCTACAGCAGTTTGTCCCGCAACAACAATTGACGTTTTGATCGTATATACTTCTGCAGCCAGAGCAGCATGGGGAGGTGTTGCACAGAGTAATTCTTTTGCAGCAACTTCTATTACCAATTTTAACACGGCTTTAATAAATTCAGGAGTTTCAAACACCACAATAAATCTGGTTTATTCAGGTGAAATAAATTATACAGAATCTGGAAATATTTCTACCGATCTTTCAAGATTCAGAACAGCCAATGACGGATTTTTGGATGTCGTTCAGACATTAAGAACCACATATGGAGCAGATCTCTGCGCTTTGGTAACAGCTACTCCTACAAACACTTGCGGATTAGGCTATTTAAATACAAACCCTACCAATTATACTGCAAACAGTGCTTTTACAGTAACTTTATTTAACTGCGTAGTTTCAAATTACAGTTTAGCACACGAAATGGGCCACAATATGGGCTTAAATCACGATTGGTTTGTCTCTACAAGCACAACACCATGTGAAAATCATCACGGCTATACCAATCAGACTGCGATAAGTTTGGGAACTTCCAGCACAAATTCGCAAAGATGGAGAACGATTATGGCTTATAATGATGAATGTGTCAACTCCGGAATTTCGTGTACGAGAATCAACAGATGGGCAAATCCTGCTGTAAACTACAATTCCGAACCAACAGGAATAGCTATCGGAAATCCTAACCCTTCCAATGAAGCTTTTGGTTTTGCTCGTTTTGCCTGTGTCGTATCTCAATTTATGCCAACTGCAAATTTAGGTACTGTTGAAATTAAAAACACAGATGTAAAAGATTTTACCGTTTTTCCAAATCCCGCAAAAGACGAAATTAACATTTGGATTAAAAATGATGAAGCACATATTTTCAAAGTTATCAATGTTTTAGGGCAGGTTATTTTAACCACAGATAAAAAAACAATTAATCTTACAGGAATTCCTGCGGGAGAATATTTTATAAGTGTATACTCAGACGGAAATTCATTAATTGCTACCAAAAAGTTCATTAAAAAATAAAAATATCTAATTTTAAAATTGTAAATTAATCCTCCTTAAATTATATTTTTGGAGGTTTTCTGTTTTAAATTTTAAGTTGTAATATGAACTATCTCGCTCACACTTTTCTTTCTTTTTCCGACGGACAAATTGTCGGACAATTTTTAGAAGATCACATCCGAAATAAAGAGCGTTTTTCTTTTCCGAAAGATATTCAGGACGGAATCACAATGCACAGAGCGATTGATACATTTACCGATTCTCATCCTGCAATTCATGAGGCAAAAAAAGTTTTCAGTCCGCTTGTGAGATTGTATGCAGGAGCTTTTGTAGATGTTTCGATGGATTATTTTTTGGCAAATGATCTTACTTTAAACTCCTTAAAAGGCTGGAAAAACCATTCTCAGAGAGTTTATCGGGTTTTAAATCAAAACATCAGGTTTTTCCCTGAAAACTTCAGGCTCATGCTTTCCAGAATGGAAGCTGAAGATTGGCTTTATAATTACCGGACAGACCGAAGCATTGGTTTCAGTATGAAAAACGTGTTGAATAAGGCGAAATATTTAGACAAAAACATTCCTGTTTTTGAAGTATTTTTAGATAATAAAGATTTTTTGCAGAAATGTTATGATGACTTTTTTCCTGATTTATTAGCTCATGCAGAAGCAGAAAATGCGCTTTTACATTCAGAAAGATAATTTATTTAAGGGGGAAATATTAAATAAAGTAAAAATCAATTACTTGTATTTCTTTGATAAACGAAGTACCCTTGTTTTACTTAGTTCAGCATAGTTTTGGAGTTTCTTTCGTTTAACCTTGCGTTTATTTTATCGCAAAGGAAAACAAATTTGTAAATGCACAACACGTAATTTAAAACTGCTGATATAAATACCGATTAGGATACGTCAGTTTTTCACTTTTACGATCTCCGTTAACGGTAATATGGACAATATTGATCTGATCATCAAACAAATTATATAGAAAACTTACCGCAGCTTCTATTTTTTTCGGATTTAACACAGATTCAGATTCAAGGTAAACATTCACAGATTCATTATCTTCTTCATAACCTATGTAATTTACTTTTAAAAACTGATTATTGGTTTTCAGTTTGAAATATTCTTCGGTATAGTTTTTCAGTGCTTCATTCAGCTGAACTTTATATTTTGCATCATTAAAATGAAAAGGCTTTCCGTATTTTTTCGACAATCCGTTCTCTAAATCATCAAGAAAAAAACGTCCTGTAATCTCAAAGTTTTTAGATTTTGAATTGTAATTGATGTCTACCGAACCAACGTGATAAGGATGTTTTCCACTGAATGAGAATATAAACATCAAGGAAATAAAAAAGACAAATAGTTTTTTCATTTTAGTAAGTCAATAATTTTTTCGGGATTTTGTCTCATATCAAAGAATAACAGAACTTTTATTTGGTTTTCATTTTCTTGTTGGAAGTACATTCTGAAATGCTTTTTGCCGATGAGTACACTCCTAGTAAAATTTAATGTGTTCTGAAACTGGTTGTAATTTCTGTTTTTAAGTTCAACAGTAACTTTTTTCACATCTTGCAAGAAATTTATGACTTCTCGATTCGTCCACATTTTTCTTAGAAATTGAATATTTTCCGCTAATGTTTGTTTGGCTACTTCTGAGAATTCAACCTGCATATTTCCTCGTCAATAAATTTTAAAAAAACCTTCTGAGAAATCATATCTTCTTCTTTCAAAGATTTACCATATTCTTCAATCGCTTCATAAACATGAGTAGGAACTCCTTCGATCATTTCATACTCTTCTTTCTGCAAAGAGACCGATTTCATCCCTTTTATTTTCTCTAAAAGTTGTTTAATGAATACAAAATCTTCAGAATTTTCCAGTTCTATATTAACAATCATGACGTTGAATTTTCAACAAAGTTAAAATAAATTTTGTATCATCGCATTTCCAAATTAAATATCAAAAATGCAGGATTTTCTATTTTACTTAAACCTAGGCTGGGAACACATTATTTCATTAGACGCACTCGATCATCAACTTTTTGTATTGGCTTTAATTGCGATTTATTCTTACTCCGACTGGAAGAAAATTTTGGTTTTGGTCACGGCTTTTACCATCGGACATTCTGTTACTTTGGCGTTGAGCATATTAGATATTGTAAGAGTTCCTTCAGCTTGGGTTGAATTTTTGATTCCTTTGACAATTGTTTTAACTGCATTGGGAAATATTTTACTAAAAAATAAAAAGCAGTCGCAAAATAAGACCAATTACTATTTAGCCTTATTTTTCGGATTGATTCACGGATTAGGTTTTGCCAATACTGCAAGAGTCATGATTGCGAAAAGCCAGAGCATCGCCGTTCCGCTTTTAGGTTTTAATATTGGTTTGGAAGTCGGCCAGATTGTAATTGTTATCATTATTTTAGTTTTATTATTTATTCTTTTAAATATATTTAAAGTCAACAAAAAAGACTGGATTCTCTTTGTATCATCGGGAGTTTTTGCGTTGGCTTTAAAAATGACTTTAGAGCGTTTACCTTTCTAGCCGTTTTTATCTATTTTTCAGCATCTTATTATTATCTTTGAACATTATTAAAATATCCGAAATGAAATTTACAATTTCTGCACTTTCAATAGTATTCTTCACCAGTGCTTTTGCCCAAAACATTCAGAACAATCCGGGGAGTAACCACGGAAACAGATTTGAGCAGTTGGGAACAATTTTGCCTACACCAAATGTTTACAGAACAGCTTCGGGTGCTCCGGGACAGGCGTACTGGCAAAACAGAGCCGATTATGATATTACCGCTTATTTAGATGAAGATAAAAGAAATTTAAAAGGATCGGAAACCGTAACTTATCACAATAATTCTCCGGATGATCTGGATTATATCTGGCTTCAGTTGGATGAAAACCAGCAGTCAACGGTAAAAAAAGCAGATTATCAGTTCTCTTCTACCCTGCCCAAATCTTTGAATGATCAGCAATTAAAAGTTTCAGAACTGCCTGTGAAAGACAACGGTTACGGAGTTAATTTAGAAAAAGTAACCGACATTTCAGGAAATCCTTTGAAATACACCGTCAACAAAACAATGATGCGTATAGATTTGCCTAAAGTCTTAAAAAAAGGTGAAAAATTCATTTTTAAAATCGATTGGAATTACAATATTCCAAATCGTATAAAGATGGGTGGTCGTGGTGGTTATGAAAATTTTGCAGAAGACGGAAACGATCTGTATACAATTACACAATGGTTTCCTAGAATGTGTGTTTACAGCGACTTTCAGGGATGGCAGAATCATCAGTTTACGGGAAGAGGTGAATTTGCTTTGGTTTTCGGAAATTATAAAGTTTCGATGAACGTTCCGGCAGATCATATCATTGGCGGAACCGGCGAATGTAAAAATTACGAGCAGGTTTTAAGTTCAGACCAATTTGCACGGTATAAAAAAGCACAGACTTCAAGTGAGCCTGTAGAAATCGTGACGTTGGATGAAGCTAAAAAAGCAGAAAAAAATCATTCAAAACAGAGAAAGACGTGGGTTTTTGAAGCAAAAGATGTAAGAGATTTTGCATGGACGGCTTCAAGAAAATTCGTTTGGGATGCAATGGGCGTTACCATTCCTGAAAACAACAATAAAGTAATGGCGATGAGTTTCTATCCTAAAGAAGCCTATGGTTTATATAGAAAATTCTCTACAAAAGCCGTTGCACATACAATAAAAACGTACTCAGAATTTACAATTCCTTATCCTTATCCTGTGGCGCAGTCTGTGGAAGCTTCCAACGGAATGGAATATCCGATGATTTGTTTTAATTTTGGAAGAACAGAAAAAGACGGAACCTATTCTGAAGGTGTAAAAAACGGAATGATCGGAGTAATTATTCATGAAGTGGGACACAATTTTTTCCCGATGATTATCAATTCAGACGAAAGGCAATGGAGCTGGATGGACGAAGGTTTAAATACATTTACAGAATATTTAACGGAAGAAAAATGGGATAATAAATTCCCCTCAAAACGTGGCCCTGCCTGGACGATTGTTGATTATATGAAACTTCCGAAAGACCAGTTGGAACCGATTATGAGTAATTCTGAAAATATTATTCAGTTTGGCCCGAATGCATATGCAAAACCTGCAACAGGATTAAACATTCTCCGTGAAACCATTATGGGAAGAGAGCTTTTCGACAAAGCTTTTAAAACATATTCTAAAAGATGGGCATTTAAGCATCCCGAACCGGCAGATTTTTTCAGAACTATGGAAGATGCAAGCGGAGAAGATCTTGACTGGTTTTGGAGAGGCTGGTTTTACGGAACAGATCCTGTAGATATTGCCATCGATAAAGTAACCGTTGCAAATCCTGATTTTGAGGTTACAGCTTCTTCAAACGACACAAAATATAAAGTTGATAAACCTCTGCAGAATGAGTTTGTAGATATATCGAAAATCAGAAACAAAGAAGATAAAACCATTACTTTTGAGGTAGAAAAAGATAAAAACCTTCAGGATTTTTATTACCGTTACGACAGAGGTCAGGAGAAAATTGATACCGATAAAGAATATACTTTGAATGCAGAAGCAAACTCTGCTTTAGACAAAAAAGACCAGGAAAAACTGAAAAATATCAATGCTTATCAAATCGATTTCGTGAATAAAGGAGGTTTGGCAATGCCGGTTATTTTAGAATTTACCTTCGAAGACGGTTCAAAATTAAAAGATAAATCTTCTGCACAAATCTGGAGACAAAATGAAAAGAAAGTGTCTAAAACTTTTTATTTCGACAAAAAATTAAAATCTATTCAGCTCGATCCGATGAAAGAAACGGCAGATATTGACACTTCAAATAACTTTTGGAGCAGTGATTCTGGCTCATCTGAAACTTCGAAATTTCAGGTGTTTAAAGAGAAACAAAAAGCAGCAGTAAGGGGCGGTGCGAACGGAAAAGTGAATCCGATGCAGGCATCAGAAATGAAAAAATAAAAATTTGTTCTTATTAATACGTTCAACATTTTTAAAAAATCAGTTCAATTTTTTTTGAACTGATTTTTTTATGAAACTAATTTTGATTAAGAAAATTCTGGCTTAATATTTTTTTATACGTTCTTCCTAACGGAAGTTTATTAGAATCTGAAAGAAAAACGTTATTAGCATCATAAGATTCAATTTTATCTTTTAAAACTATGTAAGATTTATGAATTCTGATGAAGCCAAAATTCTGAAATTTCTTTTCAAAATTGGTCATTCTATCAAGAATCATATATTTTTTAAAAGTCGTCACCAAAACAATATATTCGCCAAAACCTTCTACCCAAAGAATGTCTTTCAACAACACTTTATTGATCACGTAATTGGATTTGAACATAATAAAATCTTCCTGCGCTTTTTCCTGTGCAGAATTTTTGAATCTGAAAAAGTCTTTGGCTTTATTGATCGCCTTCTCAAAAGTTTCAAAATCAACTGGTTTTACCATATAATGAAGAACATCTAATTCAAAGGCTTTTACAGCATGCTGCGTTTCTAATGTAAGAAAAATGCACAACGGTTTGTGCGGAAGACTCTGCAAAAGCTCAATCCCGTTAATAAAAGGCATATTGATATCCAAAATCACAAGATCTACTTCGTTTTTTTTCAAATATTCTAATGCTTCTTTGGGATTTTGAAATGTTTTTAAGAGCTCAATACCTTCAATTTTCGTGCAGTAATGTTTCACCAGCTGCAAAGCCGGAAATTCATCATCAATACTTACAATCGTGAGATTACTCATAATATTTTATTTTCAAAATGGTTTTATATTTTTCGTCTGCTTGATTTCCGGAAAATAAATTATATCTTTTGGGATAAAATTTGTCTAAAATCCCTTTGATAGCGACGTTTCCAAGTCCGTGATAGGCTTCATCCAAAGTAAAATTCTTGTTTTCTGCAACCGAATTATCAATTTCCAGAATCATCTCATAATCCTGCAGTTTGCAAGATAGTTTTACAAAACTTTTATCAGCAATCCCAATGGATGAATGTTTCAAAGAATTCTCGAAAAGTGTGAGAAAAACAGAGGGCGGAATCTCGATAACATCCCAAACATCGGTATTCTCAATTTCAAAAATTATATTGAGTTGATTGTTGTATTTTAATTGATACAGCTCTGCAAGAGATTTTATAGAAGAAAATTCCTGATTGACGGTTATTTTTTCTTTTCCACTATCATAGATAATATACTGCAACAGCTTGGAAAGCTGAAGAATAGAATTGGAGGTTTTATCGGACGACACAAAACTGTTAACATATATATTATTCAGCGTATTAAGTAAAAAATGCGGACTCAATTTGGATTTTAAAAGATCAATATACATTTGGTCTTTTTCTTCCCCGAGTTCTTTTAAATCCTGTTCTTTTAAGAATTTATCTTTCGTAATTCCTAAAAATGTGGCAACCAAAATTACGATTCCCTGCGTGGTATAAACATTATATATAAACTTCTTGTTGGATAAAACCTCATTAAAATTCATCTTAAAAATCTGCGGTTCTACTAAAATCCTCAATAATGTTGAAACCAAAAAACAGATTAATGCATATAATATGAACTCAGGATATTTATTGGATAAATAAAACAGCGGGACGAGATAATAGTACACCAAATAATAGATTCCAAAACTTAAAAATATGACAAAAATCATATTCCAAATCAATTCCGGGAAGTCCAGATAGAAATTTTGGGTAAAAAAAACAAGGAAAAAGAAGATAATAAAGAATAAAATGTGCTGACTGAACAATAAGACCTTCCAAGGGTATTTCATTAGCCTTTTCAAAATTTTATCTACAAATAAAATCCTGAAAATCAATAATATAACAACAATATTGATGATCAAAAACATCCTTAAAATATATTTTTCGCGTTTGTAAATATAACAACTTTTCTATGCCGAAATGTCATTTACTGATAAAAACTGCAATTGATTGAAAATCTTCATACCCAGCATTGTTAATTTTTATATTTGAAATGTTAACCAAATGTTAAACAATTAATCTACTATATAATAATTTTATTAACAGAAAAATACTATGAAAAAAGAATCTATTTTTTTGAGACGCAAACTTCTTTCAGTTGCAGTAATTTGTTTTATCACTGCAACCGCTTCTGAAAATTTGTACGCAGAATCTTTGTTTCCACACAGCAATTCAATAATTTCTTCGGTTTATTTTCAAGAAAATCCTGTTACAGGTGTTGTTTCAGACAGTTCCGGAAATCCTGTTGCCGGTGCAACGGTAACGGTAAAAGAAACTGGCGCAACGACGACAACTGATGCTGAAGGAAAATTCTCTATACAAGCATCCAAAGGACAAACATTACTTGTAAAATCATCCGAATTCGCAGATGAAACCATTATAGTTGAAGATGATTCCGTTATTAATTTTACACTTAAGTCCAACGATGTCAGAGAAAACAAAATAGAAACTGTAACGGTAATTGGCTCTAGAGGAAAACCCAGAACTGATGTAGAAAGACCGGTTCCTATCGATGTGTTTTCCGCAAAAGACATTCAAAAAACAGGGCAAACTGAACTTGGGCAAATGATTCACTTCTCTGCACCTTCATTTAATTCTGTAAAATTCGGAATTAGTAATGTGAGTTCTTATGTAGATCCTGCAACTTTGAGAGGGCTTGGTCCTGACCAGACTTTGGTTTTGGTTAATGGAAAAAGACGCCATCAATCTGCTGCGCTTAATGTAAATAATGTGGTAGGAAGAGGTACGGTAGGTACCGATCTGAACATTATCCCGACGGCAGCAATAGAAAGAGTAGAAATTTTGAGAGATGGAGCTGCTGCGCAATATGGGTCTGATGCAATTGCCGGCGTTATCAATGTACAGTTAAAACGTAATTCGAAAGGCGGTTCTTATTCTGCACATGTTGGTCTTACCAAAGAAGGCGACGGAAAAACTTATGAGCAAAGCATAAACTTTGGTTTACCTTTAGGTAAAAAAGGAGGTTTTTTGAATACTACACTTCAAATGCACCACAATGATCCTACCGATAGATCAGAGCCTTTTACCGGAAGAGTTTATAACTCAAACGAAGCGATAGATAATCAAATGATTGCCGAACATAATTTTAACCGACAAATAAAAGGTACGAAATACGGGATCGCTAAAAACACCAACGGAACTTTATTTTTGAACTCCGAAATTCCTTTGGGAGACGACTGGGCACTTTACGGAAACGGAGGGTACACTTACAAGGCAATTACAGCCTATGGGTTTTTCAGACCGCCGGTAAACTCCAAAAGAGCCGTACTTGGTATTTATCCAAATGGTTATTCGCCGGTTTTCCCTGCCAATTTATATGATGGCTCTGTGACAGCAGGTATCAAGAAAACAAATAAAGAAGGCTGGTCTCTTGACTTCAGTAATACGTACGGAAAAAATAAAATAAATCTATTCTCTAATAATACAGTCAACCCCTCTTTTGGAATAGCCTCACCAACAAGCTTCTACGGAGGAACACTTTCTTTCTGGCAAAATTCTATAAATGTGGATGTTGATAAAACTTTTGATGATTTAAGTTTTGCAAAATCTATAAATCTTGCAATGGGTGCAGAATACAGAACAGATGGTTACCAAATTCTGCAGGGAGATTACGCTTCATGGGCAAAAGGATCTCTTCAGAATACAGATGTTGGCGCAAATGGAAGAGAAGGTTTCAATCCCGGGAATGAGGTTAATAAAACAAGAAACAACGTTGGAGTTTATGTAGATACAGAAACAGATTTCAGCGATAAATTTTTGGTAGGTTTAGCAGGTAGATTTGAAAATTATTCCGGTTTTGGGTCTAACTTATCCGGGAAATTATCTACGAGATATAAAGTCATCGAAGAATTTTCTTTAAGAGGATCTATCAACAGAGGCTTTAGAGCACCTTCTTTACATCAATTGTATTACAGCAGTGATGTAGATGCACAATGGCTAACTATAAATAATGTTTTTGACGCTTATCCAATCGCTCACCTAAGAAATGATAATCCTACAATTAATAATTTGGTTGGAAACTTAAAAGCTGAAACTTCTTGGGATTTTAATTTGGGGGCTACATTACAACTCTTCAACAAAAAATTCTTAATGACTGTAGATGCGTACCAGATTGATATTAAAAATCGTATTGTCATCTCTTCTCAGCTTAGAGGTAGTGTTTTGGGATTATCTCAATATCCGCTCGTTCAGTTTTTCTCTAATGCGATTGATACCAGAACAAAAGGTGTAGACATAGTAGCAAATTACAACGAAAAATTTAATGACAATAATGCCCTTACTCTATCAGCAGCATTTATGTACAACGAGACTAAACAGAAAGGAGAAACCAGAGTTCCGGCAGGATTTACAGGGGATAAAAGTACTTTTATTGACAGAAATATGATTGGTCTTATCGAGGTGGCGCAACCGAGACAAAAGCTAATTTTATCTGCCAACTACAAATTCAAAATGTTTGAAGCAATGATAAGAGCTACCAAATTTGGATCGGTAACTGCGAGACAAAATACCGAGATCCAAGATCAAACATTTGCAGGAAAAACTATTGCAGATGCATCTCTTACCTGGAATGTAAATTCTAAAATCAGCTGGTCTTTTGGGGCAAACAATGTTTTCAATACCTATCCTGACAGAATTGATTTACCTGCACTTACAAGTGTTGGGCAAACTCCTTACACAAGATTTACAAATCAATTCGGTTTTATGGGAAGCTATTATTATACTTCTGTAAAGGTGAACTTCTAAGTAAAATAAATGTTTAAAATGCAGATTTACAATGAGCTTATAATTATTAAAGCCAGGTAAAATCTGCATTTTTAAAAAATTAAAATTATGAATGCACAAATAGAAACGCTAGAACCAGGCGGTTGGTTCAAGAAGCGATATCAGGTTTTACTTATTCTATGCTTTCTTGCGATAATCACTTATCTTGACAGAACCGCTGCCTCAGTAGCAGAAGAAGGAATTACCCATACATTCAACCTTACCGAATCTCAATTTGGGTGGCTTCATGCAGTGTTTTCAATAGCGTATGGGATTTTTCAAATTCCGGCAGGAACATTAGGTGACAGATTTGGAGCTAAAAAGGTTTTGCTGTTCATCGTAATCTGGTGGAGTGTTTTCACAATCTTCACAGGATTATCAGAAACATTTACCATTTTGCTAGTCGTTCGCTTCCTTTTTGCTTCCGGAGAAGCCGGAGCATTCCCGAATATCGCAATTGCCTTATCCAAATGGTTTCCCGCAGAAAGTAGAGCCAGAGCACAATCTTTCGTTTGGATGTGTACAAGATTAGGTGGCGCACTTGCTCCATTAATTATTCTTCCGATTATGGAACACCACGGTTGGAGATGGGTATTTTATTCGTTCGGTGGGCTAGGTTTTGTTTGGGCAATTGTTTGGTATAAGTTTTTCAGAGAAAACCCGTCAGAAATGCCTGGAATTTCTAAAAAAGAAGTCGAGGAAATAGAAGCCAACAGAAAAATAAAAACTTCACATTCTTTATTGTCATTCAAAGAATTAGCAAAAAACAGTAATCTTTGGGCATTGATGATTATGTATTTTCTTTATATGTTCGGCGCCTATTTTTATCTTTCGTGGATGCCAAAATTCCTTAGACAGGGACGAGATTTTGATTTGAAGCAAGCGGGACTTATTTCCTTACCTTTCATTTTAGGTGCTTTAGGATGTTTAATCGGAGGATGGCTCACCGATTATCTTTCAAAACGAATTGGTGTAAAATGGGGACGGAGAGCTGTTGCTCTTACAGGGCTTATTACAGCTGGAATTTGTTTGATTTTTGCTTCTTATGCAGACAGTAATATCATTTGCATTGTGTTACTTTCTTTCGGATTATTTTTCAAAGATTTCACATTGCCGGTTTCTTGGACGGTTGCAGGAGATATCGGAGGAAAACATGCAGGTGCAATAAGCGGAAGTATGCATATGTTCGGACAAATTGGCTCTACTGTAATGTCTTTAGGATTCGGATATTTAGTTCAAACAACCGGAGATTGGAATTTGCCAATATTTTTCATAGGTATAATAACAATATGCAGCGGATTGATGTGGTTAAAAATTGATGCTACAAAAACTATTTAAAGAGTGTTATCGCACGTATACCATGCATTCTTTCAAACCCTTTCAGGTCTTCCTTAAAGGGTTTTTTGTATATAATTTCTGCAATACTTTGAATGTTCAACACTTACACTTTTTTCTTATTTTTTTAAAATGGGATTGCTGTTGTTTATTTTGTTTAGAAACAAGCTAAAAAGTGTATTTTGATTCTATCAAGTCTTTGATTTTATTTATTTCAGAAGTGTGAGCTTCCAAAATATACAAAAAGCCAATTATAATTTTGAAGATAAAATTCAGCAGAAATATCAGTAAAAACACTTCTAATAAAAGCAAAATTTGTATATCAAAATTTATGGCATTCAAGTACAATAAATAATTGTATTTTTACAAAAACACTCTTCATTGTAATGACAGTTTCCGAAGACAAAAAAACCTTCACCAATGCCTATCTTAGGAATCTCACCCTCTATATTTTCGTATCGATTATTGCGGGAGTTTTGGTGGGTAATTATTTTCCGCAGACAGGTTTGCAACTCGGTCATGTAAGTCAGTATTTTTTCTCTATCATTGAAATTCTTATTTTTCCGGTTATTTTTGGGGCAATAATTTATGGGATCTGCAGTATTTCCGACATCAAAAACTCTAACCGAATTGTTCTTCAAACCATTCTGTATTTTTTAATCATTACGAGTATTTGCATTATTTTAGGATTTGCATTTGCACTAGTCCTCAAACCCGGATCCAGTACTGGAATTGAAATTTCTAAAGTGAGTAAGCTCCCTTCTCATTTCAAGGTTGAGGAACATTCCTGGACATCAGATTTGCTTTTCAACAAACACGGAATTCTTCTGGTGTTATCTATAGTTACCGGGGTTTTTATGAATTTATCTCCAAAGCGATTGGTGTTTTTAAAGACCATAAACACAGGAATCAATTTTTTTTATAAAGCAATAAAATACATTTACATTCTCTTACCTGTTATTATTTTTTGCAATATCTCGTTCGGGATTTCTATGTATGGCATCAACACACTTTTACCGCTGAGCAAAATTGTTGCTACGGTTTATCTTGCAGATTTGGTTTTTATCTTTGGGATTTTAGGAAGTTTATGCCACTTTTTTAAGATCAATCTTTGGGATTTTCTGATAAAAATAAAAGAAGAAATTTTACTCGTCATCACAACATCTGCATCAAAAACCTCTTTCCCAATGATTTTTGACAAGATGGAAAGCCAGGGTTACGATAAAAAACTGCTTACCTTTATTATTCCTTTGGGCTACACGTTTAATCTTGCGGGAGCATGTATTTATATTTCTGTATCCACTGTTTTTTTGATCCAGTTTTATAACATTCATCTGGAAACTTATGATTATATTTGGCTATTTATTATTATATCCTTAACATCTAAAACCGCTTCAGGAGTTCCCGGATCAGGATTTCTTGCTTTAATATTCACGTTAAATAGATTTGGAAAAATTCCATTAACAGATCTTGCGTTACTATACAGCGTCGACCGTTTTATGAATGAAGCCAGAGCCGTTACCAACTTTATAGGCATTTCGGTTTCTGGAGCGATTATTTCTAAGATGAATCAAAATCTAGAATAAAATCTGCCAAATAAAAACTGTCTGATAAAAATAAATCTGCCAAAATTAATTTTTAATTTTAGAATAATAACAATTGAACATTAGATGAAAGTCTCACAAATTATTATATTCAAAAATTAAATTATTATACTCGTAAATGAAGCAAATTTCGTCTCTCAAGTTCTTTTTTCTTACCAAAACTATCTTACCGTTGCTTCAATATGTGTAGATTTAAATACAGCAATTGATTTTTTCCAGCTCTATTAATACTATAGTACATTTTATTATTGATATATCTCTTACAAAACCTTAACCTGAACACCAGTTGTAACACTTTATATTTATCATTAAATATTTTAACCTTAACTTACAAATATGTTGAACTCAATTAAAAAAGTGTCAAAATTTCATATTATGAATAAAAATCTGCCATTTCAGTCAATTAATAGCAATGGCATAAATTTAGAGAGCTACAACACAGAAATAATTAAAAAATAAAAATATTATGTCAGTAAACTTTAAACCATTAGCAGACAGAGTTTTGATCGAACCGATTGCTGCAGAAACTAAAACAGCTTCAGGTATTATTATTCCAGACACCGCAAAAGAAAAACCACAAGAAGGTACTGTAGTAGCAGTTGGTCCTGGTAAAGTAGATGAGCCAACAACTGTAAAAGTAGGTGACAAAGTTCTTTACGGAAAATATTCAGGTTCTGAATTAAAATTAGACGGAAAAGATTTCTTAATTGTAAAAGAAGGAGATTTATTGGGAGTAATTGGCTAATAGCTATTTGCTTCTGGCAGATGGCTTTCCAACGTTGAAAATAGCAAAATGAGAGATTTTAAAAAGTTTGAAGTCTGGCAATTGAGTCATCAACTGACTTTAAAAATTTATAAATCGACCAGAGATTTCCCAAAAGAAGAACTGTTCGGTATAACCTCTCAAATCAGAAGATCATTTGCCTCGATCGGATATAATATTTCCGAGGGAAGCGGTAGAAATTCAGATAAAGAATTTGCTAATTTCATTAACATCGCACTAGGGTCATCCAACGAAGCTGAAAACCAGTTAATTCTTTCTAAAGATTTAGGATATCTTTCTGAAAACGATTTTCAACAACTTTCAGAAGAATTAATAATACTAAAAAAGAAGCTTGTAACCCTTTGGAACAGGCTCAACGGAAATTAAAAATCAAATTATAAAATAAAACAGCGAATCGCTAAAGCCAAAAGCCAAAAGCAATTCGCCAAAAGCTAAACATTATGGCAAAAGAAATAAAATTCGATATCGAGTCAAGAGACGCTTTAAAAAGAGGTGTTGACGCATTGGCTAATGCAGTAAAAGTAACTTTAGGACCAAAAGGTAGAAACGTTGTCATCGAAAAATCTTTCGGTGCACCTCACGTTACTAAAGACGGTGTTTCTGTAGCTAAAGAAATCGAACTTGAAGACAGAGTAGAAAACATGGGAGCACAGATGGTAAAAGAAGTTGCTTCCAAAACCAATGATATTGCAGGTGACGGTACTACTACCGCAACTGTTTTGGCTCAGGCTATCGTAAGAGAAGGCCTTAAAAACGTAGCTGCAGGTGCAAATCCAATGGATCTTAAGAGAGGAATCGACAAAGCGGTAAGTGCTGTTGTTGCTAACCTTAAAGAACAATCTAAAGAAGTAGGTGATTCTACAGAAATGGTACAGCAGGTAGCTTCAGTTTCTGCAAATAACGACGAAACGATCGGTTCTCTTATCGCTGAGGCTTTCGGAAAAGTTGGTAAAGAAGGGGTTATCACTGTAGAAGAAGCAAAAGGTATCGATACAACAGTTGACGTTGTAGAAGGGATGCAGTTTGACAGAGGATACCAGTCGCCGTATTTTGTGACGAATCCTGAGAAAATGTTAACTGAACTTGAAAATCCATATATCTTATTAGTAGAGAAAAAAATCTCTTCTATGAAAGAAATCCTTCCGGTTCTTGAACCTATCGCACAGGGTGGAAAATCTCTATTGATCATTTCTGAGGAAGTTGAAGGTGAAGCTTTGGCAACTTTAGTAGTAAATAAATTAAGAGGTTCTCTTAAAATTGCTGCTGTAAAAGCTCCTGGGTTTGGTGACAGAAGAAAAGCAATGTTGGAAGATATCGCTATCTTAACTGGCGGACAGGTAATCTCTGAAGAGCAAGGTTTCACAATGGAAAATATCTCTCTGGATATGTTGGGAACTGCTGAGAAAGTATCTATCGATAAAGACAACACGACTGTAGTAAATGGTGGTGGTGAAGAATCTAAAATCAAAGGTAGAGTAAACCAGATCAAAGCTCAGATGGAAACTACTACTTCTGACTACGACAGAGAAAAACTTCAGGAAAGACTGGCTAAATTAGCGGGTGGTGTTGCCGTACTTTACGTAGGTGCAGCTTCTGAAGTTGAAATGAAAGAGAAAAAAGACAGAGTTGACGATGCATTAAACGCTACGAGAGCAGCGGTTGAAGAAGGTATCGTTGCAGGTGGTGGTGTTGCTTTGGTAAGAGCAGTTGACGCTTTACAAAACCTAACAGGAATCAATGCTGACGAAACTACAGGGATTAAAATCGTAAAAAGAGCGATCGAAGAGCCATTAAGACAAATCGTTGCCAACGCAGGAGGTGAAGGTTCTGTAATCGTTGCTAAAGTGGCAGAAGGAACTGAAGATTTCGGTTACAACGCAAAAACTGACGAGTATGTAAATATGCTTGAAGCGGGTATCATCGACCCTACAAAAGTAACTAGAGTTGCCCTTGAAAATGCAGCTTCTGTTTCTGGAATGCTTTTAACAACTGAATGTGTAATCACTGAAGTGAAGAGTGCAGAACCAGCTATGCCAATGGGTGGTGGAATGCCGGGAATGATGTAGTATTGCGACGCTGAGACAATATAAATTTAAAACCGTTCAGATTTTTCTGAGCGGTTTTTTGTTTAAAAAAAATTATACTACATTTATAAAAAACTAATAAATGATCCAAATTAATCAAGACACAATTGAAACTACTATTTTAACTGCGAATAAACCTATAGCAATATCAAACAGTCCTTATCCACTTAATTCCTTGGATGACAGAGTATTTGAAATACTAACTTATTCTATTTTTAAAAAGAGAATATCAGAAAAAGATACAGAAATTTATCCAATCTACGACGATGTACTTCTTATGCAAGGTGTTGGAGATAAAGGTGTGGATTCTGTATTAACTAAAGAAAATAAATTTTCAGCATTTATTCAATGTAAAAAATATTCGAAAAATTTGTCAGACTCGCAAATTCTTTTAGAACTCACCAAGTTCTCCTTACATTTCTATCTAAATAAAAATATCTATAACAGTTCTACAAAATTTACATATTTTACAGCTACATCTACTGGTTTTACATCAAAAGCACTAAACCTTTTTGATAAGCTTGTAGATAAAACGCTTATTAAACAGATAGATCTCAAGCATTACATAGAACAAAATATAAATAAATATGTGGAATTTAATGGTCTGGACTCAGGTGATATTGAGATAGAAATTCAAAACATTATTAACAATTTTTCTTATAAACTAATTACGCCCAGTGACTATAATCTTTGGATTAATAAGTTTCCAGAAATAATTTCCACTTTTTTTTCAATTAAAAAAGTCACTGACAATTCTTTAATTGAAAAAAGAACAAATGAAATCTTAGCAAAAATGGAAACTAAGAATAATATTGATTTCAATAACTTAATTGAAACATTTTTAATTCAATATAGAAATGTTTCAGTGGAAAAATTAAACACTATAAATTTCATAGGGTTCGATTTGCACAAATATAGACAGCGACCTACTGACATTAGATTAACTGATTTGTTTGTTAAACTTTTTTTTTACAAAATTCATAATGATAAAAGTAGAAAAATTGAGAATGCTAGACAGACTGACCTAAAAATACAAGATATCTTTAAATCGGACAAAAATTTGATTATTCTTGGAGATCCTGGAGCTGGTAAATCATTGCTTGTAAAATATCTTATTACAACAATTTGTAATGGAGAAGTATTCTCTCAAGGACTGAGAAAATATGTAAAGCATATTCCATTCAGAGTGGAATTAAGAAAATACAATGAAGTGAGAGAAACTAAAAGTATCATTGATTATGTCTGCGATTTAATTAGCAGAGAAATGCAAATAAATGCATCTCGTGAAATTTTATATGAAATTTTGAAAACAAAAGAATCAATAATTTTTTTCGACGGGTTAGATGAAATTTTTGACATTTCTCACAAGATAAAAATTAAGGAAATGATTGAAGCTTTTTCGACAAATTTCACAAAATCTAAATGTATTGTTACATCTCGTTTTATAGGTTATCACGATATAAAGTTCAATTCAAGCAATTTTGAAGAATTTGCCATACAAAAATTTGAGAACAAACAAATTAACGAGTTAGTAAATAAATTTTATAGCACACAAATTATAAATATTGAAAAAAGGAAATCGAGTATTAATCAATGTCTTACTCAAATTGAAAATGATGTAGATAGTGATTTAAAAAGCAATCCTTTAATAATGACTCTTATTTTAATTCTATCTAGTAACAATATCGTAATCCCAGATTCAAAGTTAGAAATATACGAAGCATGTACTAAAACCTTAGTTGAAACAATTGATTTAAGAGAAAAAGAATTAAAATTTGAAATGCCAGTAAAACATAAGCGATTAACTTTTGCTCATCTAGCTTATTGGCAATATAAAGAGTTAACTAAAAATCAAATAATCAGTTACGATAAAACTGTGAAATCACTTGCAGATTTTTTGCTTTAAAAAGATGAAGTGAAAGAGTATGAGGATGCAGAAGAAATAGCCAAGAAATTCTTAGAATATGCCGAGAAAAGATCAATATATTTCGAAGATAACTTCACTCATAAAACGTTCTTAGAATACTACACAGCAGACTATCTATATATAAATTACTTTACGAAAGCTAGCGACTCTGCACGACTACACGTGATTTCTATAATTACACAGTATTTACCAAATCCCTTCTGGTATATTGTTTTCGAACTATTATTACTGAGAGTTGACAGCGAACAGGCAGATGAAGAACTACTTGATGAGATATTAACAAAACAAATTGAAACGGATTCAATGAATGTATTCTTTTTTTTAGTATCTAATATACCACGCCTGACAAATGTAAGCGAATCAATTAAATATGAAATTATAAAAAAAACAATTTTATTATGTGTTAAAGGTGAAAAAATTATTGGGAAGAAAAACAAATTTACTTTTGAGGAAGACAGTTTACTATCAAAACTTTATAAATTAACTGAAATTACTAACACCAAAATCATTATTCAGCAGGTTTTTAATGACTTAGAGAATAGTATTACTTTAAAAAAGGATTTAGTAGAACTTTATATCTTATTCTTCGAAATGGGAACTTTTTCCAAGGCAAATGAACATCCACTTCACCTTAAAAATATTTTAAAAACTAAAGAACTTTCTACTCAAAATTTATTCTTATATAGTTTACTTGAATTGACAGTAAAGAAAGATTTAAAAATAAGCCATCCAGAAGTAATTATTAATCAAATTAAATACTTTGGAGTCAAAAGTATTTTTATTGAACAAAAATTTCATCATCGCACAAATGTAACTAGAATTGATGCCTTTAATATATTTTTGATTAATTGTATTGAATCGGCTGGTTACGAAAATTTTGTTGAGGTTTATGATAAAATTATTGAAAATGGTGTAACTGAAAAAGAGATATTAGATCACCTAAAAAACAATCGCGTCTATTTTTTTGTTCGTGATGGTAGTTTTGAGAAACTTCTTGATTTCTATGTTTTATCAAATAATCCAAATATTGATAATATAATTATTGTACTAATCGATAAAAAAAGAACATCTGACCAATATCAAAAGTATCGTTTAAAAAATAAAAACGTAAAATTACGGACTATCGATAAAATTTATAAATCTTAACAACTTAAATTCGTGATATAATTCTCCGCCTCTCGTACCCTAAAACATAAAAAACCGCTCGCATCCGATCGGTTTTGACATTTCAATAAATCTATAATTAAAAACCCACCGCTGCCCCACGAATCCCTTCGTGTGGCTTTTTGTTAAAAAATATCTTTAGCCCAACGTCCTCTATTTCCAATCCACAACTTTTCCCTATATTTAAAACATATTTTTCAACCCAAACCTCCGCACCTTGAAAACAAAATCATTCCTCCTTTCACTTTTCGGTTTATGTTTAGCGAATGCACAGACCCTGAATTTTAAACATCTTTCGGATATGTCTGTTCGCAGAGGAGCTGTAACCAGTGCCATTGCAGGTGACAATATTTATTTAAGCAATGGGTATAAAGATTCGGATGGCAATGCTACTATTATTGAGAAGTACAGCATTAAAGACAACCGTTGGAGTATCATCAACTCCAGTCTGGTTCCTAAAAGATTTGCCAATTCGGAGACTTATGGTAATAAAATTTATATTTTTAACGGTTGGGGAAACAGCCATCTGGAAATTATAGACCTTGACACTCATCAAAAAACGAAGGGCGCTGTTAACCGTGCCTATACAGGAAATGCAGGTTCTGCCATTCATAACGGAAGAATTTATACGTTCGGCGGAAGTGGATTAAACAATACTGCAACGACCGTATTTTCTAATAGATTTCAATATTACGACATAGCTTTAAATACCTGGAATACTTTACCCGATATGCCGACAGCCAGAGAAGCAAGAGGCAAAATCGTGAATGATAAGCTCTATGTCATCGGTGGTTTTAACGGTACATCATCGCGTCTGGTCAATGTTTTCGATCTCAAAAAAAATCTCTGGACTGAGCAATATACGATGCCGGCTGCGATATCGGGTCATTCATTAGCGGTATCCGGAACTAAGATCTTTATCGCAGGCGGTTATAATAATCAAAATTTTCTGGCCTATTTTGATACAGAAACCAATACGTTACATAAGTTATCATCCAATATGATTCCCAGAAGACATGCTGCTGCGGAAATACATAACAACAAGTTATACATCATAGGTGGAAGTACAGCATCCTCCACCAAATCAGCGATTAAGAGCGTTCAGGTTGCGGATATTAGCGAAGAAGTGCTTTCCGCTAAATAAAATCAAAACAAATTCCTAAGTTTACAAGTACTTTCAACCTCAAAACACTTCCCCCAATGGAAAACAAAAAAGACGAACAAATTCTGGATAACGGCCCATTCTATCACGGTACAAAAGCTGATTTGAAGATTGGAGATTTGCTTAAAGCAGGTTTCAATTCAAACTATAAATCTGAAATTATTATGAATCACATTTACTTTACAGCTTTACAAAACGGAGCAGGATTGGCTGCTGCATTGGCGGAAGGTGATGGTCATGACCGAATTTACATTGTAGAACCGACCGGCGCATTTGAAAATGACCCCAACGTAACCGACAAAAAATTTCCGGGAAATCCTACCCGATCTTACCGAAGTACAGAACCGTTGAAAATTGTCGGAGAACTAACAGATTGGGTTAGACTTACCGATGAAGAACTTCAAAACTGGAGAGAAAGAATAGCGAAGCTTCGGGAAAATCCGGATGCGGAAATTATTAATTAAACTTTCATTTCCTCTAAAATAATCACAATAATTTAATTTGTATTGATGAAAAAGTTTTTTCTAATTATACTGATTTCAATTACTTCTGTTCTTTGCGCTCAGAATAAAGACATTACAGGAATTTACAGTGAAAATGTAAAATTAAATCCTAATGCAAATTACCTCGAATTAAAATCTGATTCTACATTTACTTTCCACAACTACGGAAAAATAAATCATGGAAATTGGGAGTTTTCAGATGGTAAAGTATTGCTAAATCCAAAGATTAAAAAAGAGTTTGCAAAGATTACGATGAAGGAATCAATGATTAAATCAGATTCAATTACCATTAAAATCAATTTCATTCCTGCAAATACAGTTTCTGATTCATCTAAAAATCAGGAATTCAGAATGGCAACCGTTTATTTTGATCAAAAGAAAAATTACATTAATATCCTAAAAAACCCTTACGTCAGAACTTGCGGCTGGGCTCCGCGGATCCGAAAACAGCATATTCTTAATAGCAATAACTCTGTCACCATTTCAAAAAAAGATTTTTCGCAAATAGGTTTTATGACGTATCACCTGAAAGATTATATTGTTTTCACAAAGAAAAATAACGATTCTAATTTTTTCGAATTTGAAATTGAAAATATTCCTGATGACGGACAGACCATTAAAGATGAATTCTTCATTTTAAAAGGTAGAAATTTATACTATCCAACCCGAAAAGGCAAAATCAATGTAATGGCAACACCTTTGATGAAAACAAAGATTGATTGAATTTAAAATAGAAAATATATCAATATCAGAACTCAATAACTTGATGTAACATTTTTTCATTTACAATCAAATAATTATGAAAAGATTTTCATAAATGATATATCTTTATAAAAAATAAAAAATGAAAAAAACTCTACTAATTTTAATTTCAGCGACAGGATTTTTGTCTGCCCAAACCATTACAAAAGCTTTTAATGACCCTGTAATTGGTGAAACTGTGAATAATGTAACCGTTAACGGAACTGTGAATAATTCTGCAACAGGAAACAGTGCAACTTTCACAAATACGAGTTTAACAGCAGGGGCAGCAACTTTAACAACATATTCTGCACCCACCACTTCCGAAATTTCTATTTTTCCGGGATCAACCATAAAAATGATAGGTGACGGAAATACTGCTCTTTATAAACAGACAGCAACAAAACTTGAAATCACAGGCTTGATAACTCCCGATGCAACATTAAATTTTTCGGCAAACAACGGTACAATCATCACCTATCCTGCAAGTTTCGGATATAATGAGACAGATCAGGCACAGGGAACTTTTACTTCAACAGCTGCTTCCGGATTATTTAAAGGTACTATTGTAAATACCGCAGATGCAGCAGGAACTCTTCTTATCGGAAACAAAGTCTACACGAATGTTTTAAGAATAAAATCGGTACAGAATTTTAATCTTTATCAATCTACAGATACATTTTTCATCTTTTCTATCGGAACTGTAACCAACACTTCTTACAGTTATTACAGTGCTACAAATAAATTTGCCGTTTTAACTTCTACAAGCGGAAACATCAGCGTTCCTCTTTTAAGCATCAATCAATCTACAGGCGGAGCGACTGCTTTAAACGAAGCATTTTTAGCGGTTTCAGATATAAAATTAAAAGAAAAACTAAGTCTTTATCCTAATCCGGCTCAGGATTTTATTCACATCAAAGGCGAAATCTCCGATAATTCAAAAGTTAAGATTTACGGATTAGACGGAAAATTAATTAAAGCTACTGATTTAAATTCAGGAAAGGTTGAAATTTCCGAATTACCCCCTTCAGCTTATTTTATTGAGGTTTTAAATTCAGATAAACCAAAAGAAACTATTAAATTCATAAAGAAATAAAATTATTTTTATAAAATTTACAACCGTTCTGAGATTTTAGAACGGTTTTTGATTTAACGTTTTTGTAATCAAATGTTCTTTTATTGGTTACGTTTGCCAATCACATTTATATTTATTTTAGACTAAAATTTACAGCCATGAAAAAACTACTTTTATTAGCTCCGTGTATTTTGCTTTCGGAGGCTTATGCTCAGCAAAATATTTCTTCTACTGACCAAACATTCCATGTAGAAAAAATGAATATTATTAAAACCAATGTTACAGGTTATGCCTTCAGAAATATCAATCTGTCATACGAAAGATCGATCAACCGCTGGTTTGCCGTGAATATCGGTTTTGGAACTGTTGCAGAAGGCAAAGTTCCTTTTATGAATGCTTTTTTAAATGAGGAAGATGAAAGAAGATTTCAGAATCTGAGAATTAAAGCCACTAATTTTACCATCGAGCCCAGATTTTATATTGGGGAAGGTTATGGTAAAGGATTTTATTTTGCTCCTTATTACAGGTATTCAAAAGTTTCTTCAAACACTTTCGATTTTACATATGATTACACGGCATTAAACACGACTATCCCGATTCCGCTGAAAGGAAACGGCGACGCCAACGGAAATAGCGGTGGTTTAATGATTGGTGCGCAGTTTTTCCTGAATAAGCAACACAGTTTTGTTCTAGATTTTTGGATTGCGGGTGCACATTATGGATCAGGAAAAGGAGATTTCAATTTAACGGGAAATGTTATTTTAACTCCGGAAATGCAGGCTCAGTTGAAAAAGGAAATCGAAAATCTTGACATTCCATTCGTAGATTATACTGTAGAAACCAATTCAAATGGTGCAAAAATAAAAGTGGACGGACCATGGGCAGGATTCAGAAGTGGATTTTCTCTGGGTTATAGATTCTGATTTTTTTTAAAAATATAAACAAAATCGCCTCAGAGTTTTCTGAGGCGATTTTTATTGTTAGCTAGTGTAGCATTCTTTGAATCTGGAAATCAAATTATCCATTGTGTGACGCTGTACAAAAACAGTCTTTATATCTTCATATCTCGGAGATTTATAAAATACTTCATGGAAATCCATACTTCCGTTACCAACTTTTACAATTTTTTGAACGTCTATGTTCAATTTTTTCAATTCATCTTTTAAGACCTGAAATTCGTCTTGAATATTATTCATCTTTATATTTTTTGTTAAGTTAAAAAAACAGCAACTTTTACTCGATCAACCCCCATTAAAAACAACGATTGGTTAAATTTTTAATAAATTTAGCAATTATATCTGAATTAACAACAGGGTTTTGGGAATAATTTGCATTTACAACAACTTGCAAAAACTATACCTAACTCAATAATTGTGAACTAAAAGTGAATTTAATATTAACCAAATGTTAACAAATACGGATTTAGAGGCACTTTAAATAATTGATTCTCTTTGAATCATTTAAGAAAACGATGAACATATTTGATTGGTATGAAAGAAAAATCAGATAAGTCCAAAATGTTTTTTTTAACCTAAAACTATTTAAAGCATCAAAAGAAAAATAAAAACCATGAAATTCTTCAAAACTACTTTTATTTTAGGATTAATTACATTTTCAACATTCAATTATGCCCAGAATAATGAGCCGATAATTATCGAAGCTAAAAAGGAAAATGACAATAAGCGTATTTCAGATAAAAATGAAAAAGTAAGGCATTTTATACAGTTTGGAATTATGTCTCGAACTCATGAAAGTTTTAAAGAAAAATATGGAGTTTATGTCGCATACGAAAACTGTGTAATTACTGCTTATATGTCTGAAAAAGCAAAAAAGAACAATCAGGAAGTTGCCCTATATTTAACAAATAAATACGGTGAAAGCTGGAAAAAAGATTTAGAAATTACTCCTTTCGGATTATGAATTCTGCTTTTCGTCCACCTCAACTTCATGTCTCACCTGAGCTTTGTATAATGTAGAGTAATAACCGTTTTTATCAAGAAGTTCAAGATGTTTTCCTTCTTCCACGATTTTACCATGCTCCATTACGATGATTTTATCAGCCTTTTCGATGGTTGAAAGTCGGTGTGCGATGATAATAGAGGTTCTGTTTTTGGTAATTTTTTCGGTTGCTCTCTGAATTAATTTTTCACTTTCATGGTCAATTGATGAGGTGGCTTCATCCAGAATAAGAATTTTCGGATCAGATAAATAAGCTCTTAAAAACGATAACAACTGCCTTTGTCCAAGCGAAATAGACGATCCTCTTTCTCTCACCACATATTCATAACCTCCCGGGAGTTGCTCAATAAATTCATCAACTTCAATTTCTTTTGCTCCTGCTTTTATTTTTTCTAAAGTCACATCTTCGTCACCAAAAGCCAGGTTTTCATAAATACTTCCATGGAACAGAAAAACATCCTGTAAAACAACACCAATATGACTTCTAAGATTATAAAGTTCGTACTCTTTTAATTCAACATCGTCAATAAATATTTCACCTGAATTAATATCATACAGTCTCGTAATTAAACTGATAATAGTAGATTTTCCCGCTCCGGTTGCACCGACAATGGCTACAGTTTCTCCCGGATTTACTTTAAAATTGATTCCTTTTAAAACTTCCTGCTTTTCGTCATAAGCAAAGCGTACATTTTTAAATTCTATTTTCCCTTCGAAATGATCTTTTTTTACAATTCCTGTATTTGGCATCGCGTAATCTTCATCCATTACGCCTAAAACTCTTTCAGCACCGACAATTCCACGCTGAATATTATTAAAACGGTCTGCAATCTGTCTCAAAGGACGAATCAACATTGAAATAAACTGAATAAACGCAATCACAACACCCGCACTAATCGTGATATAACCTCCATAGAAAAGGACAAATCCTATAAACAAGGAGGAAATCAGTTCCACAACAGGAAAAAACAGTGAGAAAATAAAAACAGTTCTTAGTAAAGCTGCTTTAAGGGTGATATTAATTTCATCAAATTTTTCAAACTCAGCTTTCTGTCTGTTAAACACCTGAATAATCGGCATTCCTGCCAATCTTTCCTGTACAAATGAGTTTTGATTGGAAGTCCATGCTCTCTCATCGCCAAAAGCTTTTTTTAATCTTTTCTGAAAAAACCTGGTAATAACAACCATTAAAGGCAAAATCGCAAGAGAAATGTAACTGAGATGTACATCAACCTGAAACATCATAAAAAGCACGAAAATAATCCTAAGAACATCTCCGAAAACCATTAAAAAACCATCTGTATAAACGGTGGCAATGGTTTCCACATCACCAACCGCTCTTGTCACCAACTGACCAAGCGGAGTTTTATCGAAAAAAGAAGTTCTGAAATAAATAAGCTTATTATACAGCCTTTCTCGAATATCTCTGATGACATTCTGCGAAATATAATTGGAAAAATAAACCAAAAAGAAATTTAAAATCGTTTCCGCAAAAACCAATCCTACCAAAGCATAAATATGCTTCATCATTAAGGCTTTGTCTTTCAGCTTTGTGATATCATTATCCACAATCTGCATCGTAAGATAAGGTCGGTAAGTAGAAACAACGGAAAGTAAAACGGAAATAATAAGAGTAAAAATAAACCAGCTGCGAAACTTCATTCCAATGAAGAACAGCCTCTTTACAATTGCCCACGTATCTTGCTTTTTCATTATAGAAATTGACGTAAAGAATTAATTTTTAAAAAATTCTCTGCAAAAATACGGCTTTATAATTTTAGAGACTGAAAAACTAAGACAGAATATTTCAGATATCTATTATTTAAAGATACCTGTTGTGTATTTACAAATTTGTTTTACTGCAGTAAGTGAAACGCCTTTGTTTATCTTTAAAAAGCTTTTTTGATTTAAATTCTTTGTTTTCTTTTGCGATAAAATAAACGCGAGGTTAAACGAAAGAAACTCCAAAACTATGCTGAACTAAGTAAAATAAGGGCACTTCGTTTATCAAAGAAATACAAGTGATTGATTTTTACTTTATTACTTCCCCCTTAAATGCACAACAGGTTAAAGGTGAATATTTTTATCCTGCTCAACTCCTATTTCTTCAATTTCCAAAATGGGAGTTTTAGAAGCTTCTTTTTCAAATCTATTTTCAAGAATTCTGTATACTCCATAGACTGCACCGATTGCAAATATCCAACTGATGATGTTGATGCCTGAAAAACCCGCATAATTGTTGTCATTTAAAGCATTTGGATTTGTCAACGCTACGTAAAACCCATAAGAAAAGATAAATAAAACCTGAAAACCTAAATAAATACCAATCGCCAAAAGCCCGAGCTGCCATTTTATTTTACCAAATCTTTCGGCTAAACCAGCATAATAACGATAAGCTCCTACAAGAATAATAATTGACATCATAGTTTTTAGTTTTTTAATATTTTTTGAATTAAAGACAAATTACACAAATATTTTTCACAAACTGGCACAAAAGCACGAAATTATTTGTGAAGATTGGTGTTGATATTCGTAAAATTTGTGTTTAAATATCAATCAAATTCATAGCCAACATCCACCAAATAAAGCGCATGAGCCGGAGCGGAAGTTCCGGCAGAATTTCGGTTTTTATTTTCTATTACTTTCCTTACATCTTCAGGCTGAATTTTCCCTAAACCCACTTCAACCATCGTTCCGACAATTGCCCGGACCATATTTCTTAAAAATCGATTGGCCGAAACGGTGAATTTCAACTCAGTTCCGTTTTGCTCCCATTCTGCTTTGTATATTTTGCACAAATTGGTTTTGTTGTCGGTGTGGAGTTTTGCAAAACTTGTAAAATCTTCATATTCAAATAAAATCTTACAGGCATCATTCATTTTATGGATATCTAAAGGTTTTCTCCAGTGTTGCCAAGCAGAATCCTGCGAAAACGGATTTTTCTCTAAAGAAATATAATATTCATACGTTCTGAAAGTCGCATTAAAACGGGCGTGAAAATCATCTTTTACTTTAAATATTCTCTTAACTGAAATATCTGCCGGAAGAAAACTGTTGAGTTTACGAGGAAATTGGTTGTTCAACTCCTGTTCGGTTTCAAAATGGGCAAACATTTTTTTTGCATGAACTCCGGTATCGGTTCTTCCCGCTCCTGTTGTTTTAATCTTTTCTCTTAAAATTGTTGACAGTGCTTTTTCCAGTACTTCCTGCACAGAAATATCTTTTGGCTGAATCTGATAGCCAAAATAATTCTTTCCGTTGTATGAAAATTCAATAAAATATCTCAATGTAAATAAATGTTTATTTAAAAACAACAAACTCTGAATTTCAAGAAAAATGATCCTTTAATTTCAGTTCTTAAACGTTCCTGCAAAAATACTTTAATTTATGACAAAAAAATTACAGATTTATTTTGAAAACTGACTAAAAACATCCTTTTAAGGTTTTAAAATTATTATTTTTGCCAACATATGAAAAGATGGTATCTCTATCCTTTTTCTTTAGGTTATCACATGGTTACGGGTGTCCGAAATACATTGTATGATCTGGGAATGTTTAAATCTACGAAATTCAAGACTCCGATTATCAATGTCGGTAATCTTTCTGTGGGTGGAAGCGGAAAATCGCCAATGGTGATGTATCTCGCAAAATCTCTGTCTAAGCATTACCGAACCGGCGTACTTTCCAGAGGTTACGGAAGATTAACGAAAGGATATGATGTCACCAATTACGACAGTAATTATAAAACTGTGGGCGACGAAGCGATGCAGCTTTTCGAACGTTTCAAAAACCGTTTTGTGATTGCCGTTTCTGAAGATCGGGTTCCAGGAGCCAGAAAAGTGATTGATGATATGGATCTTGATGTTTTGATTCTTGATGATGCGATGCAGCACAGAGCGATCAAACCTGGATTCAATATTCTGATGACAGATTTTAACGATCCTTATTTTAAAGATCATCTTCTTCCGGCGGGAGATTTAAGAGAATCCAGAGCGGGATCTCAGAGAGCAGACATTATTATGGTCAGCAAATGTCCGGATGAACTGACTGAAGAAACAAAACAATATTATATTTCAAGAATAAGACCGACGAGAACTCAGAAAGTTTTTTTCTCATCAATCGGTTATGATGAAAATATTTACGGTACAAGAGACAAGATGCTTCCTGATAACAACTTGAATTATTACGACATTCTTTTAATTACAGGAATTGCCAATCCGAAA
This sequence comes from Chryseobacterium sp. GP-SGM7, assembly GCF_049166575.1. Taxonomy (NCBI): domain Bacteria; kingdom Pseudomonadati; phylum Bacteroidota; class Flavobacteriia; order Flavobacteriales; family Weeksellaceae; genus Chryseobacterium; species Chryseobacterium sp. GP-SGM7. Next base: position 174,107 of record NZ_JBMHFF010000002.1, on the reverse strand, counting down.
CCACTGCTAAATCATTTGGCTAAATTTTCTCAGCGCGTAAAACATTTGAAATTCAGAGATCATCATAACTTTTCTGATGCAGACATTAAAAACATCATTGCAGAATATAAAAAACTCGGTGAATACAAATTAATTCTTACCACAGAAAAAGATTACGTTCGATTAAAAACTTTCGATTATTTGCGTGATTTGGTTTATTATTGGCCAATCAATGTCATTCTTGATAAGAAGGAAGAGTTTAATCAGGTGATTATGAACTATGTCAACAAAAAGTAAGAAAATCTGCAGCAGTTGTTGCAGATTTTTTTGCTTTGATATATTGCTTAATTAAACGCTATGATCGCAAATATTTTCCTAAATCCAGCATATTTTTCCGTTCACAAAGGCACTTCGTTTAACAAATGACAGTTTTTTATTGCTGAGTGAAATCGATGATTCGACGAATTCAAACGCCATTGCGAACGGAAAATATTATCTATCATTTAAAATCCTTTTGCGCTCTTAGCTTGAAAATTCCAATATAGATTATTTCAATTTTTTAAATTTCTGCTAATTCATATTATTTTGTTCAAATTTCACGTTTCATTGTTTAGATTTGTAAAAAATTTAGATATGAAGCAGAGTATGATGATCATGATGTTGAGTATTTTTACTTTAGGCTGCGCGCAGGAAACACCTAAAGTTTTAAAAACTCAGTTTTCAAAAGAGGCATTACATCAGAAATTGGAAGATGAAAAAGGTAAAAACATCAGCGTTCAGGAAATATTAGACCAACATAAAGGTAAAATTTTGGTGATTGATTTTTGGGCAGGATGGTGCAGAGATTGTCTGAAAGCTTTGCCCAAAGCTGAAGAACTGGAGAAAAATAATCCCAATATTGATTTTGTCTTTTTTTCTTTAGAAAGATCAAAAGAGAAATTCGACAGCAGTCTGGAAAGATTCAACATGAAAGAAAAAGAAAATTACTGGTTTGCTTCAGGCTGGAAAAATGATTTCAACAATTACATTGATTTGAATTGGATTCCGAGATATATGGTAATCGATCAAAAATCTGGTATTGCAAAATATTACGCAATTTCTCCTGAAGATCCGGAAATTCAGCTGACGATTGACAAGCTTTTAAAGTAGGTTGAGGATAAGGTTTTTGCTGATTTGAATTTACAAAAACTCTTTGATTTGAAAATTCAACCACAAAAGCCACAAAAGTTTTGTAAGCTTAAAGCTTTGAGAATAGGAAGTTCAAATAAGGTAAAATCACAAATATGTAAACCTTATTTGTTCTTTAAGGACAATTACTATCAACTTTAAATTTAGAAATAAAGCTTTTGTTTCTTTTGCGGTTACAACTGTTTCAGTTAAAATTCAACCACAAAAGCCACAAAAGTTTTGTAAGCTTAAAGCTTTGAGAATAGGAAGTTCAAATAAGGTAAAATCACAAATATGTAAACCTTATTTGTTCTTTAAGGACAATTACTATCAACTTT
>NZ_JBMHFF010000002.1:0-172523 GCF_049166575.1 Chryseobacterium sp. GP-SGM7 | reverse complement strand
AAATTTAGAAATAAAGCTTTTGTTTCTTTTGCGGTTACAACTTCGAACCTTAAACATAGAACTTTGAACCAACAAATCTAAGAATCCATATCTTTGCGGTATGGATTCTCCGTTTCCGCTCCGCAAAATAATTCATGTTGATATGGATGCATTTTATGCTTCCGTGGAGCAGCTTGATAATCCTGCATTGCGAGGAAAAGCGATTGCTGTTGGTGGTGGTCATCGCGGCGTAGTTTCAGCGGCGAGTTATGAAGCAAGAAAATATGGGGTGCGTTCTGCGATGCCGAGTAAAACAGCAAAAGAAAAATGTCCTCATTTGATTTTTGTTCCGCCAAGATTTGCTCGATATAAAGAAATTTCAAGAAAAATCCGTGAGATTTTCTATGAATACACCGATTTGGTGGAGCCACTTTCTCTGGATGAAGCTTATCTGGATGTTACGGAGAATAAGAAAGATATAGAATCTGCCAATCAGATTGCGAAAGAAATCCGTCAGAAAATATTCGAACAAACCGGTTTGACTGCTTCTGCAGGAATTTCTACCAATAAATTTTTAGCTAAAGTTGCATCAGACATCAATAAACCGAACGGCCAAAAAACCATTCATCCCGAAAAAATAGAAAAGTTCTTAGAAGAATTACCTGTTGAGAAATTCTACGGTGTCGGAAAGGTGACCGCCAATAAAATGTTCAGCTTAGCAATATTTAAAGGTAAAGATTTAAAAAAAAGATCGCTGGAAGATTTAACGAGACTTTTCGGTAAGTCAGGAAAGTATTATTATAACGTTGTCCGTGGGATTCACCATTCTGAAGTAAAACCAAACAGAATCCAAAAAAGTATTGCGGTGGAAAGGACTTTTTTTGAAGACCTTTCAGATGAACAGGAAATCAACGAAAAACTTGAAAATTTAAGTCAGGAACTTCACCAGCGACTTCAGAAACACAATATTCTCGGAAGATCTTTAACTTTAAAAATCAAGTACAAAGATTTCTCATTATTTACGAGAAGTTTTACAAAAGAAGAGTATTTCATTTCACCCGAACAGTATCTTGCAACTGCAAAAAAACTTTGGGAACTCCGTCCATTTGATAAAGCGGTACGATTATTGGGCTTGTCATTATCTCATCTCAACACAGAAGAAAAAAAGCAGATTTCAGTTCAGCTTAAAATTCCGTTTGAGGATTTTGACTCATAAAATTTTCAATAATTTGATATCACAAAATTTACTTTTATTATGAACCAGACCATGATACAATTTTTCCATTGGTACACCGAAGGAGGTGGAAAGCTATGGAATCACGCCGAAGAACAAGCTGAATATTTATCTGAATTAGGAATTACTTCTGTTTGGTTTCCGCCAGCTTATAAAAGCACAGACGGTGAGAACTCAGTTGGATACGATGCTTACGATCTCTTTGATCTAGGAGAGTTTGACCAAAAAAACTCTATCTCAACAAAATACGGAACTAAAGACGATTACACAAATGCCATTCAAACTCTAAAAAAGAAAAATATCCAGATTATTGTGGATATTGTCTTAGGACATAAAGCCGGAGGTGATGAATTGGAAAAATTTAAAGTTGTAAAAGTTGACGAAAACAATCGTGAAAAAATTATTTCTTCAGAAATAGAGATAGAATCTTTTACCAAGTTTACATTTCCGGGACGTGGAAAAAAATATTCAGAATTTGAATGGAATTTCACTTGTTTCAGCGGTGTTGATTATGCTGAAGGTAGAGATTCTCATATTTATAAAATCAAATCTGAGTACGGTGACGATTGGGAAGAAATGATTGATGACGAAAAAGGAAACTACGATTATTTAATGTTTAACGACATTGAGCACAGAAATCCTCACGTTCGGGAAGAATTGAATAATTGGGCAAAATGGTATTATGACCAAATTGATTTTGACGGTGTGAGATTAGACGCTTTGAAGCATATTTCTTTTGAATTTTACAAAGAGTGGCTCACTTTACTTCGCTCCAATACTGGCAAAAACATCTTTGCTGTCGGAGAATATTGGGCTCCCGGACAACTTAATCTATTACAAAAATACATTGAGGCAACTGAAGGATGTATGAGCCTTTTCGACAGTTCGTTGCATAATAATTTTCACACTGCCTCAAAAGAAGGAGATTCTTATGATTTAAGACATATTTTTTCTGAAACATTAACAGAAGCTGACCCTCTCCATTCCGTAAGTTTGGTTGATAATCATGATACACAACCCCTACAGGATTTGGAAGCACCAGTTGAAGCATGGTTTAAGCCATTAGCTTATGCATTAATTTTACTACGAGAAAAAGGATATCCTTGTGTGTTTTATCCTGATTTGTACGGAGCAAATTATAAAGATTACGGAAATGATGGAAATGAATATGAAATAACTTTGGATAAGGTAGACAGCATTGAAGAACTCTTAAAAGCCAGAAAAGAAAATGCTTACGGAATCCAGAGAGATTATTTTGAAGATGCAAACTGTTTAGGCTGGGTTCGTGAAGGCGATGAAGATCACGAAGGTTGTGCAGTCGTTTTAAGCAATAAAGAATCGTACACTAAACCTATGGAAATGGGTGAAAGATATGTTGGAAGAACATTTTACGATGCATTAGGCAGATTTGAGGAAAAAGTAGAAATCAGAGAAGACGGATGGGCAGATTTTCCTGTTCCGGCAGGAAATGTGAGTGTTTGGATTTCTGAATAATTAATTTTAAAGCTCTCGCAGATTTTGGTGATGACGCAGATTTATTTTAAAATTTTTAATCTGTTCAATCATTATAATTTACAATCTTAATACGTTACAAAAATGATTTTACCGCAAAAAAATCAAAAGAAATGTTTTTTAAAATAAGTATTCAAAAGTTTACAAATGTGAAAAAATCTAATCATTTGTTTTGCTAACATTTGATTAAATTGATCTTAGTAAAATCTTTTGATTCTTTGGCGGTAAAAAAAAGCCATATCCTAAAATCTAAAAAATAAAAATTTCATAAGAGCGATAAAAACAAAAAATCCAGCCTTTTCAAAGACTGGATTTTATAGTATTATTTCTTTAGATATAAATCAAAATAATCGGTGACTTTCTGCATCAAATGTACTCTGTCTTTTCCGATGACATTATGAGGATGTCCCGGATATACAAAATAATCCATTTGGACACCTTGATCAACTGCCGATTTGATGAACTTCATAGAATGTTGCCAAACCACAACATCATCCTGAGCGCCGTGAATCATTAATAATTTACCTTTCAAATTCTGAACTTTATCCAAAAGATTGGAAGCTGCATATCCTTGAGGATTTTCCTGCGGAGTATCCATATATCTTTCGCCGTACATAATTTCGTACATGCTCCAGTCGATTACAGGTCCTCCCGCAACTCCCACTTTGAAAACATCAGGTTGACGAAGCATAAAACTTGTTGTCATAAATCCTCCAAAGCTCCACCCGTGGATTCCCATTCTCTCAGAATCTACGTAAGGAAGTGATTTCAGGTAATTCACACCCTTCATCTGGTCATTCATTTCTGTGGTTCCCAAATTTCTGAAAACAGCCTGCTCAAATTTCATTCCGCGGTTTGAAGAACCTCTTCCGTCCATTGTGAATATAATATATCCGTTCTGAGCCATATATTCATACCAAAGATTTCCTGAAGCAGGGAAAGTGTTAGTCACAAGCTGCAGATGTGGACCATTATACAAATAAACAATGGCAGGATATTTTTTATTCGGGTCAAAATTGGTGGGAAGAATCACTTTTCCGTACAAAATCGTTCCGTCATCAGCTTTTAAAGTGATATTTTTAATTTCAGGACGGTTGTAATTTTTCAGTGGATTATCCGATTTTAAAAGATTAGTAGCCTTCAAAGTCGTCGTATTTACAATATCTACGATTCTTGGTGTTGTAGCATTGCTGTACGAATCATATAAATAATTTCCATCACTGCTCAACACACCGTTATGCACACCTTCTGCATTGTCTAATCTCTGCGTTTTAAAAGTATTCCAGTTGATTCGGTATAAATGCTTCTCAGTAGGAGTTTCCTGTGTTGAGGTATAATAAATTTCCTTTTTCTTTTCATTAAAACCTAAAATATCAGTCACCAACCACTCCCCTTTGGTAATCTGAGCGATCAGACCTTTTTCTAAGCTGTAATGAAATAAATGATTATATCCCGTTCTCTGACTTTGCCAGATAAAATCGGTATTTGAATTTGGGAAAAACGTCAGCGGATGTTGCGGCTCAACATATTTATCGCTGGTTTCTTCGAATAATGTATTGATGAAATTCCCGGTAACAGCGTCATATTTATTCATCCTTAAATGATTCTGAGCTCTGTTTAAAACACCCACGAAGATAAATTTAGAATCCGGACTCCAGGTAATTGCCGTTAAATATTGATCTTTTTCACCATCAATTTTCAAAAATGTTGTTGATTGATTTTTAATATTGTAAACTCCCAAAGTCACCTCATGAGAGGTTTTTCCAGCCATTGGATATTTAATATTCGTATTTACAGCAGGAGTTACAGACCAATCGATGATAGGATAATCTGCAACCATTGTTTGATCCATTCTGTAAAACGCTACATTTTCAGAATTGGGAGAAGGAAAAATTCCTGTATCGATTCCGAACTCGTTTCTGTGAACATTAGAAGCTCCGTTCAGAATATTTTCGTTGGAATCATTCGTTACCGCAACTTCCTTCCCGTTTTTATTGATAAATAAATTATTCCCTTTTGTATAGGCTAAAGTCTGATTATCAGCAAAAGTTTTAATGTTTGCAGGATTATCTCCCAAAGCTGCCGCACGTTTCACTTTCCATTCACTCCCTGACTTTTCTACCCAGTACATTTGGTTATTGGCTGAAAAATAGGCTTCAGAATTGGTCATGAATTTCACCGGAGGAAGACCTTTCAGCTTTTTATCTGCAAAATTTTTATTAACCTGAGTCAGAGAAATTAAAGTATCCTGCTTGTTTGTTTTAAGGTCAGTCATTAAATATCCACCTTTCACAGCCTGAATATAAGATTTGTTATCATTTGACCATGAAAACTGGGAGAGATTTTTAACGGCAAGATTGGTTCTGAGCCCGTTTACAGCTTCTGCCATGGTAAATTTCTGGGTCTGAGCAAAAGCTGTTCCACCCAAAACTACCAGTAATAAAGAAAATTGTTGTAGTTTCATTTCTAAAAATTGAATCCGTCAAAAGTAAGAAATAAATGTCACACGTTAAAAAATGTTAAAATAAAACATTGATAATGTATGGTTTTTACGATTAAACGCTATTATTAAACCTCATAGGTTTTTTGGAAGTTACCTAAAGTGAAAACGGGAAATAGCTTCCGAAAAAAAATGAGTAATGAGTAATCAAGCATGATTAAATTTAAATTAAAATGATTTTCTTATCCTAAATCAATGTTTTAGGTATCAAAGTTGCGATAGATTTGCACTATAAATAACAACAAAAAATAAATACAATGGCTACAAAATGGAATTTAGACCCGGCTCACAGTGAAATTACTTTTAAAGTAAAACACATGATGATCTCTAATATCAAAGGTAATTTCACAGATTTCACTGCTGAAATCGAAGCTGAAGACGATACTTTTGCCAATGCAAAAACTACAGCAACCATTCAGGTAAACTCTATCTCTACTCATAACACGGACAGAGATAATCATTTAAAATCTGCAGAATTTTTTAACGCAGAAGCTAATCCGACAATTACTTTTGAATCTGATGCTTTAAATAACACAGTAACTGGAAATCTTACTGTAAACGGAGTGACAAAACCAATCAATTTGGATGTAGAGTTTGGTGGAATTAACGTTGATCCTTGGGGAAATACTAAAGCTGGTTTCTCTTTTGAAGGAAAAATCAACAGAAAAGATTTTGGTCTGAACTGGAACGCAGCTCTTGAAGCAGGAGGTGTAATGGTAAGTGAAGATGTAAAAATTGCAGGTGAACTGCAGTTTGTAAAACAAGCTTAATTAAAAGATTTCAGCTAAACCACAAGTAGTGGAATAGTGAAATCAATTGTTTTTTTAATCAGAAAGGTTCAGGGGATTTTAGCCTTGAACCTTTTTTAATCTTAAGTAAAATGAATCTTAACGATCTCCAAAATATCAGCAGTCAGTTTAAGAACTCACAGAAAATGCCGGTTTTATTTCTTAGACATGGATCTCCGATGAATGCAATTGAAGAAAATCAATTCGTTCAGGGATTTCGAAATGTAGCTAAAGAAATCCCGAAACCAAATGCTATTCTGTGTATTTCTGCACATTGGTACACCAACGGAACGAAAGTTACTGCTATGAAAATGCCAAGAACGATTCATGATTTTGGTGGTTTTCCGCAAGCTTTGTTTGATGTAGAATATCCTGCTCCCGGAAATCCTGAATTAGCTCATGAAACTAAGGAACTTCTAAAACCTGTTTTGGTAGAAGAAGATCACCATTGGGGACTTGATCACGGAGCGTGGTCGGTGATAAAACATATGTATCCGAATGCAGATATTCCTGTGATTCAGTTAAGTATTGATTATACAAAACCTTCACCATATCATTTTGATTTGGCTAAAAAATTAGAAAAACTGAGAGAAAAAGGAATTTTAATTATTGGCAGTGGAAACATCGTTCATAATTTAAGATTAATAGATTGGAGAAATATAGATAGCGTTGGTGTGGGTTGGGACTGGGCAATTGAAGCCCGTGAACTCACCAATAATTGGCTCTTGGACGGAAATTTTCAAAATTTAATTGATTATCAAAAACAAGGAACTTCATTACAATACGCAATTCCTACTCCCGATCATTATTTGCCATTGATTTATTCTTTAGGTTTAAAAAATAAATCGGAAGAACTGTTTTTGTTTAATGATGAGTTAATTGGCGGTTCGCTGAGTATGACGAGTGTGAAAATCGGATAAGTTAAATTTCCTCAACAAACTTTTTTTATCACTATAAAATTAGTAATATTGTTTACCATGAAAAACGCAATATTACTTTTTTTTATTTTGTGTCCGTTGTATGTACTTTTATCGCAGACTATAAAAGGAACAGTCGTCAATGACATCGAAAAACCGATTGCGAATGTGAATATTTATCTTGATGGAACAAGAACCGGAACTGTTTCTGCCGAAGATGGAAGTTTTTCTTTAAATCTCAATTCCAAAAATAACAACAGTTTAGTTTTCAAAAAAGATAATTACGAAACTTTTACCGTCAATACTTCCGAAGTTTTAAATAAAAAACTAAAAGTGGTTTTGATTAAAGCCAAAGAGATTGAAGAAGTTGTCATTATTCCGTTTACTGAGAAAGCTTATAAAGATTACATCAAATTTTTCCTGGATTCTTTTATTGGTGAAGATCAGGTAAATGTGAGGATCAAAAATCAACGTTCATTGAAGTTTTCTTACGATAAAACAAATAAAATTTTAAGAGTAAAAGCTCCGCAGACTTTAATTATAGAAAATAAAAATCTGGGTTACACAATTGACTATAATCTCGAAGAATTTATTGCCAGTTTTGATGAAAACACAACAAGATTTATAGGGACAAGCTTTTTTAAGGAAACTAAAAATACAGACAAAGTAAAACTCAACCGAATAAACGCTTATGATGGAAGCCAGGTGCATTTTTTCCGTTCGGTCTTCACGGAAACAGTGAAAAGTGAAGGTTTTATTGTAAATCAGATTACAAAATATCCTAATTCAAAATACCCTACAGAAGAAGAGTTACAACGCTTAAAAGATTTTGCCCAATCTTTAAAATCTAAAACAATAACACAAGTTCCACCCGATTTACTTGATATTGGAACCAAAAAAAGAAACGAACCACCATACAAGATTGCAGTCACAAAAATCCAGATTCCGGAGTCTGATTATACTAAAAAGACTGATGGAAAATTATTTCTAGACTATGACTATATGATGCAGATTAATTTCAAAAAGTATTTCTACGAATTGGTTAAAGGCAATTTTGTGAAAAGCAGTTTCCCAATTATTCAGACATCATTTCTTCATCCTGAAAATCAATCTTATGAAATTTATGATAACGGAAACACGTCAAATCCCGGTCAATTAACCAATCAAGGAAATTTTGCCAAAGATAAAATTGAAAAATTGTTGCCGTTGGATTATCAACCAGGTGATTAGTTTAAATAAAAAAGCTTCCAAAAACGGAAGCTTTCATTATGTAAATTGATTTAAAATTTATTGCACAGCCTGTAAAACATTAATGTTTCCATATCCGAAATCTGCATTTTTGGTTGGATAATACGTTGCAGACTGTCTCATTTTATTTAAAACCTGATCTCTTGTCCAAGAAGGATTTTTAGACCACACCAAAGCTGCAATTCCTGCGGTAGAAGCAGTTGCAACGGAAGAACCACCTACATAATCTGTCTGTCCGTTATAATAACTCAACACCGGAATATTGTTTCCTGAAGCTCTTTCCATCTGATACGTAAAATCAATTTCACTTCCTGAATGACACACATCACATTTTTGATTAGATGTGTTTTCTTTCACACCTGTAATTGCCTGTGTTTCGGGCATCCAAGCCGGGAAAATTACGCCAACAAAAGTGGTAAAGCTTGTTGAAGTTCCGCCTGCGCAGAAAATCAGTTTTCCTTTAGAATACGCATATTTTACACCGTCTTCAATTTTTCCGACTGAGAAAATATGTCCCATCGACATTGAAATAATTTTTACGCTTGCTGTGTTTCCAAGATTTGTAAAGGCGATTTTCACACCTTCCTGTTCGTGATACCCGTCTAAAACCACATTGGAAGCCGCACGATAAGAAATTAGATTTGAATTATAAGCAACACCAACAGGTTGTCCTAAATTGTTTCTCGGAGCCGCCATCGCAGAAGCCATACTCGTTCCGTGACCGCATTTATCATCTGCTCCGTCATAACCCGAACTCCACGGCCAAACAGAATCTACATATACTCCGTTTTTACTGATTGTTCTTCCTGAAGATGAACCATTATTAAAACTTCCACTCAATAAACTTTGATTAAAAGAAACTCCGGAATCAATTAATCCGATGGTAACTCCGGCTCCGGTGCTGTAATTCCATGCGCTTGTAATATTATGTTTGGCAAATGACCACGGTGCTTTTGCGTTGGGAGAAACCGTTGTGTAATCTGCTGCATTTAAAGCTTCAGATTCCAGACCACAACCTGAAGAACTTCCGCTTGATTTTGCTGTAGATCCATTGATCTTATTTTCATTTTCAAAATAACGGTAATCTGCAGGCTCGAAATAACGGATTGATTTGAGTTTTCTCAGGGCAATCACGGTTTCCTGCTTTTCTATATAGACATCAATCTGATTTAAATATTCGTCTGAAGCCAACAAAACTCTGTCTTTTTTGCCTTCATATTGTTGAATTACTTTTAAAATTTCATTCTGTAAAGTCTCAGAATTGGCAGATTTACTTCTGTCGAAATCATCTTTTGAATCCCCAAAACCGATAGAAGCCAATTTATTTCCCTGAACAATTCCGCTCCATAAAAAATGGGAAGAAGCTTCATTCCAGGAAAATTTTCCTTTTGTTTTAGTGGTTTGATTAATTTGATCGTTGATTTGTCTTGCACTTAATGGATCGGTTTGTACAATTTCTGCTTCAACCGAACTGGTTTGCATCTCTTCTGTAGAACATGAGCTCAGCGCAAAAACTGTGAGCAGGTAGAATACACATTTTTTCATGATTTAAATATTTAAAATTTGGTATCACAAGATATTAATTTCTAATGATATAGAAATATTAAAATTTTACATTGAAGTGAAATATCTTTTAAATACTATGAACATTAATTATTATTTACAACATTAAAATTTAATGCAAAGTCAAAAAAAAGAATTTTAAACATTAAACTTTCTTTGGGTTGTACAAAGGTCTAAACTTAACAAGGAAATACAAAGACTTTCAATTATAAGAGATTACGGAGAATCTAATAATTTTTAAAACAAATCAAGACCGATTATTTAATATTATTTTGTTTGAACTCTGCTCTTTAAAAGATTATTAAACTAAAAATAAATATCAAAATTTATTAAAACCCTTAAATATTCATTCCTGAAAGTTATTCTCCAGATACTACGATTATCTGAACTTGTTTTCGTAAATTTGTTTTTGAAATTTTTTACTAGATGAAAGAAAGTGCTGTAAAAAAAATTGCAGTTCTTACTTCTGGAGGCGATTCTCCGGGTATGAATGCAGCATTAAGAGCAGTCGTTAGAACTGCAAATTATTACAATATCGAATGTTACGGAGTAAGAGAAGGTTATAATGGTCTTATCCACGATGATTTCCTGAAAATGGGGCCTCGTTCCGTAAAAAATATAATCAATCAGGGTGGTACAATTCTAAAATCTGCCCGTTCCAAAGAATTCAGAACAGAAGAAGGTCGCCGAAAAGCTTTTGAAAACTGTAAAAAATATGGTATTGAAGGCTTGGTTTGTATCGGCGGAGACGGAACTTTTACCGGGGCAAAAATCTTCAATGAAGAATTCGGAATCAGAACAATAGGAGTTCCGGGAACTATCGACAACGATATTTTTGGAACCGACAACACCATTGGCTACGATACCGCATTAAACACCGCCATGGATGCAATTGATAAAATCCGTGATACGGCAACTTCTCACAACAGAGTTTTCTTTGTTGAGGTGATGGGACGTGACGCAGGATTTATCGCTTTAAACAGTGGTTTGGCAACCGGAGCTTTGGAAATTTTAATCCCTGAAAGAAAAGACAGTATTGATGATTTATTCATCAAATTCAGAAATGCCGAGAAAACAGGAAAATCTTCAAGCATCGTTGTGGTAGCAGAAGGTGAAAAACTAGCCAATGTTTACGAATTAGCAGAAAAAACACAATCAGAATTCCCTGATTATGACATTCGGGTTGCTATTTTAGGACACATGCAAAGAGGCGGTTCCCCGAGCTGTGCAGACCGGGTTTTAGCAAGCAGACTGGGTTACGGAGCTGTGGTAGGATTAATGGAAGGACAAACCAACGTAATGGCAGGAATGCGTTCTAACGATTTAACGTACACTCCGATTGAAGAAGCCATTAAAAAACACAACGAAATCAATAAAGATCTTTTGTTGATTTCAGAAATTTTAGCAATCTAACTATTTAATATAATTTTTAAAAAAAGTAAAACACTATGTCAACAATTAAAGTAGGTATTAACGGTTTTGGTAGAATCGGTCGTCTTGTTTTCAGAGCAATGACAGAAAGAAGCAACATCGAAGTTGTAGGAATCAACGATCTTATCAATGCAGAATACATGGCTTACATGTTAAAATACGATTCTGTACACGGAGTTTTCCCAGGGGAAGTTTCTGTAGAAGGTAACGATCTTGTGGTAAACGGTAAAAAAATCAGAGTTACTGCAGAAAAAGACCCGGCTAACCTAAAATGGGACGCAATCGGTGCTGATTACGTAGTAGAATCAACCGGTTTATTCTTAGATAAAGAAAGTGCTGCAAAACATATTACAGCAGGTGCAAAAAAAGTAATACTTTCTGCTCCTTCTAAAGATGATACGCCAATGTTTGTAATGGGTGTAAACCACAAAGAACTTACTGACGATGTAAAAATCTTATCAAACGCTTCTTGTACTACAAACTGTTTAGCTCCTTTGGCTAAAGTGATTCACGATAACTTCGGAATTGTAGAAGGTTTAATGACAACTGTACATGCTACAACAGCAACCCAGAAAACAGTTGACGGTCCTTCAATGAAAGACTGGAGAGGCGGTAGAGCTGCTCTAAATAACATCATTCCTTCTTCTACAGGTGCTGCAAAAGCAGTAGGAAAAGTAATTCCTTCTTTGAACGGAAAATTGACAGGGATGTCTTTCAGAGTACCGACTGTTGATGTTTCTGTAGTAGATTTAACCGTAAGAATTGAAAAAGGTGCTTCTTACGAAGAAATTTGTGCAGTTATAAAAGCAGCTTCTGAAGGTGAATTGAAAGGTATTCTTGGATATACTGAAGATGCCGTAGTTTCTCAGGATTTCGTAGGTGATAAGAGAACTTCAATCTTCGACAAAGATGCAGGTATTATGCTTTCTCCAAACTTCGTGAAACTTGTTTCTTGGTATGACAACGAAATGGGTTATTCAAACAAATTGGTTGATATGTTGATTCATGCAGCTTCTTTGTAATTGATTTAATCTTTTATGATATAAAAAAAACCTTCCGTGCGGAAGGTTTTTTTTATATCATAAAAGAATTATTCGTTGAATTAAAAATTTAGTTGATTCACTTAGCTTCATCACTTTTAGAAAATAAATTATAAGTTACACTAAAAAAAACTGCTGGTTTATAAATTTCAGAATAGGTAATATCTAAATGATTTGGGCTTATAAACTCATCATTAGAAGTTAAATTATTTCTATTCAATCTTTTTACATTTACGAAAGAAAGTCCGCCTGTGAAAATCAACCTGTTTTTTTCTAAAAATGCAAATGATGGACCTGCATAAAAATTAAGTTTAGCATCGGTATTTACACTTATCCCAGAAGATAAACCAAACATATATGTTTTTCCTTCATCCCAAAAAACATGTGCTAAAGCTCCCAAAGCATGATTAAGAATACTATTTTCATTTTTATATACTCCAACTGCTCCTCCTTCATTATTATATTTTAAATGATAATCATCATTGCTAATAAAACTTAACATATAGCCCGAACTAAAGTTAACCTTAATACCTCCATAAGTTGTAATTTTAATAGGATTGAACTTTACTAACTCTTTATCATCCTTTCCGATTAAAATAGGTGTAACAATAGTAGCATCATCATTTAATTGTATTGCATTAGTTATTTCAGTAAAATCATTATTTTTGATTAATTGATAGGTATTAATTCCTCCAATAGCCTTAATAATTAAATCATTTTTCTTTTTTTCATCATTAATAATTTCCACAGCCTTTTTAGCAACATTAAATTCTTCTTCATACATTAGTTTATTTGTCACTAGTTTTGTATTATCTAATTTTGCTGTTGAACCGTTAATTGAAATTGTTCCAGAAATAGAAATATCACTTGATGCTTTATTGATTTCGTCGTAAATATTTTTTAGTTCCAAATAAGACTTTTGTAATTCCAACATATCTTGTGATATTAAATCATCAAGATCATATGTACTTTCGTATATTTTTTCAACATTGTTTTTAAGTACATCAGTATTTTTTATAAAAACATTATCTCCAATTAAATTAATTAGCAAGTTGTTAAAATTAGCCTTCTTCTCAATTACTGACATAATTTCTAAAAAATTTTTATACTCTTCAATAAAATCATCTTTGGTAACAAAGGAGGTCGATGCAGGATTTCTACCCTTCTGATTATCTTTATTGCTATCTTTCTCTTTTGAAGTAATATTATTATCTTGAATTAATTTAGGTACTTCAAATTGAAAATTTTCAACTTTACTTACTATATTGCTACCTTTAACCTTCAGAGGATTTACATTTTTTATTACAAACTTTAAAGTAGTTCCTTTTTTAAATTTAATTCCTTTAGGATAATCATCCATATCAAATGGATTAATACAAATTTGTGAAGAGTTCTTTAAAACATCATGATTTGAATCTATGCATCCCTGCGCTGAAATAATCTTTCCCAATCCAATCATAATCAGCAATAAAATTTTTGTTCTCATAATTATTTTGTTTTTAGTTAGTTTTTTTTAAAAGGAACATCGACTAATACACAAAGCATTCGTAATCGAGTTTTCAAGTTTATAGTTTATCACAAATATTAGAATTTTTAGCAAATAAAAAAATCACCCAAAAGGGTGATTTTTAATAAAATTGTAATTATTAATATTCAGTTAATCCAAAGTCAAACTCTTCAGCGACCAGATTCCGCCATTATAAATATTGAGATCTATTTTAGAATTAATTCCATAGACAATTCCGTTTTCTGTGAACTGCCAAAACTGCCATTGATCTTCAGGGGAAGGTTCGGGAACATCATTGTAATTGGCAAGCCAAATCGGATAATCATCAAACTCACCTCTCAGAAAATCTTTGTAATAATGGTAATAAGTATAGATGATTGGTTTTTCGCCATACGTTTCTTCCACAATTTTACACCAGACTTTTAAATCTTCAATCAGTTTTTTACTGGATTTTGTTCTCGGAATTTTTTCAATATCTAAAACAGGTGGTAGATCTCCATTTTCAAGCTTTACATTTTCAAGAAAATTATTAGCCTGGATCACCGGGTCTTCATCTGCTCGGTAAAAATGATAAGCTCCACGAATAAGATTATGCTTTTTTGCAGATGCCCAAAATTCATCAAAATTTTTATCAGCATTTCGATTTCCCATCGTAGCTCTCATCACCACAAATTCCAGAGGTATTGTTTTGTTTCCGATACTCAGACTGTCCCATTTTATATCCTTTGTATTTTGATAATGAGAAATATCAAAACCATATGTTTTATCGAGATTATCAGCAAGAATTTTCTGAATTCTCAAAGTTTCATTTTCATTATTTTTCAGCTTCTTATGAGTGAATTTATTAAAGTATAAAGCGTAATAGTAACTTATTGACTGCTTCAGATATAAACCCGTTCCGATAAGTGCAATCACCAATATTGCCAATACAATTTTACGACGCAAAAAATAGTTCTTTCGTCTCTTCTTATGTATGTTTTTGGCAGTTTTTTTGGTGTATTTTTTATCGCTCATTAAGTTTTGCAAAACTAACTTTTTAAGGCTTACATTACTAAATAAAATCAGTAAATTTGATATTATGGAAACACGTGAAAAGATTATCATCATTGGAGGTGGTTTTGCCGGCTTGCAGCTTGCAAAAACGCTGAACAATAAAAACAAAAAAGTAATTGTTCTCGACAAAGTAAACCATCATATGTTTCAGCCGCTTTTTTATCAGGTTGCATGTGGACGGATAGAGCCTTCCAATATATCTTTTCCTTTCAGAAAAATTTTTCAGCAATCCAGAAATACACAGTTCCGCCTGACCGATGTAAAATCTATCGATCACGCCAACAATAAAGTGATCACAGACGAAGCTGAATTTACCTATGACAAATTAATTATCGCAACAGGTTGTAAAACTAATTTTTTCGGCAACAAAGATCTTGAAACCAAGGCTTTCGGGATGAAAAATACCCAGGAAGCCATCGGAATCAGAAATCATGTTTTAATGACTTTTGAAAAACTGATTCTTGAGAAAAGCCGAAGTGACAACGGAAACTGGAATATCGTTATCGTAGGAAGCGGGCCGACCGGAGTAGAATTAGCCGGAGCTTTTTCAGAAATGAAAAAAGAAATTCTTCCCCGTGATTATCCTTATATGAATTTTGATCAGCTTGAAATTATTTTGGTAAGTTCCACCGAAAAGCCTCTTGCTGTAATGAGTCCTGAAGCTCAGGAAAAATCTGAAAAATATTTAAAAGAGCTTGGCGTAAAATTCCTCAGTGGTGAAGTAGTAACAGATTATGACGGCGATAAAGTTTACATGAAAAGCGGCAAAGAAATTCCGTCAAACAATGTAATCTGGGCTGCAGGCGTTACAGGAAACGTAATTGATGGTTTTCCTACTGAAAATCTAGTCAGAAACAGATACATTGTCGATCGTTTCAATAAAGTAAAAGGTTACGAAAATATTTACGCTATCGGAGATATTTCCTATATGGAAACCCCGAAATATCCTCAAGGTCATCCTCAGGTTGCTAATGTTGCCATCAATCAGGCAAAAAATTTGGGCAAAAATTTTCTGAGGAAAAGTAAAAATGATTGGGTAGAATATGAGTATAAAGATCAGGGTTCTTTAGCGACAATCGGAAAACACAGAGCTGTTGTCGATTTACCATTCATAAAATTTCAGGGATTTTTAGCCTGGTATTTTTGGATGTTCTTACATTTAATGCTTATTTTGAGCGTTCGAAATAAACTGGCGATCTTTTTCAACTGGATGTGGAGTTATTTTAATAAAGATTCTTCTCTTCGATTGATTATTTCGCCATCTCAAAAAAATAATACGCAGCAATGAGAATTGACATTATAAGCGTGCTTCCAGAATTAATGGTAAGTCCGTTCCAAACTTCTATTTTGAAAAGAGCAGTAGATAAAGGTATTGTAGAAGTACATTTTCATCAATTGAGAGACTGGTCGATCAACAAGCACCGTCAAATTGATGACGAACCTTACGGAGGAGGTGCAGGAATGGTGATGATGATTGAGCCTTTGGATAAATGTATTTCTGAACTTAAATCTCAGCGTGATTATGATGAAATTATTTATTTAACACCCGACGGACAAACTTTAAACCAAAAAATTGCCAATACACTTTCTATTAAAAAAAATCTAATTTTTTTATGTGGTCATTACAAGGGAATTGATCAGCGTTTGAGAGATCTGCATATAACCAAAGAAATTTCTATCGGAGATTTTGTATTGACAGGCGGTGAATTGGCCGCATGTGTTTTGGCAGATTCTATTATTCGCCTTGTTCCGGGAGTTTTGAATGACGAGCAAAGTGCTTTAACAGATAGTTTTCAGGATGATCTACTTTCTCCACCGATTTATACAAGACCGGAAAATTACAAAGGTTTGGAAGTTCCAAGAATCCTTTTAAGCGGAAATTTTGCCAAAATAGAAGAGTGGAGACACGAGCAAGCTATAAAAATTACCACAGAAAAGCGACCTGATCTTTTAGAATAAATAATAAAACTTAGGCAATAAATAATTATTGTTGAAAATTTTACATTTTTAATACCATACTTTAGTTTTTTATCCTATCTATTTCACTTTTAAATGGATTATTTTTTAATCATAAAAGCACGGTATAATCTAGAATTTATGTTGTAGATTTGTGACTTATTGGTTATACTGATAACATTATTATATTTTAAATGTAAATTTATTTATACTTAAAATTTTAATATACAGAAATGATAATTAAATTAATTTTAAGATACTACAATTAGAAAAAGTGTTGATGGAGCTTTTTGCTTTTTACAATGTTGAAAATTTATTTTTGCCCGATCCGCCGCAGATACATAAACTCGACCCCACAAAATCAGGGTTAAGAAACTGGGACGACAGAAAGTACAGAATTAAACTTTCAAAAATTGCACATGTTTTTCGTTTAATGAAGGAAGAAAACGGAGTTTTACCAGCCATCATCGGTTTATGTGAAATTTCTGGAAAAAAGGTTCTCGAAGAGCTTGTACAGCTTGATCCTTTCAGCTCACAGTACGGAATTGTACATTATAATTCTTTGGATGAGCGAAAAGTAGACGTTGCTCTTTTATATGACAAATCGAAAGTTGAAATCATAGATTCTGAACCAATTACTTTCTTTTTTGAAATTGTAGATAACGACCCCGACAATTATGACACCACAAGGGATGTTCTTTTTGCAAAGCTAAAATGTAAAGGAGAACTAATGAATGTTTTTGTTGCTCATCTTCCCTCGAAAAGAGAAAAAGACATTAATCAGCCCAAACGAAAATTTATCATGAATGAAATTCGCAACAGAATTTTAAACATTATAAAAGAAAAAGAACACGTCATTTTGTGCGGTGATTTTAATCAAAACCCGGATGATGAAAATATAATTAACATTCTTTACGACGATTCAGAGAAAGAGAAAAGGATCATGCACAATCCTTTTCAAAGGCTGTTTTCATCTAAAAAATATTCTGCTTTTCATTATAAATCCGGATTACTGTTTGACCAGATTTTGCTGTCTGATTCTTTTTTTGAGATTGGAGCATCATTATCTTTTCAGGAAGCTAAAATTTTTAGTCCTGAAAGCATAAGTACCAAAAACCGGGGCTTTGAAGGAAGACCTTTCAGAACGTATGCAGGAACAAGGTATCTTGGTGGTTTTAGTGATCATTTTCCGGTTTACATGACTTTTAAAGAAAATAATTGAGTATAAAGTAATAGATATCAAGATGAAAAACACAAACAATACAATTTACGAATTAGACCCTCTAGACAAAGAAATTATCTATATGCTAATGGATAATTCTAAGAGTTCATTGGCATATATCTCTAAACAAGTAGGGATTTCCACAACAGCAGTTCATCAGCGAATCAAAAAACTGGAACAGGCAGGCGTTATTGAAAATTCTATTTCTTTTCTAAATCCAAGAAAAATAGGTTATAAAGTGGTTTCATATATCGGAATGTTTCTGGATCAACCCAGTCATTACACCGATGTGGTAAAATCTTTAAAAGAAGTAAATGAAGTTGTAGAAGCGCACTACACGACAGGAAATTATACAATTTTCATAAAAGTATTATGCAAAGACAATGATCATTTAATGCAGATCTTAAGCAAACTTCAAAAACTGAAAGGTGTAACAAGAACTGAAACTTTCATATCTTTGGAACAAGGTATTTCCCGACAACTGAAAGTTTAACTATCATGAACATCGCACAATATTTAGATTCGACCTATTTAAAAACTCCGCAACAATCTGGTCTTTCCGATGAAGAGACCTTACAGAAAGTAAAAGATCTGGCTCAGGAAGCGACAGATCATCAAATTTTTGCAGTGATGATTCGTCCTGATTATGTTCCTGATATTAAAACTTTTTTAAATGAAAAGAATTCTGATGTTGTTTTAGGAACAGTGATTGGCTTTCATGAAGGAACTAATTCTGTTGATGAAAAACTGTCTGAAGCTTTACAAGCTATTAATAACGGAGCAGATGAACTGGATTTTGTTATCAATTACCAATCTTATCTTAAAGGAGATTTAAGCGTAATAAAAGATGAGTTTCTAAAATGTACCGAATTATGTGTTCAGCATCATAAAGTAGTAAAATGGATTATCGAAATTGCTGCTTTGACAGATGAGCAGATTGCAGACATTACAAAAAATATTTCAACTTGGGCAGAAAAGAATTTCCAGGAAAAAGATTTAAAAAATATTTTTGTAAAATCTTCAACAGGTTTTTTTGTAACAGAAGCTGGAAAACCAAACGGAGCTACCTTCGAAGGTATCAAAATAATGCTCAATAACGCCGGAAAACTTCCCGTGAAAGCTGCGGGTGGAGTAAGAACTCCCGAAGATGCCGAAAAGATGATTGAATTGGGGGTAAAAAGAATTGGGACTTCTTCAGCTATTGCACTTATAAAAAATGAATCTTCCTCTCAGGATTACTGAATAAATTAGATTGATAAAATAAACCCATCAAAGTTTGATGGGTTATTTTATACTTGCTGAGCTTGATATTCTGCGTAAAAATCTTGTGTTTCCAGGATTACAGCATCCATTTCTTCCAAACTGTATACTTCTAAAAACTTTCTTCTGAAATCTTTGAAATGCGGAATTCCACGGAAGTAATTGCTGTAATGTTGTCTCATTTCAATTAATCCTAACTTTTCACCTTTCCATTCTGCACTCCATTCAGCGTGTTGACGAACAGCCAGTAAACGGTCTGAAATTGTTGGAGCAGCCAAATTCTCACCAGTCTTAAAAAAGTGCTTAATTTCATTAAAAATCCATGGATAACCAATTGCAGCACGACCAATCATAATTCCGTCACATGCATATTTCTGCTTGTATTCTAAAGCTTTTTCGGGTGAATCGATATCTCCATTTCCAAAAATAGGAATTTCGATATTAGGATTTTGTTTAATCCTTGAAATATGTTCCCAGTCAGCCTCGCCTTTATACATTTGTCCACGCGTTCTCGCATGAATGGTTAAAGCCTTAATTCCTGTTTCTTGTAAACGTTCAGCAACTTCATCGATGTTAATTGAATTACTGTCCCATCCTAAACGCGTTTTTACCGTTACAGGAAGGCTCGTAGAACTGACAACAGCTTTCGTTAAACGCACCATCATATCGACATCTTTCAAAACTCCTGCACCTGCACCTTTACAAACTACTTTTTTAACAGGACACCCGAAATTAATATCTACTAAATCAGGATTCACAGTTTCTACAATCCTTGCAGACATAGCCATTGCCTCTTCATCACCACCAAAAATCTGGATTCCGACAGGTCTTTCATAATCGAAAATATCCAGTTTTTTTCTACTTTTTATCGCGTCACGTATTAATCCTTCAGAAGAAATAAATTCTGAATACATCAAATCCGCTCCATGCAATTTACACAAACGTCTATATGGAGGGTCACTCACATCTTCCATCGGAGCCAACAAAAGCGGAAATTCCGGCAGTTCTATATTGCCAATTTTTATCATACTGCAAATTTACGAATTTTCAAACTTTAAACAATTCAATAATATCTATTACTCTGATTTTTATAATAAAGTAAGTTATAATAATTATAGATTACTTTAGGAGATATTTCCAGCTATTCGCTACTACTCCTCACTCCCTTACTTCCAGCATCAATTCCACCAGCTTACCATTTCGTGCTGCGGGGTAACCTATACTCTGAAGTTTCAAGAAACATTTCTTCAGCTACTTATGATAGTAAAATGTTATTTACAATAAGTGTGCATTAAAGTCACTACTATTCTAAAAACATTAACTACTAGATTCATTACTTTTTCAAGATTTTTGCTGTTAATTCTAGTCAGCTTTAATATAAAGTTTATACTATAAATGAATCTGAATTTTGAGCTTGGATAAGAAATTTCCGATGTTGACTATCAATATAATTTACAGCAGAGAATTTAGAATTTTCATGTTGAGCTCTGAAGTTTTAATTTTGGTAATGGTGTTTCAGTTTTGAACTATAAATATTGAACTAAGAATATTAAAACTTACATTTTGGATGTTGTTTTCTTTTTGCATTTGTCTTTTGCCTTTTGCATTTGAATTTGCCCTTTGCCTTTTTAAATTGTTAATTTGAATTCTTTTTGCATATCCTTTAGTTTATATCCAAAAAAGTCTGATACAAAGATGTATAAGACTGTATGAAACTTTATGAGACTGTATGAGACTTAAAACAAAAAACTCCTCTAATCTTTCGATTGAGGAGTTGAATAAAAACTGGCGGCGACCTACTCTCCCGCTTTCGCAGTACCATCGGCGCTGGTGGGCTTAACTTCTGTGTTCGGAATGGGAACAGGTGAGCCCCACCGCTAAAACCACCCTAAAGGCTGTATATTAAGAGGTTAGATTTTAGTCGTCAGAGGTTAGTGAATGACTAACTTCTAATCTCTAGTTTCTAACTTCTGATTTTAATCGATAAAAACATTCACAAAGAGAGAACCTTTAATTGCGCAATAAAGCATCAGCCAATCAGGCTATAAATCTACGGGTAATTAGTACTACTCGGCTATGCTGTTACCAACTTTACACCTGTAGCCTATCAACGTCGTCATCTCCAACGACCCTTAAAAGATGTCTCATCTTGAGGCGAGTTTCGCACTTATATGCTTTCAGTGCTTATCTCTTCCAAACGTAGCTACTCAGCGGTGCTCCTGGCGGAACAACTGATACACCAGAGGTTTGTTCAAATCGGTCCTCTCGTACTAGATTCAAGCCCTCTCAAACATCTAACGCCCGCAATAGATAGAGACCGAACTGTCTCACGACGTTCTGAACCCAGCTCGCGTGCCACTTTAATGGGCGAACAGCCCAACCCTTGGGACCTTCTCCAGCCCCAGGATGTGACGAGCCGACATCGAGGTGCCGAACCTCCCCGTCGATGTGAGCTCTTGGGGGAGACTAGCCTGTTATCCCCGGAGTACCTTTTATCCTATGAGCGATGGCCCTTCCATACGGAACCACCGGATCACTATGTCCTGCTTTCGCACCTGATCGACTTGTAGGTCTCACAGTCAAGCACCCTTATGCCATTACACTCTACGCACGGTTACCAAGCGTGCTGAGGGTACCTTTGAAAGCCTCCGTTACTCTTTTGGAGGCGACCACCCCAGTCAAACTACCCACCACGCAGTGTCCTTCCTTTCAGAAGTTAGGCTCCAAGTAAGTAAAGGGTGGTATTTCAACGTTGACTCCACAAACACTAGCGTGCCTGCTTCATAGTCTCCCACCTATCCTACACATTACTTACTCAAAGTCAATACGAAGTTATAGTAAAGGTTCACAGGGTCTTTTCGTCCCATTGCGGGTACTCGGCATCTTCACCGAGACTACAATTTCACAGAGCTCATGGTTGAGACAGTGCCCAGATCGTTACACCATTCGTGCAGGTCGGAACTTACCCGACAAGGAATTTCGCTACCTTAGGACCGTTATAGTTACGGCCGCCGTTTACTGGGGCTTCAGTCAAACGCTTCGCATTGCTGCTAACGCCCTTCCTTAACCTTCCAGCACCGGGCAGGTGTCAGACCCTATACAGCATCTTTCGATTTAGCAGAGTCCTGTGTTTTTGATAAACAGTCGCCTGGGCCTCTTTACTGCGGCCACCATTGCTGATGGCGTCTCTTCTTCCGAAGTTACGAGACTATTTTGCCTAGTTCCTTAACCATGATTCACTCTAGCACCTTAGGATTCTCTCCTCGACTACCTGTGTCGGTTTTGGTACGGGTTGCTTCACTTCGGCTTTTCTTGGAAGCACTTTCCTTACAGCAACTTCGCCCGAAGGCTAGGTCTTGACTATTCCGTCAGTCTCCAGTAAGTACGGCACTCCGTCCCCTTTTTAGTGTGAGCAAGTATGGGAATATTAACCCATTGTCCATCCACTACCCCTTTCGGGTTCGCGTTAGGTCCCGACTAACCCTCAGCTGATTAGCATGGCTGAGGAAACCTTAGTCTTTCGGTGAGCGGGTTTCTCGCCCGCTTTATCGTTACTTATGCCTACATTTTCTTTTCTATACGCTCCACCAAGACTCACGACTCAGCTTCTGTGCCTATAGAATGCTCCCCTACCAGATACAGTCCTATGACTGTAAATCCATAGCTTCGGTAATATGTTTATGCCCGATTATTATCCATGCCGGACCGCTCGACTAGTGAGCTGTTACGCACTCTTTAAATGAATGGCTGCTTCCAAGCCAACATCCTAGCTGTCAATGCAGTCCAACCGCGTTGCTTCAACTTAACATATATTTGGGGACCTTAGCTGTTGGTCTGGGTTCTTTCCCTCTCGGACACGGACCTTAGCACCCGCGCCCTCACTGCCGTGGAACATTTATTAGCATTCGGAGTTTGTCAGGAATTGGTAGGATTTGACTCCCCCGCATCCAATCAGTAGCTCTACCTCTAATAAACTTATACACGACGCTGCACCTAAATGCATTTCGGGGAGTACGAGCTATCTCCCAGTTTGATTGGCCTTTCACCCCTACCCACAGGTCATCCGAAGACTTTTCAACGTCAACCGGTTCGGTCCTCCACTTTGTGTTACCAAAGCTTCAACCTGCCCATGGGTAGATCACAAGGTTTCGCGTCTAATACTACTAACTAAGCGCCCTATTCAGACTCGCTTTCGCTCCGGCTCCGTACCTGAAGTACTTAACCTCGCTAGTAACATTAACTCGTAGGCTCATTATGCAAAAGGCACGCCGTCACCCAACTTGTGGGCTTCGACCGCTTGTAGGCGTACGGTTTCAGGTTCTATTTCACCCTTCTATTCGAAGTGCTTTTCACCTTTCCTTCACAGTACTTGTTCACTATCGGTCTTTCAGGAGTATTTAGCCTTGGAGGATGGTCCCCCCATATTCAAACAGGATTTCACGTGTCCCGCCCTACTCATTTATCACTCTAATATGCCTTTCATATACGGGGCTATCACCCTCTACGGCTGTTCTTTCCAGAACATTCTATTAAACATATAAAAGCTTTTGGGCTAATCCGCGTTCGCTCGCCACTACTTACGGAATCTCTTCGATTTCTTTTCCTCAGGGTACTTAGATGTTTCAGTTCTCCTGGTTTGCTTCCCGCATTAAGCGGGATGACTGGTCTTCAACCAGACGGGTTGCCCCATTCGGACATCTCGGGATCAATTCGTGTGTGCCAATCCCCCGAGCTTTTCGCAGCTTACCACGTCCTTCGTCGCCTCTGAAAGCCTAGGCATCCGCCATACGCCCTTAACGATTTCTTTCCTAATTGTTACATTAGTTCAGTATTTTTTTCCTAGCATTGCTGCTAAAATATTTTTGTAAACTCAAACGCTTTATTGCGCTCGGTTTTCTCTTTGTGATATCTTTACCGTTAATGTCAATGATCTTTTTGCTACTTCTGATCTATTCCGCAAAATATTGTTTTTGGCTCTATCTGCTTTTTTAAGAATAAACCATCGGTGATGGTGGAGAATAAGGGAGTCGAACCCTTGACCTCCTGCGTGCAAGGCAGGCGCTCTAGCCAGCTGAGCTAATTCCCCCTCTAGGTGCTTCCAGCTTATCGCTTCTTGCTATTGACTAATTGCCAGCAGCTAAAAGCTATTCGCCATCCGCTTCAATTAGTAGTCTCGGGCAGGCTCGAACTGCCGACCTCTACATTATCAGTGTAGCGCTCTAACCAGCTGAGCTACGAGACTCTTTGTTGTTTCGAGTTTCGAGTTTTGTGTTTCGAGTTTTAACGATTCACAAAATCTTCTCCCGTCTCTTCTGTTCCCTGATACTAATTTCTAGTGGGTTTGTATTTTATTATATATGACAACCAAATAAAAAACTAAAGCTAAAAAACTTTAAATAAGTACTTTTTGTACTTGCGTACTGTTTTGTTTAACGTCTTTAGACGCTCTAAAATGAGATGTTCCAGCCGCACCTTCCGGTACGGCTACCTTGTTACGACTTAGCCCTAGTTACTTGTTTTACCCTAGGCAGCTCCTGTTACGGTCACCGACTTCAGGTACCCCAAACTTCCATGGCTTGACGGGCGGTGTGTACAAGGCCCGGGAACGTATTCACCGCGCCATGGCTGATGCGCGATTACTAGCGATTCCAGCTTCATAGAGTCGAGTTGCAGACTCCAATCCGAACTGAGACCGGCTTTCGAGATTCGCATCTTATCACTAAGTAGCTGCCCTCTGTACCGGCCATTGTATTACGTGTGTGGCCCAAGGCGTAAGGGCCGTGATGATTTGACGTCATCCCCACCTTCCTCTCTACTTGCGTAGGCAGTCTCACTAGAGTCCCCAACTGAATGATGGCAACTAGTGACAGGGGTTGCGCTCGTTGCAGGACTTAACCTAACACCTCACGGCACGAGCTGACGACAACCATGCAGCACCTTGAAAATTGTCCGAAGAAAAGTCTATTTCTAAACCTGTCAATTCCCATTTAAGCCTTGGTAAGGTTCCTCGCGTATCATCGAATTAAACCACATAATCCACCGCTTGTGCGGGCCCCCGTCAATTCCTTTGAGTTTCATTCTTGCGAACGTACTCCCCAGGTGGCTAACTTATCACTTTCGCTTAGTCTCTGAACCCGAAAGCCCAAAAACGAGTTAGCATCGTTTACGGCGTGGACTACCAGGGTATCTAATCCTGTTCGCTCCCCACGCTTTCGTCCATCAGCGTCAGTTAAAACATAGTGACCTGCCTTCGCAATTGGTGTTCTAAGTAATATCTATGCATTTCACCGCTACACTACTTATTCCAGCCACTTCTACTTTACTCAAGACCTGCAGTATCAATGGCAGTTTCATAGTTAAGCTATGAGATTTCACCACTGACTTACAGATCCGCCTACGGACCCTTTAAACCCAATAAATCCGGATAACGCTTGCACCCTCCGTATTACCGCGGCTGCTGGCACGGAGTTAGCCGGTGCTTATTCATACTGTACCTTCAGCTACTCTCACGAAAGTAGGTTTATCCCAGTATAAAAGAAGTTTACAATCCATAGAACCGTCGTCCTTCACGCGGGATGGCTGGATCAGGCTCTCACCCATTGTCCAATATTCCTCACTGCTGCCTCCCGTAGGAGTCTGGTCCGTGTCTCAGTACCAGTGTGGGGGATCACCCTCTCAGGCCCCCTAAAGATCACTGACTTGGTAGGCCGTTACCCTACCAACTATCTAATCTTGCGCGTGCCCATCTCTATCCACCGGAGTTTTCAATACCAACTGATGCCAGTCAATATATTATGGGGTATTAATCTTCCTTTCGAAAGGCTATCCCCCTGATAAAGGCAGGTTGCACACGTGTTCCGCACCCGTACGCCGCTCTCTCTCTCCCGAAGAAGAAATACCGCTCGGCTTGCATGTGTTAGGCCTCCCGCTAGCGTTCATCCTGAGCCAGGATCAAACTCTCCATTGTATGTTTGTCTGACTCACTCAAAGTTTATTTAATACGCTTTAGTTTTTCCTTATTTTGGTTGTTATATTGTATTTCAATGATCTCTTATCTTCCGCTTCCTACTTCGCTACTTTCTGTCGTTTCGCTTATCGTATTTGCGTGTGCAAAAGTAAAACTTTATTTCTAATTGACAAAATGTTTTTAAAGAAAATTTAAAGTTTTTTGATGACCTTAATTCCTTTTATTTACATCTCCTCAATTCTACTCCTGCGCTCCCCGTATTGGGACTGCAAAGATACAAATATTTTTAACCCCCGCAACTCTTATCTCTAAAAATTTTAAAAGTTTTTTTTAATTCATATCCTATTAAATAATGCATCACCTTTCGATCACACATCCCCTAATAAAAGTATTTCTTAATGTTCCCCGCTTATCTAAAAGCTCCTCTGCGCTACTGAAGCTCTCTCGTTTTTCAGTGCGGCAAAAGTAGAAAATTTTTCCTTTACCAACCTAATTTATTTAACATAATGTTGTTATTTAATTCATATTAAAGCTTAACTCACTGGTTTGGTGCAAAGAAAATTTTGACTGTTGGGTGTTACGGTTGCATCAAACGGGTTGATATTTGATGTGCGGTGAGCAATAAAGGGGTGGATATAACGAAGAGAAGTACTGTTCGTGGGGATTTGAAGGAGATTTGGCGATCAACAAAACGAGAACCGGCAAACTTTTATCAAAGATGACATAAGTGCCGCTCCTAAGGAGCTCTGGTTGTTTTGAAATATCTTTCTACAAAGGTTTAGCTCCTACGGAGTCGTAGATAAAACTGCTTTAATGATTCTGTTAAGATACAGCTCGTGGAAGTTTTGAGCAATATCCGGAAACGTATTATTATAATTAATTTTTCCTTACATTAAATTTAAGTAGGAGCTGTAGATAAAACTACTTTGATGATTCTGTTAAGATACAGCTCAGTGGAAGTTTTGAGCAATATCCGGAAACGTATTATTATAATTAATTTTTCCTTACATTAAATTTAAGTAGGAGCTGTAGATAAAACTACTTTGATGATTCTGTTAAGATTAAGCTCGTGGGAGTTTTGAGCAATATCCGGAAACGTATTATTATAATTAATTTTCCGCTCATATTAAATTTAAGTAGGAGCTGTAGATCAAACTAATTTGTTGATTCTGATAAGATTAAGCTCAGTAGAAGTTTTGAGCAATATCCGGGAACGTAATATTATAATTAATTTTTCCTTACATTAAATTTAAGTAAAAGCTTGGAGCTAATTTGTTGTTAAGCTACATCTTGATTCAGGAATAATGAATGGGAGTTATAAATATAAACATACAAGAGCATAAGATCTCTCGTAAACCTAAATCCATAGCTCCGATCGAAACGGCATCCTTTTGTGATGAGCAACAAAGAGCAAAAGATAAAGGAGAGAGCGGGTGGAAGCTCATGAAAAAAAATTAAATAAACGTAAAGAACTTTAAATTTTGTGAGCAGGTAATTTTCGAGATTACAATATTTTTCTGCTTGTAATAAGTATCTCAATAAAAAAATTAGAAAAAACGTTTGATGAGTATTCTATATATATAGTAACCAATAAGACATCCAATAGTATCGGCAACAATGTCGAGAGTTTCCATGGATCTGCCGAGCTTCATTTCTTCCTGAAAAATTTCTGTGAGAAATGCGTAAATAAGAATGATCTGAAAAAAATAAGAAAATCTGATTTTGGGAAAGGCAGCAATAAAGCAAAAACCCAATGCCGCAAAAATGCTCAGGTGCAGAACTTTGTCGATTCCGTTGAACATAAAGAAATATTCGTGGTTTTCGACTCCGGGACGCAGGAGCATATAAGTAAGAAATGCCCAATAAATGGGCAGTATCTTTATAAATATGTTTGAAATTTTATCCAATGACAGCTTGGTATTCTTCTGCCGAAAGCAATTCTGAATGATCTGCATCTTCTGCGATTTCCAATTTGATGATCCATCCGTTTCCATAAGGGTCTGTGTTTAGTAATTCCGGCTGATCTTCTAAGGCAGCATTAAATTCCGTAACTTTTCCTGAAATTGGCAAGAATAAATCTGAAACTGTTTTCACTGCTTCAACACTTCCGAAAACGTCTCCACCATTGATATCATCATCTACAGTATCTACATCTACATAAACGATATCTCCCAGCTCTCCCTGCGCAAAGTCTGTGATACCAATTGTAGCAATATTACCTTCGATTTTCACCCATTCGTGGTCTTTGGTGTATTTTAATTCTGATGGTGTATTCATTTTTCTTTTCTTTTTTTAATGTTAGCAAATTTATTCAAAATAGAGATATACTCAAAGAAAAACTTTCAACAAGTTTTATAATTCAATTTATTATATTACATAGATTTGATACAAAAATCTCTTAATTCAATAAAAAACAAAAGACACACAATACTGTGCATCTTTCGTTCTGATTTAAATTAATTATTATTACCTACCGAAGATAGTAATTAAAATCTTATCCTCCAATAGCTGTGAAATAAAAAATCCCTTTCTTTTTCGAAAGGGATTTTATCAATTTATTCTAAAGGCCTCCGGAATCACCAAAAGTAAATGTTGCAGATAAACCTGCTCGGATGGTTGATAACGGGAATGCCGTTGAGATTTTGTATTTCGAAGTCATCTGTTCGTAGAATAATCTTAAATTCAGATTTTCTGAAACATTATAATCGGCAGAAAGTTTAATATTCATTAATCTTTGTCCACCTGTTACCTGAGAATCATTTAGCAGAATATTCATAATACTTGTTCGGCTGTCTCGAAGAGAAATATCTCCACGGATGTTCAGATCTGATCCTTTCGCTCTTGCTCCTCTCTGATTATTGGTGCCTAATCTGAAGTTTCTTACGATATACCCCAATCTCACAACATATTCTGTATTGGAATCTTCGGTAAGAGAATGATTAACCAAACCAAGAATCATTGTACGCATTTTATTATACTGAATACCAAACTGCATATTATTTCTCATCGTAACATCAACGCCGATCAATGGTGAGAATGATTCTGTATAACTTACCTGAGAGAATGTGTAAGGATTGATATAATTATTATTTACGTCTCGCTGAGAATTTTCAACATCATTTTGAATATTAAAATAATCAATATTCGACTGAACTCCGGTTGCCGTATACGTTGCACTATAACTGTGTAAAATATCAAACTTGGAGAACTGGCCATTAATTATCGGGACATTTCTTAAACCTGAATAAATAATTCTCCAGTTCGGAATCGGGAAGCCTGCTTTTTTGGCATTACCCATTGTTTCAGGATTTTTCCCTTCCATCGCAGCCCGGAATGCAGGAATTAAAACATACGCATTTGAGATACTATGACCATCTGTATATCCGTCTGCATTTAAAGCACCTCCTAATTGTTGAGAAATTACTTTAGCATTTGCCCGGATTGCATCAAAAATAGCCGGACTTTCTTTAAAGGAAGAATTAAGCAAAACCACCGTGTTCGAATAAGAAACCATATCACTCGCAAATGTAAGATTCGGGTTTGCAAATCCTGTCTGCTGATCGACATAATTAAATCCTGTATGTGAAAAATTCCTGTTGTACGTCTGTAAAATATTAAAACTAAAATTAAAATCGTTCATTGGCGAAACCTGTAAATCTGATCTGAGTTCCCGTGTTGACATCTTTATATAAGGATCAATCATGAAAGGCGAATCGCTTACCCAACCTCGCTCCATTACCAATCTTCTGATATCTGCCTGCGAACCGAAAAGGAAACCTAAAGAAGGACCTCCCAAAGTCTGTCCGTAACCATAACCATTTGGTGCAGAAAGCAGACCCGGAAGTACAGTTCCGTTGTTTTCTGTATAGGTTACATTCAGCTGCTTCATAGAAGTCAGTACAAATGCTGCACTTTGCAAAATAGAAAGTTTGTTTTTAAACTTATACTTCTTGAATGCATATCTGTTTTTCTCCCAAGCCTGAGTATAAGCATTATTTAATGAATCCTGCTCCTGCTTACGTTTCTGAAGCGTAGTCGACATCTTCTTGAAATAGCTGAACTGACCAAAGAATTTCGGAAGATCTGCACTTGCATTTGCCGAAATAATATTGGTATTCTGCCCGATTGAACCTAAACTTCCTTCCGGACTTCTAAGAAGCGCAGTAGATCTTGCATTCCAGTTGTAAGTAAATCCGTAACCCAATTCTGCATCAATGAAATCTAAATAAGGAAGATACTGGAACGGTAATTTGTAATTCAGCTGAACTCTGTGATTATACAAAACGGGTCTTCCTGCTCTGAAAATATTTCCAAAAATTGAAGAATTATCCATTGTATTGACATCAACCTGGTCATTTAAAGTTCTCGTTGCTGAATTTATTTCAAGTTTTAAAGATTTAGTAAAATTAAATCCTAAACCATATTGCCACCCGAAATAGAAGTTTCTGTTTTTCAAAGCAGCAAAGTCATCATTAAGATTTCCGCTGAGAATTGCATCGATATTTCTAAATTCAAGCTCGTTATAATTTCTGTCAAGCTCAGTTCTGAAAGACAATCTTGTCGGGATAGGATTAATATTAAACTCTTTTATCCATCTCAGATATTTTGTGGATTTAGCCGTATCGCTAATCATTTTATTGAATGGCTTTACAACCCAGGGTTTGAAAGTATAATTGTAATCTAAATAACCTCTGAAATACTGTCTGTAGTTTTTCTTGGTATAAATATCACGGTAATGATCATCATTATAAACGGCTGTTAATGAAAGGTTTTCTACATCGTAAAATTTAGGTTTACTGTTTGGTTTCACCCTTTCCTTATGCATATTTACAACACCAATACTTCTTTGCTGAGTATACGTTCTTGCAACTTTTTTAAGTTCTTCTTTGTTTGCCGCTTTGCTAAATTCTACATCGGTATCTAAAGGATTATACTTCGGATCTTCAATGGTCTGAGAATAAGAATAGTTCACCGGAATTTTCATCCCTGTTTTTTCCGGTAAGAATTTATCAACGTTTATTGCGGTATTGATACTGAACGCAGATTGAGTCGCCTGACTTCTTTCTGCCGGTTTGGAATCTATATTTCCAAAACCAACTGATGAATAAGAAGCACTTGTATTAACTGTTGCAAAATCTCCTAAGTTGAAATTTAAACTTGCATTTCCTGCATAACCGCCATCATTTTCAATCTCTGAGAGACGAACTTCATTTACCCATAAAACTCGACCTCTATTAATTCTCGTATTATTATTTCTCACCCCAATCATAATAGTTGTGATATTTCCTAATGATGGTCTACCTTTTATATAAATTCTTTTATTAACATCCCCCCAGTTTGAGATCCATGTTCTCTTGACAATAGAGCTGGTATTTTTATCTCTCTGTATTTTGGCATCCACAAAATCCTGAATGTTGAAATCCACTTCATTTTCTAATGGCCAAATTTCAGAAGGTGTTGTTGAAGTGATTGAGGTATATTTTAATGATGATTCATATTCATAATAGTTATCTGTAGCATCACTACCGAAACGAATGAAAAATTTAACATCTTGATCTAATACATTTGATGATGTATTATCCAAATTTTGTCCATGAACAAAAAGTCTCAGTTTTTTATATCTTCTCATATCAAGCTGAGTATTTTTGAAAACTCCTCTTGCTTCATCTCCCATATTTTTCACTTTCATGTATAGTGAAGATTCGTTTTGTCTCTGTGCACCTGCATTTCCACTAAGAACCTGTCTGTCGATTCCCGGAGGAAGTACATACGGTGGCTGGTTTAATGCATTTTCTTCAATATTTACACTTCCAACTTCGAAATTATCTATGTTTACTAAATCGGTACCTTCATCAAGTGCTGGATCTGGTATTATAGGATTAGGCGTAGCAGGAATCTGAAATTTTGCAATATTTTTGCTGTATCTTCTCCAGTCAGATCTTACAAGATCCATCGTACCAAATCTCAAAGTTGATGGCTGATCAAAACCTGTTAAAACCAATCTCGCAAATCTTACATTATTGAGAATAGCCGCATCTTTTTCTCCTCCTAAATTCGGTTTTCCTGAATTATAATTGGAAACAGGAATTCTGAATAAATACCATTTCACCTCATCAGTCTGACCGTTTTGGAAGGTTGCCGTTACTGTTTTTTGATCAACAATATAATTATTTGTTCCAGTAACTAAACTTGCAGCATCTAAGTCGACAATATATTCGTTATAACTTTCACTTTGATCTAAATTATAATCTTTATTAATATCTTCCGCATCCGGAGTTTGTGTAGCAACTTCCAAAGAATTACTCTGCGAGTTTCCTTCCGGGCCTCTGAAGTATTTATATCTCTGTACGATAGATGCAGCCTGGTTTCCGGTAAATTTATCAGACATATAAAATACAAAATCATCAATAGCCGGATCTAAAAGGTTGGTTACCGGGTTTACAAATGTAGTTCCGAATCTCGCTGATTCCTGATCAGAGCTTAAACCGTCATACCCTAAATCCTGTGCTGTTCTGTCTGCACCTTCTGTTGAGAAAGCATATAAAATTGGTGGCTGTTTTGGCTGAATTCCCCAGTTTGATGTTGTTGTAGTTGATGGAGAACCTCCTGTTGGTAAACCATTTTCGTACTGCATCAATCCATCTTTAAGAACATCTTCTGAAACGTTTCCTAAATGTAAAAGTAGTTTCGGGTTTGCCCCTAAAGTATTTCCGTCTGCATAAGGATCCATCATCCAAAATTCTACATATTCTATATTTGAATTTACAAAGTTAGAAACACTTATCGGCCTCATAATTCCGGCCCATCTCTGTTGAGTGGTTTCAGTTGCAGGATTGGCATTGTAAGGACCTTTTTCCTGAGGAAAATAAGAAATATCAAAAGTATTGGTAAACGTTTGTTCTCCCGCAACAAAATCTCTGTTATTGAAAATCTCTGAGAATTGTACACGTCTTGACGCGTGATTGGAGACTGAGGCAGCAGTAATTCCCTGTGGTGGTCTTCCTCCTACTCCCCAAAATCTTGGGTCAATATTATACCAAGATAATAAACCTCTGCCAAATCCGTTCGTCAAATTATCATTAGCACCCGCTCCGGCAAAAATCGGATTATTTTGATTTTTCTCAGGTTTAGAAGCCAAACTCCATGCTGTAGGTTCTTTTAATGATATTTTTGCTGTGGTCTGCTCAAAATCATCGATGTAGGATTGATCATTTGTTCCTTTATTAATCCCGGGAATTAAATAAGCTCCCTCCATTTTAAAATTCAAATTAGACGGGGCTTCTGTATTAATTCCCGGAATTTTATCTGTTAATCTTGTCAGGAAAGGAAGTTGATTGTTGTACATCATATTGATTCCCGCCATCGTGTTGTTTACAGCTTCCTGACCGTAATTGACCTTTTGAGTTAACGGAGATTCAGAATAATTAACAACTGTACCACCGAAAATAAAGTTTTCACTTACTCTTCTTTCTAAATTTAACCCTAAAAACCTCTTTCTCTGGGTATTAAAAGTCAATTGATTTTCTAAAGAAATATTTATTGCCTGACCCGACTGCTTTACTGTTTCATTAATAATCGTAACCGTTCCGAGCATATAATCAACAGTGTAATCAATCCCTTCTGTAAGCTGTACTCCATTTGCGGAAACTTTTACCGAGCCTTGAGGAACGTTTACTGCACCCAAAGAAATTCCCTGTCCTTGAGCTCCTTTGTAGCGGCCTTCCATCGTATATCGTTGGGAAAGGTTACTTTGGCTTGCGACCTGTTTCTGTTGGGTATACAAATCTGAGAATACATACTGAGGATCGTTTCCTACCAAGCCTGCCATATAACTTCCGAAAGGCTGCACTTTGGTAAACATAATTCTTCCCTGGTCTTTTTTTATTGTAATACCTTCCACAAAATCGAAAACACCATCACCTAAAACTCCATTATTGCTTTGTAAATCACCGTTTACATTTAGCCTATCCCAATTGAAAAGTTTTAATAGATTGGTATCCTGAACAGGAGTATTGGGTAAATAATTTACTTTACCACCTGTTTTTGCGTCACGATAGTATACATTTAAAATAAATCCGTCACGATCAACCTGCGCTGCATCTAAAGAATAGAAATTCTTCATCATTAGATTCCACATCGGAGACTGAACGTTTACTTTGTTATTTGGTCTTAAAAGTTTTGTAACTAAAACCGGGCTTTCTTCAGAGAACTCTCCTACTTTATAAACCTGATTGGTTCCGTTGACCGTATATGAATATGAAACCGCTAAAAGCTGGTTGTCATTTAATTTTTGATTTAGAGAGATATAACCTAACTGCGGATGAAAGGTATACTCATTCGCATCCATTCTTCTCGCTTTTGTGGTCAGTACAAACTGTTCTCCGTTGTCATAAGGTTGTGTACTTCCCGGAAAAGTTTGTCCCTGGAAATTCGGAAGATAGTTTTTTCCCTGTTCTCTCGGAGTTCCAATTGCTGAATTCACCTGTTGATACAATCCGTTTTGAGAATTATCGGGTAAACCAGAAACCCCTTCACCTAAATCTCTGATTCCTATTAAACTTTTCTGATAAGCTAAATTTGAATTTCCCTGATCTAAAACCCAAACTTCCATTCTCGAAATACTGATTCTTGAATTAATCTGAGGATAATTTAGCAAAGCAGTATCGTAATTATTTAAAAAATATTGTCCGATAAAATAATGCTGGTTTTCTTCGTAGTCTAAAGCATTGACTTTAAAGCTACTCATCGTTCCACCACCTTGTACGACAATATTCCGGGCTTCACCCTGTTGTTGTGAAAGCACAACCGTTCCGAAAGTTTTACCTAACTGAAATTCAGTTTTTACCCCGAATAAAGATTCCGAACCACGAATTAAACTCGTAGAGAGTGGCATATTGACGTTACCGAATTCAACCCTTTTGATGATTTTATCTTCACCTCCTGCACTGGGTTTATTAACATCGTTCAAACCTTTTGTCTGAAGATCTTTCCATGTTCCTTTTGACTGCCAAACCAAATTCATTCTGTTCTCAAATGCAAAACCACTTTGCGTATCGTAGTTGGCTTTCAGCTGTAAGTTTTCACCCACTTTTCCAATTAAACCTAACTGAATTCTTTGATCAATATCAAAAGTAAAACTGGTTCTGTTTTGTGGCAAAATCAAAGGATTATCAATTTTCTGATAAAGCCCTGCAAAATCAAATGAAGCATATCCCGAAGGAATGATTTCAATTTTGTTGCTTCCAAAAATAGATTCAAAAAGTCTGTTATTAATCGTTAATGAAGGAATTAAACCTCTTTTTGCGGCGTCTGTTTTATCTTTTCTGAACATCAAATTATAGCGTTCAGATTTATCTCTATAAAAAGCTTTAGACTGCTCTGCAAGCATAAACTCTTTATAATCTTCGGGTGACATGGCAACACCTGGTCCGGTAATTGTATTACCAATTTTAGGATATACATAATACATCCCCGTTTTGATATCGTAATACGCTTCGTAATAGGTAGGGTCGGTAACTTCGTAATTTTTCTTTATAGAAAAACCTTGTTGATTTTCTTGCTGTCCGAAAGTGTTTACCGAACAGAACAAAAACAACAAGAATATATAGATGCTGAGAAACTTATTATTTTTCACCAAATGTTAAATATTTTTTAAGATTTGTTTTACTAATTCTTCTACAGAAATATCTGGATTTTGCTTCAAAAAACGGTCAGCAATTTTCTCACTAGACCTTTTCGGAATCCCCAAAACTTCTAATGCAGATAACGATTCTTCCTTAATTTTATTATTTACTGCCAAAGAAATATTTTCTTCCGGATTGCTGAATTTTTGCACTTTATCTTTTAAATCAACGATGATTCTTTCAGCAGTTTTTGCTCCGATTCCCTTTGCTTTCTGAATGATAAGGCTGCTTCCTGAAAGTATTGCCGCAGCAATTTCATCAATGCCTAAAGTAGACAATAAAATAAGAGCAGAGACAGCACCTACACCGTTAACGCTTATTAAGAGATTAAACATTTCTTTTTCCAAACGAGTGTTAAACCCAAAAAGCAGATGCGCATCTTCACGGATGATCTGCTGAATGAAAAGAAACGTTTCTTTATTTAAAGTAAGTTTTTGAGAAGTCATGAGGCTGATCCCGGTGTAATACCCTACTCCGTTTACGTTGATCACTGCGTAAGTCGGGGTAAGCTCCTGAACGATGCCCTGTAAAGAAAATATCATTATTAATTTTTATAACTTCCAAATATAGTAATTTAAAATAAGTAATAAATTCATTTAACACAAGAATGGTATTTAACTTTTTTTGTAATTGGAAAGACAATGATTTAGCGTAAAAAACAAAAAACTCCAAAAAATTGGAGTAATCTGTTTAATCGGCTATTATTGGATATTTTTAGTTTATTGCTTTGTAAGCACAATATCTTTAGGGAAATTAATTGGCCAGTCACCATGCTGTGCTACATAAGCATTGTGAATACAGTTTCCTTTATAATAACTAGGATCAAAAATTAGCTTTAATGTCATTTGACTAGAAGTAATAGCTGTAATATGTATTGTTGCAGTTTTTCTCCACATATCTTTCGGAAAGAAAAGTATAGTATCTTTTTCCGGGATATCTAAACTGGGGAATATTCCCAAAAATTCTGCACCTTGATTTCCAAAATTACTGATGTGGTCTATTTCAATTACTCAATTTTCATTAATAATTTTTCTTTTTTCTCCAAATGAGTTAACGCTATCAATAGATATGTTTGCATGTTCTAATATCATCTTTGATGTAGTGTAAAAATATCCGTATTCGGGTAAAAGACCACTATTAGATAATACAACTTTTTTATTATTACCTTTTTTATGGAATATTTTTACACTAGCAGCATCTCCGGAAACAAATGAAATACCTGCAACCCCATTAGAATCAATAATTTCTTTAGGAAATTTCATAAGGTTTTCATCAATTTTCTCAAAAGAATCAATTATATTTTGATAATTATTAAGAGTATCAATTTTTTTAATTTTAATCCTTTTATTGTGTACAATACGGAAAATTCTTGTTCTTTTTGGAGCATTTGTTTCAATAAGCGTATCATAATATGATAAGATAACTTTTGTTCTTTTTTTCTTTGGTACAAGTTTTACATTGACCTCATTATCATAAACATATAGTTTTTTAGTAGTAAATTGTATATATTCATTAGCACAAGAATTTAATAGCAAAATCACTAACAATAAAATTATATTTCTCATATCTAATTTAAGTTTCTACTGCTTTATCAGCACAATATTATTCTTTGGCAGCGGCTCCGGATATTGACTTGGTGGATAGCTGTAATAATAACAATCGGTATCTATAATCTGACGATCTTGATCAAAATCTAAATTTAATTGTGTTTTGGCTGTATTGGCAAAAGATATTTTAATGCTTCCACCTATACCACATAGATCATTATCTGTATAAGACATTATATATTTATTAGTAGTTTCTTGAAAATTTATTCCTCTAATTTTGGCTTCGTTATTTTGTAAATTTAAATTATTGAACAATATATTTCCATTATTATCTAATGTTTTAAATTTTCCAGCCAAATAATCTCTATTATACTCTAGTGCATCACTATATATATTGGTCATTTTTGTAAAAGAAATGACGAGTGTTTTGTTATTCCAAGTACCTTTCCATGTTCCTTCATATTCGGGAAGTTCGTTATGAGTATCTTTAAAATAGTAACATTCTTTATTCTGAATATTATAAGTTCTGAAGGGTACTGTGATTGTTGTTTGACAATTTGACTGAGGAAAAGATTTACAAGAAATCATCATTAATAGAATAAATAGTATACTTTTCATAATAAATATTTTTTAGTTAATTCGGACATGGTACTTTGTTCATGGTTTTTGTAACAGGATCATAATCCAGCTTTTCGCTCGAAGTAGGGGTAACTTTATAGACTTCCAATCCATCTATATTTACCTTTTCTTTCAGAAACTTGGTAAATACTTTTTCTATTTTATCTTGGGAGACGGTTGATATTTCTACATCACGATATAAATCTCGATAATCATTTCTTAATTTATTTATATCAAAAGACAAATCGTTAGGATGAATGCTTCCGGTATAGCTTAAATTATAACTTCCTTGCGAAGTTACCGTAAGATAATAGGCATTGGAATAATTTCCATAATAGTTATAAGACTGCCTTACCATTTTAAACAAAAATACCATAATATCATCTGGTGAAGGAACACGTATAGTGTAAGAATTATTGCTACAACCATTATCATTGTGGGTATGCCCAAAACCGGTAATTCCTGCTACGTTAGGTATCGGTGCCGTATTCCCACAGGATGGACCAACCGTACTATTAAAAGACTTTATGGTAGAGCCATTTACCACAGAAGCCTTTTCATAGAATCCTACTTCGTGATCTTTATTAAAATTTTCTGTCGTATTCAAGGCATTAAACTGGTTTTTAAAACGGTCATCTGTAAAATTTGCTTTTATTTTTTCACAAGGATCTTCCTCCTCTTCTTCCTCTTCACCACTGCCTCCTCCACCTCCGGGATAAGGATAACCGACTTCATCACCGGTACCGCCTTCACAAATTCCAAATTCATTGACAACACCTACACATTCGTCTTTGATTGATTTACATTTCACCACAGATACACTTTCCCAATGCCCCGGTCCGGTCTCTGGTGTAGGGAATTGTTCATTATCAGGAAACCACATCGATATCCATTGTCTGGTACACGCCATCCCATCTGTCTGAGCAATTGATCCATCGGGCGTTCCTGATTTTTTGTGCTTTGTAAAAATAAGACCTTGAAAAAATTAAGATCACTTTCTTCGTAGATGTACTAAATAATTACAAAAACCTTCATTTAGGAGGTTCTGGTATTACTGTTTCGTCAATATAATATTATTTGGTATATCTATTGACCAATCTGTAGGGGCTTGTCCTGGTTTAATAAATCTTGCACCTTCTTGGTTTTTTACACCAACAATTTTAATATGAGTTAAATCTATATATAAAATCTCCAATTCTATATTTTTATTTTTATGAGACATCCAAATTCTTAACTCATTAGGATTAGGAGTGTGTATATCTGTCATTCCAACAAAAGAATTTTTTTTATCTGCAAAATTGGTATTACTAAATATAGTATGATCTTCGGTTATTTGACCATTTTTATTGATTTTATGAAATCCTATTATTACATCTGCTATTGTATTGTCATTATTTCCAAGCAGATGTACATTATATTCTTTTTTCATTATCAAAGTTACTCCATTAGTAGCACCTCCCCATTTCCACATTCCTGTAAATTTATCTGATGAAGGATCTAAAATATGTTGAACAATGTTTTGTGCTGAGCAATTGTTGAAAGATATACAACATATAATGCTTAGTAAATAAATTATATTTTTCATATTATATTTTTTAATTACATGGTTGTGGAACAACTTGTCCATTAGTTATTTTTAGTTCAGACCAATCGTTAGAATTATTTGACCCTTTTAATATTTTCAGACCTGAGTTTTGTTCTGATAGAAGCTTTACAAATCCTAATTCATTAGTTGCTCCTAGATTATTTTTTTGAATGTTATACAACCCATAAGTCAAAACACCATATCCATTAGTAAATATTTGATCAATCTCTCCATTCGGTAATAAAAATTGTTGTGAAAAAGCAGCAAAACTTGTAGGATCGTCTATCACCATCATATACTGGGTATTAGACGCCGTTACTACACCCATTACAAAAGTATTTATATCTCTGATGCTGCCGCTTGCATATATTGCGGAGAGTGATGCAATATCTCCAGGTGAGAAAATAGATAATAACCCTGCATAGTGCGAATGGATAAAGCCATCAATCTGTCCTCCAGA
Source organism: Chryseobacterium sp. GP-SGM7 (assembly GCF_049166575.1). Classification (NCBI taxonomy): domain Bacteria; kingdom Pseudomonadati; phylum Bacteroidota; class Flavobacteriia; order Flavobacteriales; family Weeksellaceae; genus Chryseobacterium; species Chryseobacterium sp. GP-SGM7. The sequence continues at coordinate 132,453 of NZ_JBMHFF010000002.1, read as the reverse complement.
ATAAGAAATATCAATACCTCCTGCACCAGATTCCCCTTCTTTAGAAATGTTATCGATTTGCCCATTAGATTCTATAAGAATTTCTCCGAATTCTTTTGTAGAATTAATTTTTGTCTTTAAATTTTCAAATAAAGACTTCGTTTTTGTATGCTTTCCTATTTCCTGTATTTTCTGACAAGGTGTTTCTTCTATTTCAGATTCACCACCGCCTCCAAGTCCTGGATAAGGATAACCTCCTTCATCACCGGTACCTCCTTCACAAATTCCAAATTCATTGACAACGCCTACACATTCGTCTTTGATTGATTTACATTTCACCACAGATACACTTTCCCAATGCCCCGATCCGGTCTCTGGTGTAGGGAATTGTTCATTATCAGGAAACCACATCGATATCCATTGTCTGGTACACGCCATCCCATCTGTCTGAGCAATTGATCCATCGGATGTTCCTGCTTTTTTCGTTTTAGCAAAAACCAATCCTTGAAAGAACTTAAGATCGCTCTCTTCATTGGTGTAGTAAAAATAGATGTTTTTTCCGTGTCTTGGTACTTTCAGTACAGAAACTACTTTTTCGTTGTTTACTACAGGTATTGCTACATAGCTTTCATCAAAGCTGTCTACTGTAGTTGCAAAGTTCCAGTAAGGGATGCCGTTTACTTTTTTAATCTCGGCTTCGTTCTCGGCATAGACTTTCATTACATTTTTAATATACTTTTCGTCTTGCTTCCAAAGGCTTTTGTTGACGTATTCCGTAGAAGTAGAATCTGATGATGAAATGATTTCATCGTGAATACAGGAGTAAAGTGACAGTGCTGCCATAAGAATCAGGCAAAGCCTGAGAAATGATTTTTTTTCCATAGTCATTTTGTTTTTAATGAGTTAAATATATAAAAAATTCTATAATCACAATAATGTGATTGTTTTTAGCAAAACTAAAAGATTTTTCTTGTGGGTATCATTAATATTTTAATATTTTTGATTAAATTATTAATAAAATGAAAATAGGAGGTAAAGTACGAAAGTACAGAGAAGCAAAAGGATGGTCTCAGGATGATCTGGCTTTGCGTTTAGATGTTACTCAAGGAACAATTTCCAACATCGAATCTGACAAAACCATTCCCAATTCTCTTTTATTAAATAAAATTGCTAAAGAACTGGAGGTTGACATCAATGAATTGCTGAGCGAGTTAACCAGTAATATTATGTCAAATAACGAATTTAGTGATCATGCTGTAGCTGCTGTAAATCAGTATAATCCTGTTTTTAATATGCAATCTCCTGAGCTCACAGAAAGCATTCTTAAAAATCAGGAGCAGATTGCAAAGCTTATAGAAGCACAAAGCAAGCTTATAGAAAGTCTGTTGAAAAGGTAAATCTAGTAACCTCATTATAATCTTAAAAACTCATGCGCATCAACCAGAAAACTTATGCGCATGAATCGTTACACTCATGCGCATGAATTGATCAACTCATGCGCATGAGTTTTTGAACTACAAAATATTAAAGATAATTTTGTGCATCATGATATGGTATCTGTTTTTTTTATAAATTAGTTTTACAGAATTACTAAAAACACGTTTAACTAAAAAAATGAAAAAAAATGCCAATTACATTTAACGTTATTTCAAGAAAAAACATTCAGAAGCCCAACGACCCGCCGAAGTATTATGCAGATATTGTAGGCAACGGGCAAACCACTCTTGCAGATCTTGCCAAACATGCAGCCTCAGTTTCCACCGTATCAAAAGCCGACATTCTTGCCGTACTGGAAAGCACATTCTCTAAAATTGCCGATGATGTAGCCGACGGAAAGATCGTCTATGTAGGTGAGTATTTCACCTTACAGGCAGGTGGTTCCAGCGAAGGGAAAGATACTGCGGGTGAAGTAAATGCATCGAGCATAAAAAGTGTAAAAACAATCTTCCGACCGGGTAAGATGATTAAAGATACACTGAAGCTTGCTTCTTTTAAAAAGAAAGGATAAACCTAAACTGAAGTCAGGCAAAATTCTACGAATTCTGCCCGACTTTGAAATTTATTTTATTGATAGGATTTTATCCTATTCCTTAGAAAATCGTCCCTTTAGTGACTTTTTTTTGATTATCTTAATTAGTCTTTTTTGCTTTTAGCTTCTCTTCTCTGTGCATCCAAAACTGCAACCGTTGCAAGATTTACAATTTCATCTACACTAGAGCGCATCTGTAAGACGTGAACCGGTTGTTTTAGTCCCATCAGAATTGGACCGATTACCTGAGCAACCTTCATTCCTCGGATGATTTTGTAAGAAAGGTTTGCCGATTCAAGATTCGGGAAGATGAATGTATTGGCAGGAGTTGTTCCCAATTTCGAGAACGGATAATCACTTAAATGATCCGAATTCATCGCAAAATCCGGCTGAATTTCTCCGTCAACAATCATTTTCGGGAATTTTTCGTGTAGAATAGTTACTGCTTTTGCCACTTTCTTAGAAGTTTCAGAAATTGCTGAAAAATTTTCAAAACCTAACATAGCAATTCTTGGCTCGATAGCGAAAGATTTCACCGTGTGTTCCGCCATTTTAGCAATATTCACCAAATCTTCAGCAGAAGGATTTTGGTTGATGGATGTATCTGCGAAGAAAATCGGTTTCTTTTCAGACAAAATCATCATCATTGCCGCCACTTTATCAACCCCTTTATCTTTTTCGATAACTTCTAAAACAGGACGTAAAGTTGAAACATAATTTTTAGAAAAACCAATGATCAATCCGTCTGTATCTCCGTGTTTCAGCATCAAAGGTCCGAAATAGTCTCTCTGGCGAACGTATCTTTTCGCCTTGTACTCATTCATCCCTTTTCTCTGACGAAGTTTCCAGAGGGTTTCTCTGTATTTTTTTCTGTTTTCTTTTTGGTCATCGTCACTTGGATCGATAATCGGAACATCAATATCAATTCCGAAACGTTCCATCTGTTCTTTCACATATTTTTTATCTCCTAAAAGAATCGGGTGAGCAATACCTTCTTCATATAAAATCTGCGCAGCCTTCAGAACATTATATTCCTCGGCATTTCCTAAAGTAATTCTCTTCGGATTTGCCTTTGCACGGTTCTGCATCATTCTTACCAACTTCTCATCTCTTCCCATTCTGTCGAGAAGCTGCGTTTCGTATTCGTCGAAATCTGCAATAGTCTTTCTGGCAATACCACTTTCAATTGCCGCTTTTGCCACTGCACTTGAAACTTTGGTAATCAATCTGTTATCAAATGGTTTCGGAATAAAATATTCTCTTCCAAACTGTAAATTTTTAACATTATATGCTAAAATTACCGCTTCAGGAACAGGTTCTTTAGCTAAATCTGCAATTGCATGAACGGCAGCTAATTTCATTTCTTCATTAATTCCTTTTGCCTGAACATCCAAAGCACCCCGGAAAATATACGGGAAACCCAAAACATTGTTCACCTGATTAGGATAATCACTTCTTCCCGTCGCCATGATTACATCTTTTCTTGTAGAAAGTGCCAAATCATAAGCAATCTCAGGATCCGGATTTGCCAAAGCAAACACGATAGGATTTTCTGTCATGCTTAACAACATTTCCGGAGTCATCACATCTCCTTTAGACAAACCAATGAAAACGTCTGAACCTTTTACGGCATCTTCCAGAGATTCAATATCTGTCTGAGCGATAAAATCTAATTTTTCAGGCGTAAGGTTTTCTCTTTTATGATTGATAACGCCTTTTGAGTCGCACATCAAAACATTTTCTCTTTTTAAACCTAAAGAAATATAAAGATTGGTACACGCAATTGCTGCAGCTCCTGCTCCATTCACCACCATTTTCACTTCTCCGATATTCTTATTGGCAATCTGAAGTGAATTGATTAATGCAGCTGCAGAAATAATTGCGGTTCCGTGCTGATCGTCATGCATCAATGGAATATCCAGTTCTTCCTTTAATTTTTGTTCAATATAAAAAGCTTCGGGAGCTTTAATGTCCTCAAGGTTGATTCCGCCAAAAGTAGGGGCAATCCCTTTTACAATTTCGATAAATTTGTCAGGATCTTTTTCGTCAATTTCAATATCAAAAACATTGATGTCTGCAAATATTTTAAACAAAAGACCTTTTCCTTCCATAACGGGTTTTGAAGCTTCCGCACCAATGTCTCCCAAACCAAGAACTGCCGTTCCGTTTGAAATAACCGCTACCAAATTTCCTTTTCCTGTATAATCATAAACCGTTTCAGGGTTATGGTGAATTTCCATACACGGAACCGCAACTCCGGGAGAATATGCCAAAGACAAATCTCTCTGCGATGAGTGGGGTTTTGAGGGGATTACTTCGATTTTTCCTTTCGGCTCTGCTTTATGATAATCTAATGCTGCCTGGCTAAATTTTTTTTCATCACGGTGAGTTTTACTTGACATAGAATTTTCTTTTTTTAAAGTATATATTTAATGTGGTAATCAACCAGACTTTCGATTGGCTTCTGTACGATGTGCCCCACATTCAAATTGAGTTCTGACGCTGCAGAACGTAAAATATTTTCGTAATAATAAGCGATGGAACCGATGAAATTAATCTCGGCATTCTGAGATTCTTCATAAGGAAGAACCTGATAATCGAAGAAATTTTTCATCTCTTCCAAAACCATTTCCTGAAAATAAGGGTGATCTTTTCTCTCAACAACAAATTTGTTGAAATCGGCTAAATAGGCATTTGGTCTTGTGGTGTGATACATATTTTTTAATGCCTCCTCAATCGTTAAACCATATGTATCTTTAAACTCAAGGTGTAAATCTGGCGGAAGTTTCTGCATAAAAAATCTACGCACCAATTGTTTTCCGATGGCACTTCCGCTTCCTTCATCGCCCATTAAGTAACCTAGTGAAGGAAGTTTTATATTTAAATTTTCTCCGTCGAAATAGCATGAGTTTGACCCCGTTCCTAAAATACAGACAATCGTTGGTTTTCCATTATAAGCAGCATACGCAGCAGCATAAAGGTCTTCTTTCACAACGATTTTTGCATTGATGAAAACTTTCCCGACTTCTTCTTCTATTGTTTGACAGTTCTGCTTCACACCGCATCCTGAACCATAGAAAAATATCTTAGTAATTGAATTTTTAACCGATTGTAAACTTTTGTTTTTGTCGATTTCGGGTACGATAAGCTCTTTGCTGATAAAATTCGGGTTAAAACCAATGGTTTCTGTTTTCAGGAAAACATTTTTAAAGTCATCCAAGATTACCCAGTCAGATTTAGTAGAACCACTATCAACAATAGCAACCATAATTCAAATTTTAAGTGGCTAAATTATGAATTTATCTTTAATTAGATCTTAAAACAGCGGCTGATCCTTTCATAACATGATTTAAATTAGCTTTTGACTTCAGATTTATTTTGGTTAAACTGTATCAACCAGTCTTCTATCTCTTCTTCAAGGTAGGAAGTCTGTACCATCATGGCATTAATAAAGTCATCCGGAACAGGATTGCTATTTGAATTTTCTAAATTCCAGAGCTCGTCCGACATATTTTCATACTCGGAATATACTCTTTTGAAACGTGTATTTTCTTTTTCTAAAGCTTCTATATTTTGTTGCTGAAGCTGAAATTTTCTGTATTTGTTTTGAGATTTCATACAAATATTTAGATTAATGTGGGTTTAAAAAACTTATGCAGGTACTTTTCATCAAGCGTTACAAGATAGAAATACCATCAACAGAAAAAGTTGAAAATGAGTTTTTTATCAGGTACAGTTTCTTTCGTTCTGAAAATTAAATTTAGAAATTATTTCAACATGAAAAAAAAATTTAACAACTTTTTTCACTGTTTAACATATAGTTATAAATTTGTGTATTATTAAAATTAATGAGAACACTACTTCTACGCCACAGACAGGTATTACTTTTTATCGTTGCAGGCGGGCTCAGTGCGATTGTGGAAATCGGGAGTTTCAAGATCTTCAGTACTTATCTTCCACAAGCTGTTTCTCAGGAGCAGAATTTTCACGGAATACATTATCCTTTAAGCAATATTTTATCGACAAGCTGCGGAATTTTATTTAATTATTTTCTGAGCATCTGGTTTGTTTTTGAAAGAGGAAAACACTCCAAGCGAAAGGAGTTCGCATATTTCATGGTTGTATCTCTTATTTCTACGATATTAAGCTTGAGTTTCTTCCAGGTTTTTTACAGTTTTATATTTAAAGACAATATTGATTTAATTTTTTATACCTTGAGTCCGGAAATGATCAGCAAGATTGCCGCAATTTTACTGGTTTCCATTCTTAATTATTCTGTAAAGAAAAAAGTAATATTTAACGGTTGATTTGTGACTACAATTTTAAATTATCTCTGGAGATTCTGGCTTTTCATTTTGGCTTTTGTTCTGACAATTGTTTTGGGAATACCCGTTTACATTTTGTCTTTCAACAAAAAAAATTACAGATACGCTTACAAACTGATCAGAATCTGGTGCTACGGAATGTTTTTCGGAATGGGTTTGCGCTACGAACTTATTAATCTCACCGACAAAAAAATCGATAAGAACCGACAATACGTTGTGATTTCTAATCATACTTCGATTATGGACATCATGCTTCCGTGTATTTTATTTCCGGATCATCCACTTTGTTATGTTGGAAAAAAGGAATTGGTGAAAATTCCGATCTTTGGAACGGTGTATAAAAGAATTTGCGTGATGGTTGACCGGAAAAGTGCGAGAAGCCGCGCCGATGTTTACAGAAGATGCGCCGAAAAAATGGAAGAAGGCAACAGTATTGTACTTTTCCCGGAAGGCGGAGTTCCCAATGACACCTCGATTGTTCTGGATGAATTTAAAGATGGTGCATTTACCCTTTCTTCAAAACACAATTCTCCTATTGCAGTTTTTACATTTATAGGTTTAAAGGAAATGTTTCCGTTTGATAATTCTAAAGGTTATCCCGGAAAAGTAAAAGTTTTTTTTAATGATATCCTTGAACCCACTGACTCTCCGAAAGCTTTAAAATTGTCTGCTTTTGAGACAATAAAAAAAACTTTGGCAGAACACAGTTAATCAAAGAAAAAAATTATATTTGTTGTTAAGATTTTATTAAAAACAAATATGTCAAACTATTCTAAACAAACTAATTGGGCGCAGTTTATTCCATTGGTTACTGTATTTTTCTTTTGGGGATTTGTTGCGGCCAGCAACGATATTCTGATTCCTGTATTCAAAGAAGCATTTAATTTATCACAGACACAAAGTATGTTGGTACAAATATGCTTTTATGTAGCCTACACTGTCGGTTCTTTGATTTACATGGCAGTTTCTAAGAGTTTAAAACAAGATTTAATCAATAAAATTGGTTATAAAAATGGTTTAATAGTCGGTCTTTTGATTTCAGCATCAGGAACTCTACTGTTCTATCCTGCAGCCAATATGCATTCTTTTCCTTTAATGATCTCAGGATTATTTATTGTCGGTTTAGGGTTTTCGCTTCAGCAAATTGTAGCTAATCCGTTGGCAATTGAAGTAGGTCCTGCAGAAACGGGCTCTCAAAGATTAACGATGGCAGGAGGAATCAACAATTTAGGGACTACGATAGGACCACTAATTGTTTCTTTTGCGATTTTCGGATCTGCAACGGCTGCAAGTGGTGACATCAGTGTAGAAAGTGTGAAAATTCCTTATCTGATTTTGGGAGCAGCATTTGTTTTGGTGGCGATTATGCTAAAGTTTTCATCATTACCAGCAATTACTCCTACAAATGTAGAAGAAGTGGCAGATACAAAACCCGGAGATCACAGAACATCTGCAATTCAGTTTCCCCAGCTTATTTTAGGAATGATTGCCATTTTTGTATATGTAGGTGTAGAAGTATCTACTGCGAGTAATTTACCTGCTTACATGGAAAAAGATTTAGGATTTGCAACGAAAGATGTTGCCCCTTATATTTCTCTTTATTGGGCATCGATGATGATTGGTCGTTGGACGGGAGCTGTTGACGCTTTTGATTTTAATGCAGGAATTAAAAAAATATTACGATTTTTAGCCCCTTATTTAGCATTTGGAGTTTTCCTTTTGGTTAATGCCATTGCGAAACATAATCTTGAGCCTTTTTATGTTTACGGATTAATCATTATTGCAATGATTGTTTGTGATGTAATGAGCAAAGGTAATCCCGCCAGAATGCTTCTCATCTTTTCTTCAGCGGGAATTCTAGCCCTTCTTATCGGAATGTTTACAACAGGAATGATTTCTGTTTATGCTTTCACAAGTGTTGGTTTATTCTGTTCTACACTTTGGCCATGTATTTTTGCTTTGGCAATCAACGGGCTTGGAAAATATACCAATCAAGGTTCTGGTCTTTTGATTATGATGATTATGGGTGGTGGAATTGTGAGTCTGTTACAAGGTTATGTGGCAGATTTAACGTCAATTCACGCAAGTTATATCGTAGGAGTTTTATGTTTCGCTTATCTTGCATTCTATGCAATCCGCGTAAGTGGAATTTTAAAATCTCAAGGAGTTGATTTAGATAAAATCTCAAAAGGAAGTGGTCATTAATACAACAAAAACATACTACAAAAAGAGATTTTGGGCAGGTATTTTACTTGCCCAATTTCTTTTATTCTATATTTTTTCGAAACTTAAATTTGCTGTTTCTTTTTTTGAAAATTTATTTGAGGTTCAAAAGAAAATTCATCAGCTGTTTTTCTCCCGGATTCCTTTTTCTTTTGGAGATTTACTTTATGTTTTATCAGGAATTTTATTGATTTATTTCATTATTAATTTATTTAAAAAGACAACAAGAAATAGCGCAGCATTCAGAATATTAATTATTCTAAATATTTTTTATTTCATCTATCAGATATTTTGGGGAATGCTATATTTTCAGACACCAATTATCGCAAAACTTCCTAAAACTGACGCATCACTTGAAAAAAGAAAAATTTTAGCTTTAGAATACTTAGAAAAAGCAAAAGCAACAAGAAAGCTGGTACACGAAGACAAAAATGGAGTTTTCGTTATTAAAGATTTACTATCTGTTCAAGAAGAAATTCTCAATCAGCAAAAAAAACTTCCCAATTTTATAAGTGATAAACGAAACAGCGGGATTAATTCTTTTAAGCCCAGCTTATTTAAAAATGTGATGAGTTTCACCGGTATCTTAGGTTACTACAATCCTTTTACAGCAGAAGCTCAATTCAATGCCGAATTACCGGCTTCTTATCTGCCTTTTACTTTAGCTCATGAAAGTTCGCATCAATTTGGTTTTGCTCGAGAGCAGGAAGCCAATTTTATCGGATACTTAATCGGTGTGGAATCTCAGAATCCTGAACTAAAATACAGCACAGAATATTATACATTAAAAAGCCTGCTAAACTCTATCGTTTATGAAGATGAAAAGTTTGTGAAAAGTACTTTAACAAAATATTCTGAAGAAATGAAAAGAGACCGGTTGAATGAAAAGAAATTCGTGGCAGAGCATCAAGGTTATCTTAACGACTTTTTCGGATTTACCAATAATCTGTTTTTGAAAAGCAATCAGCAGGAAGGTTCAGTCACCTATTCTTATTTTATTGATCTATTGGTACGTTATAAATGGATGAGCTCTGAATAAAAAAAAGAATCGTATCAGGCGATACGATTCTAAAAACACAAATGATGAAAAAAAATTTATTACCTTGACTTGTTCCCTCATTCAAGGCACTGTAAAAATACAACATTTTTCTAAATTTCAAAATACAAGATCAAATTTTATGTAAGTTTTATGAAAATTTTATGATTTAAAAATCTCGTAATTTTCATTTTTCTCTAAATATAGATTTACAATCAGTTGCAAAATACTAATTATAAGAACTTAATTATAAATTATTGGTTTAAACAGTAAATATAATTTAAAAACAAGAACTGTAGCTTAAGAATAAAAATTTTAACCAATTTTAATAAAAAATTCTTATTTGATTAGTAAATTATCTTCTCGAATTACAATTTTTATCTGTTTGAAATTAAATTACGCTTCAAAATGAAGCATTAAATGATACAGAAAGAGTTTTATTCAGAAATTATTCGATTGAAAAACAAATTTTGAATTGGAATAAACTGGGATCAATCACAAAACCTGGGGAGAATTGTTGAAAGTTTTTAACTTTTCTTCATGTCTCAAGATCAAGAATTATTAAAACTGTTACTTCCCGAATATTTAGTGGCGTATTTCGATTTCGTAAAATCTGAAGAAAAAGAAGGACTTCTTCATCTTTACTTTGAAGAAAAAAACAGTGTTCCTAAAGAGTTTTCCTCATTAAATCTTCAATCGAAAGGATTTCACGAAGAAATTGCCGTTGATGATTTTCCGCTTCGTGGCAAAGCCGTAAAACTCAACATTAAGCGTAGAAGATGGACGGATATGAAGTCTGGAAATATTGTTCAACGAGATTGGAATCTCATCGCTAAAGGCACTCGCATGACACAGGATTTTGCAGAGTTCTTAAAAAAAATCAGCCGATACTAAAGCGCTTCCTTTGGAAATCATTGGCGAGATGTATGGTGTCAACGGAAAGAAATTTCGCAGACAGTACAAAAAATCCCTCAGTGAATTTAAAGACTGGAACCAGAAATCCCATGCCGAAGATTACATTTTATACCCCGCAAACTGCCTCTCACAACTCTCTTTAGACGAAGTAGCCTTGTCTCAGGGCGAACTTTACACCGTGCTTACATCCAAGCATGCCAAGGGCAGGAAAGGCAGTATTGTTGCCGTCATTAAAGGAACAAGAAGCGAAGATGTTATTGATAAACTCTTAAAAATAAGCAGAAAATTAAGGCAAAAGGTAAAGGAGGTTACCTTGGATATGGCGGGCTCTATGAAGCTTATTGCCAAGCGGTGTTTTCCCAATGCCGTGCAGGTTGTCGACCGTTTCCATGTACAAAAACTAGCCATCGAAGCTGTTCAGGAATTAAGAATCAAACATCGTTGGGCAGCCATAGACAAGGAAAATGAAGCATTAAAAACCGCAAAAGAAACCAAAGCAAGAGCGAAAATCGAAATCTTTGAAAATGGCGATACCCAAAAACAACTTTTAGCCAGAAGCCGATATTTGCTCTACAAAAGCAGAGAAAAATGGACTGAAAACCAATCTGCCAGAGCCAAAATTTTATTTTCTCAATATCCGGACTTGGAAAAAGCTTACAACTTATCGGATAATCTCAGGAAAATTTACAACCAAAACATGACAAAGTCTGTAGCCATGCTCAAATTGGCTCGTTGGTTTAAAGACGTAGAAGAATCCGGTTTTAAATCATTTTCTATACTCAAAAATACTATTATGAATCATTATAATGATATCCTTAACTATTTTGAACAAAGAAGTACCAATGCCTCTGCAGAAAGCTTTAACGCTAAAATCAAAAACTTCAGAATGCAACTTCGAGGAGTAAGGGACAAATCATTTTTCTTATTCAGATTGTCAAAACTTTTTGCTTAGTCCCCAGATTTTGTTACTGATCCATAAACTGGAAACTTAATCAAAATATCAGATAAAAAAAAAACCACAGAATAAATCTGTGGTTTAAAATTGTAGCGAAGACGGGAATTGAACCCGTGACCTCAGGGTTATGAATCCTGCGCTCTAACCAACTGAGCTACCTCGCCTTTTTGGTGGTGCAAATATAGAAAATATTTACAAACCTCCAAAATTATTTTACATTTAAATACTCCAAAACATCGCCAACATGACTAGGCTTATTGATTATCTTATTGTTAGCATCTAAAATAAAATATGTCGGAGTTGCGTGAATATTGTAAAGCTCAGCAAAAGAGCTATTCCACCCTTTTAATTCTGAATCGTTGATCCAGGGAAATGCAGCAATCTTTGTTGTATATGAATTTTTGTCAAGGTCTAAAGACATACCAATTACCTGCACATTTTTAGCTTTTAGATCATTATATTTCGCAAGAAGTTGTGGTAATTCGTTTTCACAGTGCGAACAGGTTGATGACCAAAAAACAATTACTTTTTTATCTGCCTTTACATCAGCGATTGACTTTGCATTAGTATTCACGGCAGCGTTAAACTTATAAGCCGGGAAAACAGCACCAATATCGGTAGCTGCATTAGATTTTAGCGTTGATGCAAGCCGATCATTGATGGTACACTTCAAATCTTTTGCTAACGTAAGGTATTTTGTTTTAAATTCGCTCATATCATAGACATCAAAAATATCAATCAACTCCGATAAAACAGTTTGCCCTCTTGGAGTTTCTACATTTAGCTTATTGATCAAAGTATCAACAGAAGAGGTAACATTTGTATTGCCTCCCACATTAAGATATGAAATAAGAATTGGTCTTAATAAAGATGAACTCTCCAGCATATCGCTTGATTTGTCTATGAAATTTACAATTTCTTCCTGTGTAGCTTTCTTTGACGGATTATTCGATAAAAATTTGTTGTAATTTGTATTATAATAGTATACAAACGGATGTTTTACCGGATCAATTCCATTGGCTGAACCTGATAATTTTCCTATTTCAGTAATCAATGCTTTTCCAAACTCTGTATTATCTTTATAATATTCTTTAATTTGAGCCAATGCCGGAAGAATTAATTCTTTTTTCTGAGAACCTTCCTGAATACTGCTCATTACCTCATTAGCTTCATCCTGATAGATTACATTTTGAATTTTATCTGCTTTTGTATCCAGCTTAATGCTTACATTTTTATTTTCTGAAATAAAGCTGACCGAATTATTGGTTGTCGGAAAGTAAATTTTCATCATTCCCGAATAGTTTTTAGGATATTTAAAATTCCAAATGTTATTTTTAGCTTTTTCTTTTGTGAAAATTATATCCTTGGAGCCATTCAGGGTATATAAAATTGCTTCCTGCTCGGTAAATCCTGGTTCGGTCTGAATATTTATTGAGAATTGTGCCTGTATCGTGAATGCGCAAAGTATTGATGATACTATAAATATCTTTTTCATAAGTAGATACTAAATCTTTTAATAGTCATTATCGCACATACAGATCACAAAATCTTTGATGTTAAGCGATTTATTCTGTAAAATTAAAAAAACTCTCTGACTAATCAGAGAGTTTCAAATATTTTAATATAATTTTTATATTTTTTGAGCCTTATATTTTCTAGCGAAATATACAATTGATAGAATCGCTATTCCAGCCAGAACATAAACATACATATCGATTGGTGAGGCGGCTACCCCAAAACCAGTTCCTTCCACTTGTGGGTTCGGAGGATTATTTACTATTATCGGTGCAGAATTATCTTGCGCAAATAAAGACAAGTGGGATATAAATAATGCTATAAGTAGTATAAATTTGTTTTTCATAATTGTTTATTTATCTCATTATTTTTGTGTTGTATACTTGCCCGTTATCAGCCTTAATAGTTATTAAATATCCACTATTTACTTGTTTTGGAATATTTAATACGTGATTAGATGATGTATTAATTTTCTTCTCGGAATTAATTAATTTACCACTCATATCAAAGATAGTGATATCAGCATTTTTCCATCCTTTATCAAAAATAGCAACAAAATTATCTGTAGCTTTTTCATAAGCTACAATTGTTGAGCTACCTTTTACCGCTTCTGAAGTTCCTAAAGATCCTTCGGTCGCAGGCTCTCCATAATAAAGGCCACTACCTGTAACTGCTGAAGTATTGATAACCTGCCCTTGTGATAACATCATATTATTACCATTCAATTTTATCCAGAAGCTTTCACCAGAACTTAGAGCAGATTGAGCATCCGGTATTAAGGCTGCATTTTCTCTTATTTCAAATTTAAGCTTGCTGATGGCAGGAGAATTCAAAGTTAAAGGTATTTTCTTATGAAGGAAGTTCACCTCGTTAGCTTCATTAATATACAGATTATATTGCGATGCATAAGTAGGATCTATGCCTCCGGAAACAAATTCTTCATTAGTATAGATTGCAGAGTTTACTGGAGTATTGTTTGAATTGAATCCTGTGTTTGCCTGCAGATTATAATTAGTAGAATATCCTGTTGAACCATTTCCGTGAACCACATAATACGTTCTTGAAATCTCTTTATCCTGAGCATCCAGCGCAATAACGCCCAATTGTTTTAAAGATGATGTAGGATTGTTTTTGGCTGCCGCAACAGAATATGATACACTTGCAGCTCTAGATCTCTTAGAAAATCTTCTCAGCGTGTTAAAGTTTAGCTTATTATTAAATCCAACGCTTGGATAAAGTGAAATTAAATCCCGGTCTAATTTAACATAAACAGTTCCCATAGGTTTGATTATTAAATTATCAACATCTCCTGCGGGTACAACTGTCGCAACATTCCCATTTGAACCGTTATAACTGAATGTCACAAATTGGTTTGTAACCGTTGTTCCTGTACTTGGTGAATAATTGACATTAGAAAGAGCATATCTTACTCCTCTTACCGGCAAAATATTACCATCATTTACAGCACCTGTTTCGGCAGCATTTGTACCAATCCATGCAAAATCCAGGTTAGTAAGGAAAGGGTTACCAAATTGATAAAGTTCTTTACCGTAATTGGTTGTCCAGCTGGTATCAAATGGATCGTCTAAATAAGTATTATATCTTTCGTTAAATTCATTTAAATTTTGACCTACAGAACCATAATTTATTGCAACTCCTCCAGGCTTACCTCCATTTACAAGATTTACATCATTCGTTAAAGCAGTAGTATCCGAATAAGGAACACCTTTTAATGTACGTACAGCAGAAGTTGTTGGAAGTGATGGATTCGGACTCCAACCTGTTGAACCGACCGCAAAATAGGTTGTAGGACCATACAAATTATTTGCAGAAACGCTTAAATCACCGTAATCTGTTGTGATTGAAGGATTTACAACCCTCATAACAGTTTTGGTATGATCCCAATATGCTAAAGCATTCGTAGTTCTATTGTTAGTAAAATTACTTCCTTTACCTAAATTAGTCGCAATAGACGCAATCGTTTTATTCGAAAAGGGCATAGCTATCTGCTGAAAACTTCCGTGGGAAACGTCTTTATACTCTTTATCGACAATAGCAGTAATATTATTCTGACTAAAGCCACTTATATATAACTGTCCATATGTAGAAGTGGTAAAATTTACAGGATCATTTAGTCTGATAAAAAAGTTATCTCCTGTTCTGGGAGCAGTTGTTGAAATTGCCGGAAGTGCTCTAATTACATCTGATGATGCACTACTTACAATCATCATATTTCCGTGAAGATCAATACTACCTTCACCTCTTGTTTGAACACCGCCTCCGTTATACACAAGAGTACCGTCGCTTACATACATTTTTGCAGCATCGTCGACATGCAATAAAACTGTCTGCGCCTGAACAGATAAGCTAATTGCTAAAACACCTAACGTTAATAAATTTTTTTTCATTGTATATTATTTTTTTTGTGTTAATACAATATTCCATGCAAAGATAGAATAATTTTCCAAAAAAAAAGTTAAAATTACTTATTAATCAAAATATTATCTTTTGTTAAAATAATCTCATGCTGTTCACCAACTGTAAACATGTAATCTTCCAATACTTTTTCAGTTGTACCACGTAAACCTCTTGCTCCTAATCCCTTTTCCATTGTCTCATCTACAATAATCTCAATTGCTTCATCTGTGAACACCAATTTAGTCCCGTCCATTTTAAAAAGTTCCACAAATTGATTGATAATTGAGTTTTTTGGCTCTTTCATAATTCTGATCATCGTCTCTTTCGTAAGTTTTTCGAGATAAGTAATGATTGGAAATCTTCCCAAAAGTTCGGGAATTAATCCGAACGAACGAAGATCTATCGCATTAATATTTGTTAATATATATTCATCCTCCTCTACTTTGTTGATTTTTTCAGAACTGAAACCTATCGCCTGTTTATTCATTCTTCTTTCGATGATTTCTTTGATACCATCAAAAGCTCCTCCCGCAATAAACAGAATATTCTGAGTATTTACCTGAATATATTTTTGATCAGGGTGTTTTCTACCTCCTTGCGGCGGAACATTCACAATGCTTCCTTCCAAAAGTTTCAGCAAACCCTGCTGAACTCCTTCTCCGGAAACGTCTCTGGTAATACTCGGATTATCTGATTTTCTTGCAATTTTGTCTATTTCATCGATAAACACAATTCCTTTTTCTGCTTTTTCTACATCATAATCAGCAACCATTAAAAGTCTTGACAAAATGCTTTCGACATCTTCTCCTACATAACCTGCTTCCGTTAAAATCGTTGCATCAACAATACAGAAAGGAACATTCAATTCTTTCGCAATTGTTTTAGCTAAAAGCGTTTTACCCGTTCCTGTCTCACCAATCATGATGATATTAGATTTCT
Organism: Chryseobacterium sp. GP-SGM7; assembly: GCF_049166575.1. Lineage (NCBI taxonomy): Bacteria > Pseudomonadati > Bacteroidota > Flavobacteriia > Flavobacteriales > Weeksellaceae > Chryseobacterium > Chryseobacterium sp. GP-SGM7. Next base: position 116,119 of record NZ_JBMHFF010000002.1, on the reverse strand, counting down.
CTAGCTCTACTTCTCGGTTTTCGTCTTTTGCATGAAGCAATCTTTTATAATGATTGTAAACAGCAATTGAAAGCTGTTTTTTAGCCTGATCCTGTCCGATAACGTAAGAATTTAAAAATTCTTTTATTTCTTTAGGTTTTTTAAGCTCATCAATACTTTCTGCAGGCGAAAATCCTGCAGGATGCACCGTATCTTTTACAATTGTATGAGCCTGCTCGATACAGTTTTCACAAATAAAGCCATTCTGTCCCGAAATCAGCATCTGCACTTCATTTCTTTTCTTACCACAGAAAGAACATTGGTTTGAATTCATTTTGATTAAGTATATTATTAAAGAAAATCGTAAAAAATTTCTTTTTTACGATCCTTTTATTGAGTTAAGAATTGATTATTGAATTTTGTATTTCGGAATATTCTTCCGCAGAAAGTTTCAGTCTTTCGTTTTTGAAATTCATGTCTTCCACTTTATTTAGCGGAATTAAATGAATATGAGCATGAGGAACTTCCAATCCTACAACCGCCACTCCTACTCTAATGCAAGGAATTGCGTTTTTCACTTTTTTAGCCACCTGTTGCGAAAAAGCCCAAAGATTTTTGTACTCTTCGCTTTCCATATCAAAAATAAGATCTATTTCTTTCTTAGGAATAACCAAAGTATGACCTTTTACCAAAGGCATCGCATCCAGAAAAGCTACAAAGTTTTCATCCTCCGCAATTTTATAGGCCGGGATTTCTCCGTTGATAATTTTTGTGAAAATTGAGCTCATATTTCTCTAAAAATTAGATTTAAATTTAAGTCTACAAAGTTATATCTAAAACTTCAAATGACAATTTATTTCCGTTGGGAAGAATAATCTCGGCTTTATCACCTATTACTTTTCCCAATAAACCTTTTGCAATAGGCGTATTTACAGAAATTCTACCCGTTTTCAAATCACTCTCATTATCAGGAACCAAAGTAAACACCTGCTCTTTTTTGGTATCGTTATTCAGCAATTTTACTGTTGTAAGAATTGAAACTTTAGAAGTATCCAATTGCGTTTCATCAATTACTTTAGAAGTTGTCACTACATCTTTCAGTTTAGAAATTCTCATTTCCAACATTCCCTGTGCTTCCTTAGCGGCATCGTATTCTGCATTTTCAGACAAATCACCTTTATCTCTTGCTTCTGCAATCTGTTGAGTAATTTTTGGTCTTTCTATTTTCTCCAGTTGCTCAAGCTCGGCTTTCATTTTATCTAATCCTTCCTTTGTTACGTAGCTTGCCATAATTTTAAATTTTGTTTTATTATAAAAAAATTATCCGACATTTGTCGGACAATGTTTTTGCGTGTTAATCGTTATTGTTTTACAAATATATAAAAATTTATATTCAAATGAAAAAAACTTTCTCAATCGTTTCATTTTTCATCTTGCTGACAATCAGTTTTTTAAATATAAATTCTTGCAGTAACCGTGAAGATACCGTAAGCTGTTTTCCCAACTCACCAATTAGTGTAAGTTTAAACCTGAATTTTGCTGCCTACAACAATCTGAACTTCGTTGGAGGCTGGATTTATGTTGATGAGCAACAAGCCGGAACCCGCGGCTTACTTGTCGTGAGAACAGGAGATAATCCTGCAACATTTAAAGTTTATGACAGAAATGCACCCCATATTTGTCCGGATAACAATACGACGCTTGAAGTAAAAGATAACATCAGTATTGTTTGCCCGAAAGATAATGCAAACTGGATTTTAATAAGCGGACAACCAACAAGTGTTTCTTCACTTCCTCCAAAAACATATTTCTGGAATTACGATGCATCTACAAAAAATTTGAGCTTATATAATTAATGAAAGTTGTTGTACAAAGAGTTTCTGAGGCCAGTGTAAAGGTCGATGGAAAAACAGTAGGAGAAATCAATACAGGGTTCATGCTTTTGGTTGGAATTGATGAAAATGACGAAAAAGCAGACGCAGACTGGTTAGTTCAAAAAATTGTAAATCTCAGAGTATTTGGCGATGAACATGACAAGCTTAATTTATCGATTAAAGATATTAACGGGGAAATTTTGTGCATCAGTCAGTTTACTTTAATTGCAGATTACAAAAAAGGCAACAGACCCTCTTTTATTAAAGCTGCAAAACCCGAAAAAGCAATCCCACTTTTTGAATATTTTAAAGAAGCACTTTCAAAGTCACAATTAAAGATTGAAAGCGGTATTTTTGGTGCAGACATGAAAATTTCATTAATAAATGACGGTCCCGTAACCATTGTAATGGATTCAATTACAAAACATTAAAAAACCCTACCTGTGCAATAATCTTCCTCACCTAATGAATTAAGTCATATCGATAGAAGCAATCTATATATTTAACAATAAAATACTGCAAAACCGTAATTTTACATCCGTATAAATACGGATTTATACCACATTTGACAAAATAAATCCATTTTTTATAAAAAGTTAATATTTTTTTTGATTACCTTTAAAAACCAAAACTAAAATTAATTGTTATGAAAAACTACTTTATTATCGTTCTATTTTTTGTGATTTGTCATAACGCAAAAGCACAAGTGGGTATTAATACAAATGATCCAAAAGCCACATTGCATATCGGACCCGGTGTAAGCACCACTGTTGCAGATGGGATAATTCCGCCAAAACTCACAGGAGATGAGCTTTTAGCACGAGAAAATCGTTACGGAACAGATCAGGACGGCGCAGTTGTTTATGTAACGCAAGGGAGAACAAGTGCCACCAATTCAGTAAAAACTATTGGAGTCACGTCTCGAGGCCTCTATATTTTTGATTCGCAAGGAAGCTCTACGGGTACTTTACCTTTATCAGGACTTTGGGTTAAAGTTGATGCACAACAACCAGCTGCACCCAATACCGCTTATTCAGCCAGATTTTCCGGAAACGGAACACTCTTAGGATTAGCTTTACTTGCCAATAAAAGGACTTATTTAAATTTACCGCAATCAACTGGCAGTGGAAAAACAGTTTTTATTCCATCTGCTAATGTTGATAGCAATGGAGCATACAATGTTTCGGAGACAGGGCTCTATCGCATCACTTACAGATATAAAGAAACAGGGATATCTCTTAATGCAACAGGTGCTTCTATAGATATTTTCAAGAACGATGCCGTATTCTCATCAGCTCCTATGATTCTTGTAAGTTTAGCTTTTGATACCCAAATAGATAATATTTACAGTCTGAATGCGGGAGATAAGATAACCTTTGGAACTGTAAAAACCGGTTTATTAGCATTGGAGGTTTTAAATGTTATCAATGCAGACATCATTATTCATAGAATAAAATAACACAAATTCATCATACGAAAAAAGCTTTCTTGAAATTCGAGAAAGCTTTTGATATTTTACATAATAAAATTTTATCTTTGAGGAACACTGCTGAAATTCAGAGCTACCTTTAAATTCATATCTGAGGTGGTTTGATTTTTAAGTTCATAAACTGTTCGTACCGTTAACCCCGAACTTTTTACAACAGAATCTAAAAAACCGGTCTCGTTGTTCAGATCTAAATTTAGACTGGAAGAATTGGTATCAATGGATGTTCTCGAAGCAACAAGTTTTTCACCTGTTCCGTTTGAAGAAATATAAACTTTTACCGATTTTAAAGCACTTAAATTTCCGCCACTTGGTGTAACGACAGAAATTTTAGCATCCGAAATTCTTACATCTTTAATCTGAGCATTATTATTTCCACCAACCCAAGTCTGCACATTTGAAGCAGTTGCAGTAGATGAAACTTCTTTATCTGTTGGTACTCCCGTTGAAACCAAAACATTGGTTGTGTAAGGAAATGTATTTTGTACGATCGATTGTACCGCACCACAACTTACCAAAGCCATGGAAGATACTATTGCTAATGAAAATATATTTTTCATAATTGATTATTTAATAATGAATAAATTTTAGAAAATTACATTTGCACAAATTGTACCAAATCTACTCTACTTTCACAGAAAAATCACCTGTAAGATCGCCTTCTGCCATCAGGTTTTTACCGATAATCAACCATACTTCACCGTTTTTTGGTATTTTGTATGAAATTTCTCTTCCGAAAGGACCATCAAATTTTCCGTCAGGCGTTTTTATCTGATTAAATCTGATGTTCATATTATTATTTTTGGGCAAAACTATAGCTTTCAGATCTGATTTTTGATAGTTTTTAATTTTTAAGACCAATTTTTGATTTTGATCTGTAAACTTTTCTTCGATTGACACAGGAAGATTTTCTCCGTCAACAACTTTGATAATTTCCCCGTTTTTCACTCCGGTTACCTCATCTTTGCCGTCAATGCTACTGTTTTTCACAGAATCCTGATTGATTTTAATATTTTGCGAATCTACTTTTATTGTATTGGCAGACTGTTCGGAAACTATAATTGAATCTGTTTTGGTTTCTATTGCCGGAACTTCTTTTTTACAGGAAATTACAAGTAAAGGAATAAATGCAAAAAATAACTTTTTCATTTTATTTAGTTTGAATGGTTTCATAATAAAGGATTTTAGACAAAACGGTCATTGATTTTTCACTTTTAATTTGTTTTAAAACCTCTTTTTTCAGTTTTGAATCTTTCTTTTCTTCAGCATATTTTAAAAGATATTTTTCACTGAACCAAATTGATTTTAAATGATAATTAACTGCAAAATCAGAACGTTTCATATTTTGGAAAGTGATGATTCCGCCCCAATTTATAAAACTGCATACTAAAACCATTCCATAAAAAAACCAGCTCATCGAATTGAAAAGAAATGAATTTCTCTTTTTGAATTGAATTTTAATACATGTAAGAATTAAACCAATTAATGATAAAAGCAGGAAAGCATAAACGCCAAGTCTTTTGTAAGTAAAACCATAATTGGTAATATATTCTGTGTTTTTCAGCATTGCAGAAAAAATTAAAACCGCATTCAGAAACAACCAGATTTTAGCAACAGCTTTTAATAATCCTGCTTTAGAATCGAAATTAAAAGTTGATTTAAAATAAAACATAATTACCAGAATTGCCATTATTATTGACATGATAACAGCGTTTACTCGTTCGTGGGTTTCTTCAGAAAGTTGATTCGGGCTTTTGATAAATTCATAAAACTGCTCATAATTATAAGAAATAATGAAAAAAATCAACAAAATATTTAAACAAACAAAAGAAATCACGCCGCCCATTCTTTCTGAATCTAAATCAAGAAAAGAAAATGTCTGCTTTTGGATTTTATTTTCTGCTTTAAATTCATTATCTAAAACATGATTCTGCTGATAAATCTGTTTTTCAACGACGAAATTGAAAAAATTAAAAGCAATGAAAAATCCTAAAATTCCAAGACAGAAAATCTGCCAAAGATTAATATCCAATTCAAAATCTGTAAATACACTTGCGAAATGATCACTTCCCGTTGCATAAATTCCGAAAAATACAGCCACAAATAAGAATGGAATTAAAACAAAGGCAACCATTTTTTTCCAAAAACCTGAGTTTTCATTTTTCGGAAACCATTCGTTAAAACTGAAAACTCTGCAAAAGAATGTGAAGAAAGTGGTTACAAAAACAGGAACGAGAAAAAGACTTTTCAGTCTTCGGTTTTTTGACCGGAATGAAAGCAGCAAAAGTGAAATCGTCAATGCCAGAAACGAGCTGAGATCACCGAACCATGCAAATGCAAAGCTCGACAAAATACTTGTCACGAATAGCAGAAGAAAAGTTTTGCTGCGATTTCTTTCCGGGGTTTTAAAAAGCGTTAAAACTGAGTATAAAACGCCTAAAATACCAAGATTTAAACCTACATTTTCATTATAAAATAAAATGATAAATGCGATGGTGCTGAGAAATATATAGTGATGTGTTTTCATTTTTAATTGATGGATTTTAGTTGACAGTTGATGGAAATAAATTATTAAAATCAGTAAAAAACCGGAGTTTCTTTTTGTTTGAAGAAATTCTGAAGATTTTCAAAGTTTTGCCACAATAAAGATTCAAAATCGACATGATGAAAAGCTCTCATCCTTCTTCCTTTTTTATAGGCTTTGATGTAAATTTTGTAGTATTCAGGAAGAATAACCGTTCCCAAACCGATTGCCGCTAAAAGATGCGCATTAATTTTTCCATTTCCTAAAAGAAGAAATTGCATGGCGATTTCGTCTACGAAATTGATTCCACAACCAGTCAACAGGTGATGTACATCGTGATTTTCCATTTTGGGAATCATCGTAAAACCGTGTTTCTTATAAAACTCTCCTAATTTCCTGCCTAAAGAATCTTTGTGGAATTCCAACAGCTGTTCTTCGTTGAACTGCCATTGTCTTTTTTTCTTTTTGAAATATTTTCTGTACAATTTTTGTGTTTTGTCGTAAACGAACAGTAAAAATTTGATGCGTATTTTTTTCATAGTTTATGTATTTAATAAAATTCTAAAAAGTAAGATATGAGAAGCCAAAGTGGAGCTAAAAATGGCAATGAAACGGAAAGCCAAAAGCCAAGATTGAATAGATTTTTTCGAAAGTCATCGGTGTTTTCTTTATTGTGATTAAGATCTTCCGTAACGCCTAAAGAATAAAATAAATTTGCGAAAACAATCATTATTAAATATCCTATTCCTTGAAAAACTATAGTAAATAATGTAATTTCAAACTCTTCATCATAAGGCATTATAAAATTTACACCAACAATAACATAAATAATAAATGCGATAATTCCGGATAAAATCAATCCTAGATTATAGAGGTATCTCTTATCACTCCACCATTCTCTAATTTGAGATTTTGTAAGTTTTAAGTCTTCTTTCATATATAGATGTTTATTGTTTTTTTAAGTCATATGGTATCGCCAAATCTTCATGAGTGTTTGTGTTTCAACATTAGTAATGGCGATTTCATACTTAAATGTTTAGGAGAGATATACCAATAAAGAAATACAAAATCGCAATCGGAATATTTATACAGATTACCCCAATTGCATTTAAGCAAGTCTGAAGCTGTGATTTATTAAAGAAGCCATACACAACCAATGAAAGAACGATGAGTAAATTGATTACAGTGCCAATAATTAGAACAAAATAGCCGAAGAGTGCAAACATATCCTCTTTAAAAATTATAAATCCAAAAAGACATATGTTTCCGAGAATTAAAAAGGTTAGAAAAGTATATTTTCCAATGTTTATAATATCTTTATTTTTCATCTTTAAAATTTTAAGCTTGTGTTAAAGTAAAAACCGTAATTTCCGGACGAACCATAAAACGCACCTGAAAAGAATGACCTAAAGCACGGTTGATGTACAACATTCTTCCGTCTTGCAAATCGATTTCTCCGGAAATGTATCTTTTATTCTCAACAGGAAGAATTGGTGTAATCACTCCCGGAATTCTGCATTGTCCACCATGAGTATGACCGCTCAAAATCCAGCCTTGATAACCGTTCCAGACATCTTTATCACAAACATCGGGATTGTGACAAAGGACAAGATTGGCTTTTTCAGGATCGTAATCTTTCATCACTTTCATCGGATCAAAATTCGGTGACCACAGATCATCAAAACCAAGTATATTTAAACCATGCGATTCTGTCTGTTTATTTTTAAGCATTATCACTCCGTTGTTTTGAAGAATTCTACAAATTTCTTCTGAAGAACCGAGATCTTTCCAGTTTTTTCCGTAGTCGTGATTTCCCATGATTCCGAAAGTTCCCAATGTTCCGAAAACACCTTTTTGGATAACTTTTTCTAAATTTTTGTGATCTTCGGAAGTTCCGTGATTGACATAATCCCCTGTGTAGACCACAAAATCAGGTTTAAATTCCTGGGCTTTTTCGAAAGATTCTATGAGAAAATTCCAGTCAAATCTATTTCCAACGTGCAAATCTGAAATCTGCATCAAAATTTTTCCTTCTAAATGTTCGGGAAGATTTTTAATGGGAAGTTTTCTTTGAACAAATTCTACCCAAAATGGCTCAATTTGCCATGAATACAAAAAAGGTAAAGCTCCAATTGCGGAAAGCTGCAACAGTCTTTTGAGAAATTTTTTCCTGGTCATTTTTTGAATTTTTTATCTGGAATACTTTTTAAGCTCTCGCAGATTTAACAGATTATGCAGATTTTAAGATTTGAATTCGCTAAATCTGCTCAATCGGCGAGAGATATTTTTATGGATTCAAATTTTAGCTTCCTGCGAATGGAGTTCCGAAAATTCCTACAGCCAGTTCCATCCAGACCAAAACAAGAATGGCTACAATGACAAGACTGATGATAATTTTGTAATTCTTATTTTTAACTAAAGCCCTTACCAAGCTTATCAAACCCGCAGTTCCGAAAAGTAAAATTCCGGCTGCGAGAAAATCAAATTCAGACCAATTAAAGCCTTCTACAAAAATATTTCCTAAAAATGCTGCTGCCAATAAAAGTGCAGGAACAGCAAAAATTGCTGCTGTTGTTTGTTTGTGTGTCATCATTTTTTTTAATTTTAATTTATAAAGTACTTTGTTTTTCAAAGTTTATTTTCAAAAAAATATAGTCTTTATCTTCCTATTAATTTTTCAAGAGCATTTAAATGTTCTGTAAAAGCAGTTCTTCCATTTTGAGTTACACGATAAGAAGTCTTTGGTTTTTTTCCCACAAATTCTTTTTTTACTTCAATATAATTTGCCTTTTCCAAAGCATTACTGTGACTTGCCAGATTTCCATCGGTAATTTCCAATAAGTTTTTCATTTCAGAAAAATCAACCCAGTCATTCACCATAAGAACGGACATAATGCCCAATCTTACACGGCTTTCGAATTCTTTATTGAGTTGACTGATGTTAATCACTTTAATCTAATTTTATTAATTCTGAAATAATCATACAAAGCAGGATCAACTGCAATTATCTCATATGTTTTTCTATTTTCGATCACAACAAAGTCATGATCTTTAAAAAACTCTGACTTAAAAAGTGAATGAATATTATATCCTAAAAAATAAATCTTTCCCACTTTATGTTTCCCACATCATTCATCATCCAACATTTGTACTTGCAATTTATTATTAATTGAAGAAGTCAAAAAAGCGGAATGCCCAATACAATTTGCTTTTTTTGATTCTAAGAGCTTGTTTGGATCATTATCACATTTTCATAGTCACTTATACTTCCTATGCATAATCAAACCATACACGATATGCAGAACACCGAATCCAAAAGTCCAGGCAATTAATCCCCATCCTAAAAAGAACAAGGAAATCAATCCTAATCCAATTTGGCAAAATCCTAAGTATTTTACATCAGTCAAAGTATACCGTTCTGCATTTACCAGAGCCAATCCGTAAAAAATCAATGTAGCAGGAGCAACCAAAACAAAAAGATGGTGATATAGTAAGCCCAAACAAACAAATCCGCCCGTCACCAAAGGGATAGCAAAGGTAAACAAAAGTCTCTTGGTTGTCGCATCCCAAATTTTCAGACCTTTTTTCCTGCTTTTACTGGCAGTGAAAAAATATCCGCTTAAAACAGCAACAATTAAAATGACAGTTCCCGTAATTACTAATTCATTGACAATACTTGAATTAGAAATTCTTCTTTCTCCATCAAAATAATCCAGCCCTTCTCTTTTAAAAACATAAAAAACATATGCGGCACCTAAAATTGCAGCCAAACCTGCAACAACACCGGACAATCCGCTTAATGAAATAAATCTTGAAGAACGCTCCATCATAGAACGAATATGCGATAAGTCTTCGTGATAGTTTTTTGATTCCATATAAAAGAACTTTGAATTACAAAGTTATATTTAATTTTCAAATATCAAAACTTTTTTCAAACTATTTGTTCAAATTGTTAACTTTAGAAAAAACATAGTTATGGATAAAGAGATTCTGCGCTCAGAAATTTTCAGACATTTGGATGGCGTTGTTACTGCACCCATTGTCACTTCTTTGGTAAAGAATGAAATTATAGCATTCATTATACTAAGAGAAAAAATATATTTGAACGAGCTTTCAGAAAATTTTAAAGCGAATGAAGGTAATCTTAATGTGGCAATTCGTGCATTGGCATCTCAGGATTTCCTCAATTATGAAGTAGATAATGAAAATGATATTATCTCAATTTCTGTGAATGAAAAAACACAATTTCTTCAAAAATACAGTCTGCTTTATATAAAAGTTATTCCATTTCTGAAGCTTTCTACGAATATTAAAAATCAAATCAACGAAGTTTCATTCATTGAAGAATTTAAGCAGCTTAGTGATTCCGTTAAAAATAATTTTGGAATTCAGTTTTCTGATTCTGATACGGAAAAAGAAGTTCAAATTCAAATTTTAAAACATATTGAAGGCTGCATCATCGGCCCGATAATCGTTTATTTAGGAATGACAGGAATGTTTCATAAATATTTTATGGAAACATCTTTTCAGGCCGCAGAATTTCACAAGAATTCGGAAAATTTCGAAGTTATCTTAGATTTTATGACGCATTTAGGCTGGTTTAAAAAATCAAATGATAACTATAAATTTACCGAAACCGGAATTTATTTTGCAAAAAGAGCCGCTTCTTATGGCGTTACCGTTTCTTACCTTCCTTTGCTGAATAAAATGAATGATCTTTTATTCGGAAATGCTTCAAAAATCAGAGAAATTGCAGAAGGCGAAGACGAAATCCACGTTGACCGTGCGATGAATGTGTGGGGAAGTGGTGGTTCTCATGCAAATTATTTCAAAGTTGCCAATGATTTTATTATTGAGATTTTTAATCAGCCGATCCATTTACAGCCGAAAGGAGTTCTCGATATGGGATGTGGAAACGGTGCTTTCATTCAACACATTTTTGAAACTATTGAAAGATATACGCTCCGTGGAAAAATGCTTGAAGAACACCCGCTTTTTTTGGTTGGTGCAGATTACAATCAAGCAGCCCTGAAAGTCACTCGAGCCAATCTTATTAATAATGATATTTGGGCAAAAGTAATTTGGGGCGACATCGGAAATCCTCAACAATTAGCGGATGATTTAAAAGAAAACTATGAAATTGACCTTTCAGATTTATTAAATATAAGAACTTTTCTGGATCACAACAGAGTTTGGAAGGCCCCCGAGAACAGTCATCACGAAAGAATCAGTACTTCAACGGGAGCATTTGCTTATCGCGGAAAAAGACTTCAAAATAATTTAGTAGAAGAAAGTCTGAAAGAACATCTAGAACTTTGGCTTCCGTACATTCGAAAAAACGGACTTTTAATCATTGAGCTTCATGCTTTAGATTCAAAACTTACTGCTAAAAATTTAGGGAAAACTCCCGCAACAGCTTATGAATCGACGCATGGATTTTCTGATCAATATATATTGGAAGTTAACGTTTTTAAAAAGATTTGCCTTGAAGCGGGTCTGAAAACCGACAAAGATTTATTTAGAAAATTCCCGAATTCTGAATTGGCAACGGTCTCCATAAATTTATTGAAAAGCTAAAATGTAAGTAAAATTTTACCGCAAAAGAAACAAAAGATTTTCTTATTTTTTAAGATTTTCAAAGAGAGCAAAATGAAATATATTACATTTTGTTAACCATTGATTTTATCATTTATCTCTTTGTGTCTTTTGCGGTAAAAAATAAAATTTTTAAAATGAAATTTGAAACCATAGAAACAGAACGTTTATTAATTAAAAAACTTGATTCACAAATAATGAACAAAATTTTTGAGTTGAATAACGATGACGAAATCAAGAAAATATTAGGTTTTACTGATAAGGAGTTTATCCGTCAGAAAAAAATCCATCAAAAAGGTTATGAATCTTACAATCAAAAGATGCTGAATTTTCAAATTGTAGAAAAAAAAAGCAACACCATTATCGGAAATTGTGGTTTTCACAGCTGGAATCCGCAACACCATCGTGCAGAAGTAGGTTATGCCTTAAATTCTGATGAGTTTAAAAATAAAGGATTCATGAAAGAAGCTCTGCAAAAAGTGATTGAATACGGTTTTCAGGATTTGGATTTGAACAGAATTGAAGCTTTAATTGACGAAAATAATATACCTTCCAAAAAGCTGCTGGATTTTTATGGTTTTACAAAAGAGGGGGTTCTTCGTGGCCATTATTTAGTTGATGGAGTTTTCGAAGATTCAGTTGTATACTCATTGTTAAAATCAGAATATAAAACAGTTTGAAAGATGATTAAATATAATATTTTGAATTCGTTTTCATTTTCGTTCGCAAAGGCATTTCACTCAGCAAAAGAAACCCTAATAATTTGAATATCATCTAAAAAAAAACAAAACCATTCTGAATAACAGAATGGCTTTTTGTGATTTGGAATATCTATTTACTGAGGAAGTTTGGTGCCGCTTATTTCAATGGGTAAACTTACAGTTTGCCCGCCATCATCAAGATTTGTCCAGGTTGAATTTGCAACGACGAACTGTTTTGCATTATTTACTTTCGTCCCGTCATGAGGAAGCTGAGGATAAAAATGAGTTCCGTTTGAAGTTTTAGAACCCCATTTGATCCAATAGGTTCCTGCTGAAAGATTCAAATCAGGTGTCTGAGTTTTCACTTTGTAAATTTTACGGGTTGTAGTATCGGGTTGTCCCTGCAAAATTCTGTACATTTTGGTTTCTTCAGAAGAAACATACCGGTTTGATGTAAGATCACCATAGATCTTCACCGCTCCCGCAACTGACGGATCTGAAGAATAAATTTCAAAATATAATTCATTCAGAGGGAAAGTAGTCCCTGCAAAATTGGTTTGATAAGCATAAAAATAAATATTCCGAATACTCCATTTCTGACCGGACGGAACTACAAAATCTTCTGCAAGCATACGATCAGTAATCGTTCCGTTCAATCCCCAAGTTGATTGTGGAGACTTCACTTCGCTCCAGGTAAATCCTGCAGGAACACTTGTTCCCGCAACAGAGGTAGTTCCTGTACTCATTCCTTTTGCTCCTTCCATGGTAAATGCTTCAGGTTGTGGAAGTACAACTTGTTCATCGTCATTACTGGAGCAGCTTAAAGCTAAAGTGGCTGCAGAAAAAAGGCATAAAAAAAATCTTGCTTTCATAATGTTTAGGTTTTATAAATTATTTGATTACAAAACTACATCCGCTGAAAGTCATATTTTAAAGGAAAAACACCCATTTTAAAAAGGGTGTTTCCATGTTTTTTGATAAATTTAATTCAAATTAAAAATTGAGTTTGGTTTATTTTGCTCTCAATCTTTCTTTAATTGCTTCGATATTTTTCTTGGCAGAATCTTCCAAAATCAAACTTGCGCTCATGTGAATTCTTGCAGGCATCAACTCGTTGAAATATTCTGTTCCTTCCCAAGAAACTTTTTTTATTAAAGCTAAAGCATCTTCACTTCTTGAAGAAAGAGTTATCATAAACTTATCAAGTTTAGAATCCATTTCTGCAATCGTTTCAGAAACCGAATGATAAATATTGTGCTGTTCTGCCCAATCTGCAGACCTGAAATCTGCATCAATTGCCATTGCCGAAAACTGAGATTTCCCAATTTTTCTTTCAACATAAGGACCAATCACAAACGGACCGATTCCCAAGTTAATTTCCGTTAAAGCTAAAGCAGAATCTTTCGTTGCAAAACAGTAATCTGCACCACAAGCCAAACCTACTCCACCGCCTGTAGTTTTTCCCTGAACTCTTACGACAACAATTTTACCACAATTTCTCATTGCATTTAAAACTTTAGCAAAACCTCCAAAGAATTTTGTGGAAGCTTCCAGCTCTTCAATCGCTAAAAGTTCATCAAAACTTGCTCCTGCACAGAACGCTTTTTCGCCTTCACTTTTTACAAGAATCGCTTTTACTTCACTTTTTGCTCCTTCGTCGAGAATGGCTTGAGCCAATTTTTCAAGAATTGCTCCGGGAAGAGCGTTGCTTTTTGCTGTTCCGAAAGTGACTTCGGCAATATTATTTTTAATTTCTGATGTTACAAAATCACTCATTTCTTATTTGATATTCGATTCAAACAAAAATACTAACAATTGTTCGGTTAAAAAATTTAATACAAAAAATTCTATATTAAAATACAAATGCGTACAAATACTGAGTTTTAAAACGGGTATTTATACTCTACGGTTTTCTACCGGAAATCTGTTATTTTGTAACAGATAAAAGAAGTATTAAGTTAATTCCCACGAAAACTTTTTATAAACACTAAATGTTTTCGAAACACGATTCTAGGCATAAATGAAAATTCCCCAACAAAGGGGAATTTATTTTTTAAGGAAGTTTAAACCTATTTTCTTCCATATATTAAAATTCTTTTGAATGAGTAGATCGCAGGAAATTTTTCAAATTTTTCTGAAATTCGCCTTTTGTACTCAGTCGTAAATTTTTCCTTCTGTTCATCATCTAACCTTTCCAAATAAGGAATCAAAGCAGAACCGGAGATAAACTGAAATAGTTTTTCAGCATCATCCGCAATAATTGGATAAACTTTGATAGAGATATTCAAATTTTCCAAGCCTGCATCAAACATCATTTTAGCATACTCATCCAAGCTTAAAACCGAAGAAACTCTGTTCCAGTTTTGAAGTTGAGTTTTATAGGGTTCTTCAGAAGCCAGCTGAAAAAGAATCCGGTTGAGAATGTTTTCAGACTGAACCGGCATTTGCACTGCAAACTGCCCTTTTTCACTCAACAATGAAAGCAGTTTTGGAAACAATTTTTCATGATGATCTGACCACTGTAAGGCCGCATTGCTGAAAATCAGATCCCATTTTTCGTTGGATCCATACAATTCTTCGATCGTTTGTTTTCTGAAAATTAATTTTTTATTTTCAAAACTAAAAGATTTTTCAAGCATTTCTTCTGAAGAATCAATCCCTAAAAAAGTTGTATTCTCAAATTTCTCTGAAAGAATTTTTGTCTGTTCGCCAGTTCCACAGCCAATATCGATTGCTTTTTCTAAATATTCAGGAGAAATATTTTCTGCCAAATCGAAAAAAGGTTGGTAACGGATGTCTTTAAATTGGTTGTAGATTTCGGGATTCCAGGGCATATTATTCTTATTTTTTAAATTAAACTTTTTTGCGGATTTCGGAGGAATTTTATATTAAGCATTTCAATTTGCGTTCCGTAGGAACGCTATTTCTTTTCAATCATAAAACTCAAATAAATATTCATCTTTAAATTCAATTTCAAAAGCCTTCAGAAACTCAATATACTCTTCTCTAAAATTTTTCTTTCTATGATGTATTTCCTGATTCAAAACATAATTTACAACCTGCTCTTTCTGACTTTTTGCATAGGAAAACGCTCCGTAACCTTGTTGCCAGGAAAAATGATTCGGAATTAGCTTCTTTTCGTTAATAAAATTTGTCGATTCTGTTTTTACAATTTTTACTAAATCTGAAATCGTGATCTGCAAATTTTTGTAACTGAAAAAGATATGAATATGATCTGGATTAGCATAAATCGCCAAGACCTTCTGTCCTTTATTATAGAAAATTCCGCAAATATATTTTTCAATTTCATCACGGATTGAATTGATTATTTTGTTTTCTCTGCCTTTTGTGGCAAAGACCAATTGAATGTAAATCTGGGTGTACGTATTTGGCATCATTGTGTTTTTTAGATGGCGTTCCTACGGAACGCTGTATTGGTTTATATTATTTTTTCTACACAGATTACGTTCCTACGGAACGCTCTACAAAAAAACATTTTTAGCATTATCTGACTGTAAAACAAATTTGATTTTCATATGTTTTTCAGCGCTAAAATATACTTATCAATATACAAATCTTTCTCTTTTGATTTATACTGTTGAATATATCTCGGATGTTCTAAAACAGTCAACTTATCGAAAAGATCAGCTTCCTGATTTAACTTTGAAATAAATTCTGCATTCTTTTTTCCTAAAATAAACACTTCAGAAGTATCGAGATTTAAGCTGATATGTTTCTTCAAAGAATCAATCATAAAATCTTTTACGTCTCTGAAAAGTTCTTTATCATCGTAATAATTGGCGTTAATCCAATTTCCTTTTGATTTTCTGACAATCGCCAATGGAAAAGGAGAATTGATATAAATATCTTTATAAAATACCTCTGCTCCACCATAAGATTGGATCATATCGTAAATGAAAACAGAAGAAATTTCATGCGTGTGAGCAGATTCCATTTTGATTCCGCATACACTATCCAAACGTTTTGTATCTGTAAACGGAACTCCTGTAACGCCCGCTCCGTGACGACTCGGATTAATTCCAACCAAAAATTTCCTTTGATTGGAATCATTGTAATATTTTTGATAAAACTTTTCCATGACCATCATGGTTTCAGGATTATCGAGATACGGATTTAAAACCTGAAAATTGTCTGGCAATTTTCCGGAGTATTTCAAATTTCTATTGAATTGAGTAACCTGATCTGCAAAAGTTTTCATTTTACTTTACATGTTCTCGTTTAATTTCTTCTGTCCATCCATCATTCCAGCTTATTTTAATGGAATTACATGTTTTATCTTCTCCTTGCAAGAATTCTATCTGATAGTCCATTCCTACCTGAAATAGTGTATTGGTGACAGGAATCATTTTAAACGGAATTCTATTCTGTTGATTCACATCTCTGAAAAAAAGGGTGTTATCTTGTTTTGTTATTTCAAATTCTGCAAATCGTCCAGTATATCGGTCCAAATCTGAACTGTTTACATCTACATCTGAAGTAAGAGATCTGTTATAATTGATAAGCCAAATGATTTTCCTTTTTTCAGATTCATCTTTAGCAGACGATAATTTTGCAGACAAAATTTCGTTTTGAGCCGTAATCAGGCTGCTTTTCTCATCTGAGTTGATATCCGGAATTACGCCGGTTCCTTCCCAATCTGTTTTAGTTTTTTCGTTTTCTGATCTTAAATAAGGAATAAATCCTACAAAACCATTTCCTAAACTAAAGCTTCTGGTAAGGTGTGCTCCTCCGTTTGTGGCTTCTCCGATGATCTTTGCGTTTCTTTGATTTTTAAGAATGTAAGCAAATCCTTCTCCTGCCGAATAGGTCTTTTTACTTGTAAGAATATAAAGCGGCATATTCAGCGTTATATCCTGATTTTGTATATAATTATCAGACCATTTATTCTCAATCTTATTGAAACTTCTTCCGGTTTTTATTTTTGAATTAAAGAAATAACCCAAAATCTCATTTGCTGTAACCGCATTTCCGCCACGATTATTTCTCAGATCAATAATCAAAGCATCCGTATTGGAAACAAACTGCATGGCAGAACGGATAGTTTTTCTGGCTTCATCATTAGGTAAAGAAAAGTTGGTAAATTCTACATATCCGATATTGGAAGGAAGTATTTCCAGTTTTCTGAAATAAAAATTTACCGCTTTTTCTTTCTCGATATCTGAATTGGATATTTTCTCAGCATTTTTTTTTGATTCATTAAATAAAAGAATATCTTTTTCTAAATCAGGATCATATACTATTCTTAAATGCTTATCATTTTGTACTGAAAGAATATTTGAGACAAGTTTTTCTGCAAAATCCTGAGGATTAACTGTACTTTTATATACTTTAGATTTATTCTGTTTATATAAGTAGTTTTCAATTTCTAAGACTTTTTCAGGATAGACATAATTCTTTTTTATAGCTGAAACGATATTTGTAATGGTTTCATTTTTTATTTTTTCGTCTATTTGAGGCATTTCTTTTTGAGCAAAAATAATTTGTCCAAAAAATAAAAATGCCGTAGAAATTAAAAACTTCATAATCATTAATTTTTAACTTAAATCAATCCGAATTGTTCAAAATGATGCGTAAAATGTTTTCTTTGGAAAAGTTCCATCATTTCTTTATTCAAATGTCCGAATCTTGGATTGTAATGCTCTGCAAAAGGATTTTCTTTGTAATAAACAGTAAATTCCTTTAAAGTTTCAATCAATTTCCCCTTCGCTTCATCAAGATTTTTATTTTTATTATGAGGAACTTCACCTTCTTTCCATAACGGATATTGCGCTCCCGGACGAATCTTTTTTTCTGTGTACAGCCAATCCTGAAGTTTTTCTAAATTTTCAGCAGGAATTTCAGGGAAGTCTTCCGGTTTTAAATCACCAAAACCATTTCTCAAAACTTCTTCCAAATGCTCAACCATCAATTGCGGAGTGAAATTTCCAAAAACAGGTTTCGTACTTTCAGTCAGACCATTCAATTTTTTCTGAATATGCTGAACTTTAAAATCAATAAATGAAGATTGTTTTGCCACTAAAGTTAAAATTGTCGCTACACAAACGATCTCATCTCTTTGATTGATAACCTCAACCAGCCATTTCACAACTCCGGAAGGAATATTTCTCCCTTTTACGCCTCTGTTGATTTTCTCTTTCGCGGTTAAATAAACCGTAATCGTATCTCCTGCATAAACAGGTTTGAAGAACGAACAGTTTTCCAGCCCGTAGTTCGCAATAACAGGTCCTTTTTTACCTGAAACGAACAAACCTGCCGCTGCAGAAAGGATGAAATATCCGTGAGCAACAGTTTTATCGAAGATCGTTCCCGTTAAACTTGTTGCATCGGTGTGAGCGTAAAAATGATCCCAGGAAACATTGGAGAAATTAACGATATCTGCATCCGTAACCGTTCTTCCTGCTGTTTCCAAAGAATCTCCAACCTCAACTTCCTCAAAATATTTCTGGAAAGGATGCTTGTCTGAATATTTTTTCTCAGCTCCTTGCTGATAAACCTTTGTAATTGCTGTCAAAATATCCGGAGAACCCTGAATCGCTGTTTTTTGAAGGAAAAAATGAAGACCGTTCAGTCCGCCCATTTCTTCTCCACCACCTGCTCTTCCGGGACCACCGTGCATCAACGTCGGAAGCGGAGAACCGTGACCTGTGCTTTCTTTCGCACTGTCCCTGTTCAATACAAAGATTCTTCCATGCTGTGAGGCCATTTTCCAGGAAGTTTCTGCCACGAAATTGTTATCGTGAGAAACAATGGAACCTACCAAACTTCCTTTTCCTCTTTTTGCCAACGCTGCCGCTTCTTCCACATCTTTGTAAGGCATTAAAGTAGAAACCGGACCGAAAGCTTCGACATCGTGAGAGATATTTTTAGTGAACGGAGCATCATTTAAGAACAATTTCGGACTCATAAATGCTCCATTTTCATAGTTCGCATCTACCAATTCGTGTTTTCCGTCATAGACAAGTTCATTTTCAGTTTTTAAAACATCAACTTTTCTTAAAACCTCATCATACTGTTGTCTTCCCACCAAAGAACCCATTCTTGTTTCTCTGCTCAACGGGTTTCCGATTTTTGTCTGATCTAAAGCTTTAGATAAAGCATTCTGAACATCACCAATTAAGTTTTCCGGAACAATAATTCTTCTGATTGCCGTACATTTTTGTCCGGCTTTTGTGGTCATTTCGTTACGAACTTCTTTGATGAATAAATCAAATTCCGGAGTTCCTGGTTTTGCATCCAAACCAAGAATTGAACAGTTCAAAGAATCTGCTTCCATATTGAAACGAACCGCATTTCCTGAAACTGACGGTAAAGATTTTAATTTTCTACCTGTTGTCGCAGAACCTGTGAACAGTACAGAATCTCCATCCTGAACATAATCCAGAATATTTCCAGGTTCACCACAAACCAATTGAACAGCACCTTCCGGAAGAACACCGCTTTCAATCATATCCTGAAAAACAGCATTCGTTAAGTAAGAACCAAACGGAGAAGGCTTTACAATGGATGGAACACCTGCCAATAAAGAGGTGGATAATTTTTCCAACATTCCCCAAACCGGAAAGTTGTATGCATTGATTTGTACAGAAACTCCTTCGCTTGGCGTTAAAATGTGAGTTCCCAAGAAAGTTCCGTTTGCCGAAATTTTCTGAGTTTCCCCATCTACCCAAAACGGAGTGTTCGGAAGCATTCTCTTCGCCAATCCTGAATAGGTGAAGAAAGTACCGAAACCTCCTTCGATATCTACCCAAGAATCAACGTGAGTTGCTCCTGTTTTATATGATAAATCGTAATATTTTTTCTTTCTTTCTAAGAGGTAAAGCGCTACTTTTTTCAACATTTCCCCACGATCGTAGAACGTCATCGAAGAAAGATTTTTGTAACCTACCGTTCTTCCGTAATCCAAAGCCTGCTCAAAATTCAGACCTTCTGTATCTGAAATCGCAACTTGTTCACCATTTACAGCGTTGTACAAAGGAATTCCGTTTCCAGAGCCCTCAATCCATTCGCCATGAATGTAATTTTTTAACTTTTCCATATAGTTTTTTTACTTTTTATTAATATTTTATTTTTTGATCTTTATTCACTTGAGGATGCTTATCTAACAAATAAAGAATTCTGTCAGATTTAGAAAAAGGAATATTATGAGCAATACAAGCTTCTTTTAAATCAATCAGATACTTTTTATACAATTCAATTTTCTTAGGTTTACTAAATGGAATTTTCAAATTTTTCCCATACAAGATTCTGTAAACTCTTTGATCAATAATTTGAAAATAATCTGAATCAATAAATCTTAAAAAAGTTGAAGCCATTGGCAAATCAAAGCCTTTTGAATCTAATAATTTAATCAAAATACTATCTGATAAATCCTCATCATATCCTTTCCTTAAAGCATTAATTTTTATAATTAAATCATTATTAATTTCAGGAAGTCTATTAGTTTTCCAAAGAACGATTTCTAACACCGTTTCATAAGTGAAATCATCCTTTTTAGTATCTAGTTTCTTCGTTAGTTCTTTCTGATACTTAAATTCAGGAAGTTCACTAAGAAGTTCTTTTATATTTTCAATGTTGCTTATATTCTTAATTTTGTTTTCATCCATAAATTAAGATATTACTTTGGTTCTTGATAAGGAAATAATTTCACCAGACCTTCATACAAACTTCTGTGGAGAATCGTTGCATGATTGTCGGTTTCCATCATTTTATATTCTAAAGTCCAGTTTTTCTTGTTGGCTTTTTTCAAAACATCAAAAAAATCTTCTGCATCTTTTATCATTATCGGATGCTCACCTTTTCCGACAGAAACATAAATAAATTTCTTTGTCTCCTGAATTTTGGCTAATAATTGAGGAGCTTGTTTTAAAAGACTTTCATCATCCCACCACAAACTCGGACTGATGATGAAATAATTATTGAACATTTCAGGTTTTTTCAACAGAATCTCTGTAGCTAAAAGTCCGCCCAAAGATTGTCCGAATATATACTTATCGGTCGTTTTAAACTGACTTTCGATATAAGGTTTTAATTCTTTTTCAAGGAAACTTATGAATTTATCAGAATGTCCAGTTGTAGGATAGTCTTTCTGCAAATCTTTTAAATCCGTATGAAAAGTAAAATCTTTTTTTCTGTCAATATTGGCAATTCCAACCACAATCGTTTCGGGCATTGCATACATCAAATTGAAAAACTGAACCAATCCTGTGACGTGAATAAAATCTTCATTCATACTTCCATCCAACAAATAAATGATCGGGTAAGATTTTGTTTTGGTGAAATTTTGCGGAAGATAGATATTTAACGTTCTTTCTTCGTTTAAAATTTTAGATTTTATGGTTCTGATTTCTCCGATATTCAATGGTTTTACATTTGTACTTTGGGCAAAAGCCATGAAGTGAAATGTAAAGAGAATACTGATGAAAATGAGAAGTTTTTTAAGCATATTTTTTTTCTTTATTAATCACCTTTTCAAAACCTCATAGGTTTTAGAAACCTATGAGGTTTAAGCCTGTAAAAATTATTTTACATCATCCCAAATGCTGTAATCAACAATTTTCGTAGGAATCTGTTGAACATATTCTGTAAAAGGCTCACAAGGCAGAATCGCATCTTTTCCTTCCCTAGCCAATTCTTGATACAATTTTGTTCCTTCTGTTTTCCATTTAATCATTTCATCAGAAACATCGCGGATAATTTTTGCCGGACTTCCGACAATTAGTTTTCTTGCATCACATTTAAAGTTTGCAGGAACAAAAGCCAAAGCTCCGATGATACATTCGTCACCGATAACTGCTTTATCCATTACAACTGCATTCATTCCAACCAAACAATTTTTTCCAATATGTCCGGAATGGATAATTGCTCCATGACCAATATGGGCAGATTCTTCTAAAATCGTTTCAATGCCCGGAAAAACGTGTAGGGTACAGTTTTCCTGAACATTCGCCCCGTCTTTGATGATAATTTTACCCCAGTCACCACGAATAACCGCGTTTGGACCGATATAAACTTCTTCGCCGATTTCCACATTTCCAATAATCACCGCTTGTGGATGAACGTAAGCGGAAGGTTTGATGATTGGACGAATTCCGTAATATGAGTAAATATTCATAATTTTAATTTAAAAATTTGAGAATGAGATAATTTGAAAATTATTTTTAACGCAAAGTCCGCAAAGTTTTTTTGAAAATTTTCATGTATATTTTTCGTTCGCAAAGGCGTTTCACTCAGCAAAGGCTAAACGTTAAATTAAATGAGCTAATTAAAAATATGTTCTTAATATCATTTTCACATTCTCAAATTAACCCATTTTAAAATTTCATTTATATTTTTTCAATCACCATCGCATAGCCTTGTCCGACACCGATACAAAGGGTACACAAGGCATATTTTTTATTCTGTTTGTGAAGTTCCATGGCGGCAGAACCTACGATTCTGGCTCCTGAAACTCCAAGTGGATGACCGATGGCAATAGCTCCTCCGTTTGGATTTACTCTTGAATCGTCATCCTTTAAACCTAATGTTCTTGTTACCGCTAAAGCCTGAGCTGCAAATGCTTCATTCAATTCGATAATATCCATATCGTCTAATGAAAGATTCAGTCTTTTTAATAATTTCTGAGTCGCTTCAACTGGTCCTATTCCCATGATTCTTGGCTCAACACCAGCAACAGAAGATCCTAAGATTTTAGCTATTGGTTTTAAGCCATATTTTTTTACGGCTTCCTCGCTTGCCAAAATTAAAGCCGCTGCGCCGTCATTCATACCTGAAGCATTTCCGGCTGTTACTGTTCCTCCTTCTCTTTTGAAAGCAGGACGAAGTTTTCCCAATCCTTCCATTGAAGAAGTCGGTTTTATGAATTCGTCTGTATCGAAGATTTTCGGTTCGCCTTTTCTCTGTGGAATTTCAACTTTGACAATTTCCTCTGCCAATCTTCCGCTTTCCTGAGCTTTAGTCGCTTTTTGTTGTGACCAAAGCGCAAATTTATCCTGGTCTTCACGGCTGATATTGTGCATTTCTGCTAAATTTTCTGCCGTGTCGCCCATCGCATCAACGCCATACATTTCTTTCATTTTGGGATTCACAAATCTCCATCCGAAAGTAGTATCAAACATTTGGCTGTCTCTTCCGAAAGCAGTACTTGGTTTTGACATTACATAAGGCGAACGCGTCATATGTTCTACTCCACCTGCGATGTAAAGTTCACCTTCTCCTGCAGCAATCGAACGGAAAGCATTGGCTACCGCCGACATTCCTGAAGCGCACAATCTGTTTACTGTTTCGCCTCCGATTTTGTAAGGAAGTCCGGCCAATAAAAGTCCCATTCTTGCAACGTTTCTGTTATCTTCACCTGCCTGATTGGCGCATCCGAAAATAACATCCTCAATTTCCTCAACAGGAACTTCTGGATTTCTTGCTACGATTTCCTTTAAAACCACTGCTGCCAAATCATCGGCTCTAACTTCTGAAAGACCTCCGCCTAATTTTGAAATGGGAGTTCTGATGTAATCTATGATGTATACGTTGTTCATGATATTTCAATTTAACAATGTAGCAATATAACAGTATAACAATGTTAAATGCCTTGATTTTTATTTAAACTTGTACTTAATATTTTATAAATAATTTTTCCTAATTCTACAATTTGATGTTCAAGCTTTTCATCAAATGGATAATTTTTGGAATGTTTACACAGATAAAGCCAATATTTGGTTTCTTCTAATTCTTTGGATGTAATTTTTATCTTATTGATGAAATCTTTTTTACTGTGAGGATTTTGGGCTTCAAATGCATTTGCTCCAATGCTTGTTCCAGAACGTAACAATTGCTTTGCAATAACAAATTTTCTTTTTTCTTGTAATAATTCACAAAATTCAATTATATCCAATGAAAACTGAACTGTTTTTTGAATCAATGGATTATTTTCAAAATTGATCATCGTTATTATTAAATTGTTAAATTAGTAAATTATTACATTGCTACATTGAGCTTATAGCTCCGTTACTTTTTTTCCAATTTTATAGACTGTTCCGACAAACTTTGCAATTAGTTCTTCATTTTGATTGGTGATTTTAATGTCATAAACAGCGGTTTTTCTGGTTTCATTTACCAAGATACTTTCTGCTCTGAAAATATCGCCTTCTTTTCCGGCTTTGGTAAAATTGATAATACAGTTTAATGCTACCGCTGCATTACCAGAATTGTTAGACGAAAAAGCCAGTGCAGAATCTGCAAAAGCGAATGTAACGCCTCCGTGAACCGTTTTCAGCCCATTAATCATTTCTTTCTTAATGGGGATTTCTATTAAACAGTAATTTTGTTTTACCTCAATCAGTTTGATATTCATCCATTGGGAAAAATAGTCCTGATCGAACATATATTCTGCAACCTGTCTTGGGTTCATAATTATTTTGTTGTTGTAATTTCTACATATAATTCATCAGCCAAATTGTCGTAAACACTCATGGTTTTTCCTAGAATGATCTGCTCGTTTGTAAGATGCTCTGATGAATTTTCAATTGTATTCAAAGCATTTAAATCAATTCTTTCTTCGGCTGCAATTCTCCTAATCAATTCTTTATATTTTTCATTGAATTTCCCTAACAAGTCTAATTTTTCCAGATTATTATTTATCGAAGAAAGCTCCTGAATTAAATATTCTTTTTCGATTTTTAATCTCGTTTCTAATTCAGCTCTGAATATATTTACATCCATATTATTAATTTGAAAATAAAATCAATTTGAGAATTTGAAAATGAAAGACTGCTTTAATTAAAATGTATATCCGTAATTAATAATGACTTAATTCTTAGCAGTTTTTTTGTTATTCTGAAAGAATATAAACTTCAATATTCTCAGGCTACTGAGATTTCTGCGAAATGACAAAATGATCGCTGAATTTTACATTATGATTATAAGCGGACATTCATATTAATTAATTTTCAAATTGTTTAATCCATTTTACGCAGTAGCGGACTTTGTCTATATCTTTCTTCCTGATATTCTTCGTAAAGATTTTGCAGGGTTTCAGAGATTTTTGCATAACCGATTTCTTTTCCCCAAACCAATAATCCTTTTGGGTAATTTACCCCTTTTTGCATCGCTAATTCTAAATCTTCATCGTTCGCAACGCCCAATCTTTTCGCTTCAACCGCTTCGTTGATCAACATTGAAATAATTCTTAAAAATATTTGCTGATAAAGTGCATCGTCTTTTTGTGCAACAGGTTTTTCCGCTCCATCGGAATAATCGTAGAAACCTTTTCCAGTTTTTCTGCCGTGAAGTTTGGCTTCCGACATTCTTTGCTGAAGAAGAGACGGTTTATATTTTGGGTCGTAGAAGTATTCATTGTAAACTGTTTTTGTTACTGAAAAATTGACATCAACACCGATTAAATCCATTAATTCAAAAGGTCCCATTTTGAAGTTTCCGATTGTTTTCATGGCTTCATCTACCTGTTCTACCGTTGCGATGTTTTCTTCAACAATTCTCAAACCTTCACCGTAGTAAGGACGTGCAATTCTGTTCACGATAAATCCTGGAATATCTTTAGCAATAACCGGAGTTTTCCCCCAATCTTTCATCAGATTGTAGATTTTTTCTGCTAGAGATTTTTCTGTTAATAAAGATGGGATCACCTCAACTAAAGGCATTAATGGAGCCGGGTTGAAAAAGTGGATTCCTATGAAACGCTCCGGTTTCTGTAATTCTGCACCGAGAGAGGTGATGGATATAGATGATGTATTGGAACCAATCACACAGCTTTCTGAAACTTGTTTCTCTAGTTCTGTAAAAACTTTGGTTTTTATGTCTTTGTTTTCGATGATGGCTTCGATGATCAATTCGCAATCTTTGAAGTCCTTCAATTCTGTAGCAATGGAAATATTGGCTAAAATTTCAGTCATTTTCTCTGCTGAAATTTTCTGTTTATCAACCAGTTTGGTTAATGTTTTTTCCAAACCTACGGTTGCTGTTTCGACCTGTTTTGCGTTGGCGTCATAAACCCAAACTTTGCATCCGTTCGTTGCGGCTACCTGTGCAATGCCGATTCCCATAGTTCCGGCTCCGATAATTCCTACATTCGTCATAATGTAACAGTGTATCAATGTACCAATGTAACAATCTTTGTCATGCTGAGCTTGTCGAAGCATTTCATTGGTAAACTGTTACATTGGTACATTGCTATATTAATTCTTATTTTCCTTTATAATCAGGTTTTCTTTTTTCTAAAAACGCACTTACTCCTTCTTTAAAATCTTCTGTTTCAGCAGCTTCCTGCTGCAAATCGCCCTCCAGTTCCAATTGATCTTTCAACGAATTATTATAAGAGGCAGCGAAAGCTTTTTTAGTCAATTTTAAACCAACAGTCGGCATATTTGAAACTTTTTCTAAAATTTCCAATGATTTTGAGTTGAATTCTTCCTCAGTGAAAACTTCAGCCACTAAACCATAAGATTTTGATTCTTCAGCAGATAATTTCTTTCCTGTAAATGCCAAATAATTGGCTAACTGTCTTCCCAATAATTTGGGTAAGAAATACGTTCCGCCTGTATCAGGAATCAAACCAATATTGGAAAATGCCTGTGCAAAATATGCTTTGTTATTGGCTAAAACGAAGTCGCAAATTAACGCCAACATTGCTCCGGCTCCAACAGCGAGACCGTTTACCAAAGCAACAACAGGTTTTTTACAATGGGTAATTTCCATCACCAACAGATTGTAATAATCTGTCACAATTCTTCTGATAATATCGTTGTCCTGATGCTCATTTCCCTGAACAAATGCATCATCCAGATTCTGACCCGAACAGAAAGCTCTTCCTCTTCCGGAAATAGCAACGCATCTCACTATAGGATCTTCGCTACATTCTTTAATAAAATCTTTAAGATCAAGCAGCGAAGGTTTTGTCAGCGCATTCATCGTTTCCGGCTGATTGAGGTAAGCAATTTTCAGCTTTCCTTCAAAATGGGTTTCAATATCAAGTTGTGTGTACATAATAATTAGTTTGAAATTTGAGGTTTAAAATTTGAAATTTTCATCTCACTAATTTACGCTTTAAAAATGTAGCAATGTATCAGTTTATCAATGGAACAATATTCACAGCATTCAAGATTACTGTATTGCTGCATTTTTAGATTGTTACACTAATTTTAGTGGCATTTAAAATAATCAAAAGGCTCTAAACAGTCTAAACACTGGTACGAAGCCTTACACAAAGTAGAACCAAATCTGCTGATCTGCTTTGAATTCATAGAACCACAACGCGGACACTTTTTCGGTTTTCCGATGTGGTTTTCGTCTGCTCCTTTTTCGGGCGGTGTAATTCCGTAAACACGAAGTTTTTCTCTCGCTTCATCCGTCAACCAGTCCGTTGTCCAAATCGGAAACATTTTGGTGACTACTTTTGCATCCCAACCGTTTTCTTTCATTATTTTTATGATGTCTTCCTCAATGGTAAACATAGCGGGACAGGCAGAATAAGTCGGCGTAATCGTTACTTCGCAAGAATTTTCGCTTGTAACTTTTGCTTCTCTTACTATACCTAATTCCACAATATTGATTACCGGAATTTCCGGATCGGGAACTAATTCTAATATTTCTAAAGGATTTTTCAATCTTCTTTTATCTGATATTTTTTAACGCAAAGTGCGCTAAGATTTTTGTGACTACTAACTGTTTTTAAGTTCGCAAAGGCGTTCTACTCAGTTAAGACAACAAAGTATAATTTCAGTGACAGTTCACAAATGTTACATTATTAAACTGCTACATTGTTACATTCAAAATTTTACCAAGTACACCCCGGATATGCTCTCTGCATATACTGTAATTCACAAAGGATAAATCCGAAATATTCTGTGTGATAACCCGTTCTTGATTTTGGCTGCATGAAAGGATTTGTAGGATATTCTAATCCGAAACCTTCAAAATCTTTCTGCGTAATTGAAACGAATTCTTCGTAAAGAGTATCTGAATTCGGAGCGATATTTAAAGCCACCAAATCATCTTCTCCTTCTGTTTTTGCGAATAAACCTTTCGTGTATTCCCAAATATTTTCAATTGCTTTTTCTAAACGGGATTTACTTTCTTCTGTTCCCTGAGCGAAAATTTTCATCCAGGAAGCAGCATGAGTGTAATGATATCTTACTTCCTTCAAAGATTTCTGAGCGATGGCAGAAAGTTCTTCGTTTGTAGAATTTGATAATGCTTCGTACATCAATTTCTGATACACAGAGAAAACGTAAACCTTTAAAATCGTCTGAGCATAATCTTCGTTCGGAAGTTCTGTCCAGTGTGCGTTTACATATTCATGTTCGTATCTTAAAAATGCTAAATCATCTTCACTTTTCCCGTTATCGATAACTCTTGAAGCGTAAACGTAAAAGTTATTCGCCTGACCAAGTTCATCCAAAGCGATGTTCGTTAATGCAATATCTTCCTCCAAATAAGGACCTTCACCGCACCACGCAGACAAACGCTGTCC
Organism: Chryseobacterium sp. GP-SGM7; assembly: GCF_049166575.1. Taxonomy (NCBI): domain Bacteria; kingdom Pseudomonadati; phylum Bacteroidota; class Flavobacteriia; order Flavobacteriales; family Weeksellaceae; genus Chryseobacterium; species Chryseobacterium sp. GP-SGM7. The sequence continues at coordinate 87,459 of NZ_JBMHFF010000002.1, read as the reverse complement.
CATAATGAAACTGTCGTCTGCTAGTTTTAATAAATAATTATATAATGGGTTCATTATTTTAGCGTTTAGCTTTTGGCGTTTAGCTTTTGGCCAATTGCCAGCAGCTAACAGCCAAGAGCTGTTTTACATATTTTTTACATCGTTTGGAATGTCGTAGAACGTCGGGTGACGGTATAGTTTGTCATCTGCCGGATCGAAAAAAGCTTCTTTATCAATTCCTTCCGAAGTCACGATATATTTACTTGGAACAACCCAAACAGAAGTTCCTTCTTTTCTTCTTGTATACACGTCTCTCGCGTTTTGCAAAGCCATTTCTGCTGTTGGCGCCTGTACAATTCCAACGTGTTTGTGAGATAATCCCGGTTTAGTCTGAATAAACACTTCCCACATATCTAAATTTGCCATAAATAAAATTAAATTTAACAATGTATCAATGTACCAGTTTAACAATGAGATGCTTCGACAAGCTCAGCATGACAATGATTGTTACATTTTTACATCGGTATATTGTTATATTGAAATTTTTTCCTGTTTTTCCGCGAAAGCTACCGCCGCTTCTTTTACCCAAGAATTTTCTCTTTGCGCTTTTCTCTTGGTTTCGATACGCTTTTTGTTGGCAGGACCATTTCCTTTTAAGATTTCCATAAATTCTCCCCAAGGAAGTTCTCCGAAATCGTAATGCTGTCTTTCTTCATTCCATTTCAGGTCTTTATCCGGAACGGTTAATCCTAAGAATTCAGCCTGAGAAACAGTAACGTCAATAAACCGCTGACGAAGACTGTCGTTACTCTCTCTTTTTACTCTGTAATTCATCGAAATTTTAGAGTTTGGCGAGCTATCATCATTCGGACCGAACATCATTAAAGCCGGCCACCAGAAACGGTTTAACGAAGCCTGAGCCATTTCTTTCTGTTGTTTTGTACCACGACAAAGAGCCATCAAAATCTCATAACCTTGTCTTTGGTGGAAAGATTCTTCTTTACAGATTTTCACCATCGCTCTTGAATAAGGGCCATAAGAATTCCCCATCAACATCACTTGGTTCATAATCGCTGCACCATCAACCAGCCATCCAATTGCACCAATATCTGCCCAACTCAACGTCGGATAATTGAAAATACTTGAATATTTCGCCTTTCCTTCCAACATATCTTCATACGTTGCGTCTCTGTCTGCTCTGATCGTTCCGTTTCCTAACGTTTCAGTTGCAGAATACAAGTATAAACCGTGACCTGCTTCATCCTGAACTTTAGCTAAAAGAGCCATTTTTCTTCTTAATGAAGGTGCTCTGGAAATCCAGTTCGCTTCCGGCAACATTCCGACAATTTCAGAATGTGCGTGCTGTGAAATCTGACGAACCAATAGTTTTCTGTAATCATCGGGCATTACATCTTTTGGTTCTACTTTATTTTCGTCGTGTACGTACTGTACAAATTTTTCTAAATCCATAATTTTTTCAATTTAACAATGCATCAGTCTAACAATGTACCAATGATTGTTACACTGGTAAATTGATATATTGTTACATTAAATTATACATCATAATTAAGCATCACCACATTCGTTGTCGGGTGACATTGACAGGTCAAAACGAAGCCTCTGGCTACTTCTTCTTCGGTAAGCGCGTAGTTTTTTTCCATGAAAACTTCACCTTCTAAAACCTCCGCTTTACATGTACAGCACACTCCTCCTTTGCACGCAAAAGGTACAGGAAGATTGTCTTTCAATGCTTTATCTAAGATACTCTCTTTTTTTGAATTCAGGTGGAACGAATATTCATCATCATCAATGATTACTGTTACCATACTTTCGATGTTGGCAATCGCTTTGAATTCGTCGCTCATTTCCTCCGTATTTTCTTCATCGGGAGCGGTAAAATATTCAAACAAAACCTGAATGGCCGGAACTTTTTTATCTTTCTTTAAATAATCCGCAATTCCTTTAATCATCTCGGAAGGTCCACAAATGAAGAAAGTCGATTCTTTTACATCGATATCTGTATATCTTTCGAACAACTGATCTAATTTTTCAGGAGAAATTCTTCCTTCAAAAATCGGGTCTTCGTGCTGTTCACGGCTTACTAAATAAACAACTTTCAACCTTCCGTTGAATTGCTCAACCAATTTATCGATTTCAGCCTTTTTCATCACATGATTCATGCTTCTGTTGCTGTAGAACAAGTAAGCGTTTGAATTCGGCTCCTGATAAAGACTTTCCTTGATATTCGACAACACCGGAGAAATTCCGCTTCCCGCCGCCAAACCAACGTAAGTTTTTACGTTTGTCGGGTGATAAGATGTGTTGAAACCGCCCATCGGAGGCATTACTTCAAGAACTTCATCCATATGAAGATGCTCGTTAAAATAACCTGAAACTTTTCCATTTTCCAATAATTTCACCAATACTTCAAGCGTGTTGCTTTTTTCACTTGGCGCATTGCAGATCGAATAAGAACGTCTCTCTTCATTTCCGTCGATCATCATTCGGAAATTAAGATACTGTCCCTGCTTGAACCTGAATTTATCTTTCAGCTCCTCAGGAATTTCAACGGCTACATTTACAGCATCGTTGGTATCTTTCTGAACTTTTACAGTTTTAAGTTTATAAAATGAATTCATTTATTTTTTAAGTATTCTGTTAATTTTTCCGCCTTCGCATTTTGGAAGACTGTCCTGAGCATGAATTTTTACTTTCGTTGTGATTCCTACTCTCTTTTTTATTTCGTTTTCGATGCTTTTTCCAAAGTTTCCGACAAAAATAGCATAATCATCGGTATTTATATTTAATTTTTTCGCAGCGATAAATTCATTATCAATTTCCAGATCAATATCCAACGCTACACACATTTGTTCCTTCTCAATCGGTGTTAAATAATAATTAGGAACTACCCCTTCAACATGTGAAAACGCTTCTTCAATCTGGCTTGGATAGACATTTACCCCTCTTACAATCAGCATATCATCGGCTCTCCCAAGAATCGGGCGCATTTTCACCATTGTTCTTTTTCCACTTTCGTCGTAGTAAAGACTTGTGATGTCGTTCGTCCAATACCGTAAAAGTGGCATTGCTTTCTTCGTTAAAGTTGTAATCACCAAAACACCTTCTTCTCCAAACGGAACGGGTTGTTTGGTAATCGGATCTAAAATTTCAGGATAAAAATGATCTTCCCAAATGTAAGAGCCGCCTTTTTCCTCAAAATCTTCCATCGAAACTCCGGGCCCGATAATTTCACTTAATCCATAAATATTGGTTGCATGAACACCCAGCTTTTCTTCGATATGATGTCTTATCAATTCTGTCCAAGGTTCTGAACCTAAAACGGCATATTTTAAACTGATTTCATCTGCAGAGATTCCTCTTTTAGCAAATTCATCAGCGATTGTTAAAGCGTAAGACGGTGAACAGCAGATAACTTCTGGTTTAAAATCTATAATTAAATCAACCTGTCTCGTTGTCATTCCTCCCGAAATCGGAAGAACACTCATTCCTAGTTTTTCTGCTCCGTAATGAAGTCCCAATCCGCCAGTGAAAATTCCGTAACCATAAGCGTTGTGCAACTGCATTCCGGGTTTTGCTCCTGCCGCATTCAAAGATCTCGCAACCACTTCGCTGAATAAGTCAACATCTTCTTTTGTATATCCTACAACCGTCGGTTTCCCCGTTGTTCCGCTTGAACAGTGAATTCTCTGCAATTCATTTTTCGGAACGGTAAACAATCCGAACGGATAATGGTCTCTCAAATCCTGTTTGTATGTTATCGGAAGTTTGGAAATGTCATTAACAGACTGAATATCTTGTAAAGAAATGCCCAATTCTCGAAATTTACCATTGTAAAAATCTGATTTACCTTCAAGATAAATCATGAGATCTTTTAATCTTTTGGATTGCAGATCGCGTAATTGACTCAATTCTAAATACTCAACATCAAACTCCATAACTAACTAACATTTGTTAGGTAAAAATAAAAAGAATTTTTTGTTCTGCAAAGAAAACACTGACATTTATCATATTTTGAATTATTCTAAATAGCTGCTTATAAAATGTATAAGAAATGTATGAGTTAAAATTATAAAAAATAGGATTAATGTCCGATTTTCAGGAATCTAAATATTCTAAAATAAAGGACTTTAGATTCCTAAGAAATGACAAATAACCCTTTAAAAACTAAATTATTACCATTTACAGCAATTCATAATAACAATTCTATTTACACTAATTATTAGATCTTTTCAAAACAATCTATAAAATCCTGTACACAATCATATTTATATGGTGATTTTAATAAAAGAACCGATTTTTGTATAAAGAAAAACAATTTAAAATTTAAAAATGAATACATACTCAGTAAAAGCTTTCGGTGCAGAATCTAAAACTGCCGATTTAACAGAAATGAATATCAAGAGAAGAGAAGTAACTGCAAATGATATAGAAATTGAAATTCTATATTGCGGAGTTTGCCACTCAGATCTGCACACCGCAAGAAACGACTGGGGCGGAACAAAATATCCATCCGTTCCCGGTCATGAAATTATCGGGAAAATCACAAAAGTTGGAAGCGATGTTACTAAATTTCAGGTTGGAGATTTAGCCGGAGTCGGATGTATTGTTGATTCTTGCGGAACTTGCGACAGCTGTAAACAAGATCTTGAACAATACTGTCTGGAAGGATTTGTCGGAACTTACAACGGGAAAGATAAACACTTGGGAGGTCATACTTTTGGTGGATATTCTCAGAAAGTAGTCGTAGATGCAGGATATGGTTTAAAAATTCCGGCAAACTTAGATTTGGCTGCAGTGGCACCACTTCTTTGTGCAGGAATTACAACCTGGTCGCCTTTAAAACACTGGAACGTGGGTGCAGATTCGAAAGTTGCTGTGGTTGGTTTAGGAGGTTTAGGACATATGGCAATCAAACTTGCAAAAGGTTTAGGCGCTGAAGTGACTCTGTTTTCAAGAACTCCCGGAAAAACTGAAGATGCGAAGAAATTAGGAGCTGATCACGTTGTCATTTCTACGGATAATTCTGAAATGGATTCCGTGAAGGGTAAGTTTGATTTAATTATTGATACCGTTCCCTACGATCATGATGTAAACCCTTACATTTCGACTTTAAACATCAATGGAACTCATGTTTTGGTAGGATTTATCGGTAAAATGGAAGATGCTTTATTTACTCCGCCAATGATTATGGGAAGAAGGTCTGTAGCAGGATCTGTAATCGGGGGAATTGCCGAAACTCAGGAAATGCTTGATTTCTGTGGCGAACACAATATTGTTTCTGAAATTGAAATCATCAAAATGCAGGACATCAACGAAGCATACGAAAGAATGCTGAAAAGCGATGTGAGATACCGTTTTGTAATTGATATGCAGAGTCTGAAGAATTAATCCAATTCTGAAATTCATACAATAAAGAGAACATTTTCCGATGTTCTCTTTTTATTTTCGACATTTTGCAAAGCCGGAACCATCGTTTAATGAGCATTTAAAAAAGATCAGGATGTTTTGGTAAAAATCTATTGACGATTTTATCAAAACATCGAAAGGTTTTTTTACGAATTGTCAAAACTTTATCAGAGATCCTTTGAAACTTTCAATTCAAGCTTTCAAGAGGCTGCTTTTTAAATTTAAAATTAATTAAAACATTTATGAATTTCCGGTTTAATCATAATTCTAAAATCAGCAGTCATTTTGTCATTCTTGGGGAATCTAAATTATTTTATTTCAGGGTGTTGAGATTCTTTCAGAATGACAAAAATGGAGCTGAAAATTAAATTACTACTAATTACGGACATACATTAAAACATTAATTTATTTTCTTCAAAATCGGTTTTAATACTTTAAACTTCCCGTCAATTGGTTCTGTGATTGTTAAGCCTAAAATTTCAGCGATTAACGGATAAACATTGATATTTTCAAATTCATCAATCACCATATTATTTTTAAATTCCGGTCCCCAAGCGAAAAATGTAGCTTTCATTTCCGGAACGATTTTCGGGTTATAGCCATGTTTACCAATCGAAGTTTTTCCTCCTTTTTCTAAAAATATCTTCGGAGCTTTTGGAATTAATAAAATTTGTCCTATCCTGTTATATTTATCATCTTTAGTCCTAAAATGAAGATATTTTGGAAGTTTTTTATCTAAAAATACCTCGTAGTCGTCTGTTTTATTGGCCTTTAATTCCTTATACACTTTTTTAACCTCATCAGAGTTTTTTACATGCACTCTTAATAAAGTCTGAGAATTATAGAGATCAAATCTGCTTTTGTCTAAAAGAATTTCAGGAAAGTCAAGAGGATTTCCGCCATCAACTTTTATCATTCCGTGATCTGAAACGAAGATAAAATTTACATTTTTTAAGCCTAAATCATTTACTTTCTTAACCAATTCACCAATAGCATGATCAACCAGATGAACTGCTTTTTCTGTTTGCTCCGTATCCGGTCCGAAATGATGACCGCTTCCGTCAACTTCAGGAAAATATATCGAAATAAAATGTGGTCTTCGATTTTCAGGAAGTTTTAACCAATTAATCACCTTATTAACTTTCTCAGAAGGTGAAAATTTTTCGTGATAAGGATAGTAATACGTTGGTCTTTTTCCACCTGCATCACTTCCGGAACCTACCCATTGCAAGGAAGCACTGATCATATTTTGCTTTTCAGCTAAAGCCCAAAGCGGAATTCCGCCATACCAAGTTCCGTCTTCCACGATTTCTTTTTTGTTCATCGCATAATTCTTCTGGCTTTTGTAATCATAGAAAAAATTATCAATCAAGCCGTGATGAGAAGGATATAATCCGGTAATTAAAGTCCAGTGATTGGGAAACGTAATACTCGGATAACTCGGAATCATCGCTTTTGCCTGAATTCCCTGATTTGAATATTTCAAAAGATTTTCAGCATTATATTTTTTAGCATAATCATACCTGAAACCGTCTGCTGAAATCATGATGACATATGGTTTCTGTATTGTTGCTGCATTATTGTATCGGTTGGGAATGATGACTTGTGCGGTATCTATTTTAGATTGTGAAAAAACGGTAAGTATTGCGAATAGAAATATGACGGAAAGACTTTTTTTCATCTTGTAAAAATTTATGCAAATTTAAGATGAAAGTTTATCGGATGAAAGTTTGTTGAGTTAAAGAATAATTAATTATCTCGAAATAAACACGTCATATTTTGTCGCTTTAGTGTTGTAGCTTGCATCATATACATCACAGCATCAAATTTTTATCAAAATATTTGTGGTATGTGTTAAAAAAAGTTAAATTAGCAAAAAAATATTAGTTAAAACGCAAATTATGAAAAAACTCTACATGAGTGCATTTCTGATAAGCACTGCAGCAGTATTTTATGCTCAGAATGTGGTTTGGCAGAAAGACATTCAATCTTCAACACAGGATTTTCTTTCGCAGGTGACCACCACAATCGATCAGCAGTACCTGATTACGGGAAGCAGTATTCAGGCAGGAAGTGGGAAGCTGGGTGCAGGAAGTTCAACTGCAACCTCAAAACAAAATAACGGCTACGATTTTCATTTAGTAAAACTCAACCAGCAAGGTCAGGAAGTCTGGGAAAAGTATTTCTCAGGACAGAATCATGACTTTCTATCGGCCACAGTAGCTACGCAGGAAGGAGGCTTTTTATTGGCAGGAACTTCTTATTCAGGGAAAGGCTTAGACAAGAAAGAAGAATCTAAAGGCGGATCTGATATCTGGCTGATCAGAATCAATGAATTTGGGGATGAACTCTGGCAGAAAACTTTGGGAACATCACAGGATGAAGAAGCCAGATCTGTGATTCAGACAACCAATTTAGGTTTCATAGTGGCAGGAAATGTTCAGAATTCTCCTAACGGTTTTGGATCTAAAGATGTCACAGTGACCACATTGGATAAAAACGGGAAAGTACTTTCAGAATTAATTTTAGGCGGAAAAGGACTGGATGAAGTGGAAAAGATCATTCCAACTCCGGACGGAGGAGCGTTACTTGGAATGTATTCGAGAAGTTCCGAATATGTTGGAAGCAGGAAGATGGAAGCAGGAAGTTCGACCATCAACTATCAACCAAAAACCACCAATAATTTCGGCGAGGGTGATTTTTGGATTGTTAAACTTAACAAAGACGGAAAAGTAGAATGGGAGAAGAATTTCGGAGGAAAAGGTGACGATCATTTAAGAACGATGGCTTTTACTTCATCGGGATATATCATTGGTGGCGAATCGAGATCTGAACGATCGGGAAACAAAACGGTTGGAATTGAAGAAGGAACGGATGTTTGGTTGATTTCTTTAAATGCAAGAGGCGAAGAGCAATGGCAGAAATCTTATAATTTCAAAAACCGTGATATTCTGATGGGCATGAATGTGATTAATGGGAGACCATCAACCAACAACCAACAACCATCAACCAAAGGCATTTTGCTGGGCGGTTACACTCAGGCAGAAGGAAGAATAGAAGCAGATGACGAGACATTCTGGATGCTGTACGTTGATGATAATGGGAATGAACAGTGGAGAAAACACGTAAAAGGAGAATCGAGAAAGAAAGAGGAAAGGCTTTCTGATCTGAAGATGAATAAAGACGGTTCGATTGTTTTGGCAGGAACGAGTGCGGAGGAATTAGGCAAAGAGAACTGGAAAATTGTGAAGCTGGGAGACAGCCAGATTGACCAACTGATCGAGAAGCAGGATATTAAGATTTATCCTAATCCTGTATCAGATTATTGTTATGTAGAAGTTGGGTTTGATTTTAAAGAAGCTGATATTATTCTTTATGATATGGGAGGAAGACAGCTTCAAAGTCTGAAAACGAAAAATAAAGTGACTAAAATAAATACACAGAATCTGATTCAGGGAGGGTATCTGATTGTGGTGAAAACTGATACTGAGAAAACTGCGAATGCGAAAATTATTAAAAAATAAAAACATGATGAGAAAAATTATTTTTGGAATCACCTATGTGATTTCTATTAACGTATATCAATCACAGTCATTTGGGATACAATCGCTGCCCCCAACACCAAATGCTGCTTCTATCGAAAAATTTGTAAGTCACAATGTCGACTATTCTACAGGAGTACCCGATATTTCAGTGCCGTTATACCATATTAGTTCAGGTGACGTTAATGTTCCTGTAAGTTTAAAATACAATAGTGCAGGTATAAAAGTTTCAGAAAATGCTTCTAATGTAGGATTGGGCTGGAGCCTTGCATCAGGTGGTTCTGTTTCCCGCTCAATGTTGGGATTACCTGACGACTATTACAATCCTGGACAATTTATGGGAGGATTTATATACACCCAGACACCTGTCACCTATATTGCAACAGCTAATTCTTATGATGCACTCACCATTCAGCAGAATATCAGTGAAAACCGATATGATGCGCAGGCGGACATCTTTTATTATAGCTTGCCCGGTTCTTCCGGCAAAATTTCTTACAATCAGATTACCCAAAAGTTTGTAGAGATGCCAATGTCTAATAATAAAATCACTCCTCTCTACGACACTGTGACTCAACTTATAATCGGTTGGGAAATTCTGGATACGAGTGGAATAAAATATATTTTCGGAGCAGATGAAAATTCCAGAGAACTGTCTGTCAATAATGGAATTACCATGTCCGGGGGAACAGGCCCTTTAACGTTGCTTCCGAATAGTTCTATCCCCAATCATTATACAAACTGGCATCTTTCTCAAATTATAGATACTAAAGGTAATATTGTGAATTTTGAATATGACATCGTTTCACAGGTAAAACAGGTATCTAAAGGAATGGTTACCAAAAGCAGGCAAAAAATATCACCTACACTCTACACTTCCAGGAACTACAATGAGAAATATTTAAAAAAAATCAGCTTTCAGACAGGATATGTCATGTTTAATCCGGATACCAGTATTCGTCTTGATCTTCAAAATTCTAAGAGAATAGCTGATATGCAAGTTTTTTCAAATTCTGGGCAGCTGATTAAGAAGGTAAAATTTAATCATTCTTATTTCATTGGAGATGCAGGCAGCTCCGGGGATTCTTTTGCTTATATCTCATTACCTGCAAGCAACAATACACACCGTTTAAAGCTAGATAGTGTAGAAGAATCTTACAGCGATCCCGGTCAACAGAAAAAAGAATACAGATTTGAATATGATGATAATGTACTTCCCAAAAAGAGTTCTAATTCTATGGACTATTGGGGAGGGTATAATGGTGAGCCCAATGTCAACTTATTCCCGAGAATGTTTTTCCAGTATGGTATTAATCTCTTAGAAGATGGACATGCAGAGAGAAGTGTGAACGCCGAATTTGCTACCGCAGGAATACTGAAAAAAATAATCTATCCTACAAGGGGATCTACAGAGTACATATTTGAACCCAACACAGCTTCATCATTTGATTATTTGCCACAGAATGATACTGCCCAATTAAGCATTGTCAACATCAGATCCAGCTATAAAAAGAGAACTTACAATGTCAACAAATCGAATTCTACATTTTACAGTAACGGAATCAGACGTTGGGAATATACTTTTACTATAGACCACAAACTCCATAGCGATCTGCAGCTTGGAAATTTTCAAATCACAGGCTGTCCCGTAAACACGGTAGATCCCGGAGGAAACTATATCGGAGAATGCAATTACATTTATTCACTGCTGGATGCAGCCGATCAGCCGCTGGACATTGCGAGTGGAAAATGGCTAAATCTTCCCGTAGGAACATATAAAATCAAAGTTCAGTATATGGGTCTCCCTGAGCCGAATTATGAGAGCCAGTCTGACTTTCATCTAAGTTTAACCATTAAAGAAGATCCACAACCTTTAATCAAAAGAGTTGGCGGATTAAGAATAAAAGAAATCAGATCATATTCAAATGATGATGTATTGAAATATAAAAAATATTTCGACTACAACTATTTTAATGATCAATTGACAGAGTTAAGCTCCGGTTATACATTTTTGCCCACTTACGGAATGTATGGTCACATTACAGCAGCAGTAGGGGATGTCATCTATTCAGACAATGTATATTCATTTTTACCTGTGGGAAATACAGTTTACTCAAAAATAACAGAATATTCTGAAGATTTTGATAATCATTCGGTGATAAAAACATTGCATACTTATCAGCAAAATGGTAATACGGCAGCATCACCGACTGTAAATTATGGATGTCAGAATTGTCTGTATGTTCACAATATGGAAAATACAGACAACAGCTGGGAAAGGAAGAAAAAAAATGGTGAAATAATATACAAATCAAATTTTAACGGACTCGATGAAGAGGTAAAAAAAATCAGCTACATCTATGATTATTCTCATGTAAACCAGACAAGACAATTTTTTCCGGCTGGGTTTTATTCGCTTCAGTTTCCGATTACTGGGTCTTCCACTAATGGGGTTATCTCCGGATTTTATTATAATTACACCAATAATGTAAGACTGCTTTCTAAGAAAGACAAAGAAATTTTTAATACAGATTTTGTAAATACAGAAGAGAATTTTTCTTACGGTAATAACATTTTTAACCCTATAAAAAAATCAGCCGTTTTACATGACGGTACAGTCTCTGAGACTTCTTATCAATATGCTTATGAAAAAGGGAATCAACTGTTGATCAGCAAAAACATGATAGATATTCCATTGGAAACCACCATTACACAAACTAAAAACGGAGTTACCAAAACACTGTCTACATCAGAAATAGTTTTTCCGGTCTATCAGTCGGAAGCAAATATCAAAACTTCAGGGCTTCCGCTTCCTTATGAAATGAAATCGACCGATATTTTTGGAGTAAATTCGGTAGAAGCAACATATGATAAATACGATTCAAAAGGGAATATTTTACAGTATACCACCAAAGAAGGAACGCCTGTTTCAATCATTTGGGGGTATAACAGAACCCAACCTGTTGCAAAGATTGAAGGTGCAGTCTATAATAATATTCAAAATAATTCTTTAATTACGGCAATCATCAATGCATCCAATTCAGACGCTGCCAATCCTGCTACAGAAAGCAGTTTGATCACAGCGCTGGATAACCTTCGAAATGATGTTAATTTTAAAGATTTTCAGATGGCAACCTACACTTACGATCCATTAATCGGCGTAACAAGCATCACCCCACCCTCAGGAATCAGAGAGATCTACAAATACGATCCTGCCAACAGGTTAGAGAAAATAGTTGATGAAGAAGGGAGGATTTTAAAAGAATTCAAATACAACTACAAACCATAAAAACAGATGAAAAAAATATTAATCCCGGTTGGCGCACTATTTTTTGCAGGCTTTTCGCAGGCTCAGCTGACCAATACCGAAAATTATGTTTATACCAAAACCTACCTCGATTATAACGGAACTACTCCAACTAAAACAGCAGAAACCGTTCAGTATTTTGACGGTCTAGGAAGACCGAAACAAGTGGTGAATATAAAAGCATCACCTCTTGGAAAAGATGTGGTTACCCATATAGAGTATGATGGTTTCGGAAGGCAGGTGAAAGACTTTCTTCCCGTTCCTCAATCTTCAACTCAGAATGGTGCTATAATTTCTAATCCGCTTTCGAATGCCACACAAAACTCAATCTACGGTTCAGAAAAGATTTATTCAGAAAAGATTTTAGAAAATTCTCCTTTAGACAGATTGCAACAGCAGATCCAGGTTGGTAACGATTGGAGCAATAAACCTGTGAAATTTGATTATGATGCCAATATTGCAGGAGAAGTTATCAAATTTACTACAACTACTGTTTGGGAGAACAACGCAACGAAATCCACAGTAAACAGTACCGGAACTTACGCCTCGTCTCAACTTTACAAAAATACGGTGACCGACGAGGATGGCAACAAAACCATTGAATTTAAAAACGGACAGGGGCAGACATTACTCGTAAGAAAAATGCTTGATGCCACTACAAAAATTGATACCTATTATGTTTATAACGAATACAATCAATTGGCATTTGTAATTCCGCCTTTGGCTTCGATTGCGACACTTGATGAAACAGCCCTTAATAATCTTTGCTACCAATACCGTTACGACGGCGAAAACCGCTTGGTAGAAAAAAAGCTACCCGGAAAAGGCTGGGAATATATGGTGTATGATAAAGCAGATCGTTTGATATTCACTCAGGATGCAGTAATGCAACCTACCGGTAAATGGCTTTTCACAAAATATGACAGGTTCGGGAGGGTAATTTATACAGGAATTGTATCGGGCAGTGACAGAGCAGGGATGCAGAATATGATAGGAAATCTGGTAATTACAGAAAACAGAGATACAGGAGGCTTTGCAAAGAACGGAATGCAGATTTATTATTCTAACGGAATGTTTCCTTATCTTGAAACGGTACTGTCAGTTAATTATTACGACACTTATCCTTCTTACAGCTTCAATCCTGCTTTTCCTTCTACGATTTACGGAAAAACGGTTTTAACAGATAATGCTGCCACATTGGGGAAAAGCACAAAAAGCCTTCCCGTAATGACATTGGTAAAGAATATTGAAGATGACAACTGGACGAAAAGCTACTCTTACTACGATACCAAAGGAAGACCTGTCGGAAGTTACGCGATCAATCATTTGGGAGGCTACACCAAAACGGAATCTGAGCTGGATTTTTCGGGAGCGGTACTGCAGACCAAAACTTATCACAAAAGACTGTCAACCGACACCGAAAAAGTAATCACCGAGACTTTCTCTTACGATCATCAGAATCGGTTGCTGACCCATAAACATAAAGTAGACAACAATACGGAAGAGATTTTAGCACAAAACGAATACAACGAATTGTCTCAGCTTAAAACCAAGAAAGTAGGCGGAACGAATATTGCCACACCTTTACAAACCATCGATTATAGCTACAACATTCGAGGTTGGATGACGAAGATCAATGATCCTGCAAATCTTGGAAGTGATATATTCGGGTATAAGATCAATTATAATCACAAGGAAGGTTTGGAAAATCCAAACCCCGATTTTATGGATCTGAAAGTAAAACCAAAATACAATGGAAACATCGCAGAAGTCTCATGGAAAACACAGACCGAAGACAATGAACCGTTAAAAAGATACGGTTATGTTTATGACGGACTGAATCGATTATCAGCTGGATTTTATCAGAAAACAGGCTATGAAAGCTCAAAGGAGTTTTTCGAAAAGACAGAATATGATCTTAACGGAAACATTACAAGACTGAGAAGATCTGAAGGTTTGCCCAGCGGAAGCACTACCGCAATGGCCATTGACAATCTGAGATATGATTATGAAGGCAACAAGCTGACGAAAGTTACAGAAGAACAGATCGGCAACAGCAAAGGTTATCCTTATTTGGCTGCTCATAATACGATTACTTATGACAATAATGGAAATATGATTTCCCACAAAGATAAAAGCATTGCATCCATACAGTACAATTTCCTGAATCTACCCGACAAAATAGCCAATACACCGGGAAAATTCACCAGAGTAACCGATTATCTTTACAGAGCAGACGGCGTGAAAGTCTCGAAAAGGTATTCTCAGGGAGCAAATTATAAAATAACGGATTATCTGGACGGATTTCAGTATGAAATTGTACCTTCCGGTCTTTCAGGATCTGAACTTAAATTTGTACCCACTTCAGAAGGATACTTTGATTTTATAAATAATGTTTATATTTACAATTACACAGACCATCTGGGGAATGTGAGACTGAGTTATTCTGATGCCGATCAGAATGGAATCATACAGCCGAGAGATATGAATGTAAGAGAATGTGTAGATATAGGAGACGGTAACATGGCTTGTACCGATGTTTGGAAACCAGGAGAAATTGTAGAGATCAATAATTATTACCCTTTCGGATTGATGCATAATTATACGGCGACTACACTGAATGCTTATCAGATGAAATATAACGGAAAAGAACTCCAAGAGACGGGCATGTATGATTACGGTGCGAGATTTTATATGCCGGATATTGGAAGATGGGGGGTGGTAGATCCGTTGGCGGAGAAATATGTAGACTCTGCGCCATATGTTTATGCAGGAAATAACCCAGTAATCTTTATTGATCCCAACGGAATGGAAATCATTAATGGAGAAACAGCCAATAGAGTAAAGCTTGAAAAAGATGTAAAACAACGTGAGTCAATCATAAATTCACAGTATGGAAGTAATAAAAATTTAACAAAGAAAGATTTTGATTCTAGAAAAGATTATAATAAATATGAAACCATTCTAAAAAGTTTGAATGAAGCTCAAGGAAATTTAGATAAAAGTATTGCCGTTGAAAAAGGAATTCAATCTGTTATAGATAATTTTAAAGGCATGGATCCAGATAATTTTAATTTAGCCAATAATTTGCAGTATAAAGATGCAAACGGTGCAACTCATGATATTGATGTTGTGGTTAAATCTGGACAAGCATCATCTTATGGAGGAGCCTTTACAGCAACTGCGTTTACATCTACAAAAGATACAAATGGTAATTCCCAATATTTTGGAATTCATTCGATCACAACAACGTTAGACTTGAAGAAGGTATCACCGTTCTCAGGAGCTTTTGCTCATGAAATGGGCCATGCTTACAATACTGCTATGAATCCAGCACAGGCAAGATCTCAAGGAGCTGGAGATTCTGGCACTATTAATTGTCAAACTCCAGCAAATAGAAATACTTTTCAATCTAAAACAGCTATGGATTGGCAAGAAAATTTTATGATAAGACAAATGCGTAAATTTCAAATAATAAAATAATTATGTATAAATCATACTTTATACTAGTATCTACTATCTTTATATCAAGCTTTCATTTTTCCCAAACTGTAAATGAAAAGTTCACAATGAATTTAATTGAAGATGGTATTTTAACAATTCAGGATAAGAATGATAGAAATAAATATTATAACCCCGAATTAATAAACATACAATTTGATACGATAAAAACTTCTTCGATTTATTTGGATGAAAATTTTAAAATTTTAAAATTTAATCTTCAAAAGAATGATGTAGAATATGATCGTGATAAACTGGTTGCTTTATTTAATTCTTCATTTTGCGATACATATGTTTTGGCAATCGACTCTGAAAATAACAGTTATAAACTCTCGGGCTTTTCAAAAAATGATCTTTTATATTTTATGAATTCTATCAAGAAAATTTTTCATGACAAAAGTTCGAAATATATATTAAATTATTTAAAAGATAACATTCAGGAAATAGATTTCGAATGCATATACAAAAGTGTGAAAAATGAAAAATTTGATATTAAGTGTATTGTACCATGCTCGGAAGGTATAAGAAGTCATTAAGGTAATATCCTCGCTCTCGCACAATTTTATCGTGTGACAGATAATAAAAAACCCTCGCATTTTGCGAGGTTTTTGTGTTTTATAGTTCAGCTACGTTTTTATTAAAGAAGTCTTTAAATTTTTTGGTAGTAAGCATTTTGTCTGGCACAAAACGAATACAACGAATTGTCTCAGCTTAAAACCAAGAAAGTAGGCGGAACGAATATTGCCACACCTTTACAAACCATTGATTACAGCTACAACATTCGAGGCTGGATGACGAAGATCAATGATCCTGCGAATCTTGGAAGTGATATATTCGGGTATAAGATCAATTATAATCACAGGGAAGGTTTGGAAAATCCCAACACCGATTTTATGGATCTATTGGTGAAGCCAAAATATAACGGAAATATTGCAGAAGTCTCATGGAAAACACAGACCGAAGACAATGAACCTTTAAAAACCTACGGTTATGTTTATGACGGACTGAATCGATTATCAGCCGGATTTTATCAGAAAGCAGGCTATGAAACCTCAAAAGAATTTTTCGAAAAAACAGAATATGATCTTAACGGAAATATTACAAGACTGCGAAGATCTGAAGGTTTGCCCAACGGAAGCACTACCGCAATGGCCATTGACAATCTGAGATATGATTATGAAGGCAACAAGCTGACGAAAGTTACAGAAGAAC
Organism: Chryseobacterium sp. GP-SGM7; assembly: GCF_049166575.1. Classification (NCBI taxonomy): domain Bacteria; kingdom Pseudomonadati; phylum Bacteroidota; class Flavobacteriia; order Flavobacteriales; family Weeksellaceae; genus Chryseobacterium; species Chryseobacterium sp. GP-SGM7. The sequence goes on along the minus strand of NZ_JBMHFF010000002.1, from coordinate 70,491 downwards.
AGATCGGCAACAGCAAAGGATATCCTTATTTGGCTGCTCATAATACGATTACTTATGACAATAATGGAAATATGATTTCCCACAAAGATAAAAGCATTGCATCCATACAGTACAATTTCCTGAATCTACCCGACAAAATAGCCAATACACCGGGAAAATTCACCAGAGTAACCGATTATCTTTACAGAGCAGACGGCGTGAAAGTCTCGAAAAGGTATTCTCAGGGAGCAAATTATAAAATAACGGATTATCTGGACGGATTTCAGTATGAAATTGTACCTTCCGGTCTTTCAGGATCTGAACTTAAATTTGTACCCACTTCAGAAGGATACTTTGATTTTATAAATAATGTTTATATTTACAATTACACAGATCATTTAGGAAATGTGAGACTAAGTTATTCTGACGCCAATCATGACGGGGTTATTCAACCCAGAGATATGAATGTAAGAGAATGCACAGATATAGGAGACGGTAACATGGCTTGTACCGATGTTTGGAAACCAGGAGAAATTGTAGAGATCAATAATTATTATCCTTTTGGGTTGTTGCATAATTATACGGCGACTACACTGAATGCTTATCAGATGAAATATAACGGAAAAGAACTCCAAGAGACGGGAATGTATGATTATGGAGCTAGATTTTACATTCCGGATATTGGAAGATGGGGTGTGGTGGATCCGCTGGCGGAAAAGATGCGTCGTCACAGCGTATATAATTACGTTTTTAATAACCCGATTAATTTTATTGACTCTGATGGTAGAGAGCCGAAAGATGATTATAGAGTAAATTTAAACGGACGATTAGATCTAATTAGAAAAACAAATGACAAATTTGACAGATATTTCAATGAAGATGGATCTAAATCAATTAGAGTTAATAAAGAATTTACTAAAAACTTTAGACAAATTACAGAATGGAAACCGTATGGGCTAGGAGACGTTCCTACAGAAACTATCATAAATCTGAAAAATCCGGATATTTCTTCAAAACAGATTAAGAACTACTATTATTTTCTTGCTTCTGTTACCAACAAAGAATGGAGTTATGATAAATTGCATAAAGATGGTTTATTTGGAGATACAACACTGTATTTGATTACTTCCCAGCATCGAATAGGAGATGTTACTAATCATGGGATGGCAGAAAACTATGTAAAAAAAGAAGGATATACTTGGCTGGAAACCGGGCATAGCCATCCTTTAGGCTTTCTAATGAAAGATTCACACTACGATGCTTCTAGTCGACCTTCAGGATTTAATCCAAATGGAACGATTAAACCAAACGAAGAAGGTGATCGAAGTGTTTTTGAGAGTAATAAAGATATTATGCCTGAAAGCGCTTGGATTTTTATACCAACACAAAATCGTCCTAATATTATCAAGTACAATAATGAAAGATTTTGGACGCCAAACCAAAGAGAAGATAGAGTTCATCGATAAATACTTATAATATGTATAAATATTGCTTAATATTTTTTTTATTAATTTTTTCTTGTAAAGAGAAAAACTCTTTTGAAGAAATATCAATTAATGAAAACATTATAAAAGAGATCAAAGCAGATAAAAAAAGTTCAAAAGAACCAAGAGTTTATATTGTTAGTTTGTTTACGGATAAAGGTGAGAATATTTGTGAAATAATACGATATAAAGAGGTTTCTACTTCTACAAATTTTATTGGATGTCAACTGTTAGAAAGTGATACTATCCTTTTATATGTTGACAAAAAAAATAAATTTTCGGATTGTTATAAATTATCTAATAGATATATGCACTTTAATAAGAAACAATTTGTAATTAGAGATAAAAAAGAAATAGGATATTACAAACTGGATACATTAAATTGTTCAATGAAAAAGTTTAAGCCTAATCTATCGGATTTATAACCCGATACATCAGGAAATGCGATAACGTATGATCTTAACGGAAATATAAAGAGCCATAAGGATAAAAATATTCTGGAAATACGTTACAATTATCTGAATTTACCTAATTATATAAAATCAGATCAATTTGTGGCTACGGGAGGAAGACAGGCAGAGATTTATCTCAGCACCACCAATACTTACCGAGCAGACGGTATCAAGCTCAAAAAAATATACACCTATAAAGACTGGATTGTAACGAACTTCATTGCTAAGACGGAAACCGATTATCTGGATGGTTTTCAGTACGAAAAAAGTATTACTTTTTCTTACTCAGGAAATCCGGAACTCAAGTTTGTTCCCACATCGGAAGGATATTTTAATTTCGAAAATAATAAGTATATTTACAATTATACAGACCATTTGGGAAATGTGAGATTAAGCTATTTTAACAATGGTACAAGCGCAGAAGTTCTTGAAGAAAACAATTATTATCCTTTTGGATTGAAGCATGAAGGGTATAATGTTTTGGCAGGAAACCCAAGTTACCAATATAAGTACAACGGAAAGGAACTCCAAGAGACAGGAATGTATGATTATGGGGCAAGAATGTATATGCCGGATATCGGACGATGGGGTGTGGTAGATCCGCTGGCAGAGAAATCAAGAAGATTTTCAACCTATACTTATGCTTTAGACAATCCAATCATGTTTGTTGATCCGGATGGAAGGCAAGCAAAAGATATTTTTATATTGACAGAAAATGGTTCGTTTAAAGCATCTAAAGAGACTATGTATAAAACTCCGGAAGGAAAGAGGCTATGGGATAAATATGGTAATAGTAAGACTGATGACATATATATTGGGTCTAAAAATTTTGGTACTAATTCTGGTACCGTTGCGGCAACGTTGAGTAATGTGAGATCAAAAGGACTTGTAAAATTAAGTACTGAAAAAATTACAATTCCTTCAGGTAGTGTTATTGCAAACGATATGGATGAATTTAATGATGTAGATGTATCCCAATCCAAAGGCAGAAAAATTCATTTAGTATCTTTAAATGAAAATTTCTTTAAAAAAGATGGCAGTGAGAAAGGGTATTCAACAACAATTGAAGCCGAAGGTGAGTCTTATGTTCGTAAATATGACAACTATGATTTGGCTGAAGCGGTTTATCATGAAATAAAAGCTCATATAGAGGATGGAATTGATACCGGCGGACCTGAGCAAGATCATATAAATTATGGATCGACCTATTTTAGGCTTGAGCGCGAACGAACTCCCGGATCTCCTGCAGAAGTTATTCAAAATCAACTTATAAACTTAAGAGAAAATGATAAAAGAAAAGATAATAAGATTGGGAGTAATTAAAAATATAATTCTTTTAGCAATATTATTTTTAGCAAATATAGTTAAAGGACAAATCATAGAAATATACAAACCAATTGTTGTAACCTATAAATCAGCAATATTAAATAATGAAAAAGTTAATATTGGAATCTTTGATAGGTTTAGGGAAGATACATCAAAAATGCAATATGAATATTTGAAGTACGATTCTGATAAAGAAATTTTATATAAGTATAATGATACCCTTAAGTCTTTTCAAAAAATGATCTGTTTACAACGGAATAATTTTAATATTCAAAAAAATATTAAGTTGGGAATATTTGATGAATTTAATTTACAGAGACAAGACAAAAATGTATTTATTGCAAAATCTCCAATTGGGGGATACCCTTCACATCATAGAATAGTAAATTCTATCGAAGTTCTTTCAAAAACAAAAGAAGATTTAATTTTAAGAGTAAATTTTCAAGATGAATTTGAATGGAAATATTTTGGGATTTTAGTTCTTAAAGATTACAAATACTCTAAGGAATAATAGAATAAATATGGTAACTTTACTCTATCGCACGATTGTATCGTGTGGCAGATAAATAACTAACCCTCGCAATTGCGAGGGTTTTCTTTATTTATATGTAGTTCTGTTTTGTATTAGGAAACAGAACTAAAGCGTAGTCATTTTTAATTTCACTCTTTTTTATATACATTTTATAGCTTAAAAAACATAATAATCCTACTCAAAAAAAATAATCAAACTCGGAATTCCACAGACCATGAGTACTTTAATAGTTTTCTCTTATTGTTTAATCAATTTTTCAAAGGTAAGACTTCCGTCTTTTAAGGTAATTTCAAAATAGTAATTACCCGATTTCAAATCGGCAACATTTAAGCTTTCACCATCTAAAGTAGCTGATTTTACTTTTCTACCTGTAGATTCATAAATATCCACAGATTTGATTTTATCAGCATTTTTAAAACTTACGTTTTCTTTTGCCGGATTTGGATATAGAGAAACTTTCTTGTTTTCCATCGCTAAATCAGAAGTTCCCAATAAAGCAGATCTGGTTAGCATGACATACCCACGATTTCCGCCTCCATGATAATTATTTGCCAAGGTAGTACTCGTTCCCTTTGCATAGAAAATATTAATGGTGCTGTTTGTATTGGTAAAAGCGGTATCACCACTTCCTCCGGCAAGAGATCTCGTAGCAACAATTGTTCTCGTTCCGGAAGTAACTGTATTTGAAGTTATCGTCCAATCTTGTGCTGCATCTGCATTTGGAGTGACATTTATTCCTGCAAAAGTATAATCTAAATTTGTATTGGTTGTAGAAAGTGAATTATAAATAAATCCGTCTTTACCAGTTTGCATACCTTCACCAGAATTACCAAAACCGATTCCTAAATAAGAAGTATCTGCTCCTGTAAGCGTAAGAGTAGCTAATGTAGAAGAGGTATCTAATTTTACAGTCATTCCGGTAGATCCCAGACTTACTGTTCCTGTTGTAAACTGTGCCATTGCAAAATTTGCAAATACCACGCTTAAAGCTAATAAAACTTTTTTCATTTTTAATTTTTTAATAAGTTGATAATGTTTTTGTTGTTTGTCTGTAAAGCATATTCAAAAGGAGTCATTCCTTGTGAATCTTTGATTGATTTATCGGCTTTATGAGCCAATAATAATTCAACCAATTCTGTATTTCCGAATTTAACTGCCCAAAACAAAGGTGTTGCACCCGTAGAATCTATAATATTCGGATTAGCATTTTTATTTAATAACTGTTCTACCAAATCTCTGTTGTATTTCACAGCAAGACCGGCAAGAGCAGTTCCTTCGCTGCTTTTGTAATTCACATCTTTCACATTGTCGATTAGAAATTTAGCAACTTCCATATTACTTCTGTAGCAAGCCAAAATCAATGGTGAAAAACCGTTTTCATTGGTTTGGTTAATAATATCCGGATTCTGTTTCATCAGCTCTTTCACTTCATCCACAGTTCCGTTTCTTGCAATATCAAAGATAGATTTTGCTTTTTCCTGAGCCGACATTATGGTAAAACCCAGGATAAGATTCAGAATAAAAAATATCTTTTTCATAAGTAGATTTTTATTGTTTTTATTTTGAAAAGATGTAACTGTACTCAACATTTACATTTTCGGCTACTTTTTTCATCACCATTTTAGGAATGGTAACATTAAAATCTGCGGGTCTTACCACAAAAGCTCCCTGCATATAGATTTTCCCGTCTTTCGTATAAATTGTTGCTGTGGAATTCACAGCTTTGTCTACTCCGTGAAAATTTAAAGTTCCCTGAACTGAATACTTTTGAGGTGAAGCCGTAAGTTTTGTTTTGTCAAAATTTGCAATCTTGCCCTTGAAAGTAGTTTTTGGATATTTAGCTGTTTCAGCATAGTTTTCATTAAAATGCTCCTCCATTAATTTCACTTTAAAATGAAAGTTTTTAACGACAGAAACCGATGCAAAATCTCCGTTATCAGCATTTATTATAGCAACATTGCCATCATCCTGAGCAAAAACATCTTCAAATAACGGTACCGAAGCTTCAAACGTTACCTTACCTGTTTTTGTAGAATATTTCTGAGCCGAAACAATGTTTACAAAACCTAATGTGATGATTAATAATAACAGATTTTTCATATTAATTATTTTAATTTTCAGAAAGTCCATCTGCTTTCCATTTTGTGATGATGGTGATCTGAGAGGGTGATAGACTTCCACCTTGAGGCATTTTCAGAGGATCTCCGGTTGGTCTGCTGATCCGGTTGATAATATTGTCGATATTATTTTTCACCTGATTATAATTTGTCAAAGACAAAAATGAAGCTGAACCTGTCGATGAATGACAACTTATACAGTTTGCATCAATGATCGGCTTCACATCTTTGTTATACGTTACCAATTCTGCAACGGGAGTTTTATCTGAAATCTCTTCGTAGGTTCTGCTTTCACAAGCCATTAAGAAAACTGCTGACGAAACGATATACATTAATTTTTTCATAACTAAAAAACTCTGTAAAGATTAAACCCAAAGAAAACCTGCCCTTTCTCCCATTTTCCGGAAGCATTGGTGAGATAACCAATATCTGAATTGAGTTGGGAATTGCTGAATAAAAGCTGGAACACGTGTCCCCCGGTTTCTAAATCCATCCCGATTGATAAAGGATTTTTGTAAAAACTGTGATTGTCGAAATTCACAAAATATTCGGCGTTAATAGAAATTCTTTTTGACACTTTATAACGACCGCCCAAACCTGTCAAGAACTGATTTTTATCTTCAATCATCGGTTCGTAAAGGTTTTTGTGAACGTAAGAAGGCGTTAACTGCAGGGAAAAATTTTCATTAAATCTTCTCGAAATTAAAGCCTGAGTAAGATACGAAAGTCGATCTCCGAATTTCAAATCCGGATAATTGTCTTTGCTGAGGTCTGTATTTACCGCCATTACATTGTACCCGACAACATCAAAAGGAAAATTTTCGCTTTGCTTTACTAATCTGTATTTCGCACCACCTTCAAAAGTTTTCTGATTGGTTTCTCTGGAAAGGCTCAAGGAAATTCCGTCGGTAAGGCCATAGATTACGCCTAATTTTGTCGAGGCATCATCTAATCCGAAGAAATCTTTGAAACCTTTGCTTACATCTCCAAAACGGTGTGCTACCACAATATACCATTCGTTTTTTGCCGTAAGTTTGGTAGACTGACCTGTGACAATCTGAAGCGCTTTAAAAGCGGGCGGTGAAATTTCTGTATTTTTTGTCTGAACGGTGTCAATATCTTTCAAAAGATCTTCCTGAGAAAAGGCAAGACCTGAAGCCAGCATTGACAAAAAAAGGAGAGTTTTTGTCATACACATAATTGTTTATTATTCGTATGACAAACTTATAGACTTCTGTTTCTAAAATTTGGTGATAAAAGTCACCGAGAGAATTGTTTTTATCAATCAGATTGTTAAAAATATTGAATACTATTTATTAGTCTATTCTAACATTTTCATTTACAGGGATTTTTATACCTTCTTTGGTCTGAATTATTTCACCCTCATTTTCTACTTTTTTCAAAACTCTGCTCACAACTTCTCTTGAAGTTCCCAAATTGTTGGCAATTTCCTTATGAGTTAGTTTTACAGGATTGTTTCCGGTAATAGAAATCTGCTGTTTGATATAATTTAAAACTCTTTTATCTAATTTATGAAAGACTGCATCGTTTACCATATTCATAACATCTACAAATCTTTTTTCGTATTCGCCATAAAAAAGTCTGTTGATCTGCGGAAATTTTATCAGCCATTCATGAATAACAGAAACCGGAATTAATAATACTTCGGAATCTTCTTCCGCAATCGCATAAATTCTGCTGATATAATCTGAAAAAATTGACGAAAATGTCATCAGACAACTGTCATTGGGTCTTATGTAATAGTAAATAAGCTCTCTACCGTCGTTTAAGGAATAAACTTTTACAGAACCTTTTATTAAAAACGGAACAAATTTATTCTTCTGCCCTTCTCTCACAATCTCAGTTTTTGCTTTAATATCTGAAATTAAAGCGTGTTTTTTTAGCTCAATTAAAAAATCACTACCCAGAGAGCCAAATTTATTTAAAATAAACTGATCATGTATCATTTCGTTGAATCATATTCAAAAACAAAGATATACAATTGGATAATCCGTATTACATTTTTATTGAAATTTTTATTAATTCAAATGCTAACAAACTGATATTATTGTTATTTAAAAAAAATAATCCCGTAAAGAAAAATGCCTCAGTTTTCACCGAGGCATTCTTATGTATGATAAGAAAAATCTTATGCGTTAACGTTGTTACCACCTAATACGAAAGGCTCAACTTCTTTGATTTCGCCAAATTGTTGCTCGTAGTTTGTGATGTTTTGCTGAAGAGCTGTAAGAACTCTCTTAGCATGAAGAGGAGCCAAGATTACTCTTGATCTTACGTTTGCTTGTTGTACACCCGGCATAAGCTGGATGAAATCTACAACAAACTCAGAAGGAGAATGGTTTACTAAAGCAAGGTTGCAATAAACCCCTGAAGCTACCATTTCGTTAAGTTGGATGTTGATGTTGTTTGGATCGTTGTTTTGATTTTGATTGTCCATTGTATAAATTATATTTTTTGAAAATTAAAATTTGAGATTGTGAAAATATAAAAATAAATTCAAATCTCAAATTTCAATTTATTAATTTTAGTTAAGGTCTTCGAATTCTTTCTTAGAACCTACTATTACATTTTGATACTCTTTGAGACCTGTACCTGCAGGAATTCTGTGTCCTACAATTACATTTTCTTTAAGACCATTCAGGCTGTCTACTTTACCAGCAACTGCTGCTTCGTTAAGAACCTTAGTTGTCTCCTGGAATGATGCAGCAGACATGAATGATTTCGTCTGAAGAGCTGCTCTTGTAATACCTTGCAATACAGGTGTAGCTGTTGCAGGTAAAGCTTCTCTTACTTCAACTAAAGCCTGATCTTCACGCTTCAGTTTAGAGTTTTCGTCTCTCAGTTCTCTTGCAGTAATCATCTGTCCTGGTTGGAAAACTTTAGAATCTCCAGCTTCAGTTACTACTTTAAGACCAAATACTCTATTGTTCTCTTCCAAGAAATCATATTTGTGCTCAAGAGCAGCCTCAAGGAACTGAGTATCACCCCCGTCAACGATTGATACTTTCGTCATCATCTGTCTTACGATGATTTCGAAGTGCTTATCATCAATTTTTACCCCTTGCAGACGGTAAACTTCCTGAATCTCATTTACTAAATATTCCTGAACCGCAGTTGGCCCTTTAATCTTCAAGATATCGTCCGGAGTAACTGAACCGTCAGAAAGTGGCGAACCAGCTCTTACGAAGTCATTTTCCTGTACTAAGATCTGGTTTGATAATTTAACTAAATAAATTTTTCTCTCACCAGTTTTAGCTTCAACGATCAATTCTCTGTTACCTCTTTTAATTTTTCCGTAAGAAACTACTCCGTCAATTTCTGTAACAACAGCCGGGTTAGATGGGTTTCTTGCTTCGAATAATTCTGTAACTCTCGGAAGACCTCCGGTGATATCCCCTGTCTTTGCAGCTTTTCTTGGGATTTTGATTAAGACTTTACCAGCCTTAATTTTTTCACCATCATTTACCATTAAGTGGGCTCCTACCGGTAAGTTGTAGCCTTTTTGCTCAACACCTTTAGAATCTACCACTTTCAAAGTAGGTACGGCTTTCTTATTTCTAGATTCAGAGATTACTTTCTCTTCAAATCCTGTAGCTTCATCAATTTCCAACTGGAATGAAATACCCTGGATAATATCTTCGTATTCTACTTTACCAGAAGTTTCTGCAATGATTACTGCGTTGTACGCATCCCATTTACAGATTAAATCTCCTTTGCTTACTTTGTCACCTGATTTTACAGATAATATAGCACCATAAGGTACGTTAGCAACCATTAAAGGAGTTCTTGCTTCGTTATCAGCAACCAATCTGAATTCTGTTGTACGAGACACTACTACTTCTGCAGTATTACCGTTTTCATCTTCCGAAGTAATTGTTCTTACCTCATCCAATTCTACGATACCATCTCTTCTTGCAATAATAGAAGGATTTTCTGAAACGTTTGTAGATACACCCCCTTGGTGGAAAGTTCTCAACGTAAGCTGAGTTCCCGGTTCACCAATTGACTGTGCAGCGATAACACCTACTGCTTCACCCATGTGAATCATTTTACCTGTAGCTAAGTTTCTACCGTAACATTTAGCGCAGATACCTTTTTTAGTTTCACAAGTTAACGGAGAACGTACTTCAACAGCTTCTAATCCTACTTCTTCGATTTTCTTCGCTAATTGCTCAGTAATTACCTGATCAGCTTCAGCAATGATTTCGTCAGTTTCAGGATCATAAATGTTATGTAAAGAAACTCTACCTAATACTCTTTCAGAAATCTTTTCAACGATCTCGTCATTTTTCTTAAGTGCAGTAACTTCTGTACCTCTTAAAGTTCCACAGTCTACTTCTGTAACGATAACATCCTGAGCAACGTCTACTAATCTTCTCGTTAAGTAACCCGCGTCGGCAGTCTTAAGAGCGGTATCCGCAAGACCTTTACGAGCACCGTGAGTAGAGATGAAGTATTCTAAGATAGAAAGACCTTCCTTAAAGTTTGCAAGAATCGGGTTTTCGATAATTTCCGCACCAGTAGAACCCGCTTTCTGCGGTTTTGCCATCAAACCTCTCATTCCTGATAACTGACGGATCTGTTCCTTAGAACCCCTCGCTCCAGAATCAAGCATCATGTATACAGAATTGAATCCACCTTGGTCAACTTTCATTCTGCTCATGATCATTTCAGTTAATCCTGCGTTAGTGTTTGTCCAAACGTCAATTACCTGGTTATATCTTTCTGTATCGGTAATCAGACCCATGTTATAGTTGGCTCTAATTTCGTCAACAGTTTCAATAGATGTTGCGATCATTTTCTTTTTCTCAACAGGAACTACAATATCCCCTAATGAGAATGAAAGACCTCCTTTAAATGCATTTGAATACCCTAAGTCTTTCATTGCATCCAGGAACTTCACAGTAGTAGGAAAATCTGTATCAGCAAGAATTTTACCGATAACATTTCTTAATGATTTCTTTGTAAGAAGCTCATTAATATATCCTGACTGTTTAGGAACGATCTGGTTAAATAAGATTCTACCAACAGAAGTTTCAGTTAATTTCGTAGTGATTACACCGTCTTCTTTAATTGGAAGTCTACATCTTACTTTAGCGTTCAATGAAACTCTACCTTCAGCATAAGCGATTTCCGCCTCTTCCGGAGAATAGAATGCAAGACCTTCACCCAATACTTTCATATCTTCAGTAGAGCTTAATTCTTTGGTCATGAAATAAAGACCAAGAACCATGTCCTGAGAAGGTACTGTAATTGGAGAACCGTTTGCAGGGTTCAAAATATTCTGAGAACCTAACATTAATAACTGAGCTTCAAGGATAGCTTCCGGTCCTAACGGTAAGTGTACCGCCATCTGGTCACCATCGAAATCGGCGTTGAATGCTGTTGTTACCAACGGGTGTAACTGGATTGCCTTACCTTCGATCATCTTAGGCTGGAAAGCCTGAATACCAAGTCTGTGCAAAGTAGGTGCTCTGTTTAATAAAACAGGGTGACCTTTCATCACGTTTTCAAGGATATCGTAAACTACCGGTTCTTTTCTATCAATAATTCTCTTTGCAGATTTTACTGTTTTTACAATCCCTCTTTCAATCAGTTTTCTGATGATAAACGGTTTGTACAATTCCGCAGCCATATCTTTAGGAATACCACATTCGTGAAGCTGTAAGTTTGGACCTACAACAATTACCGAACGCGCAGAGTAATCTACCCTTTTCCCCAATAAGTTCTGACGGAAACGACCTTGCTTACCTTTCAATGAATCTGAAAGTGATTTTAATGGTCTGTTTGATTCAGATTTTACTGCTGAAGATTTTCTTGTATTATCGAATAATGAATCTACAGATTCCTGAAGCATACGCTTCTCGTTTCTCAAGATCACTTCAGGAGCTTTGATCTCCAATAATCTCTTCAAACGATTGTTTCTGATAATTACTCTTCTGTAAAGGTCATTTAAGTCAGAAGTTGCGAAACGTCCTCCATCCAACGGAACTAATGGTCTTAATTCTGGCGGAATAACAGGAAGTACACGCATAATCATCCACTCCGGTCTGTTGATCATTCTTGTATTGGCACCTCTCAATGCTTCTACAACGTTTAATCTTTTCAGAGCTTCAGTTCTTCTTTGCTTAGAACCTTCGTTGTGAGCTTTGTGTCTCAAGTCGAAAGACAAAGCATCAAGATCAATTCTTTTCAGCAATTCTTCAACAGCTTCAGCACCCATTTTGGCGATGAATTTGTTTGGATCAGAATCGTCAAGATATTGGTTTTCTACAGGAAGAGTCTCCATAATATCAAGGTATTCTTCTTCTGTAAGGAATTCTTTATCGTCAAAATCAGAACCATCTAATTTCTTAGCGATACCTTGCTGAATCACAACATATCTCTCGTAATAGATGATCATATCTAATTTCTTAGAAGGAATACCCAAAAGGTAACCGATTTTGTTTGGTAAAGAACGGAAATACCAAATGTGCGCAATAGGAACAACCAAACCGATATGTCCAATTCTTTCTCTACGTACTTTTTTCTCCGTAACCTCTACACCACAACGGTCACAAACGATCCCTTTATAACGAATTCTCTTGTATTTACCACAAGCACATTCGTAATCTTTGATAGGACCGAAGATTTTTTCACAGAACAAACCGTCTCTTTCAGGTTTGTGCGTTCTGTAATTGATAGTTTCCGGCTTAAGCACTTCTCCTCTGGAATCCTGTAAAATAGATTCCGGTGAAGCCAAACCGATGGTTATTTTATTAAAACGACTTGTTTTATTTTTATTTGACATTTTTTTTGAATTTGAGATTTGAGATTTGAGATTTGAGATTAATGAATCTCTAATTTATTCTGACATATATTTTAAAATCTGTAAACAGAATTTTAAAATTCAAAATAAATTATTTCAAATCGAATTTATTCCTCAAGTCTTACGTCTAATCCAAGACCTTGTAACTCGTGAAGCAATACGTTGAAAGATTCTGGAATACCCGGTTCAGGCATTGCTTCCCCTTTCGCAATCGCTTCATAAGTTTTTGCTCTACCAATCACGTCATCCGACTTCACAGTAAGAATCTCTCTCAAGATATTTGATGCTCCAAATGCTTCAAGAGCCCAAACCTCCATCTCTCCGAATCTCTGACCACCAAACTGAGCTTTACCTCCTAAAGGTTGCTGAGTAATTAATGAGTAAGGTCCGATAGAACGAGCATGCATTTTGTCATCTACCATGTGTCCTAATTTCAACATATAGATAATACCAACTGTTGCAGCCTGAGTAAATCTTTCTCCTGTACCCCCATCATAAAGGTGAGTGTGACCGAATTTAGGAACTCCAGCTTTTTCAGTGTACTCAGTGATCTGATCAAGAGTAGCACCGTCAAAAATTGGAGTAGCGAACTTCAATCCTAATTTTCTACCTGCCCATCCAAGAACAGTTTCGTAGATCTGACCGATGTTCATACGAGAAGGTACCCCAAGTGGATTCAATACGATATCAACCGGTGTTCCGTCTTCCAGGAATGGCATATCTTCTTCACGAACGATTCTCGAAACGATCCCTTTGTTACCGTGACGACCCGCCATTTTATCTCCAACGTTCAGTTTACGTTTTTTAGCGATATATACTTTAGCCAACTTCATGATACCTGCAGGAAGCTCATCACCGATTGACAATGCAAATTTCTCACGGTTCTTAACTCCTTGAATATCGTTGAATTTGATTTTATAGTTGTGAATTAACTGTTTGATTAATTCGTTTTTATCGTTATCAACCGTCCAGTCAGCACCGCTTACGTTGACATAATCTTCAACTGAAGTCAACAATTTATGCGTAAATTTCATACCCTTACCGATGATTTCCTCATCTAAGTCGTTGGTAACTCCCTGAGAAGTTTTACCGCTGACAAGTGTATTTAATTTTTCAATTAAGCTGTTTCTTAACTCGTCAAACTTAGCCTTGTAAGTGTTTTCAATCTCTTCAAGTTTAAGTTTTTCTTCAGTTCTTTTCTTTTTATCTTTAATATTTCTAGAGAACAATTTCTTGTTGATCACAACACCTCTTAATGAAGAATCTGCTTTCAATGAAGCATCTTTTACATCACCAGCTTTGTCACCAAAGATTGCTCTAAGAAGTTTTTCTTCAGGAGTCGGGTCAGATTCACCTTTTGGCGTAATCTTACCAATCATGATATCACCAGGCTTTACTTCAGCACCGATTCTGATCATCCCGTTCTCATCAAGATCTTTTGTAGCTTCTTCAGAAACGTTTGGAATATCTGCCGTCAATTCTTCCATACCTAATTTGGTATCACGAACCTCAAGAGAATATTCATCCACGTGGATTGAAGTAAACCAGTCTTCACGAACTACTTTTTCGTTGATTACGATTGCATCCTCAAAGTTATACCCTTTCCAAGGCATGAAGGCAACCACTAAGTTTCTACCAAGAGCCAATTCCCCGTTTTCAGTAGCATAACCATCGCAAAGTACCTGTCCTTTTGCCACTGTATCACCTACTCTTACATTCGGTCTTAGGGTAATGGTTGTACTCTGGTTGGTTTTTCTAAACTTAGTCAGGTTATATGTTTTCGTAGCAGATTCGAATGATACTAAATCTTCGTCTTCGCTTCTTTCATATTTAATGATGATTTTATCAGCATCAACGTATTCAACTAAACCGTTTCCTTCAGCGTTAATCAAGATTCTTGAATCTTTAGCAACCTGCTGCTCAAGACCTGTACCTACGATTGGCGCTTGTGGCTTCAATAACGGAACCGCCTGACGCATCATGTTTGATCCCATCAATGCTCTGTTCGCATCATCATGCTCCAGGAAAGGAATTAACGAAGCTGAAATACCAGAAATCTGGTTTGGAGCAACGTCGATCAAATTAACCTGAGAAGGCTCTACAACAGGATAATCACCATCCAGACGAGCAATAATTCTGTCTGTGATAAATGTACCATTGTCATTCAACTCAACGTTTGCCTGAGCAATTACTTTATCTTCCTCGTCTTCTGCATTTAAGTAAATAGGGTCTGCATTAAGATCTACAGTACCATCGTTCACTTTTCTATACGGAGTTTCGATGAAACCTAAAGTATTAATTTTAGCATAAATACCCAAAGATGAAATCAAACCAATGTTTGGTCCTTCCGGAGTTTCAATCGGACAGATACGGCCATAGTGCGTATGGTGAACGTCACGAACCTCGAAACCTGCTCTTTCTCTTGATAAACCTCCAGGTCCCAGTGCAGAAAGTCTACGCTTGTGCGTGATTTCTGATAGTGGGTTGGTTTGGTCCATAAACTGAGAAAGCTGGTTGGTACCAAAGAATGAATTAATTACCGACGTTAAAGTTTTAGCATTAACAAGATCAAGCGGAGTAAAGATTTCGTTATCTCTAACGTTCATTCTCTCCTTAATCGTTCTTGCAATTCTAGAAAGACCTACACCGAACTGACCTGCTAATTGCTCACCAACAGTTTTAATTCTTCTGTTTGATAAGTGGTCAATATCATCAACATCAGTTTTTGAATTTACCAATTCGATTAAGTGTCTTACAATCGCAATGATATCTTCTTTTGTAAGAACTTCAGTTGTAGTAGGGATGTTCAGATTTAATTTTTTATTCAATCTGTAACGTCCCACTTCTCCTAATGAATATCTTTGCTCAGAGAAGAATAATTTTTCTATAATTCCTCTTGCAGTTTCCTCATCTGGTGGATCTGCATTTCTTAACTGACGGTAAATATATTCTACTGCTTCTTTTTCAGAGTTTGTAGGGTCTTTTTGTAAAGTATTCTGGATGATAGAGAACTCGTTACTGTTTTCTTTGTGAATCAGGATAGATTTCACACCAGCATCAAGAATTAGATCTAAATGTTCTTTTTCAAGAATAGTTTCTCTGTCTAAGATAATTTCGTTTCTTTCGATAGAAACAACTTCACCCGTGTCTTCGTCTACGAAATCTTCGAACCATGTGTTCAATACTCTCGCAGCCAAAGTTCTTCCTTCTACTTTTTTAAGGGCAGCTTTAGAAACTTTCACTTCCTCAGCAAGATCGAAAATCTGTAGGATATCTTTATCAGATTCAAACCCGATTGCTCTTAATAAAGTCGTTAAAGGTAATTTTTTCTTACGGTCGATATATGCGTACATTACGCTGTTGATATCTGTCGTAAATTCCATCCAAGATCCTTTGAAAGGGATAATTCTTGAATAGTACAATTTAGTTCCGTTGGCGTGGTACGTCTGTCCGAAGAATACACCTGGAGATCTGTGTAACTGAGTTACGATAACACGCTCTGCACCATTGATAATGAAAGATCCACTATCTGTCATGTAAGGAACCGGACCTAAATACACATCCTGTACAACAGTCTGAAAATCTTCATGCTCAGGGTCTGTACAGTATAATTTAAGTCTAGCTTTTAGAGGAACGGAATACGTTAAACCTCTTTCCACACATTCGTCGATCGAATAACGTGGAGAATCTACCAGATAATCTAAGAATTCCAATACAAACTGGTTTCTAGAATCGGTAATAGGAAAGTTTTCCTGGAAAGTTTTGTGCAAACCTTCTTTCCTTCTGTCTTCAGGAAGTGTATCTAGCTGGAAAAAATCTCTGAATGACTCTAACTGGATATCTAAGAAATCCGGAGTAATGATTTTTCCTTTAGCCGAAGAGAAATTAATTCTCTCAACTCCCCTAGTTGTTGATGTTGTTTTACTCATAAAACTTTTAAGAAAGGGTTAAAAAATATTTTGTTTTTATTCAAAAATATCAGAATGACAAGAAACAAACTAAAAGTAACAGGCAAAAGTGTTTTGGCGCTCACGTAAGAACCTATATCCTTTTAAGTTAATCTTTATCTTTCTAACTGCAACACTGGTATATCTTTTCACAGTGTAATGCAAAATATTTTTATTTTATCTGATGGGTTAAAATACATGAGTACTATAAAATACAGAACACCCTTTCAAAACAATGAAAGAGTTGATTTTCAATAGATTACTGTATTATGTTTAATTTTAGCGCCAAAAGAGACTGCAAATATACTTTTTTTTAAATTCATACACAAAAAAAAACCATCTCATTTTGAGATGGTTGCATATGAAAATATTTATTTCTTTAATTCTGGCGTTCACATCTTAGAAATTAAAATACGAATACATTAAAATAATATTTACGTGAACTTAAAAAACTACATGAAAACTTCAATAATTAAAAAAGGCTTAATAAGTTTGAAGTAAAGAAGTCGTTAATGTAGTCTGCGCCATATCAACATTAAGATTAGACGTATCTACAGGTTTCCCGACACCAAGAGTAACCAGTGTTGCTCCACTATTCAGCTGTCTGTTGGCACAAGCTGCCCTTACAACGTAAGAACCTGCTGCCAATGCATCTAAGGTAACATTCAGATTATAAACTTTATATGTTCCAGGTATACCTCTTACTACATCATTTCTTACTGCTTTCAGCTTTCCTGCTACTCCGTCTTTTTCCACAAAGATACCACAGGCAAAACTGGCAGAGCTTGTAGTCCAGGTCAATCCTGCTGGTCTCGCGATTTGAACAGTTGTCTGAAATGATAATACAGCTTTAGAAAGATTATCTGTCTTGGTCACAACAAAGCTGTCGTGAGCATTGGTTATATATTGCCAGTTTAAATCACCTACATTAGTACTACTGGTAAATCCAGAATCTAAACTATAAATACCTGTACTACCTGTCTGTGTAAATTGCAAACCTGTAACATCTTTTACTGTATTTAAGTAGAATAGAGATAAACTCCCCGTACCATCTGCAATCTGAACCGTCTTCCATGTATCTGACGAAATTGAATTAAAACCAAATAATTGACCTGCATTTCCTGCTGATCCTACAACGGTTGACGTACCACCTGTTCTTATTTCTTTTCGAACATTAAGTGTACCGTTAACATCAAGCATTTTAGCAGGAGTGCTCGTATTTACGCCTACCTGAGCCTGTGCAAAACCTGCAAATAATATGATTACTATAAAAATATTTTTCATTTTAAGGAATTATTACGGATGAGAAATTTTGAGGAATTTCATAGACATCAACTTTTAATGATGATTGAGTCATGAAATTATTTGTATTCTGAGTTCCTTGGTAAGAAGGCGATCCCACACCTAATGTAAGACCGGCAAAAGGATTTGTGAGTCTTGCACAAGCAACATTAATAGTATGTGTACCTGCTGCCATGTTTTCTACACCTCCTATTTGAGTATGTGTTATAAAGGTATTATTACTTGCACTTTGAGGTAGCATATTGAGTCTGATACTTTTTAGCAAACCATCAACAAAAATACCGCAAGCGAATTTAATATTTGAAGCATTACCTCCTGCATTATTTTGCTGAACTACAGTTTCAAACATAAAATAAGTACTGCTCACTGTACTATTCACAGTGAAATCTTTAGAAAGCCCAGAAATAGTTTTAAATCCTTTAGCCGTTAAAGAAGATAATGGGGTATCAACTACAAAATCTGTTGAAGGCACTAAGGTTGTCGGAGCAGTTTCAGAATTATTAAAACTAATTCCCTGACCCGTTGTTCCACCAGGAGTTACCGTATTAAAATCCCGGAAGGAATCATTAAAAATTAAATAATATTTTCCTGCAAGATATTCAGGTATTCTAAGAGTCTTCCACGTAGGTGGATTATTTGGACCTCTGGATACAAGAAGCTGATCTTCATTTCCAGCCAAAAGTACACCCGAACCATTATCTAAAAATATTTTTTTCCCAATGTTTAAATCTCCATTTACATCTAGATTAGCTCTTGGGCTTGTTGTTGCTACACCAATATTCCCCTGCGCATGCAACAGAACTGTGAATGAACCTAATATGAATATAAGTATTTTTCTCATTATTTTAGTTTGTATAGGTTACGAGCTGTGCAATATCAATTTTGAATAATGATCTTAGTGCAAAAGCATTTGATGAAGTACTTGTAGTATCGGGCGCAGGGCCATAGGTAGGAATATTGATTCCAATCCTAAAATAATTATTGGTAACATCGGATGATTTTGTCTTACGGCATGCCACTTCCAAAGTGTAAACTCCCACTGGGATATTTTCTTCGGTATAATTTAAGGTAAATATACCCTGTACCGGACTTGTATCTACCGTACTGATCCCATCCGGTCGCAGTGCAACCAATTTATTATCTTTAAAAATTCCGCAAATATACTCTACAGATGCTCCGGATGCTACTGATTTATTTACCAGCTCAACTCCTGATTGAAATTGATAAGTAACTTTATTTTGAGCCGATTTAACATCAATCGAAGTATTTAAGTTTGCAATTTTAACCCATTTTAAAGCATCAAAATTTTCATTTAAACTACTAGTAAGCGGCGTTGAAACAGCAACACCATTTGAAAGGGTTGTAATTCCCGTGTTATCGTTTTTCAGATATGTATTGATTAATTTATACTGAGAATTTTCCATAAAAGGAACATTGGCATATTTCCAGACTGGAGAATTTCCTGTTCCCTGCGAAACCAAAATCTGGTCAATATTTCCTGTATTACCATTGGCAACATCAGTACCTCCAATACTTAGCGCTTTTCGGAGTGCAATATCACCATTTACATCCAAGACAGCTCTTGGAGTGGTTGTATTAATTCCTATCTGCGCACAAGAATAACCACATATGAAGAGGAATAATAATTTGAATATATTATACATTTTAAGTTTATTTAATTAATAAGAATCTATCTGTAATATATACAGTTTTATAACATATGAATTAACAACCAAATGGTGGTGGTCTTACAGAAAAGACCTGAGAGAAACAAAAATCTAATGATTTATTATTGTAGTATCGATATTTTTGAGAATGTAAAAAGTCTAGTGCACTTTTTACAATATATTGATTTTGATGAGCATCTGCATCAGAAAAATTATGTTGCCCAAAATTTGGTACTACATAATCCTGATTGATATGAGATGACATTATAAACTTTTCAGAAGAAGGAAACACCTTATAATCAATCCATTCGAAAGATCCCTTTCGGCTCTCATATTCAGCAATATGCTTTTTAATTGCTTTTATGTTATCTCTCTGAAAATTTTTGTGATTTTCTTTCGGCTTATTCTTTAATTTTTTTCCGGGGACAAAAGGATTTTTGAAGGTCTTTGCAATTAAAATTTCTTTATCTTCTGAAATTCTCTTAATTACAATTTCGGCATTATCAATCCCTACATGTTTATGTTTGATCTGTTTATTAAAATTTTGGTCTGATGAATAAACAGTAACTCCATCTGTTAAAGTGATAACTGAAGATGTATTATTCCCAAAACCTTCTTGTGCATATGAGAATGCACAAATTAAAAACAATAGAGCTACAAGAAGACCACGAAAAACTCTCACCTTATAATAAAGTTTAAATTATTCGTAATCATATAAAGCACGTGTAGACCTATTTCCAATCTTAATTTTTTACCATTGCAAAATTAATCATTATTTACATATCTATCCATTATTTTATTGTTAATAATGTAAATTTTATCATCTGATTTATATAAAGATAATTGATTGAAAGGTAATTACAAGACAATATTATTTTGAGATGAATATTTTTATGATTACAAACAGAAAAACCGCATCTTTACAGATCCGGTTTTTTCTATCAATATAATGTAATGGTTGGTGTCTATCTTAATAGTTTGTAACTTAAATTTGAAAAATTGTAGACAACAGGGCTCTTTTCCCTAGACTATGTGAGCCCTGATATTCTACAAGAAAACTGAATGATGAAATTTTTATAATGTTGATTTGATGTCTTGTTATTGATGTAACAAATATAGGATCACCAAAATTTTCAGGCAAGTTGTTGTTGGAAGCATTTATAAATATTGACGTAAAAATTTACAAATACATCTGATTACAAATCTCAACTGATTTATAATCAGATATTTAATTTATTAATTAAAAACAAATGTTTTATTTTCAAATTTCAATTCATTATGATAAAGAAAGATATAATCGACCTTATTCAGATATTTTGAATTCCAATTTCTTAGAATTAAAATAAATTCGTCTTAATTAGCTAAATAACTACCCATAACTTTATTAAAGATTAACCGTAAACTATTTTTCATTAAGTTAAATCAACAATATTCTAAATAATTAAATAAAAACCCTCAGTATTTCTACCAAGGGTTTTACAGTTTTTATTTTAATTAGCTGCTATAGTTTTAACAATAATTTGACCGGCAAAAATTCTCAAAAACAATTGATATTTTTTTCCTTTTTTTGGTACTGTCTTCTATAATTTTTCTATTATTATTTTGCTTTATTACATCTTTATCTTTACCAACTTTCTTGTCAGATTCTTTGGGAGTAGACATCTCAAGTCTTTTTGAATCCTTTTTTTTATCCTGTCTGGCAATGCTTGCTTTATCATGTACAATTTTGTTATCCGAAATCTGGCTGTTAAAAGAATTGTCTGCAGAAAAAAGCGTTGCACCATCCTTCAAAATTATACTTGGTTTGGCAATTTGTTTTACCGAATCTTTAGACTGTGCCTGTAAATTACAACTTACCGAAATTAAAATCAATAAAATTCCTGTAAAAAATGCTTTTACAATATTATAATTATTTATTTTTTTCAAAAGTATCAAGAAAATATTTTTTTAGCTTTCGCTGGATATCTTCACTGCAAATGTACAGAAGTTTATGACTAAAATCATAATTTATTTTTACATTTTATGATGTATTCTTGAAAATTATTAATCAATTAAAGGATTAGTATTAAATAATTTCACATAATTCACAATTAATTGATCTTAAATTCTATTTATTAATAAGTATCAACAGGACAAATAATGAGCACAATTGAACTACGGAAATTTTCTATACATTTCAATATTGGAATCAAAAAAAAGAAGCGATAAACTAAGTTTACCGCTTCCTAATATTTAAAAATTGAAAATTATTTCAATTCTACTTCAGCACCAGCTTCTTCTAATTGTTTCTTAAGAGCTTCAGCTTCGTCTTTAGAGATTCCTTCTTTGATAGCAGAAGGAGCTCCGTCTACGATGTCTTTAGCTTCTTTAAGACCAGCACCAGTTAAATCTTTTACCAATTTAACGATAGCTAATTTAGAAGCACCTGCAGACTTAAGAATTACATCGAATTCAGTCTTTTCTTCAGCAGCTTCACCAGCACCAGGACCAGCCATTACTACTGCAGCAGCAGCAGGCTCGATTCCATACTCGTCTTTAAGGATAGTTGCTAATTCGTTTACGTCTTTTACTGTTAAGTTTACTAGCGTTTCAGCTAAATTTTTTAAATCTGACATTGTTGTAATGTTTTTGTTGATTATTGATTGATTTTTTTGAGAGTCTAATTATTCTGCAGCCGGAGCTTCTCCTTCTGCAGCAGCTTCTGGAGTTTCAGTAGCTGGAGTTTCTTCCACAGCAGGTGCAGCTTCTTCAGCTGGAGCATCTGCAGTTTCAGATTTGTTTTGAAGAGCAGAAACAACTCTTTGAATTGGAGACTGAAGTAATCCGATGATTTCACCGATCATTTCTTCTCTAGACTTAATGCTTACTAAAGCATCAAGGTTGTTGTCACCAACATAGAATGTTTCCTGTACGAAAGCTGATTTTAAAGCAGGCTTTTCATCTTTCTTTCTGAAGTCTTTGATTAATTTTGCCGGAGCGTTTGCTGTTTCAGCAATCATTAAAGCAGAGTTACCTTTGAAAGTACCAAACATTTCAGAGAAATCTACTCCGTCAATTTGTTCCATTGCTTTTTGCAAAAGTGTATTTTTTACCACTTTTACTTTAATGTTTTGCTTGAAAGCCTGTCTTCTGAAGTCTGAAGCTTTACCAGCATTCAATCCTTCAAGATCTGCAACATATACTACTTTAGCATCCTGAAGCAAGTCTTTGATCTCTTGTATCGCTACAACTTTTTGGTCTTTTGTCATTGTCTTAGGATTTAGTATTAGTTAACAGCTTTAGTATCGATTGCAATACCAGGACTCATTGTAGAAGATAAATAAATAGACTTCACATAAGTACCTTTAGCAGCAGTAGGTTTCATTTTGATCAAAGTAGAGATCAATTCCTGAGCATTTTCTTTGATTTTAGCAGCATCGAAAGACACTTTACCAATACCAGCATGGATAATACCGTATTTGTCTACTTTAAAGTCAATTTTACCAGCTTTTACTTCAGTTACTGCTTTACCAATTTCCATCGTTACAGTACCTGATTTAGGGTTAGGCATCAAACCTCTTGGTCCTAAAACTCTACCTAATGGTCCTAATTTACCCATTACAGCCGGCATCGTAACGATAACGTCAACATCTGTCCAACCTTCTTTGATTTTTTGTAAATATTCGTCAAGACCTACATAATCAGCACCCGCTTCTTTAGCTTCAGCTTCTTTGTCCGGAGTTACTAAAGCCAAAACTTTAACATCTTTACCAGTTCCATGAGGAAGAGATACTACACCTCTTACCATTTGGTTTGCTTTTCTTGGATCTACACCCAATCTTACAGCGATATCTACAGAAGCATCAAACTTTGCAGTGTTCACCTCTTTTACAAGAGCAGAACCTTCTTCAAGGTTATAGATTCTTCCTTTTTCTACTTTGCTAGCAGCTTCTTTTTGCTTTTTAGTTAATTTTGCCATTTCTCTAAGTATTAAGCGTTAAAAGTTGGTTTAGTTCCTGTTACTCTTAATCCCATAGATCTAGCAGTACCTGCAACCATAGAAACTGCAGAATCCATTGTGAAACAGTTAAGGTCAGTCATCTTGTCTTCAGCGATCTTTTGAACCTGAGCCCAAGATACAGCACCTACTTTGTTTCTGTTTGGTTCTCCAGAACCACCCTTGATTTTAGCCGCATCCATCAACTGGATTGCTGCAGGAGGAGTTTTGATTACGAATTCAAAAGATTTGTCTTCGTACACTGTAATTACTACAGGTAAAACTTGTCCTGGCTTATCTTGAGTTCTTCCGTTAAATTGCTTACAAAACTCCATGATGTTCACACCTGCAGAACCCAAAGCTGGACCTACCGGTGGAGATGGGTTTGCTGCTCCTCCTTTTACTTGGAGCTTAACCATTTTAAAGACTTTTTTAGCCATTTTTTGTTTTTTAAATTTGAATAATTAATGAGTTTGGAAGCATTATTATTCAGCAGGTTACCACACTCACATAAAGTAAACCTACTTTTCGGATTGCAAAATTATGAAATATTTTTGAAATAGCAAATACTTAACTGATTAAAATTCAGAAATAAGCAAATTAATTACAGGACAAAAAATAAGATGGAACAGAATTCAGCTTAAAAGATAATGAGTGATTAATTTATGTTGAAAAAATCCGGCATTAACCCCTCACTTCCTTGCCGTTTAAATGTTGAATTTAAAATTAAAGAGCGGCTGCGAAGGTTTTCTGACAGTCATCTTATTCTTGTCTGAACATACAAATCATCTGTTGCAAAACCTTTATTTTTTTTGCACCGATCTTCTCGTAACAATTTTATCAGTTACCAAGTAGTGTTCCAGTAAAATTTTCCATAATTTTATTGATACTTTCTCTGAAGTGAGGGGAATTTCAATTTTTATATTTGTGGACAAGATCTCATAGCAATTTCCAAAATAATAATCCCCAATAATATCAATCGCTGTATGAATAGGAATTGACACATCAGTAAACTCTGGAACGATTAGCGTTCGGCTCAAAATAATTGATAATATGGTGAATCAGAGTTTGTTGTGAGATATAGATGGATATCACAAAATAAAGGTTCTACATATTGGTAATAAGGGATCAATCACAAAACCTGGGGAGAATTGTTGAAAGTTTTTAACTTTGCTTCATGTCTCAAGATCAAGAATTATTAAAACTGTTACTTCCCGAATATTTAGTGGCGTATTTCGATTTCGTAAAATCTGAAGAAAAAGAAGGACTTCTTCATCTTTACTTTGAAGAAAAAAACAGTGTTCCTAAAGAGTTTTCCTCATTAAATCTTCAATCGAAAGGATTTCACGAAGAAATTGCCGTTGATGATTTTCCGCTTCGTGGCAAAGCCGTAAAACTCAACATTAAGCGTAGAAGATGGACGGATATGAAGTCTGGAAATATTGTTCAACGAGATTGGAATCTCATCGCTAAAGGCACTCGCATGACACAGGATTTTGCAGAGTTCTTAAAAAAAATCAGCCGATACTAAAGCGCTTCCTTTGGAAATCATTGGCGAGATGTATGGTGTCAACGGAAAGAAATTTCGCAGACAGTACAAAAAATCCCTCAGTGAATTTAAAGACTGGAACCAGAAATCCCATGCCGAAGATTACATTTTATACCCCGCAAACTGCCTCTCACAACTCTCTTTAGACGAAGTAGCCTTGTCTCAGGGCGAACTTTACACCGTGCTTACATCCAAGCATGCCAAGGGCAGGAAAGGCAGTATTGTTGCCGTCATTAAAGGAACAAGAAGCGAAGATGTTATTGATAAACTCTTAAAAATAAGCAGAAAATTAAGGCAAAAGGTAAAGGAGGTTACCTTGGATATGGCGGGCTCTATGAAGCTTATTGCCAAGCGGTGTTTTCCCAATGCCGTGCAGGTTGTCGACCGTTTCCATGTACAAAAACTAGCCATCGAAGCTGTTCAGGAATTAAGAATCAAACATCGTTGGGCAGCCATAGACAAGGAAAATGAAGCATTAAAAACCGCAAAAGAAACCAAAGCAAGAGCGAAAATCGAAATCTTTGAAAATGGCGATACCCAAAAACAACTTTTAGCCAGAAGCCGATATTTGCTCTACAAAAGCAGAGAAAAATGGACTGAAAACCAATCTGCCAGAGCCAAAATTTTATTTTCTCAATATCCGGACTTGGAAAAAGCTTACAACTTATCGGATAATCTCAGGAAAATTTACAACCAAAACATGACAAAGTCTGTAGCCATGCTCAAATTGGCTCGTTGGTTTAAAGACGTAGAAGAATCCGGTTTTAAATCATTTTCTATACTCAAAAATACTATTATGAATCATTATAATGATATCCTTAACTATTTTGAACAAAGAAGTACCAATGCCTCTGCAGAAAGCTTTAACGCTAAAATCAAAAACTTCAGAATGCAACTTCGAGGAGTAAGGGACAAATCATTTTTCTTATTCAGATTGTCAAAACTTTTTGCTTAGTCCCCAGATTTTGTTACTGATCCGTAATAAGTGATTATAATAAAAAGCTACAGTTTCCAAAACACAAAAAAACCAACCTGGAATTCAGATTGGTTTTTTATATTTTAAAAAGTATTAAACTTTTTCTACCTGCATAAAGCTTAGCTCCATTGGAGTTTTTCTTCCGAAGATTAAAACTGAAACTTCAATTTTCTTCTTATCTTCAAGAATTTTTTCAA
The DNA here is from genome assembly GCF_049166575.1 of Chryseobacterium sp. GP-SGM7. Classification (NCBI taxonomy): domain Bacteria; kingdom Pseudomonadati; phylum Bacteroidota; class Flavobacteriia; order Flavobacteriales; family Weeksellaceae; genus Chryseobacterium; species Chryseobacterium sp. GP-SGM7. The sequence goes on along the minus strand of NZ_JBMHFF010000002.1, from coordinate 44,158 downwards.
TTGTTCCGTTGAATCCGTTGAAAGGACCATCGATCACTTTAACGTTTTCACCAACGATGAACGGAATTTCAGCATCAGTAGCAAATTCTGAAAGCTCATCCATTCTACCTAACATTCTGTTTACCTCAGATTTTCTCATTGGTACAGGATCTCCACCTTTAGTTAAGCTTAAGAAAGAAATTACGCCCGGAATATTTTTAATTACGTGAGGAATCTCTCCCATTAAATCTGCTTCAACCATCAGATAACCTGGGTAATAAGGTCTTTCTTTAGGAACTTTCTTGCCATTTCTAAGCTGAATTACTTTTTCCATAGGAATAACCACCTGAGTAACGTACTGCTCAAACCCTAAACGTTTGATTTCTGTCTCAATATAGTTTTTCACTTTATTTTCCTGTCCGCTGATTGCTTTCAGCACATACCATTTTAATTCGCTCATTATGGGAAATTACTTTTTGTTAGTTGAAGCTGTTAATCAATATTCCTAAGATGTTACTGATTGCTTTTGAAAACAACTCATCAACACCAAAAGTAAATAACGCTAAAATAACAGTTGCAACAGTAACTACAATTGTAGAAGACTGTAAGTCTGACCATTTTGGCCATTCAACTTTATGTCTAAATTCGTTATAAGAACCTTTTAAAAAATCAACAAATGAACTCATAATTTATATTTGCACGGGCACAAGGATTCGAACCCTGATCAACGGTGTTGGAGACCGGTATCCTACCATTGGACGATGCCCGTAGATAAAAAGTTCCGTAAGTTTCCCTACGGAACTTTATTTATATTAAGATGATTAGTCTAAGATTTCAGTAACCTGACCTGAACCAACTGTTCTACCTCCTTCTCTGATCGCAAATCTAAGACCTACGTTAAGAGCGATTGGCTGTAACAATTCTACAGTGATCTCTAAGTTATCACCAGGCATTACCATTTCTACACCTTCTGGTAAGAAGATCTCACCTGTAACGTCAGTAGTTCTTACGTAGAACTGAGGACGGTACTTGTTGTGGAATGGAGTGTGACGTCCACCTTCTTCTTTAGAAAGGATATAAACAGAAGCTTTGAATTTTTTGTGAGGCTTCACAGAGTCTTTCTTAGCGATTACCATACCTCTCTTGATGTCAGTTTTTTCAATACCTCTCAACAATAGACCTACGTTATCTCCAGCTTCACCTCTATCTAAGATCTTTCTGAACATTTCAACTCCAGTAATAGTAGAAGTTAATTTTTCTTCACCCATACCGATGATATCTACAGGATCTCCTGTGTTGATAATACCAGCTTCGATTCTACCAGTTGCAACAGTACCTCTACCTGTAATAGAGAATACGTCTTCGATTGGCATCAAGAATGGCTTATCAGTATCTCTTGGCGGCTGCTCGATCCATTCGTCAACAGCATCCATCAATTGCTCAACAGATTTAAACCACTGGTCATCACTTTTAGGACCTCCTTCTGCAGTAGCAGCAGTAAGTGCACCAAGAGCAGAACCTTGAATTACTGGAGAGTTATCACCGTCGAATTCATAAGTAGACAATAAGTCTCTTAATTCCATTTCAACAAGCTCTAATAACTCAGCATCATCTACCATGTCAACTTTGTTCATGAAAACAACAATTCTTGGTACGTTTACCTGGCGACAAAGAAGGATGTGCTCTCTAGTTTGAGGCATTGGTCCGTCTGTAGCAGCACATACAACGATAGCACCGTCCATCTGAGCAGCACCAGTTACCATGTTCTTTACGTAATCCGCGTGACCTGGACAGTCAACGTGAGCGTAGTGTCTTTTTTCAGTTTCGTACTCGATGTGAGCAGTATTGATAGTAATCCCTCTTTCTTTTTCTTCCGGAGCAGAGTCAATAGCAGAGAAATCTTTTTTCTCAGCAAGACCTTTGCTCGCTAATACAGCAGAAATAGCTGCAGTAAGTGTAGTTTTACCATGGTCAACGTGACCAATAGTACCAATGTTCAAGTGTGGTTTGTTACGATTAAACGTTTCCTTTGCCATGATTTAAATTATTTATTTTATTGTTTTATTCAAATTTTCGGTGTGCAAATATAATGAATTTTTATATACCAAAATCTTTTTATCAAAAAAACTTTTATATACAAAGCAAGAAACTCGCAAACCTCATCTTTTTCTGTAAACAGAAGTGCAAATTTAAACAAAAAAATGAATTAAAAAAAAGTGTTTACAAAAATCCACAGATAATTTTCCATCGTATATACATTTACAAAAACCTTAAAATAAATTATTATGAAAAAATTATCCTATATCTGCTTAGCTGCATTTACGTTTGTCTCGGTAATCTCTTGTGATGATAATGAGGTGGAAGAAATGCTTCCTGAATTGATTACTCCGGGTCCCGACATGATGGTTTACGGATTGGCTGATAACAATCAGTTATTGACTTTTAATTCAAATAATTCTGCCTCTATTACTTCAAAAGCAATTACGGGCTTGTCTTCAGGAGAAAAATTATTAAGTATTGATTTCAGACCCGCAACAGGAGAGCTTTACGCTGTTTCTAATGCAAGTAAGTTTTATATTATCAATACTTCAACTGGAAATACAAGGGCTGTGAGTACAACTGCTTTTACACCAACAATTTCAGGCACAATTGCTTCTATTGATTTTAATCCTACAGTAGACCGTATCAGACTGGTAACCAATACCGGTCAAAATCTTCGTTTACATCCTGAAACCGGAGCTCTTGCTGCTATGGACACCAGTATTGCAACTTCGTCCTCTATTACAGGAATTGCTTATACCAATAGTGTTTCAGGTGCTACATCAACTGTTTTGTATGATTTGGATGCGACTTCCGGAAAATTATTTAAACAAGATCCGCCAAACAACGGAACTTTGGTTGAAGTAGGAAGTTTAGGTATTACTTTTACCGGACAAGCCGCCTTCGATATTAATCCAGAAAATACAGTTGCATTAATGGCAGCAACATCTGGAAGTCAGAACAGCCTATACAGAGTTGATTTATCTAACGGAAAAGCAACAAATATCGGAAATCTTTCAATGAAAATTCTTGATTTGGCCATTCCAACAAATCCTGTAGCGTATGCTGTAAATGAGGCAAATTCTATTCAAATTTTTAACCCTAATAATCCTCAACCCGTTGCAAAAGCGATCACAGGACTTCAGACAGGTGAAAATATTTTAGGTATAGATTTCAGACCCTTGAACGGACAATTATATGCTTTAGGAAGTACAAGCAGAATTTATACAATTAATTTAGGAACCGGAGCTGCAACACAGGTCGGCTCAGGACAACTTACAACTCTGCTTGTGGGAACAGAATTCGGTTTTGATTTTAATCCGACGGTTGATAAAATCAGAGTGGTAAGTAATTTAGGGCAAAATTTAAGATTGGATCCAATTACAGGAGGTGTCACCGCAGTTGATGGAGCAATTAATCCTACAACTATTACATTAGGTGCAGCAGCTTATACTAATAATTTTGCAGGAGCAACGACCACTTCCCTATTTGTAATTGATCATTCTACTGATAAATTGTATCTGCAAAATCCACCAAACAACGGAACAGTGGTGGAAGTAGGTTCATTAGGTATCAATATTACCGCAGCAAACGGTTTCGATATCGGTAGTACAAGTCAAAAAGCTTATTTGCTTGCAACAGTGGGCTCAGAAACTAAATTGTACAACGTGAATACGACTACCGGAGCAGCAACTTTTATGTCAAACTATCCTAATACCGTAAGAGGATTCACAGTAGGACTTGGTTTCTAAACATATTCAAACATAGTTTTTATTATTAAAGAAGGGCTGAAAATTAATTTTTTCAGCCCTTCAAACGATATAATGTAAATGAAAGATAATTTTTAAATAATTTCCTCTGTCTTTTTGCTTCTGTTAAAAATCCAAAAGATGATTGGAAAGATTAAAAGAGTAAGAACAGTTGCTGTAATTAAACCTCCAATAATAACAATTGCTAAAGGTTTTTGAGATTCAGAGCCGATTCCGGTGGATAGTGCAGCTGGTAAAAGTCCGATGGATGCCATTAAAGCGGTCATGATTACAGGTCTTGTCCGGGATTTTACACCATTCAAAACAGCTTCATCCAATTTTAGTCCGTCTTTTATGTTTTGATGGAATTCTGTAATTAGGATTACTCCGTTTTGAATACAGATTCCTAACAAAGCAATCATTCCGACTCCAGCAGAAATTCCAAAATTCATTCCTGTTAAATGCAGTGCAATAATTCCTCCGATTAAAGCAAAAGGCACATTTGCCAACACCAAGAATGAATCTTTCATGTTTCCAAAAAGAATAAACAACAGGAAAAATATCCCTAAAATACTGATTGGTACTATTTCCGTTAATCTTTTCGTTGCTCTTTGCTGGTTTTCAAACTGACCGGTCCAGCCGATTTTATACCCTTCAGGAAGGTCAATTTTTGCAACTTCTTTTTGGGCATCAGAAATTGTTCCGCCCAAATCACGGTCACGAATCGAAAATTTAATTCCGATATACCGTTTAATATCATCTCTGTAAATAAATGCAGCACCATTATTTTTTTCGATTGTGCCTACTTCCTTCAGCGGAATCATCGATCCGTCCTGTGTAGGAATCATCAGTGAAGCAATATCATTTTCATCTTTTCTGTACTCTTGGGAATAACGCAGACGAATCGGCAATTTTCTTTCGCCATCGTACATTTCCGAAGCTGTTTTTCCTCCAAAAGCCATTTCCAGAACGGTTTGTGCGTCTTCTGGCATCACGCCGTAAGCTGCCATTTTATTCCTGTCCCAAACCACATTGACTTCAGGCTGACCAATATTTTTAATAATTCCTGCATCACGAACTCCATCCACATCTTTTATTGATTTTAAAACTTTATCCGCCAGTTCATCCAAAGTATGGAGATTGTCACCGTAAATTTTAATTCCGTTTTCAGCTTTAAATCCGGCAACTGCTTCAGCAACATTATCAGAAATCGGCTGGGAATAATTGAAAGTAATTCCCTGATATTTGCTCAGTTTTTTATCAATCTCTTCCGTTAACTGTTCGTAACTGATCTTTCGGGTCCATTCATCTTTATCTTTCAGATTAACCGCAAACTGTACAAATCCAAATCCGTTCGGATCTGTTCCGTCGTTGCTTCGTCCGGTTTGAGCCAAAACATCTGTCACTTCGGGAACACTCATAATGTCTTTCTTTAAAATATCTGCTGTTTTCAAAGATTCTTTTAAAGAGGAACTCATCGGCATTTCGGCAGTAATCCAAAGCGAACCTTCATTTAATTGCGGTAAAAATTCTGTTCCTAAAAATTTCCCTGAAAATAAAGTCACGGCAACAATCGAAACAGAAACAATTAAACTTATTTTCTTATTTTTAAAGGTAAATCTGAAACCTTTCAAAACAATTCTGTCCCAGAAATTCACAAACGGATTGTTTTTTTCCCTCACATTTTTATTTAAAAGTAAATGTGTTAACACAGGAACTAAAGTTAAAGTGAAAATCAAAGCTCCCATCAAGGCAAAACCGAGTGTAAATGCCAAAGGTGAAAACATTTTTCCTTCCACTTTCTGAAATGCAAAAATCGGAATCAATGAGGTGATGATGATTAATTTTGAGAAGAAAATTGCTTTTCCTAAACCTGTTCCTGTCTGCTTTATCCAACCTGCTTTTGCCATTTTGTTGAATCTTTCGGGACCGTATTTTTTGGCTTTGTGATCAAGCATTACGAAAATACCTTCAACCATGACGACGGCTCCGTCAATGATAATTCCGAAATCTACCGCTCCCAGAGACAATAAATTGGCACTCATTCCGCAAAGTTTTAAACATAAAAATGCAAATAATAATGAGAGCGGAATAATAATGGAAACCGTAAGTGTTGTTCGCCAATCTGCCATAAAAATTAAAACGATCACCGTGACAAGGATAATTCCTTCCAATAAATTGTGCATTACAGTTTCTGTGGTAAAATCCATCAAGTGATCACGGTCGTAGAAAGTAACCATTTTTACATCTTTTGGAAGAATTTTATCGTTCAGTTCGGCAATTTTGGCTTTTACACCTACCAAAACTTCACGCGGGTTTTCGCCTTTCCGCATCACAACAATTCCTTCTACAGTATCGTCCTGATTGTTTAATCCAGCCTGCCCCACTCTTGGTCTTGAACTTTCATGGACTTCAGCGACATTTTTTACCAAAACTGGGTTTCCGTTATCATTTTGAATGGTAATGTTGGCGATATCATCTGTAGATTGTACCAAACCAATTCCTCGTACAACGTAGGCTTGTCCGTTCTTTTCGATAACATCTCCACCAACATTTAAATTACTTTTCGTCACGGCTTCATAAACCTGAAGCGGCGTTAAATTATATTTATCTAAAGCTCTCGGATCGATACTCAATTCAAAAACTTTATCCTGACCACCGAAGACATTGATGTCTGCAACGCCGGGAACGCCACGAAGCGCTCTGTCGATTACCCAATTCTGCAATGTCAACAATTCCCGGGAATCTTTTTTCTTGCTTTCTAAAGTATATCTGAAAATCTCTCCGGTCGGCCCATAAGGCGGCTGAACTTCGGGATCGATTCCTTCAGGAAGACTGATGTTCCGAAGCTGATTGTTGACCATATTCCGGGCAAACATATCGTCAACACCGTCGTCAAAGAGAATTTTCACAATAGAAAGTCCAAACATCGTTGTACTTCTCACGCTCGTTTTTTTCTGAACCGGGCTCATTGCGAGTTCAATCGGAGTTGTTACAAAACGTTCGACTTCTTCGGCACTTCTTCCGTCCCATTGCGTGATAATAACAATTTGTGTATTCGTTACATCGGGAAATGCCTCAATCGGCATATTTTTAAAACTGATAAATCCCGCCACTGCCAAAATTGCGACCCAGATAAAGGTAAACGCTTTGTTTTTGAGTGAAAAGGAAATTATATTTTTTATGAATTTATTCATGTGAATAGATGTTTGATATTAGGTTTTAGATTTTAGTCTAATCACTAATGTTTATTGTATCTAAAAGATTAAAAAAACCATTAAGAAAATGAAACTTAAAAGCTGAATTAAGAAACATCAAAAAGATGTTCAGATTTTTATAGTTAAATAACAGATTTGTCTTAATTGCTTACTTGTTTCAAATCTTAATGGCCGAAATAAATTAATTGTTTAGCGAACGGTAAATCAACAGCTGATTATTGGTAATTACATTTTCACCTTCTTTAAGACCTTCCGAAATGTAGGTAACGTCACCCAGCTGTTGCAAAACCTGAATTTCTTTAATCTTCACATCTGTTCTTGATTTAAAAACCACCACATAACTCCTGTCATCATCAAAAATCACTGCTTTAGAAGGAATAGAAAGTGCCATTTTATTTTCAGACTTTGAAACTTTTATCGTTGCTTTACTGTCGGGAATCAATAATCCGTTGGCGTTATCCAGAACAACTCTTGCCTGCATTGCATTGGTTTGCGGGTCGATAATTTTAAATATTTTATCTATTTTTCCGTTAAAAACTTTATCGGGATACGACAATGTGGAAACCTGAGCCGGCATTCCGAGACTTATCTTATCAATATCAGATTCACTGATGTTCATAATTGCCCAAACATTGGTGGTATTGGCAACATCGAAAATATTTTCACTCCGGTCGCTTCTCAGCTGCATATCTTTATTGATGTCTTTATGCACGATATAACCACTAATTGGCGCCAAAACACTGTAAATATTTCCGTTTTTAACATTATAAACAGTACTTACTGCAGATGATCGCTGCATTTGATCCTGTGCTTTTTGTACCTGGCTTTTTGCTTCTAAAACATCTCTTTCGGTATTCAGTTTTCCTTCGTACATTTCTTTGGCAACACGCAGGTTATTTTGTGCAACCAATAAATCGGTTTTAGCATCACTCAAATCTTTTTGAATGTCTGCCAATTCTGTACTTCGGATGGTCGCCAAAACCTGGCCTTTTTTCACATAATCACCCAATTCTACATTTACGCTCATTACGTTTCCGCCAACCAGAGGAAAAACATCAATATATGAATTGGCATCTGCAGCAATTTTGCCGTAAAAACTGTAAGAATCTTCTATGTTTCTGTTTTCTACTTTTGCTGTGGAAATAGATTCAAGCATGGTATTGCTCAGTTCAAAACCTTTTGGCTCGGGAGTTTTGGCAATTTCAGGCTTTGAGCATGACCATAAAAGGAAAGCTGAAAATAAGGGTATAATTATTTTTTTCATTGAGATTTTATTTAATAGAAAATTTTAGTTTGTACCAATTGATTAAGCTTTTCCGCAGACTGTATCAGTTCGTTTTTCATATCGTAAATCTGAAGTGCCGTTTGGCGGTAACTTTCCATGAAATCTGTAAATTCGATTAAACTGATGTTTCCGTTTCTGAAGTTTTTCAGCATTCCGTTGTAGACCAAATCTAGATTACTCAGGTCGGTTGCTTTTATTTCGGCTAACTGTTCGTATTGGGTTTTCCAGATTTGAAAGGCAGATTCTACCTTCGTTTCCAAATCGAGTTTTTGAAACTCTGCATTTTTCTGATTTTGTTTGATGGCGAAATTGGCTTTCTCTACATTCCCTTTATTGCTTTTCCACAAAGGAATCGGAATTCCTACTTTTAAATTGATTTCATTATTAAAAGTTCCTGAAGCCTGATCGTATTCCATTCCGACATTTAAATCCGGAACATTTAAAGACTTTTGCCATTGTGCAAATAATTTAGAATTATCAATCAGTTTTAAAATGAATAAATAATCTGCATTATTTTCTAAAGCCTTTCTTTTTAATTCTGCCTCATCACCAAAAGGCTGTGCCGCCAAAATATTGAGCGCTTCTTCTTCTGAAATCTGTGGTTCTATTTTTTCGGTGATTCCTGTAAGAACTTTTAAATTCTGCTCGAATTCAAGAATATTTTTATTGATTCCTACTTTATCATTGTTTAACTGAATAACGATACTTTGAAGTCTTACTTCATCTTTCAGCGAAACATTTCCTTTTGCAGATTGCACTTTATATGCCTTCAAAAGGTCATTCATATAGCCCAATTGCTTGTTGGTATTTTCAAGCTTAAGTTTTTCGTAATACAAATCATAGTAATTGGTGTGAAGCTGGGTTCGCAGCTCAACCAAAAGTTGTGAAAACTGCAATTGTGAAAGCTCTTTATTTGATTTTGCAAAAGCAATTTCATTTTTCTTTTTGCCACCCATGTAAATCAATTGGGTAAATTCAAAACCTTTTGCTCTTCCTGCGTCTAAAAACCTTTTATCTTCCGGGTTATAGCCGTTAATATAACCGCTCATCTGTGGAAGTTCCCATATTTTCGCCTGCAGAATATCTGCATCTGCCATGTTGATGCTGTATTGCTCAGCAAGAAGCTGGAGGTTGTTTTGCTGAAAGGCATTTTCGCATTCCAAAAGCGACATTTGCTGCTGTGCGGTGATGACCGAAGAAATAACCACAAACAGTCCTGCAATTTTGTTCATTCTCTCAATTTTGATGACAAAAATGCGGTTGCTCGATTAAAACGAACTTAAAGGAGGCTTAAAAAAAAATTAAATTGTGAATTTTACAAAGAAAAACTTCCATCAGGATGAGAGAAGTTTTTAGTTGCACACCAGTAAAATAATATTTCTAATTAAATGCAGCCCGAAATTCCAAAGGACTTTGACTGGTCTTACTTTTGAATAGTTTGCTGAAACTTTGAGAATGCTCAAAACCAAGTTCGTAAGCAATCTCACTGACCGATAATTCGGTAGTGGAAAGTTTTTCTTTCGCTTTTTCAATCAGTTTTTCGTGAATATGCTGTTGAGTGGTTTGACCTGTCAACTGTTTCAGAAGGCTTCCCAGATATTTTACCGAAATATGGAGTGAATCTGCTACAAACTGAACACTCGGTAAACCTTTCGACACTAAATCTTCATCATTAAAATAATTTTGCAGAATCTCTTCCATTTGCTCCAGAATTTTATGGCTGCTCTTTTTTCTGGTAAGAAACTGCCTTTGGTAAAACCTTTCGGAATAATTGAGAAGAGTTTCCAGATGCGAAATCATAATATCCTGACTGAATTTATCAATATTTGCCTGATATTCAGTTTGAATAATTTCAACGATTCCATTCAGAATATTTTTTTCTTTATCCGACAAAAATAATGCTTCATTAACAGAATATCCGAAGAATTCATGCTTCTTAATCGTTTTTGCCAAAGAAGTTCCCCAGAGAAAATCGGGATGAATGAGCAAAACCCAGCCGGAAAGGTCATCATCCGGTTCCGGTCCGGCTCCTCTTAAAACCTGGTTCGGACCAATAAAGTAAAGCATTCCTTCATCAAAATCGTAAGTTTGCTGACCATAAAAAAGCTTGTTTGTAAATCCTTTTTTAAGTGAAATGTAGTAGAAATCGAATGTTGCACTGATTTCCTCATTGCTGGTTGGAATGTTTAAGTCTGCATAATTCAAAACACTGATCAGCGGATGTTCCGGACTTGGCAAACCAAATGCACGGTGCGCTTCTGTAATGGTTGTAAAACGAATGGGTTTAGAACTCATGAATCAGTTTTTAAAAGGATATTTCAGCCAAATCATAATCAACGGAATCATCAGAAAAGGAATTTCCATTAAAACCATTTTAAAATTTCCTGCTCTCATTGCTAAGGCCATAATCAATACAATCGACATTGCATTGAGAACATTTCCGAGAAAAAAAGTCTTAGGAATGACAAGTAAAATTGCGATTAAAATGATAGAAACACCCAGGACGGGAATGTAAGTTTCGCTGATTCCCAACTCGTTCATCATCTTAAGAGACTGCGGATTGTTTTTATAATGGAGACTTTCCCAGCCGTGCTTTAGATTTAGAAAGACAGAAGCAATCAGTAATATTAAAGAAATTATACTTTTTATCATTGTATTTTTATTTTAGGATAAATTTAAAAAAAAATTATGGTATTCTTCTGAACTTCATTGTTTTCCCGAGAAGTGAAACTCCCATATATCCCCTGAACTGGAGATTATTAATATCGGTGAGCTTTGCTTTCAGGTTGTAAAAATTACCGTCAGTCGGATTGTACAGTTTTCCTCCGGAATATTCACCATCTTCAAATGTGAGATTGGTGATGTTCACAATATTCTGACGGGAACGGTTTTTTAATTTTACATCAGGATTTTTAAAATCTTTTTTCGGGGTTTTTCCGTCAGCTTCAAACATATTAGATGCCCAGAGAAGTTTCCCGAAATATTTTTTGTTTTGCCGGAAGATTTCAAATTTCAATTTTATATCACCGTCAATGCTTTCCCAGTTTCCCATAATCTCATCTGCTGTAAGCTTTTGTGCAAATGATAAGGATGAAATAAGAATCATCGTTATTATAAAAAATAGTTTTCTCATTGCAATTAATTTTGAAGATTTTTAATTTTTTTAAATTCACGATGCCCGAAATTCAGCATCATATTTGGGAAAAGCCTTGTTGCTAATTTAATGATGCCAATCATTGGAGGCTTGAGTTCTTTTTTATCTTTCAGCATGCCCTGAATGACAACATTTACCATTTTATCAACATCCATCATCATTCTCGAATTAGGTTTTACTGCCCATTCGTTTTGCAGATTGGTATTGACTCCGGGAGGAATCATCTCAAAAACTTTGATATTGGTGTTTTCCAATTGCAATCTCAAAGCCTGCGTATAAGCACGAACACCAGCTTTTGTGGCACTGTAAATTGGTGCAGAAGAATAAGACATAAAAGCAATGCCTGAAGAAACATTTACAATTGCAGCTGATTTCTTTTTAAGCAAATGGGGAAGAAACTGATGTACCATCTGAATGGTTCCGGAAAGATTGGTAGAAATTTCACGGTTGATATTTTCCAGGTCTAAACTTGTATCCTGCAAATCTATCAACCTCATCAAACCTGCATTGTTGATGATGATATTCAAATCCGGGAAAAGTGTGGTAACTGTTTCATACAAATCTTTGATGTCTTTCGGATTACTTACATCACTTTGGAAAGTATGAATGTTTGGGAATATTGATTTCGCATTGTATAAAGCTTCGATATTTCGTCCGGTGACGATAATTTTCGCGCCTTGTTCTGTTAATTGTTTTACGAGTTCCAAACCTATTCCGCTGGTTCCGCCTGTGATGAGAACGGTGCTGTTTTTTAGTTCCATTTGTTTTTCTTTTTGATATTGCAAAGTTCTGCAAGCCGTAGAAAAACGATGTAGCCAAAAGTCGGGTTGTTGTAGCTGAAAAGGAAGTTAAATGTGCCTTAAAAATCTTAAATTCTTTATTTTATCAATGAAGAAGTAGGGAAATATTTACCGAAAGGCTCTTGCAGATTTGGGAGATTACGCTGATTCTTTAATGTCTGAAAAATCATATTAATCTGCGAGAAATCGAATTTTTAAAATTTATTTATTAAAAACAATACTGAACTTATTTAAATTTTCAGACGGTGACGAATATAAAATATCAGCTCCATGATATTCTAAAATTCTTTTTACGATTCTCAAGCCTAAGCCGGAACCGGAAATATTCTGAGAATTATTTCCTCGCATGAAAGCATCAAAAAGTTTGGGCTGCTCTTCTAAAGAAATTGTATTTCCTTCTGAAGTAACATCAATGATAAGATGATTTTCGTTTTCGGTGATGAGAATCTTTGCATCGGCATTATCAGAATAAACGGCTGCATTTTTAAGTAAATTTATAAATACAATATCTAAAAGCGATTGAACGCCATTAATAGTAAGGAAAGCATTTTCCTGCGTTTCTTCTGAGATACCAAAATCCATCTTCAGATTGGGGTAGCTTTTTTGTACACGATCAAAAGATTCAAAAATAACCTCATCAATTCGCACTTCTTCGTAAATACTCTGAATATTTTCTTTATCGAATTTTGTGAGAAGCAATAAAGAATTCGTTAAATCTGATAATTGATAGACATCTTTAGACATCTGTTTTAAGGCAGAAAGTGTTTCCGGAGAATGTTGTTCGAGTTTTATTAAATTTTCAAGCTGAAAAGCCATCCTCGTAATCGGCGTTCTGATTTCGTGGGATGCGCTTGCCGTAAAGTCTTTCTGAGACTGGAAAACATCATTCAGCCTTGAAATCATTGTATTAAATGAACTGGCTAAAATACTGATTTCGTCATTCGACTGTTCCACCGGAATTTGCTTCGTTAATTTATGAGCGGTAACTTCGGAAATTTCTTTGTTCAAATCTTCCAGAGGCTGGAGAAATTTTCCCATAAAATAGTAAGAGAAAAACCCAATCAGTAATGTACATGTAATGAATGCCGTTATTAAAAGATATTTCAGATATGCCAGTTTTGATCGTCCATTAGTATCATATGCACTTGTGAGAATGTAATAATTTTCACCATTGATATTTTTAAGTGAAGCATAAACTTCAGGTATTGTTTTTTCTTTATAAATATCTTTTTCTTTGTCTAATTCAGATAATAAATTTTTATCCCAAGTTACTTTTTGATCTTTTATGGTGCTGTAGATAAGTTCTTTTTGACCGTTAAAAATTAAAATTGTTTCGTTCAGAAGGAAATTGTCTGAGTTTTCATTGAAAAAGATGGGTGCCTCTTCTTCAAAGTTTTTAGATTTTGAAATAAAATTGGTGGTGAATCCTAATCTTCTTACAAATCGATCTTTGAATTCTTCACGTCGGAAGTCATCAAACGAAAGATAAATAATAATCAGTACAATCCCAAAAAGCAATGAAAACGAAATACTTAAAGTAAGCGCAATTTTTCTTTTTAAAGACATTTATAAAGGATTTAAGTAATATCCGAAACCAGACCTCGTGTGGATAAGTTTCACTTTATATTCTTTGTCAATTTTTTTTCGGAGGAAATTAATATAAACTTCTACCGTATTGGTATTGGTATTAAAATTATGCTCCCACACATTTTCCGTAATCTGCTGCTTGGAAACTGTTCTTCCCTGTGCTTCTGCGAGATAAACCAAAAGCTGGAATTCTTTTAAAGTCAAAGCAATTTCATTACCTGAACGGAAAACTTTTTGCTCGGTTTTATTGATAATCAAATCATCGATTCTTATAATATCTGAATCTACATTTTCTGAAGGAGCTTTTCTCCTTAAAAGAGAATTCATTCTCAACAAAAGTTCTTCAAACTGAAACGGTTTTACCAAATAATCATCTGCCAGTCTTGTAAATGCATCTTTTTTATCTGAAATATCTCCGTAAGCCGAAATGATAATAATAGGTGTATTTTTATCGAAAGTTCTCACTGTCTGACAAACATCAAGCCCGTTAATCTTCGGAACATTGATATCTAAAAGATATAAATCGTAAGAATTGTTTTTTATCTGACGGAGAAAGGTTTCACCATCATAAATTTTGTCACACGTAAATTGATTCGATTCTAAAAATTTACTCAGTTCAGCAGAAAGAATCAGGTCGTCTTCCAGTAAAAGAATATTCATTCGGAAAGTATTTATCACGAATTTAATGAAATTTTCAACAGTAAACGATCAATAAAGCTTGTAATATACCGTTATTAAATTATTTTAACTATTTAAAGACTTATTGCTAAAGTATTTTGAAGCATATATTAAGACTGATTAAAATAATATTAAACTTTGAAAGGTTTAGTTTAAGCTAATATTTAGACCATCAATTAGAATAAAATATTTAAAAAATATTAAAACAACCTGGTATGAATATAGTTGAAAGATTTTGGATCAATCACAAAACCTGGGGAGAATTGTTGAAAGTTTTTAACTTTGCTTCATGTCTCAAGATCAAGAATTATTAAAACTGTTACTTCCCGAATATTTAGTGGCGTATTTCGATTTCGTAAAATCTGAAGAAAAAGAAGGACTTCTTCATCTTTACTTTGAAGAAAAAAACAGTGTTCCTAAAGAGTTTTCCTCATTAAATCTTCAATCGAAAGGATTTCACGAAGAAATTGCCGTTGATGATTTTCCGCTTCGTGGCAAAGCCGTAAAACTCAACATTAAGCGTAGAAGATGGACGGATATGAAGTCTGGAAATATTGTTCAACGAGATTGGAATCTCATCGCTAAAGGCACTCGCATGACACAGGATTTTGCAGAGTTCTTAAAAAAAATCAGCCGATACTAAAGCGCTTCCTTTGGAAATCATTGGCGAGATGTATGGTGTCAACGGAAAGAAATTTCGCAGACAGTACAAAAAATCCCTCAGTGAATTTAAAGACTGGAACCAGAAATCCCATGCCGAAGATTACATTTTATACCCCGCAAACTGCCTCTCACAACTCTCTTTAGACGAAGTAGCCTTGTCTCAGGGCGAACTTTACACCGTGCTTACATCCAAGCATGCCAAGGGCAGGAAAGGCAGTATTGTTGCCGTCATTAAAGGAACAAGAAGCGAAGATGTTATTGATAAACTCTTAAAAATAAGCAGAAAATTAAGGCAAAAGGTAAAGGAGGTTACCTTGGATATGGCGGGCTCTATGAAGCTTATTGCCAAGCGGTGTTTTCCCAATGCCGTGCAGGTTGTCGACCGTTTCCATGTACAAAAACTAGCCATCGAAGCTGTTCAGGAATTAAGAATCAAACATCGTTGGGCAGCCATAGACAAGGAAAATGAAGCATTAAAAACCGCAAAAGAAACCAAAGCAAGAGCGAAAATCGAAATCTTTGAAAATGGCGATACCCAAAAACAACTTTTAGCCAGAAGCCGATATTTGCTCTACAAAAGCAGAGAAAAATGGACTGAAAACCAATCTGCCAGAGCCAAAATTTTATTTTCTCAATATCCGGACTTGGAAAAAGCTTACAACTTATCGGATAATCTCAGGAAAATTTACAACCAAAACATGACAAAGTCTGTAGCCATGCTCAAATTGGCTCGTTGGTTTAAAGACGTAGAAGAATCCGGTTTTAAATCATTTTCTATACTCAAAAATACTATTATGAATCATTATAATGATATCCTTAACTATTTTGAACAAAGAAGTACCAATGCCTCTGCAGAAAGCTTTAACGCTAAAATCAAAAACTTCAGAATGCAACTTCGAGGAGTAAGGGACAAATCATTTTTCTTATTCAGATTGTCAAAACTTTTTGCTTAGTCCCCAGATTTTGTTACTGATCCAAGATTTTTCAGAAATCAAACATTAGAATCAGTTTGATATAAATAAAAAAACACATTGAAAAACAATGTGTTAAATAATGAGCCAACTACGGGACTTGAACCCGTGACCTCTTCCTTACCAAGGAAGCACTCTACCGCTGAGCTAAGTCGGCTTAAACAAGAAAATCATACTAAAAAGCATGATTTCTGTTGAGCGGAAGACGAGGGTCGAACTCGCGACATTCAGCTTGGAAGGCTGACGCTCTACCAACTGAGCTACTTCCGCAATTTTGTTTCCAAAATTATTGGTAAACGCTGTGCAAACTTAGGAAAAATCCTTTATTTATGCAACTTTTTTTGTAATATAAAACGTGGGGAGAGCAGGATTCGAACCTGCGAAGCCGAAGCAACTGAGTTACAGTCAGTCCCATTTAGCCACTCTGGAATCTCCCCAGATATTTTATATTAAATTGAGCTTCCAGAGGGACTCGAACCCACGACCTGCTGATTACAAATCAGCTGCTCTAGCCAACTGAGCTATGGAAGCAATTTAATAAAAACTGAAAGCTATCAGAGAAAATCTACTCTGTGCTGCATCAGCAGTTAAAAAAATCACGCCTTTAGACTGTGAAATTGAGCGGAAGACGAGGGTCGAACTCGCGACATTCAGCTTGGAAGGCTGACGCTCTACCAACTGAGCTACTTCCGCAATTTTGTTTCCAAAATTATTGGTAAACGCTGTGCAAACTTAGGAAAAATCCTTTATTTATGCAACTTTTTTTGTAATATAAAACGTGGGGAGAGCAGGATTCGAACCTGCGAAGCCGAAGCAACTGAGTTACAGTCAGTCCCATTTAGCCACTCTGGAATCTCCCCAGATATTTTATATTAAATTGAGCTTCCAGAGGGACTCGAACCCACGACCTGCTGATTACAAATCAGCTGCTCTAGCCAACTGAGCTATGGAAGCCTATAAAACAAAAAGAATTCAAAAGATCTCTATTCCTTTTTTGCGTGTGCAAATATAGAACGGATTTTTTGAATTCTCAAACTTTTTAGAAAGTTTTTTTACTTTTTTTATTAAGCTAATTCTTTTTTCTTGATTAACAGTTTCTTAGCAGCATCAACGCATTGATCTAAACTCTCCTCAAAACTTGCTGATGTTTTTTTAACCACAATATCGTCTCCCGGAACGACCAAAATCAGCTCAGTGGTCTTATTTGATTTATCAGAATTGTTTTCAACTTTTAAAAATACTTTGCATTCCTGAAGTTTATCATAAAACGTTTCTAGTTTGCTTACTTTTTTGTCTACATGAGACTCTAGTGGTTCGTGTGGAGTTAAGCCGATTGCTTGTACTGAAATCTTCATAATTCTTCTTTTTTAATTGCTCTTGGATGAGCCTGATTAAACACTTTTTTCAACTGTTCTATATTGGCATTAGTGTACACCTGTGTGCTTGCAAGACTAGAATGACCCAATATTTTTTTTACTTTCGATATCTCTGCCCCATTGTCTAAAACATGCGTCGCGAAGCTGTGTCTTAAAATATGAGGACTTCTTTTTTCTTTCGAAGTTACAAGACTAAGGTACTTATTAACTACTACATAGACAAATTTTTCTGTGAGTTTTTTTCCCTTTTTATTGATAAAAAAATAAGATTTAAAATCATCCAATGGTTTTCTTATCTTTAAATAGTCTCTCAGTAAAGCACTTAAACTTTCAGAAATAGGTATATATCTTTCTTTATTACCCTTTCCTAAGATTTTAAGCTCATTACTTTCTAAGTTTACACTTTCAAATATTAAGCCACAAAGCTCAGATTTTCTTATTCCGGTTTGATATAAAGTTTCGACGATCGATTTTTCCAGCACGTCTTCTACTTCATCAAAAATTTCAGTCTGTAAAACCTGCATTTCGTCCTGAGAGATGGGAATTTGCTTTTCGGGATAGAATTTTAATGACGATATACTTTCTACCGGGGAAACTTTAATTTCGCCTAATTTTAAAAGAAAAAGATAGAAACTGCGAAGGGTGGAAAGCTTTCTGTTGATTGTTCTTTTCGAAATACCGTTCTCACTGAGCTGAACCACAAAATTTCTGATTATTTTTTTATCAGCCTTGAGAAGGTTCTCTGAAGATTCTGTTTCAAGGTAAAAAGAATAGAAATCGTCGAGATCACGACGGTAGCTTATAATAGTATGAGGTGAATACCTCTTCTCTAATTGTAAATAGTCTAAAAATTTCTCTCGCATACTTTTGTAAATATAAAACAAAAATCACTTCTTAAATAAATTTATTTAAGAAGTGATCTAGTATGTGTTTAAGAAAATATCTTAAGCCTGCTCTTCCTTGCTTAATCCTCTTTGCTTATAAGCCGCTTTTAATCTAGCTTGTCTAAGAGTTACAGAAGGCTTGATAAAAGCTTGTCTTGATCTTAATTGACGAACAGTACCTGTTTTGTCAAATTTTCTTTTATATTTTTTTAACGCTCTGTCGATAGACTCTCCGTCTTTTACTGGAATTATTAACATATATTACATCTCATTTTGGATTGCAAAACTAAGCGTTTTTTATTAAACTGCAAACTTTATGATAGAAAAATATTCAATTTTAATTTATTTCAATATTTAAAACCGAACAAAAACCCTTTGTGAGAGGTGATTCTGAATTTATTTTATTAATTCAAATGAAATCAATAAAATTTTTATTTTTACAACCCTATTTATTTAAATTTGTAAATCAAATTAAACAAACTAAAAACCGATACTTAAACCATAAGCTAAACAATCATGAGAACACGACAACACGCTTTGAATTACTTATAAAACTCTGTCACTCAGAACATTTTACTCCCTGAAAACAATCCTATATTTTCTTTTAAAATCTTTTACATAAGTAATAGATAATAAAACACTTTAGCTAAAAGTATCAATAAAACTTTTTATGATGAAAAAACTACTTTCTTCACTACTCATCATCTTTCACATTTTCGCATTTGCACAAGAAGATTGTATTTCTGCCATTACCGTGTGTGGAAATTCAAGCATTAATTATACTCCTGTCGGAATTGGAAACATTAACGAAACTCTTGGAGGCTGCCTTTCTTACGAAAACCATTCGGTATGGTATAAATTTACGATTGCAACCAGCGGAACACTTACTTTCGATCTTGCTCCAACCGGACCTGTTGATTACGATTGGGCAATCTATGGACCGAATGTAACCTGTGCCAACCGAGGAACACCGATAAGATGTAATGCTTCCGGAAATTTTACCAACACCGGGATGAATATGACCAATACCAATACGACTTCCGGAGCAGGAAATACCGATCCATACTGTAAATATATGGACGTTGTAGCGGGACAAACCTACTATCTGTATGTAGACAATTGGTCTGCAACAGTATATACATTTAATTTAATCTGGGGAGGAACGGCGACTTTTGTATCTCCTTTCACTAATTCGACGACCGCTCCCAATCCGTTTATTCCACCTGGAACTGCGGGTCCCAATGCAAATTCACCAAGAGAAATCGGAATTTGCGGAAATTCTGCAACTTTTAATTTCAATTCTTTATCAGCCGGAATCATCAATGGAAACCCTAACTTTACTGTCAATTATTACAATACTGCAAACAACGCTGCAACAGGAACGAGCCCGATTACAACTCCGGTTACTGTAAATACTTCAACAACTTATTATTACAGCATCAGTTATCAGGATCCAACTAACCCAACCAGTACAGCCAGCTCATGCAAACAAACCAATGCCATTGTTTTCAAAGACCGAAGTTTAACCGCTTCAATTACTGCGTCTGCAACAAAATTATGCGTTGGCGGAAATATTACCTTAACCTCAAGCAATTCCACAGGAAATACATGGTCTACCGGAGCAACCACACCCTCAATCACGGTGACGACTCCGGGAACATACACTTTAACAAGTACAAATGGAATTTGCACCAGTCCGCAAGCTTCAGTAATTATCACTCAGGATACTGATCCTAATCCACAGATTGCAGGAAATTTAACCTTGTGTGAAGCAACTTCAACAACGCTTACTGCTACTTCGACGGGAACAGGAAATACTTATTTATGGTCAACCGGAGCAACAACTCCAGGAATTACCGTAACAACTCCGGGAACTTATACGGTTACTGTAAAAACTCCTGCAAATTGTCTGTACACAAAATCTGTTACTGTTATTCAAGGGGTAGTTCCTGTAGCACAAAATACAACTTTAACAGGTTGTTCTAATACAGCTACAGCAGTATTTAATTTAACTGCAGCCGAACCCAATATCAGCACAACATCGGGAGTTTCTTTTGATTATTATTTAAATCAGGCAGATGCATTGGCAGGAAATACAAGCACAATTGCAACTCCGACAACTCACAGTTCCGGAAACGCAACAATCTATGTGAGAGTAAAATCCGGAACCTGCGCAAAAGTTGTTTCATTACAATTAAATGTTTCTCAACTTTCAGCTCCTACAATTACAAGCACATCTTCAGCAATCTGCTTTGGAGGAAGCGTAACATTAACATCAAGCTCAACAACCGGAAATACTTGGTCAAACGGAGCAACAACACCCTCAATCACGGTAACAACTCCGGGAACTTATTCTGTAACGACTTCAAACGGAATTTGCACGAGTAATCCAGGTACAATAATTTTAGCCGCAGAAAGCGATCCTAATCTTCAAATTTCGGGTAATCTTATTATTTGCAGCTCACCATCTGTTTTAACAGCGACGTCGAATGGAACAGGGAATACATACATCTGGTCAACCGGAGCTACAGGAAATACCCTTTCGGTTTCCACACCCGGAACTTACTCAGTAACCGTCACAACTTCATCCAACTGTCAATACACAAAATCGGTTACATTAACACAGGGAATAGTTCCTGTTGTGCAGAATTCATCTTTAAGTTTATGCTCAACGACCAATACAGGAATATTTAATCTAACATCAGCTCAAGCCAACATTAGCACAACTTCCGGGGTAACTTTCAGTTATTATTTAAATCAAGCAGATGCTTTAGCTGGAAATAGCAGTACAATTGCAACTCCGGCAACACATACTTCAGGAAATGCAACGATTTATGTTTTGGTTAAAACGGGTTCTTGTTCAAAAATTGCCGAATTACAATTAATCGTTAATTTAATACCAGTTGCTACAATTACAAGTTCAGCTAACGCGATTTGTAATAATAATCCTGTAGTTTTAACTTCAAATTTTGCCACAGGAAATACTTGGTCTAATGGAGCAATCACACAATCAATAACCGTTTTTACAGCAGGAACATATTCTTTAACTAATAATAACGGAACGTGTACAAGTCTTCCTGTTTCTATCACTATTACTCAAGGAGTAAATCCGAATGTGCAGATTTCGGGAACGCTGACATTCTGCGAAGGCAATTCAACCACATTAACCGCAACAGCAAACGGGACAGGAAATACCTTCCTATGGTCTAACGGAGCAACAACAGCAACAACAACTGTAAATACTCCGGGAAATCATATGGTGACAGTTACAGCTCCGGATGGTTGCCAGTACACAAAAACAGTTACAACAATAATGGATCCCGCAATTTTTGTCAATATTAATGCGCCGGGAGAAATCAACTGCACCCATCCGCAAATTACTTTAAACGCAACGTCTTCAGTGTATCAAACAGGAGCGACATTCTTATGGACTGCAACAGGCGGCGGAAATATTGTTTCAGGAGCGAATACATTAACACCGATCGTTAATAGTTCGGGAACGTATACTTTAACCATTACAAGTGCAACCACAAACGGATGTACAAAGCAAGCTTCAGTAACAGTTATCAAAAATATCACTCCGCCAATAATTAATATATCAGCTCCAAAACTGATAATATGTAAAGGTGAATCAATTACACTTATTGCAAGTGGAGCAAACACTTACACATGGGCAGGATTATCAGGAAACGGAAGCACACAAACCGTTTCACCAACATCTACAACAACTTATACCGTAACAGGGGTAGGCGCAAATGGATGTTCAGCAACTACATCTGCAGCCATAACAATAACCGTAGTTCCGGAAATTGTTTCTACGCTGCGTAATATTGAAATCTGTAAAGGTGATAAAGGAATTTTAGATGCAGGAGCAGTACCAAATTACACCTACGTTTGGAGCACAGGCGCAACAACACAAACAATAAGCACAGCAACAGCAGGAACTTATTCTGTAACAATCAGCAATGGCGTTTGTTCTAAAACTTTTACAGCTACAGTAAAATACATTGTAACACCGGAAATTAATGAAATCACGTACAGCAATAATATCTTAACCATCATAGTTAAAAATACAGGAATATTACCTATTGAATATTCTATAGACAATGGCGTAACATGGCAAGCCTCAAATGTTTTCAGCGTAATGAAAAATACAAAGTACTCTATTAAATTAAGATATCGAGGTGTTGCCTGTGAAAGTTCTGCAGAGTATTATACATTTTTCATGAACAATGTAATCACTCCAAACAGCGATGGCAAGAATGATGTGATTGATTTCAGCGAAATCAGCGAATACGGAAATTTTGAAGGCGGTATTTTTGACAGATATGGAAAGTCTGTATTTAAAGCTTCTACTAAAACTCCGATTTGGGACGGTAAATATCTTGGAAGACCCTTACCTACAGAAACTTATTGGTACAAATTGAACTGGGAAGACAAAATAACAAAAAAACCGGTACAGATTAACGGTTGGATTTTGCTAAAAAATAGAGATTAAAGCCAAGGTTGAAGCTAAGATTGAGTTTAAAAAAGTGTCGGAAATTATTCCGACACTTTTTGATTTTGATAAGTAAAATTAAATAACAGACCATTAACCTAGCCCCGATGGAAACGGCATCCTTTTTTGTGGCGGACGGAACGAAGAGGAGACCGCCGCAAAAAAGATACAGTGGACAGCGGGAATAAGCTCCTAAAAAAATCCGATATTAAAAAACAGGAATCAATATTAACAGAATTTAAACAAAAGTAGTATCTTTGCTGCTACTTTAACATGGGGTTGACTGGTTTCGACAGCAAGGTCAATGGGTAAGTAAGCATGCAGAGAACCGTAGCGCGATCTCTTAAATCCCTTGCTACAAAATTTTAACTGGCAACGAAGAGTTCGCTCTTGCAGCTTAATCCGAATAAAGTAAGATTTCAAGCGCTTTCCCGAAGATAGTAAGGAAGCAAGATGTCTCACAAATGCTCTGTTCTGCGGCGTTTGATTCTGAGATATAGTAATGCAGAAATAAGGTTTTGGGCGCTTTGACCAAAACTCGAAAACTTCAGAAGCTAAGATTTAAGTTGGGTGTTTGCTCTCTGCTTAAGTTCGAAAATTAATAGTAAAATAAGCATGTAGAAATCTTATGTATTGCTTGTTTGGACGAGGGTTCGAATCCCTCCAACTCCACCAGGTGGGAAACCAAATTAATCTAAAAGCCTTTAAATCCTAGTATTTAAGGGCTTTTTTATTTTTTGAGTTATCAAAATATACCAAAGAAATACAAATCGAACGTGAGTCATTCGGTGAGTCGTCTTTAGGCAGCATTTTGACTCACCGAATTCTCATTAAACAGCTTATTCATCAGCCTGTTCAATGATTGAACATCTTGTAGGTTTAAAGGTTCAGCAATATTATTAACCTTTAAAATTAAAATGTTATGCAAACCTACAGCTTACTCTTTTATGCCAAAAAGGCAAAAAACAATCCTGAATTATCAACAATTTACATGAGAATCACTGTTGCCGGAAGACGAACGGAAATTTCAACAGGACAAACGGTAAAAACCTCTCAATGGAGTATAAAATTAGGAAAGATATCAGGTAATAGTCCCAATGGTAAACAATTAAACTCTTTACTGGAAAGCTTCAGAGCTAAATTATTTGAATGCTATAATTCCTTGTATAACGAAGGCAAAGAGATAACTTGTGAAAATCTTCGAAATAAATATCTAGGAATTGAAGAAAAAAAAGTTACTCTTATTGAAGCTTTTAAAGATCACAACTCAAAGGTAAAGGAACTTATAGATAGAGAATTTTCTAAAGGAACGTGGAAACGGTATGAAACATCATTACGACATACTCAGGCATTTTTGAAATGGAAATTTAATCTCAGTGATATTGATGTCCGTCATATTAATCCCGGATTCATTGCAGATTATGAGTTTTATTTGAGAACTGTACGAAACTGCTCAAATAATTCTGCTGTAAAGTATATTAGAAATTTTCAAAAAATAATTAATATCTATCTCAACAATGAATGGATAAGTAAGAACCCCTTTATAGGTTATAAATCTAAAATAGAAAGCGTAGATGTCAGATTCTTAACTGATATCCAGCTACAAAAAATCCGTGAGAAGAATTTTAATTCTGACAGATTAAGAATAGTCCGTGATATTTTCGTATTCTGCTGTTATACAGGTCTAGCCTATATTGATGTCAAGAATCTTACGAAAGATAAAATAACAAAGAGAATTGATACAGGGTTATGGATAAAAACTAAAAGGGTTAAAACAAAGATCGAAGCCAGTATACCCCTGCTACCAGAAGCACAGGAAATTTTAAGCAGTTATGAAAATCATCCGAAATGTGTAAATGAAAATACTGTTTTACCGGTACTAAGCAATCAAAAGATGAATGGGTATTTAAAAGAAATTGGAGACTTATGTGAAATTGATTTTGATATTACTTTTCATACGGCAAGACATACATTTGCTACAACGGTTACTCTCAATAATGGTGTCCCTTTAGAGACCGTAAGCAAGATGCTTGGACATGCCAACATTAGAATGACCCAGCATTATGCTAAAATACAAGATAAAAAAATTGGGGAGGATATGTCGGTATTAAAAAAAATATTGATCAAAGGCAAAAAAAGAAATATGGACACTATCCCACGAAGTGTGTGAGCCAAAAAGTCAGGGCTTAGATTTTATAATCTGAGCCTTTTTAAAATAAACATAAATGATTTCTCCATAAAACAAGCTATTACAATCCTGTCACCTCAGTTGTTATGACTTTATTCTTCTGTCAGCCATTCTTCGTCAGCAAATACTAAAAGTTTTTTCATTTTTAAGTAAGTATATTGATCTTTAGTCAAATATATAATACTTACTTCTTGTCCGCCCGTATAGAGTTCGTAAAATTGTCCTTCTAGTTGTTGGTCTGTAACAACTGATTTTATAAAATCAAAAAAATTCGTATCAATCCAGTCATCTTCAATTTTAAGTGTCTTATTATAAGACTTACTCCCAACTTTAAATTTTACTATGGCTTTTTTATTTTGTATGTCAAAATTATCAGAAATTTCTGTTGCATTAAATTGGTTATGAGATATTCTTTTATATTCTTTTATCAATTCAGCATATGGATCTTTGAGATTTCCTAATTCTGTATCATATATACGTACAACATCTGGAAAAGCAGCTAGTACACCATTTAGATTATCATTTTCTTGTTCAGAAACTCTCACTTTTGCATTATCAATTTGCGATGTCGACAAATGATTAAATAAACCAATTTTCTGATATTCTTTTATTGCAATGTCAATCTGATCTGATGTTAAACTGTTTTTGAATTTTTCGTAGCTTAGTTGCATATAGCTATCCAAATTTCGGAACATTTGAAGCTGATTTTTAGACAGAGCTATTATCCCAAAATATTGATATTTTTTTGCCTGCCCGTATTGGTATGTAGGTTGTATTTCATGAAGTCTCAATGGTGATTGATTGTCTGCAAGAATTTTATTGAATATTTTATAAAACTCTTGATCATCAATTTTTCCTAAAAAGCCCCCACCTTTATCAATATCATTGGGTGATATAAAACTTTTCTGGGTATATGTTTTATTATTAGCTTTTAGTGATACAATAACTTTATACGAAGTATAATCCTTAAATGATTCTGTCGAATCCACTTCTATTTTATATTTGAAGTTTGTAAAACTTAATTCCGGTAGAAGCTTCGAAACTTCCTGGTGAATTTGTTCAAGGTAAATAGAAGGGTCATTAGAATATTTTGCTAAATCAAAGAAGATTGCATTCTTGCAATAATCGACAAGCTGATAATGTGATGTTATTTTCCCAGCATTAACATCATTTTTAAATTTCTCAAATGATTTTTCAGAAATAACATTATTTATGAACAGTTTTTCGCCATATTTACTAAGTTTATCAGAGCTTAACCATTCTTCATAAGCACTTTGATCTGCTAAGTCAGGTAAAAGCTGAAGAATATATACATAATCATTGTTCCCAATCTTTTTTGACTGATCATTAAATTGCTTGACTGTTACTAAGCCACAATTCTTAAGCTTGGAAAGGTACAGGTACAACTCTTCATTTATTTTTGTCTGTACTGATAGCTTAGGCTTTTCATCTGCAAACTTCAACTGCATTCCTAACTCTGAATAGTAATGCCCGGTTAGCTTCTTAAATTCTATTTGATAAAGCGAGCGTAAGTAAGCGCTATTTGATTTTGTTTCATTCCGATTTAGTACTTCTTCAAAATCCCTGATTTGCTTTTTTTCAATGAGTTTATTCTCAACTAACTTTTGTAAAGTGTTATCCATAGTTTGTCCCTTGACGGAGTATGCTGTCAGAATAAATAAGGTTAATGTATATAAAAGAATTTTCATAATTACTAATTTATCTCTTATTCATTCGGCATTTTATTTCTAAACTCATTGTACAAGCTCCAACCTTTGTCTGTCAAAATTTCAAAATCAAACGTTCGTTGTTTTCCGGACATTTTAATGACATTCAAAACTTGCGTTGCATCAGCTTTGTCATTTGTTACTATGTAAAAGTTTCTAATTCCTTTATGTGTATTTCTAAAAACGTAGTAGTTCTTAATTTTGTTTTGCGTCAAATTATTTGTTATAAAAGATTCAAACTTTTCTAAGTTTTCTAGCTCTCCATCAACCGGCAACATCAATTTGTCATCTTTCTTGTAGGATGTTGTAACTTTTATAAAATAGCCAAATTCTTCTTTGTGCGGAAATCTGTCAAACGCGGTGTTACCAATTAGCAAACAGGGATATTTATCTTTTTGGAAGTCAATTGTCTTAAATTCCTCTGGAACTGCATAAGTATCTCTTTCGATCGGTTTATCTTTGTCTACATTTCCAACGTCAAAGCCATCATAAATAATTCCATATTCATCTGCTATTGTATAAAGTTCTTCATCGAGAACAAATAAGCTTTTTGGATTATGTATTTCACTGCGTTCTAAATGAAGCCAATAGCTTTTATCTTTTGCTTGATAAATTTCAACAAAATCAAAACCTTTACTCTTAAGCTTGCCTGCAACTTGGATAAATTTATCTTTTTTTTCAGAAGTAAAGAAATAACCCCAAAGCATTTTAGTGTCTGGATTTACTCCGTTTTCTTTCATATTAGAAAACATTTCCTCAATTTTCTCGATAGGAATTTTGTTCGATTGTGCTTTTAAGTTACAACCTAAAAGTCCAAGAAAGATCAACATAATTATTAGTTTCATTTTTTCTTTTTTGTATTTTCATGGTCTCTAATCATCAGCACTATACCACTAATAAAATAGTCTCGCATCGGCTTTATAACCTATTTATAGTTTCTAATTTGAAATCAGAGATTATTGTTTTACTTCATAAATGTGTCCTTTTTGAGGCTTCCCTTTTTCTTTATTAACAATTGTAGGCATTATCCAAATTAATTTTGCTTCACTAAAGTTTTCACCAAACTTTTGATTTCGCCAATGCCCTCTTCGCCAATGTGGATTAAGTTCTCTTCCTGAATTATTAAGAGGCTTTGCTGTGGTCAACCTATATCCTACATATTTGACTTTGGTAAATCCATTTTGTAATATTTCTGAATGAACAATTTCTTTCTTCCGTTTAGTAGCTGCTTTCTCTAATTTAGCTTTTAAATGAACAGGTAAATCGACTGGATATTTCTCATCAATATCAACTTCTTTAGTTGTCAAATACAGGAGGCAATTGATAATGAAATTAATTGTTCTATCTACAAATTGTTTATGAATGCTATATAAGCCCTGTTTTGTATCCTCATCTCTATCATCAAACATTGGAGTACTTACAAATCCATCTTTATCAAAATTTATAGCATCTTCAATTGTCTTCAGATTATCTTTCCTATCAAGGAAAAGTAATATTGAATGAAATCCCCGTTCGGTATCCCAACATAAATCTTTGTTAATATTCCAATATTTTCCAATATATTCTTTGCTGACAAAATCTATATTTATTGCTCTTTCATAATCCTCCCCATCATGATACTCATCTCTGATAAAGGCACCTTCAATGATTTCAGAAACATCTTCTTCAAAAGGAATTTTTGCAGATGATAAATCAATATAAAAGTCTGAATATGGCAACTTAATTAGAGAAATATCAATATCAAGAACGTCAGTTTGTTTTAGTAGATCAGTTATATTTTCTGAAAAATGAAAAATGTTTCGCCCTTTTTCCTTCCACTCTTTCCATATGTAAAACTCTTGCAATAGATAAGCTCGTTTTACGCCTTCCTTCTCAGAAACATCTCTAAGATCAAGCTTTGTTCCCCAATTGCCTTCATCTTGATAATACGGAACTTCCTTCCCTCTACAAAATTCTACAAATCGATTAGTGTTTTTCAGATGCTTTTCAAATTTATTTTCTAATGCTATTTGGTTTGGATAATATTCTGAATATTTTTTAGACATTTTTTTATATCAAAATTAGTATAATCATTAATTCATAGCCCATTTTAATAGATAAAATTCATCCACAACAGATTATTTTTACCTAACTATTAAAACAATCTCTTACTTTATTGGTTTTATTAAAGTTTCGTTAATACGGTTTAGAGAAAATTCAATTTTTTCCGTCGATTCGTTAAATGTCTCATCAGAGTTTTCAAATGAAGCAAAGACAATCATTTGTTGTTCCTTAAATTCAGATAATTCTTTTAGAAAAGATTTAAAGCTTTCAAGAGAAGCATCCTGTTGTTTAGGTTCATCAAACATTAAAAACTGAGGGTGATTTCCATTATAATTTACTGATGTTTTCATTAATGAAATAGTAAATGCCCATATACTTCTTATGAAATCACTAGCAGAAGAATCAAATTTAATACTATAAAGCTCATCAACAATTGGGAAGTAATTATCTCTTGAAATCTTGATACTGTTGAACGATTTGCTTGTATATCCAAATTTTTGTAAGTATGAAACAAAATTATTTTCTAGATCAATGATTTTATTAGCATCCTGTTCAGATAAGTTCAGTTTTGGTAATTTTGATACTGCCGATTGGATTTCAATATGTTCTTCAATCAAAGGAATTAAGTCATTTTTTAAAGATTCAAATTTTTCAATCGTCTTACTATAAAAGTTTATCCTTTGATTTAAACTGAATTTTTCTTCAATTTCAACCACCGAAGGAACTCTGGAATCCTCGACCAGTTCTGTTTTTAGGCTTCTTATTTCTTTTCTTAATTTCGTTGAAGTTTGCTGATATAATTCAGATTTCGCCCTTTTATCTGTAATTAATTTTTTCTGTCCTGATATATAAACTTCAATCATTGCCAGTTGAGATTCAAGATATTTAATATTATCATCTAATCTCATCGGTGTATGGTTAATATCACTTGGTAAAAGATCTTTAACTTCTTGGGTACAAGTTGGACAAATGTTTTGTATGGATTTTATGTCTTGTTCAGCACCAAGTTTATTTAGTTTTTGTACGCCTTTATTTTTTCTTAAGTCTTCAGAAATATTTTTAAACTGATTTTGATATTGCCTTAATTTTTCAATTTCACTAGTTATCTCAGGTAATAACAGTTCATAATTAACTACAATTTTATTTAGCAAATTCTGCTTTTCTTCTAATTCTTTCTCGTATTTGCTTGAATTTTGACCGACAGTATTAATTGTGTTGTCAAAGGTTATAAGTTCATCTCTGAGCTCTTGTAAATATTCTTCAATCCTTATATTGGAATTTTCTTTTTTATAAAGAAGCTTAATTGAATTTAGATCATTTATTATTTCAGGTTCTGAACTTATTCCAGTAAGTTCTGAGCTAGATCTGTCTGCTAAATAATCCATTTCATTAAATACCTTTTCCCACTTAGATTGTAGTAAGTTTCTACGAATATTTATTTCCTCTCTTTTTTCATTATTTTCAAACACATCCAGATTCAACAGATATTCAACTATTCGCTGATTGAGGTCTCTTATTGAATATATTGGTGCAGTAATAAAGTAGTCACTCCATCCTTTTTTTTGTTCAATAATAAAGGAAGAAGCTAATTGCTGTAGATAAATTTGGGTATAATCTCCTTTGTATGTTATAACTTTTGGTAAATCTATTTCAAGAAACTCACATAGAAATTTATGAAAGCCAAAATCATTATCGGAAGCTCCACCCTTATCATGAACCCACATTTGTCTTTCTTCTGTAATATCCTTCAAATTGGTTATGTAGTCTCCAAAATAAATATCTACTAATTGAGATTTTCTGCCTGGTGTTTTTACTCCGCGTCTTATGGTTATTATTTGTCCTAGCTGATTTTCAATAACCAAATAAATATAAGATTGAATGATATTGAAATACTGTTCATTTCGAGGATATTCTACTTTGTCTTTTAAAACAGATTGAAGAGTCTTTTCAAATTTTCCTCCTAACAATTCTTCAAATCCTAAGGCATAAATTATTGATTGGAATAAAGATGATTTTCCCGTGGTATTGTCTCCCCTCACTATATTCAGCCCTTTTGAGAATTCATGTTCAGCTCCGAATATTCCAGCATCAGTATTTATTTCAATTTTTAATCGGTTAATTTTTAGTTTAGTCATATTCAATTTTCCATTGTTTAATCATCGAATTAAGCCTGCTATCGGTAATTTTGTTTTTACCAACAAACTTTAAAAAAGTAATTTCCTGTTCAAAAGCTTCAGAATTTAAAATTGAATCACAAAATTGATTTCCTTTTTCCGTGAGCTTATACTTGCTTGTTGATGTTAGTTCGCAAAGATTGTCTGCAATAGCATATTGTAATGCTCTATTTAATGCAGGTTCGATACTCCACACCTGAAATTCATCTTTATAATTACTTAATATGAATTTTTGAAATATCTCCATATTTCTGTCAAATTTCAATACCCATGAAAATAAGTGAAGTTTCAGTAATGATGATGTCTCACCAATACAACAAAATTTTAATACCAAAAGAATAATACTTATTTTATAAGTCGGTCTATAATCAACAGGGATCGGAATTGGTTTCTGTTTAAAGGTAATTCGTTCAAAGTTTATTTCTGAGTTTTCCATGATTATTTTTATTCAAAATCAATTGGGCATCTAAGTATCCAGTCTGCTAATACCTGTTCCGTCAATTTTTCAATGGTTATTTCATTTAAATAAGGAAGTGTAATCCTGACTCTGTCTTTCAGATCTTTTTCTATTGTCGAATATAATTCAGTACTACTTGCATCATTAGTTAAGCAGATTTCTTCAACTTTTTTCTCAAATTGGGATACAACTCTAACTAGTTTTTCATAGTCATCCGGAAATTTCTGCTGTAATTTATTAATCGTAATATTACCATTTAGGAAATTTGAAATGGTGATTCTTGTCAATTTCTCAATTTTCCTATCTCGATTATTTGCAGTTGCAATAATTCTATGGCCGTTTTTTCTATTCGCATTTTCAACAAGATCAATTTCTGAATTTATCCATTGAGTAGCATTTTGATCTGTTTCATCTTGATGATTAATTTCTATTTTCTTGCCTTTTCCATCAATAATAAGGGGTATTTGTTCCGAAAAGAAATCGAGATCATGAATAAGAATGTCAAAATTGGGATCCAGGATATCCAATTTTTTTTCTCTAAATTCTTTAGCTTTTTCAGCACAATGACGTACTAACTCTTTATTTTGATATCGAGGAGTAACAAATATCCATTGTGCTATTTTTTGATTCCCTAAATATCTTTTGAGTTCTTTTTCATTAGAAATCAGTTTCCCTAAATCTTTTGTGATTTTATCTCTTTGTTTTTCATAAAGTACATCAGCATTATAATTCTCATCAGGACAATAACATTGAAAAACTTTTCCAGCTCTTGTATATCCTTCAATACCTAAATCTCCCTGCCATGCAGGAAGCTCTTGATAACCTTCTTTCTCGTATTTGTGTTTAAAACATAATTGACAAAATTCTTCCCATGAATTTCCGTCAAAATCACCATGTTCAGTTTTATACATATGATTAATAGTCAATATATTTGAACTATAAAAATAGTTAAATTTTCTAATATACTATTAAACTAGCTTGCTAAATTCCCATTGCAGAGATTTTTTACAAAATTTATAGTTCAGTTAGAAGCAATAATTTAGAGAGCTTTGTATAAAGAGTTGGATTTTGATAAGTCACTTTTAACTTGCACAATTTATGAGATAAAAGCCAAGGTCCCTAATACAAATATCATTTTCTTCAAGAAAAAACCATTCTTTACTGTAATGTAATTCAAGAATGGTTTAGTTTTAGAAATATTAAGTTAGTTTACTTTAGTATTTTATATGAAGTATAATCCTTGATAGTTTTTAGCTCATAAATTTCTTGTTTATCAGCATCAATAATCCTGATATCATCTAAAGGAACATTTTGGCAATGGATAAAATTGATAAATTGATGAGCATTGAACCAACCTTTTACAATAATATCGAATCCTTTTTCTGTCTCTAAAGAACTATACCACTCCCAATCTTTTATATCTTGAAATTTATAGACACTTGTGCTTAGCCTATATAAAAGTTCATCATATTTAAAGTCATCATCATCTAATTGTTTAAGCTTATTAACAATACCTTGAGGTAATAATTGTTCCCATTTAGGATCTTCATCACTTAAGTTCTTATTTTTTAAAATTGTTAAAACTGCATTCTTAAAATTATCTAATACTTCTTTTGAATGAGATACATTTCTCACTCTAACTATCTGGTAGCCTTTTAAAGGTTTTTCCCCTTTTGTATTATATTGTATGTTTCCTGCCTCTGTCATTGTTTTATTTTTTAATAATTACTGCTCTTTCTTTAAATATTCTTTTAAAATCTTCAATATTCATTTTGTATGAAGCACCTTGATTCATAGGTAAGGGGTCACGTAAAAATACTTTACCATCTTCCACTTTCTCCAGTACTACTGCATGTCCTTTAAAATGTTCTGTGCCAATACTCACAACTGCTTTATCTCCGTCTTCTAATTTTTCTAATAACTTTGATAACCTAATATCTTTTTCAGCAATAGCTGTTACCTGATCTTCCAATCTTTTGAAATATAGAGCCTCAGGGATATCTAAAATTGAAGCCCCATTAGTATCAGTTTTTAATGCTCTTGCCAATTCATCTTCTAATAGTAAAATACCCTTGTCATGTAATGTCATTCTCAAAGAAGTAGCAGCACAAGTATAGTCTGTAGATTGTCCAAAGACCTTAGCTTCACTTAAAAATCGCTCTATCTTAATTCCTGCATTTTCAGCAAAAGACTTGGTTGCATCACCACCTCCTTTTTGAAGTTTTCTTCCTTTGATTATTACTTCCTCTATATCATGGATTTCATCAGCTAGTTCCTCTGCTTTAGCACCATTTTTAGCCCCTTGCAATAATTCTTCAATGAATCTGGTAAAGCCAGAAAACCCTTTAGCACAAGCCTTTCCAAATCTAATAATAAATCTTGAAAGAAAAGCCAGTAAATCTGTAATTCCTAATGTGGCTACAGAAACAGTTTCCCTTGCCAGAACCTTTAATAAACTTGCTGCTTTTTGTACATAAGTAGCTCCTTTTACCACATTCCCTGCACCCTCTGTAAAGATAAGTAGCAAAATATTAATTAGTAGTTCAAAGGCAAATATACCAACATAAAAAGCCACTGTATAACGAGAAACATTCTCAAAGTATTCTTTCATCTTATCCAATATTCCTTCCATATCAGATTGAGAAATGCTTCCACTGGCTTTGAATATGTCTTTAACTCCCTGCAAGAACTTAGGAACATTCTCTGCTACCCAATCCAATACATCTTCTGCTTTTTCCATTAAATCTCTTCTTTCAAGATATTGTTGATAGGAGAAAGCAGTAGTAGGTTGTAAGAGAAACTCTAAAATATAAAGTAGGCATTGGATAAGACTGATAAGCCCACTATTAACACCACAATAGAAAGCATTGGCTAATTTAAGAACCTCAAATCCCTGCTTTACCATTTCACCAAGATCATTTGTTATATTGGTCAGAAAGGATTTAATATCATTAATGACACCTGTAATTTTATTGATCAGCTTTTTAAATGTATCAGGAAGATGGTCTACAGAAGCATCTTTAACCTTACTTGCTGCCTGTTTCACCATAGACCATACCTGTGAAAAAGCAACCTCTGCCCCCTGAACAAAAGGATTGTCACCTAAGTTCTCAAAGAACTGTGCAGCTTTATTTATATTAACAGGAACTGCAACACCTCCTATAATAGGGATTAAAGGAGAATAATCATTAGCTTGAGGATTATAATTCTTCTCTGTAGGCTTAAAAACTTCCAGCTTTTCAGCACACCATCCAATGGCATCAGCAGGAATAGAAGAAATATTTCCTATAATCTCTTCAAACCTTCTGTCTCCTGTATAAAACTGATATTCTCTCATTAAAGCCTGATGAACAAGGGTAGCATCTATTTTATCCTTCTCAAAAGTATAAGCTAGCTGTGTCAAGTAGGCAGCTTCATCTTCCATAGAGGTAATATTCCTGAAAAACTGACCATTTACATTGGAGGGTAATGGTTCTGGAAATCTCTTGAAAAGTTGTACAAAGTAATCTCCCATCTTGGCAATGTAAAAATCACCAGAGAAGTTTGATTTGTTAGGATTAGGTTTCTCATAGAACAGAAATAAAGCTTGTTTCTTTCTGGCATTAGCCTGATAGCTTCCATATACCTGTGAACCTGTTTCACAAGGAAGGACTTCTGCATAATACTCATAGCCCTTTTCGCCTTTTTCATTGACTCCTGTTGAAGCAAATATGGATACAGGATTATCTGTAAGATAAGAATACCCTAAAGGTGTATTTCTGTAATCATGGAACGGGCTTCTGTAATCAGGAGAATTATCTTTGTTGATAATAGTATCTCCCAAAGCACTCTTATCTCCTACAAATCCTTTGTTTAAATCTTCTATGGAAATGACCTTAAACTCAGAGAGATCATCACTCCACTCATCATCAAATAGTTTCTTCATAAGCTGTGTTTTAGCAATTAATATTTTGTTTTAATGTTTCTAAAGCAAAGCTAATCCTCACCCACGCCAGAACTTGACGTGTTATTTTTCCTTTATAAAAATTCATCCAAAATAAAATGAGAGAAAAATATCTATGTCCTATTTTCTGCTAAGTTCACTCCTGTCTGAAAACTTAATTTCTCGGAAAAGATGAGAAGGAATCTCTACATATTTTTCATTATCTTTTTCTTACTACAGTCGATACATTATCCAAATTCATATCTTCTTCTTGATTTGGTGTTACATCTAATGAGATTTTACTATCCATAGTATTTATAGGACTCACGTTCAATAAAGTATTATATAGAATTTTATTCTCTTCTGCCCTGTCTTTTACATGATCTATATGCTTATTACTTTTAAGCTGTTGCTCTTTTTCCATCTTATATTGAGCAATTAAATTATCTTTTATCTCCGGAAGTTCTTCCAGTTTTTTATCCAATTCAGCTATTTTATCCTCTGTAGCCTCGGTTTGCTTCTCAATTTCTGTAACATTTACTCCTTTTTCAGCTAAATGCTGGATTGCTTTTTGAACTTCTTCTTTTGCCAGCTCTATCGTTTTTTGATAAGATGGAAGCTGATTTTTCCAATATTCTGAGTCCTCTCCTTCCTCTTTGGAGTACCCTAAAATCCTGCTATAACTATACTCTGCTTTGGTTACGCCTTCCTGAACTTTGATAAAATCTTCATACTTCCTTAATACAAAAGCACTATCCGCAAGGTGTTTGTTTTTCTCACTTTCAATTCGTTTTTTCATCAATTCAATCTCAATATTAGCCCTTGTTTCCGGATTGGTAATGATCGATGTCTTGAGCTCCTGGGTACTGATATCCGAAACATCTAATACATCCGCTCCTTTTTTCATGGCTTCTAAATATCTTGCCTGCTTAGCCTGCAATTTTTGAAGCATAAAAACATCAATACTGTCATTGGTCAGCATAAAATTGACACGGACATTTTCATTCCTGTTCCCCTGTCTCCATATTCGTCCTTCCACCTGCCGTAGAGAAGTAAAATTATACGGTAAAGAAAGGAGGTCAGATCAGTTGTATTTTCCTGAAGGTTCATTCCTTCCTGGATAGCTTCGCTGCCTATGATTACTTTTATTTTTCCTGCATTAAAGTCATCCTGGATCTTTAACCTACCCGGTTTACTGGTTGCTCCGGTAATAATTCCAATTTCTTCGGGTCTATAACCAACTTCATTAATAAGATATTCTTTCAGCTTTGGAAATTCTGCAACGGCTAATTCTGAATAAATAATTTGCCCTAAATCCGGAATGTCTTTTTTATTCTGCCGGATCAGCTGTATCGTCTGCCTTAGCTTCGGAGAATTCTCTATAAATTCCTGTACAGAAGGTTCTTCTCCATCATAATAAATCGACAGATATGGAGAAATGGCAATCAACCGGGCATTAAGGATATGGGTAAGGATCGCTCCTTTCTTTGTTTCACTAAAGCTTTCATTGAGTAGATCATATTGCTCTTTCGTCAGATCATTTTGCTCAATTTTATATTCTTTGTTGATTTTGTTGGGACGCTTCAGTTCTGGATTATCTTCTTCCCCTTTAATATCAATAAATTCGGAAAGCAGCTGCTGAAACAAAGAATTATTCTTAAACCTACGGACATTCGCTTTGAATTTCACATCACCTTTGGCATCAATTTCCATATCATTATCTGCCTCCATAAAGGTTTCAAAAAATGTATTGACATTGAAGTAACCGGACTCTTCCAAACGTTTATTAGCGATCAGGGATAAAATGGAATAATATTCTAAAGGCTTATTGGTGAAAGGGGTAGCAGAAAACAGAGTAACATTTCTTCCATCATTCTTGTCCTGAATGTATTGTGCTGCCATCCAGGTATTGATTCCTAATTTGGAAGTCTGCTGGTTCTGGCTCCTGAAATCCGAAGCAAATCTACGGTCTTCTACCCTAACCTTACCGACAATATGATTGGCATTATGGACTTCATCATAAGTAAGATGGTCAAAGCCAAAATCTTCCCAATCATAGATTTTACCACGTTTCATTTTTCCCTCCAGTTCTTTTTCTTTCTCCAGTTCTTTCTGAAAATCCCTTTCACTAATGGAATTAACACTTTTTAGCTCACTTTCTGAAATGTAAGAAAATCGGGAAGCCAGCTCCTGAGTAATATTTTCAGAAAAACCGATATTATTAAAGCCTTCATAGGTAACTATGGTTATCTCTCCGTCCTTGTTATCAAACTTTGAAAGAACATAATCTTTACCCAGGTTTCCCAGTACATTTAGTTTGGCATGAGGAATGGTTTCAAAAATCGTTTCCACCCATTGTTTGAGAATACTTTCGTTCGGAACAACAATTAAAGGTCTTTTTGTATTTCCACGCTCCATCGCTTCATGCATAGATAAAATTCCGGATAAAGTTTTCCCAAAACCAACCTCATGAGCTAATAAGCCAACTCCTTTTGTAGTTTGTCTTACGATTCCTGCTTTCTGAACCTCGGTTAGTTTTAATTCTCTTCCTTTGAAATTAAGATGAATTTTAGAGAACAGCGGGAATTTGGAATAATCAGGAACATGAATATTATTATAGTTTCTGTTAAAGTCTTTTACGAAGCGCTGTCTTAGTTCATCCGATAATTCTTCTCTCAAAAATTTATAAAACAAATCGTTAGCAGCGGCTTTTCTTCTTTCACGGACGAGAGCATTTCTTTCTTTGTCACTTCCCGTAACGGTCTCATTATCGACAAAACTTTGCACCTCCCACGACGACGATCCCGCAAAGGCATCACTGGGTAAACTGCTTACAAAATCTTTAAACTTTTCAGCAAGATTGTAGGATACCATTACGGTTTCTATTTGTCTTGAATTAGAATTCCACTGTTCTTTTTCTACATATCCTAACCCAAATTGGTGTATAAATTCGTGATTTGGACTGATATAAATTTCATCAAGGGATTTAGGCTTGGGTAAAACGCTTTCCAGTAGAGCCTTTTGCTTTTCATATTGATTTTCGGTTCCACCAATAGCATATTTATCGGCAAAATCTTTTTCTAACTGTTCCAGTTTTTTATAAATATTCCTGTAAGTCTCCCCGAACTTTGGACAGAATTATACCCTCATTTTGTTTTGTAAAACTATAAAATATTTCATTCTGTTGTTGATGTTGGCAAAATTTGTTGAAAAGGAGAAAACTCAGTGTTGGGATTAGCGTCTGGTGAGTTTTCCTTTTTATTCATTTATTTCATATTTTTTTATGGTATTCATGATTCGCTTCGCTTAGTTCAACAAATACTGCATTGGAGATAGGTTTCCCAAGCTTTCATGAGGTCTGTTATAGTTGTAATGCTCCATCCAATCAGAAGTTATTTCCCGTACTTCTATCAAAGTATTGAAGATTCTTGCATCCAGCACCTCTGTCCTATAACTTCTGTTGAACCTTTCAATAAAAGCATTCTGAACAGGTTTCCCTGGTTGAATGTACCGGATTTCAATTCTGTGTTTATGACACCAATTCGTGAAAACAGAGCTCGTAAACTCGGGACCATTATCCGTTCGTATTGCTTTTGGTTTTCCTCTTTCCTTTACAATCCATTCCAATAGATCGGTCATATGCATCGCTCCGATGGAAAGCCCGGCTTCAATCCAAATCGATTCTCTATTATAATCATCAATAATGTTCAACGTTCGAAATCGTCTTGAATTAAATAAAGAATCACTCATAAAGTCCATACTCCAAACTTCATTGTATTTTTCAGGAACTTCCAAGTTTTGTCTTTCTCTTGAAGCAAGTCTTCTCCTTCTTTTTCTCAAAATATTCAGTCCCAGTTTCTTGTAAACTCTATATACTTTCTTATGATTCCAAACAAAACCTTCATTACGAAGACTGTGAAACATTTTCTTGAATCCATAGCTGGGATGTTTTTCAGAAAGTTGGTTCAAACAATCAATGACGTCCGTATCATCTTTTCTTTTGGGATGATAGTAATAGCTGCTTCGCTCCAAATTCAAAGATTTACACGCCTGCCGAATGTTCATCGGATATTCTGAAACCAGATAAGCAACCACTTCCCGTTTTGTGGCAGGCTTTACCACTTTTTTGAGAGTACGTCTTTCAGTGCTTCATGTTCCAAACTAAGGTTGGCAAACATCTTTTTCAACCGATTGTTTTCCGATTCTAATTCTTTGATCTTTTGTAATTCCTGGGTAGAACTGATCCCACTGAATTTCTTTTTCCAATCATGCAAAGTCTGATAGTGAAAACCGTATTTCCGAGATAATTCTTTTGCTGTTTGTCCTGACTCATACTCCTTTAAAATTGCCAAAATTTGGCTGTCTGTAAATTTGCTCGTTCTCATAACCTAAAATTAATCGTTTTTTGTTTATAATTTTAGGGTTATAAAATGTCCAGTTTTTAGGGAGACTTACAGTTCCGAATTCATATCCGAAATGGGCATAGGATTCTATGAGCTTTGAAATCAATTCTCCATAAGAAAGTGATTTTTGATCTTTGAAAGCAAGCGATAGTGCTTCCCGATGTATCTGTTCAGAGATTTCGTGATAATCGAATCCCTTGACTTGCCCCGTCTTTATATGATAGTCATCCACGGATTCAGGGAGACCATCATTATCAATCCTGAAGGCAAAAGGCTCAAACTCGACATCACGAATACTCATCGGCTTTACAATAGAGATATTCGGATCTTTTTCATCCCTTACCACTTGTAGTATGCTCTCGGCTTTATTGAGTAGTTCAGTTCCCAAATGTCCCCGTGCGTTATCATCTGTTTTATTGACGTGTAAAACAGTGTGAATATGCAACTGATAGACTTCTGTCCATATCATAAGTTTAGAAATAATCTCAGTAGATTCATTCGGAGAATTGATGTCAAAAACTAAATCCCTTATTCCATCAATAATGACTAAACCTAATGAAGAAGTGCTTTTGATTGCTTCTTCGATAATCTGAATACGGGTTGATGGATTGAATCTTCTTAAACAGACAAATTCAAGATTCTCAGGTTGAATTTCCTTGTTCATTCCTGAAAGCTCAATTATTCTGGAAAGTACTTTCTGGCTGTGATACGGACTTTGTTCGGTATCGAAGTAAATGATTTTCCTTTTATCATCAGGCATTTCTGCATTATAATTGAGCATCAGACGACACACCAAAGCAGCTGCGGTCATCGCAGTAACGCTAAAGGTCTTTCTACTCTTAGCTTTCCCAACGGTAGCGGAAAAATTACCAAGCGTTCCTACAACAGATTCATCAATACGGATGACTACCGGTGGATATTCAAATTTATCGGTAATCAACAAACGCGAGGAATGCCACAAGGCTTTTATGTCTTTGCTATTATCCATCATCACTTTCTTCCTCCTGTTTTACGTCCGGCTAATTCTAATGCAAGGTCTGCATCAACAATGATCTTACGTCCTATCTGTGTGACGGCTTCATCAATCTTTCCACTCTGTTTGATACGGTTAGCCGTGGGAATACTACATCCGAATAAACGTGCTATTCCAACTATTCCATACACGTGTTTTTTTAAAGAATTATTAAAGGGAATAGGTTCAGCTTCTTTATGTCCATCAGCCTGCTGAAGATAAAGAAATTCTTCACCTGTCATCTGCCAAAGCGGTTTCTGCTTAAGTTCGTTTAGGTTCATATCTTTTACAATGTTATAGTTAAACAAGCCTTATACTTCGGCGTTACTGTTCGAACACATTGCAAATCTATGTCGGAAAAAAGGTGGTAAGAAGGTGGATTTCTAAAATTTATATCATTGATTATCAATGAGTATTAAAAATATTTTAAGTGGTAAAAGTGGTATTATATGCTATCAGAAAGTATTAAACAAATATTTTACTGATAGACAGCGCAAAATTTTTAGATTCTCTGCTGGGCACTTCAGATACAGGTTCTTTATATTTTGAAGTGTAGAAATCCTCCTTAATGTCTAGGGACTTTAATATAGAGCTACGCCACTCTATTTTGTCTTGTACTTTCAAATAATTATAAAGGATAGAAATTAAATAACACATACGTGTCTTTTCTCCTCTCTTGATAACCAATAGAGTGTTTACAGGTAGTAAATTTAGGATGGAATACAATTCTACTTCCGTTAAACTCTCAAATTGAAAACCATTACATTCCTTATGAATTTTTGAGACTAATTCCATAGGGAAATATTTCCCTTCCTGAAGTTGGGGATTTGATTGATTGTGATCCTGCCTTTCTGTTTCAATCGGAAAATAATTATTCAATATTGAAATATTGAAAATTCCTGATTCATAGATATTCCTAAAAACATTTTTTACATATTTTGAAGCGGCCGTATCTGATTCTGCCTTCTGTTTATATAGTACAGCAAGTTTATCCTGTTCAATTTTGTATAAGTTGGAAACTCTCTCTTCCTCTCCTGTAAGGTATTCAACTTTTGCATTTTCTCTCTTCCAGCTTGCAGATTCCAAAGAATTTCTTATCTGTATCAATTCCATCCACAAAGAGTTGGTACGTTTTTGCTGAATGTTGATTTGATAGTTGAGAGAGTCAGGTCTATTTGCACAAACAGATATTACATCTATATTATCAAAAAAATCCTTGTTGTTCTTATACAATTCAATATTGCTATCAATCAATGTTCGCAACATAGAGACAATCGGAAACTGTTTTTCTTTATCTGTGGAAAGGATAAAATTCAGAACTGCTTTTTCAAAGTTTTCACGGTTCTTTATCCCAGTGTAGAAATCTGTAATCTGGCACTGTTCTTCAAAGTTTAATGTACTACCTAGGATGCCTTGATAAACTGTATTTACTGTAGTATATTGAGGCAAGACATCTATTATCTGATACAAAAAATCGCTTTGCTGATTATCGTTTTCTCCCATCAATCAAATATTTTCAATTTTTACAAACTTACAATACAATTATTAAAGCTGGTTAAATTTATCCATTGCAGTGGCTTTGATTTCATCAGCAATATCAATATAGGGTTTCATTGCTTTATAATCACTATGTCCAGTCCACTTCATAACCACTTGTGCCGGAATCCCCAATGATAAGGCATTACAAATAAATGTTCGCCTTCCTGCGTGAGTTCCCAATAGTGCGTATTTAGGTGTAACTTCGTCAATGCGCTTATTGCCTTTGTAATAAACTTCCCGAACAGGCTCATTTATTTCCGCCAATTCTGCCAACTCCTTCAAATAATCATTCATCTTCTGATTGGTGATTACCGGGAGAACTTTATCATATTCAAAATATACTTCCTTATACTTGTCCAATATTGCTTTACTATGGTTGTTCAGCTCAATAATTAAACTGTCCGCAGTTTTTACAGTCGTAATTTCGATATGGTTTTCTTTTACGTCACTGCGCCGTAAATTGAATACATCTGAATATCTTAGCCCTGTAAAACACTGGAACAAGAAAACATCACGAACCCGTTCCAAATATTTTTTTGTCTCCGGAATCTTATATTCTCTTAATGTCGTCAGCTCCGCCCAAGTCAGAAATATAACTTTCTTCTGAGTGGTCTTCAGTTTTGGTTTGAATAATTCAAAAGCAAAGTTGGAAGTGTATCCTTTCTTTTTGCTCCATCGAAGAAACCATTTTAAAAATCCTACCTGCTTACCGATGGTAGTATTCCGAAAACCTTTCTTGTCACGTAGATAATTTACATATTCCGTCAACTTGCTTTCATCAAAATCTTCAAAAGAAAGGTTTTTGTCAAAAGTCACTAAATGTTTTTTAGTTGCCGCTAATTTCTTATAAGTAGCATCTGTCCAATTGTTGTGAACTCCACATTCCCTAACAAACTCATCAAATTTTCCCATAAAAGATATTACGGGAGCTTCAGGCTTCAAATTATTAGGCAAGTCTTTAATGTGACGATTGTTGAATGCTACTTTAAGTTGTTCAGGAGTAGGAATGAAGTCATTCACTTCAAATTCTTTAAAAATATCCTGGATATCTGAATAGTATTTTAAAAGGTCAGAATTAATTTCAGCTGCGGTCTGCTTGAGTTTGTTTGTACAACCATTTTTTACACGTTGCTTGCCATCATCCCATTTTGAAACATCTATACGATAGCCTGTGGTGAACTCAATCCTTTTGTTATGATATATAACACGCATACGGATAGGTACATTCTCTACAACAGGCGCACCATCCTTCTTTCTTTTTTCAAGAGCAAATACGATATTTCTTTTGATATTCATAGGTGTAGGACTTAAAACTAACACCCAAATTTACACCCAATTACTGAGATATACAATGATTATTTATGATATTCTATTTTAACTACAGAATACATTAACTTCTACAAATCAGCATTTTGATACTTTAATATCACCTGTAAAGGTTCGGGAGAAAGAGCCTCCAACTCCACCAAAAATGATACGTTGAAAACGTAAACAACAAAAACCTTTATATCATTGATATAGAGGTTTTTGTTTGTAAAGCAACGTCTTTGTATTTATATTTTACCTATATTAACTTTAAAAAGCACAAAATCACACTTCAACCCAGAGAACAAGATATTATCATTGCAAAGATGTATATATTAATTTTAAAGGTTTTACAGCTTTCATTTGAGGTATTTAATAGGATATTGATAACTCAACAAATCTTTAAAATACACGTCATAAAATCAACAGATACCACATATGTTACAATAATATTTATTTTTTTAACTTTTTTTATAAATTTTAATTTTTTTTAAGAATTATAACTTT